>SFEG01000008.1 GCA_004558025.1 Clostridiales bacterium
GTAGATGGCTGCAACCTCGGTGAACGCATAGCTTACATGCGCCGCCGCCTCGTTGCCGTCCATCGTCTTGTACTTTCTTGTCATATCTTTTCCTCCCAAAACTAATGGAATTCTAATAATTATACATTATATTATGTGCTTTGAGTTTAACACTAAAAAAATGCGATGTAAACCTTAAATTATTGCTTGTACTTTTTGAAATGGTGTATTATACTATTGTAGCAATTTTATAATTGCGCGTATTTTGATGAAAGGAGCCTTTCAATATGGTGAACATCAGCAATGAGCTTGGAAGTATAAGCATCACCAGTGAGGTCTTTACGAATATTGCCGGCGCTGCGGCGACGAGCTGCTTCGGCGTGAAGGGTATGGCAGGACGCAGTAAGGAAGGCGGCCCGCTCCAGCTTCTCAGACGCGAATCAATGTCAAAGGGCGTTATGACCCATCTTAACGACGACGGCACGCTTTCGCTTGAGCTGCACATCGGCGTTGACAACGGCGTTAATATAAGCGCCGTGTGCCGCAGCATCATAAAGGAAGTGCGCTACAAGGTCGCAAAGGCCACGGGCGTTCCCGTTAAGAGCGTCGACGTTTATGTAGACACTGTCATAGTCGGTTAATTACAGAGAAAATCCCTCCCGGAGGTGCTTTTGATTTGAGAGAATATTTAGACGCCGCGGTGTTTAAGGACATGATCCTTTGCGCTGACGCCGCGCTTGCTGAAAATACTCAGCAGATAAACGAGCTTAACGTTTTCCCCGTTCCCGACGGTGATACGGGTACGAATATGGGGCTTACGATGAACGAGGCCGCAGCCCAGCTCAGGAAAAAAGAGTTTTACGCGGTCGATGCCGTGGCCGACTGCGTTGCCGGTGCTCTCCTGCGCGGCGCGCGCGGAAATTCCGGCGTTATCCTGTCGCTCCTGTTCCGCGGAATATCCCGCAGACTCAAGGGCATGGAGACAGTCGGCGCGAAGGAATTCGCGGCAGCTATGGAGGACGGAGTTGACGCGGCCTATAAGGCGGTCATGAAGCCCGCCGAGGGCACGATACTGACCGTCGCGCGTATGGCGTCGGCCGCCGCCGTCGAGTATGCCAAGAAGGGCACGGATATTGAGGAGCTGCTCGAGACCGCGCTCAGGATCGGCAGCGAGGCGCTTGAAAACACCGTTAATCAGAATCCCGTTCTGCAGAAGGCGGGTGTTGTAGACGCCGGCGGCAAGGGCTATATCGTCATCTTCAGCGCCATGCTCGCATGCCTGCGCGGAGAGGTCAAGGCTCCGACGGCGGCTGTTCAGGCGAGAGTTATCGCAAACGAAAACAACGCGTTCGATATGTTCGGAACCGATGAGATAACCTATGCCTTCGATACCGTATATATAGTCCGCAAGAACGAGCCGAATGTCGACCTCACGCCGCTGCGCGCCTATCTTTCCAGCATCGGCGACTGCCTTGTTATCGGCGAGGACGACGAGGCGTTCAAGGTGCATGTCCATACAAATATCCCCGGTGAGGCGCTTACGAAGAGCCAGCAGTACGGTACGCTGGAGCTTGCCAAGATCGAGAATATGCGCACGCAGTATGACGATATAATGGCAGGCCGCAAGGCACAGACGACCGACGATCTTGAAAAGGTTGAGCAGGAGCTTGAAGCCGCCGAGGAGCTGCACGCGATACCCACTAAACGCTATGGCATAGTCGCCGTCTGCGCGGGCGAGGGCATCGCGAACCTGTTCAAGGAGCTCGGAGCCGACACAATCGTGACCGGCGGCCAGACCATGAACCCCTCGACCGCGGACATAATAAAAGAAATTAACCGCACCCCGGCAGAGATCGTGTTCGTTCTGCCGAACAATAAGAACATAATCATGGCAGCCGAGCAGAGCATTCCGCTTTGCGAGGATAAGACCGTTGTCGTTATCCCGACGAAGACCATTCCCCAGGGAATAACCGCGATGCTCAACTTCGATCCCGAAAGCGAGGTGTCCGACATCGTCGAGACGCTTACAGAGTCCCTTTCGGACGTTCACACGGCTCAGGTCACCTACGCTGCGCGTGACTCGGACTTTGACGGCTACGCCATCCACGCGGGCGAATACCTCGCGCTTTTGGACGGTAAGCTCATCGGCAGCTTTACCGAGATGCCCGCAATGCTTAATAAAATGTCCGAGGCGTTTACCGAGCTTGAGCCCGAGATCATCACCGTTTACTATGGCGAGGATGTGAGCGGGGAGGACGCGGAGACCACGGCCGGAACGATCGAGAAGGCGTTCCCAGACGCGGAGGTCACAGTCGTAAACGGCGGCCAGCCCGTTTACTACTACATGATATCGGTGGAGTAAATAATAAAACGAACAGCTCACGGCAGCGCGCTGCCGTGAGCTGTTTAATTATTTCGTTATACGCCGTAGGATATGACCTCGATAAGCTCTCCCGAGTATGCGTCGATGACCATGGTTGAATCGGCGAGAATGTCTCCGCCGTGCCCCTGAGAAGATAGAGTAACATCGCTGAATGTTATCACCCATGCGGGCGCATTTCGGAGCACCCTGCCGCTTTCGTTAATGACAGCCGACTCGTTATCGGTAAAGCTTGCAAGAATGGCGTTTACCGAGCTCGGAGCGGAAGAGGTCATTGCCTCAAGGTGTTTTGACGCGACCGAGAGGGCTGCATCGCGGTCTATCATTGCGTTTCCGGAAGACTGTACGCTTTCTGCCGCAAGCTCCGCGACGGAAAAATCGCGGTCGGCGGGGTCGACTCTGTCGGTCAGCGCCCGCAAGGTTCCTGTAAGCGGAACAGACTCATCGCAGACCGAAACGGTATCCAAAACCTGCTCCCGGCCGCTTGCTTTTGCTGCTTCGGGCTCTGCCGACAAGGCGTATGCTACTGACGCGGACAATGCGAGCACGGCAGCTAAAGCTCCGGCAAAAATTTTGATGCGTTTATTCATATTTGTACCTCCTTTGAGCAAAAATCCACTTACACCGCAATATGTCTATACAATATCTGCGTATATGATAGCATATAAAATTCGGAAACGAAAGCAGTATCAGTAATAGTTAACATATTGTTCGTTGTGCGTTAACAATTACATACTGCGCCGCATGAGCATTGACAAGGTGCGGGGCTGAATATAAAATAAGCATATCTAACGATACGGAGAAGCACTATGGCAGATTTTACGCATTTTAACGAAAACGGCAGAGCGAAGATGGTGGACGTGTCCGAAAAGGCGGACACCGTGCGCACGGCGGTCGCGGCGGGGCGTGTGATAGTCAACGCCGAGACCTTTGAGCTCATACGCTCCGGCGGCATGAAAAAGGGAGACGTTTTGTCCGTCGCGCAGATAGGCGGCATAATGGGCGCAAAGCGAACCTCGGAGATCATACCCATGTGCCATCCGATAATGATATCGGGCGTGGATATCGACATTTCGCTGTGCGAGGAAAGCTGCAGCGTCGAGATCGTCGCCACAACGAAGTGCACCGGCGCGACCGGTGTTGAGATGGAGGCGCTCACGGCGGTGTCCGTCGCGGCGCTGACTGTGTACGATATGTGTAAGGCCGTGCAGCGCGATATCGAGATAACGGATATCCGCCTTCTCAAGAAAACCGGCGGCAAAAGCGGGGTGTTCGAGCGAAAATGAAAAATATCCTCATGATAGGAACGGGCGGTACCATCGCATCGCAGATAAGCGGCGACGCACTTTCGCCGCAGCTGAGCCCCGACGAGCTTCTGGCGCTCGTCCCGGCGATATCGAAGCTGTGTAGCGTCGAGTGCATATCGCTTTTTAATGTCGACAGCACTAGCATGACCCCCGCGCACTGGGTGGAGATAACGCGGTGCGTAAGGGATAATTACGATAAATACGACGGCTTTGTCATAAGCCACGGAACGGACACGATGGCCTATACTGCGGCGGCGCTTAGCTATATGATCCGCGGTTCGGGAAAGCCCGTCATACTCACCGGCGCGCAGAAGCCCATATGCTTCGACTCGACAGACTCGAAGATAAATCTTCTAGATGCCTTCACCTGCGCCTGCTCGGACGATATGTGCGGCGTGAACATTGTCTTTAACGGCCGCGTCATACTCGGCACCCGCGCGAGGAAAACGAGGTCCAAGTCCTACGCGGCTTTTTCCAGCATAAATTACCCATACATCGCAACGCTTCAGGACGGGCTGCTCATGCAGTATATTAAGCCCGAAAGCAGCGAAAGCCCAGAGTTTTTCACCGAGCTTGACACGAATGTCGGGCTTATAAAGATGATTCCCGGCATTGACTTTGAGCTTTTGCAGTTTCTCACAGAACGCAAGGATGCCGTGATAATAGAGGCCTTCGGGGTTGGCGGCCTGCCGTCCTACGGCGACGATAAGTTCTTGGACATCGTCATAAACGCCATCGGAAAGGGCAAGGTCATAATCATGACCACCCAGGTGCAGAACGAGGGCTCGGATCTTGCGGTGTACAACGTCGGGCACAGGCTCAAGGGTTGGCGCAATGTGCTTGAGGCGTATGATATGACGACGGAATCCGCGCTTGCTAAGATAATGTGCATCCTCGGCAAGACGCACGATTCCGACGAGATACGCCGCGCGTTTTATGAGCCGGTGGCGCACGATATACTCTATCACTGCGGAGAGCAAAATGAATAATGTTGTAATAATAGGCGGCGGCGCGTCGGGAATGGCGGCCGCGATAACTGCCTCGGAGGATAAAAATAATAATGTGATACTGCTCGAGCGGCAGCAGCGCGTCGGCAAAAAGCTCCTCAGCACCGGCAACGGAAGGTGCAACCTCACCAATACCGGCGCTTCTCCCGAGCATTATCACGGTTCGCAGCCGGGCTTTGCCGACTGCGTGCTCTCGCGCTTTACGCCGGAGGATACCCTGCGCTTTTTTGATTCACTCGGCCTCAGCGTGAGCCGCGAGTACGGCGGCAGGGTATATCCGCAGTCGAACTCGGCAAACAGCGTTGTCGACGTTCTGCGCTTTGCGCTCATGAGGGATAATATAGCGGTAAGGACCTCCTGCCCGGCGCGCAGAATTGAAAGACGCGGCGAGGGGTTTGTCGTTTTTACGGACGAGGGCAGCATAAATGCCGACTTCGTCATAGCTTCCTGCGGCGGAGCGGCCGGCGCGAAGGTCGGTGGAGTCCATGACGGATACGAGCTTTTAAAGCCCCTCGGGCACAAGTGTACGCCGCTTTTGCCGTCTTTGGTGCAGCTTATATGCGACCCTGCGTATCCGCGCGCTCTCAAGGGCGTAAGGGTAATGGTGAAGCTGCGCCTTGAAAAAGACGGTGAAACGATAGCAAAAAGCGGCGGCGAGCTGCAATTTACGGAAACGGGGCTTTCAGGCCCCGCAGCATTTGATATCTCCCGTGCCGCGGCTGGGATCGGCAGAGGAATTATACACATTGACCTCTCGGGTGGAGCGGACATTGAAGAAAAGCTCCGCGCACGGATAAAAAATAACCCCGCGCTCTGCGCCGACGATGCCCTCACCGGAGTTCTGCACAACAGGCTCGGCAAGATGGCTGTCAAATACGCCGGTGTTCCTGGCTCTCTGCCGCTCGGCAAGCTCACGGATAAGGACATTACGGCCATAGCGAACGCCTGCCGCGATTTTGCGATAGCTCTGCGCGGCGTTGAGGATTTTGACCACGCTCAGGTGACGGCCGGCGGCATAAAAACGACGGGAGTAAACCCCGAAACGCTCGAGAGCTGGTTTGTGCCGCACCTGTTTATAACGGGTGAGCTTCTGGATGTCGATGCCGACTGCGGCGGCTTTAACCTCCAGTGGGCCTGGGCCAGCGGCGTGACGGCAGGGAGGCTCGGCAGATGATACTTGTAAGAAACCTGCGCCTCGATATAGGTCAAAACGAGGATAAGCTCAAGGCCAAAGCCGCGCGCGAGCTGCGCGTGCCCGCTTGGGCGATAAAGAGCTTTAAGATCACAAAGCGCTCGCTCGACTCGAGAAAGAAAAACGACATCCACTGGCTATACTCCGTCGCATTGGAGACGGATAACGAGGCTAAGCTCCTTGCTAAGAATAAAAGTAAAAACATCGCAGAATATGAGGAGACGGAGTACCCCGTGCCGCGACTGAGCGTAAATGAGCGCCCCATTGTCGCGGGCTTCGGGCCGGGCGGCATGTTCGCGGCGCTGGTTTTGAGCATGGCGGGGCTGCGGCCCATCGTTCTTGAGCGCGGCGCCGATGCCGAAACTCGAAAGAAAAAGGTCGATTCCTTCCGCTCGGGCGGCGAGCTCGACCCGGAGTGCAACGTCCAGTTCGGCGAGGGCGGCGCGGGAACGTTTTCCGACGGGAAGCTCGGCACGGGCATACGCGATAAGCGCATACGCTGGATACTGCGCACCTTTTATGAGCACGGCGCGCCCGAGAGCATACTTTACGACGCAAAGCCGCATATCGGCACTGATATACTTATAAATGTAGTGCAGGGCATACGCGAAAGCATTATAAAAAACGGCGGCGAGGTACTGTTCAACACAAAGCTCACGGGGCTTATTATTGAAAATAACGCTCTGCGCGCCGTAAAAGTGACGGATGAACGCGGCGAGCACGAGCTTGCGTGCTCAGAACTCATCCTCGCAATAGGTCACTCGGCGCGGGATACATTTGAGATGCTCGAAAAGGCGGGCATTCCCATGGAGGCAAAGCCCTTTTCCATGGGCGCGCGCATCGAGCATAAGCAAAGGGATATTGACCTCGCGCAGTACGGCGAGAGCAGCGGCGCGCTCCCCGCGGCCGACTATTCGCTGAACGTTCACCTGCCCGACAGCACGAGCGCATATACCTTCTGCATGTGCCCCGGCGGTGAGGTCATCGCTGCGGCGTCCGAGCCCGGAGGAGTATGTACGAACGGCATGAGCAACTCGCGCCGCGACGCGGAAAACGCAAACAGCGCCCTGCTCGTTACCTTGCAGCCGGAGGACTTCCCCTATGACGGCCCTCTCGGCGGCATGCGATGGCAGCGAGATATCGAGCACGCGGCATTTGCCGCATCCGGAAGCTACCGCGCCCCGGCGCAGACCGTTGGCGATTTCCTCGCGCATAAAAAAAGCGACGGCGCGGGAGCGGTCACGCCGAGCTACAGACCCGGCGTTTACTGGTGCGATCTGCACGAGGTTCTGCCTGAACGCATAACGGGCGTGCTTGAAAACGCGCTGCCGGAGCTCGGCAAAAAGCTAAAGGGCTTTGATGCGCCGGATGCCGTACTCACAGCGCCGGAGACGCGCTCGTCCTCGCCCGTGCGCATACTGCGTGACGATGCCCGCCGCTCGCAGATACGGGGGCTGTACCCCTGCGGAGAGGGCGCGGGATACGCCGGAGGCATAACCTCCGCCGCCGTCGACGGCATGAAATGCGCCGAGGCGCTTATCGAAACGCTTAAATAAAACAAATTACACCCGCCGAAGGAGAGATTCTTCTCTGCTTCGGCATTTTTTGTGCCCTTTGCCACAGCACTGCCCATATAATTTGTATTAACATAAAACCATAAGCACAAAATCTTGTGTTGCAGCAAAACTTGCAATTACGCGTTGATTAATAATTTGTGAATATCCGAAAACGGCGCTAAGTGTTGAAAATGCGATGTTTTGCCCACGGTGAAAAAGTTTCAAAGACAGAAAATGCCGCAAAAAAAATAACTCTCGGTAAATATGCAGACCACAACATTTAGTGGCAAAGTGGGTTACAAAGCGGTAAAAATGACTACATTTTGTGTTTTTCTATTGACATGGCAATCGGCTTATGCTATTGTTTAGAACGTTGAATAAATGGGAGTGTGCAATGAAGGTAACAGGTATTCAAAAATTAACGCTTCTTGACTATCCCGGAGTGGTCGCGTGCACGGTGTTTACAGCCGGCTGCAATTTCAGATGCCCGTTCTGCCACAACTCGATGCTCGTCCTGCCCGAACAGATCGATAACGACTGCCTCACGGACGATGAGGTGTTCGACTTTCTCAGACGGCGCAGGGGAGTGCTCGACGGGGTCGCCGTTACGGGCGGCGAGCCGCTTCTGCATGCGGATATGCCCGAGTTTCTGGAGCGGGTCAAGGCGCTGGGGTATAAGATCAAGCTCGACACCAACGGTTCGAATCCGGAGCTGCTGTCCGAGATAATCAAAGACCGGCTCGTTGACCGCGTGGCGATGGATATTAAAAACGCGCCGGAGGATTATGCGAGGACGATAGGTCTTAAGGAATTTGACCTTGCGCCCGTTGAAATGTCGAAGGAGCTTCTTCTCGGCGGCAGCATGGACTATGAGTTCCGCACGACGGTCGTCAAAGGCATACACACAAAAGAGAGCCTCATCGGGGCCGCAAAGTGGATAAAGGGCGCGAAGGAATATTACCTTCAGCAGTTTAAGGATTCCGGCAGTCTTATTATGCCGGACGGACTTGAAGCGTACGATAAAACACAGATGCACGCACTGGCCGACGCCGTTCGGGACTATGTCCCCGCGGTCGAGGTAAGAGGCGTTTGAGAGAAATAACGGAGGATGGACATGTATCAGATTATTAAGAGAGACGGAAAGATCGTAGACTTTGACATCACAAAGATTGCCAGCGCCATCAAAAAGGCCTTTGAGGCGACCGACACCGAGTACACCGACGATATCATAGACTTCATCGCACTCAAGGTATCGGCCGACTTCCTGCCGAAGATAAAAGACGGCTATGTCGCGGTCGAGGATATCCAGGACAGCGTCGAGGCTGTGCTGTCGCGCGGCGGTTACGAGGGCGTTGCGAAGGCCTACATACTCTACCGTAAGCAGCGCGAGAAGCTGCGCAACATGAAAAACACCTACCTTGACTACAAAGAGACCGTCAACAGCTATGTAAACGCTCTCGACTGGCGCGTCAAGGAAAACTCCACCGTCACCTATTCCGTCGGCGGACTGATCCTTTCAAACTCCGGCGCCATCACCGCAAACTACTGGCTGAGCGAGATCTACGACGAGGAGATCGGCAACGCACACCGCAACTGCGACCTGCACCTGCACGATCTGAGCATGCTCACCGGCTACTGCGCAGGCTGGAGCCTCAAGCAGCTTATACAGCAGGGTCTCGGTATCCCGGGCAAGATCAATTCCTCCCCGGCAAGCCACCTGAGCACCCTTTGCAATCAGATGGTAAACTTCCTCGGCATAATGCAGAACGAATGGGCGGGCGCTCAGGCCTTCTCGAGCTTCGATACCTATCTTGCTCCCTTTGTTAAGATCGATAACCTCACCTACAAAGAGGTAAAGCAGTGCATCCAGTCCTTCATCTTCGGCGTGAATACCCCGTCGCGTTGGGGCACTCAGGCTCCGTTTTCAAATATCACCCTTGACTGGACGGTCCCGGCCGACCTCAAGGACATGCCCGCCATCGTCGGCGGCAAGGAGCAGGACTTCACCTACGGCGACTGTGTCGATGAAATGGCCATGGTCAACAAGGCCTTTATCGACATCATGATCGAGGGCGACGCAAACGGCCGCGGCTTCCAGTACCCGATCCCGACCTACTCCATCACCCGCGACTTCGACTGGTCTCCCACGGAGAACAACAAGCTCCTGTTCGAGATGACCGCAAAGTACGGCACCCCGTACTTCTCCAACTACATAAACTCCGATATGGAGCCCTCGGACGTTCGCAGTATGTGCTGCCGCCTGCGCCTTGACCTGCGCGAGCTGCGCAAGAAGTCCGGCGGCTACTTCGGCTCCGGCGAGAGCACGGGATCTATCGGTGTCGTCACCATCAACATGCCGCGCATAGCCTATCTCGCGGCCGACGAGGCGGATTTCTTCAAGCGCCTTGACAAGATGATGGACATCGCAGCGCGTTCACTGAAGGTAAAGCGCAATGTCATCACAAAGCTGCTCAATGAGGGGCTTTACCCCTACACCAAGTATTATCTCGGGAACTTCAACAACCATTTCTCCACTATCGGCCTTGTCGGTATGAATGAAGCCGGTCTCAACGCAAAGTGGATCCGCGCCGATATGACCACCGAGAAGTGCCAGGAGTTTACCAAGAAGGTTCTCAACCATATGCGCGAGCGCCTGTCTGACTATCAGGAGCAGTACGGCGACCTGTATAACCTCGAAGCCACCCCGGCAGAGAGCACGTCCTACCGCCTTGCAAAGCACGATGTCGAGCAGTATCCCGACATCATCACCGCTTCTCATGGCGATACTCCGTACTACACAAACTCCAGCCACCTCCCGGTAAGCTACACCGACGATATATTCTCCGCTCTCGACATTCAGGACGAGCTCCAGACGCTGTACACCTCCGGTACGGTCTTCCACGCCTTCCTCGGCGAGAAGCTGCCCGACTGGCAGGCCGCGGCAAATCTCGTGCGCAAGATCGCGGAAAACTACAAGCTGCCGTACTACACCATAAGCCCGACCTATTCCGTCTGCAAGAATCACGGCTACCTCACCGGAGAGCAGTTCACCTGCCCCGAGTGCGGCGAGAGCGCCGAGGTATACAGCCGCATCACCGGCTACTACCGCCCGGTGCAGAACTGGAACGCCGGCAAGACGCAGGAGTACAAGGAGCGCAAGGAATATAATATCGGTACCTCCGTCCTCAAGCACAAGGGACCTCTGCACCCCGAGACAAAGCCCGAGCAGGAGCCCGCGGTTGAGGAGGAGATCTGCAAAAACTCCACCGGCAAGCGCACCATCCTCTTCACGCGCGAGAATTGCCCGAACTGCCGCATAGTCTACAGCTATCTGGACAAGGCGGGGCTTGAGTGCGAGAAGATCATGGCCGAGGAAAACGTCGAGCTTGCGCTGTCCTACGGCGTAAAGCAGGCTCCGACCCTCGTTATCGTTGACGGCGAGCATGTCGAAAAATTTGCCGGAGCGGGCGCAATAAAGAGCTATCTTTTCAAGTAAACGAAGGCAAAGCAATGCATGATATAATAATCATCGGCGGAGGGCCGGCAGGATTGACTGCCGCCCTCTACGCCTTGAGAGCGGGAAAAAGCGTTCTCGTAATAGAAAAAAGCACCTTCGGCGGGCAGATAACCTGGTCGCCAAAGGTCGAAAACTTCCCCGGCATCCCATCGGTATCGGGTGCGGAGCTCGGCGATAAGTTCACCGCCCAGGCGCTTGAGCAGGGGGCTGAGCTTGAGCTCGACGAGGTGATATCCGTCGAGCTTGACGGCGATATAAAGCGCGTTAAAACCGATTTCGGCGGCACATTCGAGGCTAAGGCACTTATTATTGCCTCCGGCGCGAGACCGCGCACCCTCGGCATCCCCGGCGAGGAGGAGCTCATGGGCGCGGGAGTCTGCTTCTGCGCGGTGTGCGACGGCGCGTTTTACAAGGGCAGGGAGGTTGCCGTCAACGGCGGCGGAAACTCCGCTTTGCAGGACGCGATGCTCCTGAGCGACACCTGCTCGAAGGTCTACCTCATCCACCGCAGAGACAGCTTCCGCGGCGAGGCAAAGCTCGTCGAGGCGCTCAGAGCAAGGGATAACGTCGAGTTTGTGTTAAACAGCAGCATAACGGCGCTCCTCGGGCAAGACGAGCTGTGCGGCATAAGAGTTGCCGATAACGAGGGAAACGAGCGCGAGATCGCTGTCGACGGTCTGTTCGTCGCGATAGGACATGCCCCGGATAACGGCATATTCTCCTCGCTCATAGACCTCAATGAGGGCGGCTATGCAGACTCCGACGAGAGCTGCGTGACAAAAACGCCCGGCGTGTTCGTTGCAGGCGACTGCCGCAAAAAGGCCGTCCGCCAGCTCACGACCGCAGCGGCCGACGGATCAGCCGCCGCGCTTGCCGCCTGCCGGTATATAGATTCGCTCGAAAACTGAAGATCGATATATGATATATAATGTTTTATAGGGTTCCGGCAGAAATGCGACTGGACCGAGATAAAACGGTGCCGCAGGCGCTGCACGGAGGGATAAAAGCCCGGGAGAAGTATTGACGAAACAATACCTCTCCCGGATTTTTTGCTTGAAAGGAGAACATATGAAAGATAAAAACACAGCCTGGATATTGCTCATAGCGGCGGGCCTTTTGGAGATCGTCTGGGCATACACCATGAAGCTCAGCCACGGCTTTACAGTGCTCTGGCCGAGCGTGATAACAATAATCATCCTTATCGTGAGCTTTTTCATGCTCGCAAAGGCGGTGGATAAGCTCGGCATCGGCCTGAGCTACGCCGTTTTCACCGGCATAGGCGTCGTCGGAACGACGGTGATAAGCATTTTCGTTTTGAACGAGGGAGCAAGCCCCTTAAAGCTTGTCTCGCTCGGCGTTCTCATCATCGGCATTCTGGGGCTTAAGCTCTGCGATAAGGAGAGTGAGGAAAAATGATGTGGTTAGTCCTTATCATAGCGAGCTTTTTTGAGCTCGCCTTCACCGTCTGCATGAAGCTTTCAAACGGCCTTAAAAACGTAAAGTACACCGTCCTGACGGCGATATGCTCCTGCACGAGCATCGGACTTTTGTCTATAGCTGCAAAAACGCTGCCTCTCGGCGTGTCCTACGCCGTGTGGACGGGGCTGGGAACACTGTTTAACGTTCTGTTCGGCATAATCGTATTTAAAGAGAGCAAAAGCCCCAAAAAGCTCGTTTTCATGGCACTTGTGCTCCTCGGCGTTATCGGGCTCAGACTGGCATAAAAAAATCCGCTCATCGAGCGGATTTTTTTATCTGTTCTGTTATCAGCCGAAGATGCCGCGTATGAAGTCAACGACCTTGTTTACAAACTCGGTCACCGTGTCGGCGACGTTTGAGAGGAACTGCTTAATTTCGCCCTGCTTGCTGACGATATCCTTGAGGTACTGCTGCACCTGCTCGACCTTTTCCTTGAGAGCGGCAGTGTCGAGCTTCTCCATCGAGCGGCACAGGGAGATGAGGCTGTCGATCTGACTGTCGGTGAGGGTGACGTCATATTCCTCGGCGATTTTTTTTATCTCCTCGCGCAGCTGATCGTCGGTCATGTTCTTCGTCTCGTCGAGGATGAGCTTGAGCTGGTTTACGATGGCCGCGGAATCCGCGCTGCCGATCTCCTCGGCGAGCTCCGCCGTAACGGTGAGCTCCTGCGTGCCGACGAGCTTTGCGTCTTCATCGAGCTTTTTGCCGGTTATGTCCTCATAGGCCTTATATATGCCCGTGAGCGCTGCCGTGCCGGAGACGTCAAAGGGCGCGACGATCTTGACGTTTGCGTCGGTGATGCCGGCTGTGACCATTGCGTTCATGTACATGTCCGGGGTGCACCAGGTGATGTTTTTGACCTGAACGTCAAGTCCCTTGCCGTCGGCGAGAGCTTCAATGTAAACGCAGGAGATGCTCTTCGTGCCGATAAGGCTTTCGTCGACCAGCCCCTTGAGGTACTCGCGCTCCTCGGCGTTCGTGACCGTCAGCTCCTTGACATCGCCCTGAGAGATTCCGAATTCCTTGTATACATACGCGATATCGTCCGCGTCGAGGTCGGCGCCTATGACCGTGCGGCTGCCCTCGATCGTGTCGGCAAAGGCCATGCAGCTACCGAGCATCAGAACGCAGAGAATAAGGGAAATTACTTTTTTCATTTTAAAACCGTCCTTTCACGGATTTCCTTTACGGAAGTTTAACCATTGTAGTATATGTGAACTTCGTTTGTGTTAACAAAGGATTAATTGTGCAGAGCGATAAATATTAATTTAACGCTTTAAAGTTGTTGACATACTGTAAACATTGTGCTAACATACGCACATAAATCCTGTGAAACCTCAAGGATCGCAAGAGACTGGAGGCGGAGGATGCTCTGGAGAATCCCGAAAGGGTGCCGAAGGTGTAAGGCGTGCAATGCGCCGAATCTCTCAGGCCAAAGGACAGAGGAAAGCATAAATTTGATTTTAATATGTTTTTCTGATATGTCTCCGGAGCTGCTGATAAATTTCAGCAGTTTTTTTGTTTTTCAAAACAAGGAGGAAAAGAAAATGGATGCAGTATTGAAAATCGTCCAGACCGTGAACCTTTACCTGTCGGATTATATTCTTATAATCCTGCTCGTCGGCTGCGGCCTGTATTTCAGCTTCAAGACCAAGTTCGTCCAGGTTCGCTGCTTCGGCGAGGGCTGGCGCAGGGTCTTCGGAAACTTTTCGCTTCACGGCGGCAAGCATGAGGGCGGCATGAGCTCGTTCCAGGCACTTGCGACGGCCATCGCGGCTCAGGTCGGTACCGGCAACATCGTCGGCGCGTGCGGCGCTATCCTCGTCGGCGGACCGGGAGCTATCTTCTGGATGTGGATCATCGCCTTCTTCGGCATGAGCACCATCTACGCCGAGGCGGTTCTCGCGCAGAAGACCCGCGTCGTCAATCCCGACGGCACCGTCGCCGGCGGCCCTGTTTACTACATCAAAAAGGCATTCAATAACGGCTTCGGCAAATTCATGGCAGGCTTCTTCGCGGTCGCTATCATCCTCGCGCTCGGTTTTATGGGCGCAATGGTCCAGTCCAACTCCATCGGCGAGAGCTGCCAGAACGCGTTCGGCATCCCGTCCTGGGTCATGGGCGCTATAATCGCGGTCATCTGCGCATTCATCTTCATCGGCGGTGCGCACCGCGTCGCGGCCGTTGCGGAGAAGATCGTCCCCATTATGGCTATCCTGTACGTTCTCGGCAGTTTCGTAGTTCTTATCTGCCGCATCCAGTACATCCCCGAGACCTTCGGGCTCATCTTCAAGTACGCATTCAACCCCACCGCTGTCATCGGCGGCTCGATAGGCTTTGCGATAAAGCAGGCTATCTCGCAGGGCGTCAAGCGCGGCCTGTTCTCCAATGAAGCCGGTATGGGCTCGACTCCTCACGCACACGCTCAGGCAAAGGTCAAGAGCCCCCACGAGCAGGGCGTCGTCGCAATGATCGGCGTGTTTATCGACACCTTCGTCGTTCTCACCATGACCGCTCTCGTCGTTATCTCCACCCTGTACACCGGCGACGGCATACTCTCCGGCGTTATGACCAGCTCCGAAAACCTCGCTGCACTGGGTGTTGCAAAAACGAACCTCGCGCAGCTTGCATTCGGCAGCGTATTCGGCAAGGGCATCGGCAGTGCATTTGTCGCTATCTGCTTGCTGTTCTTCGCGTTCACGACCATTATCGGCTGGAACCTCTTCGGCCGCATCAATATCGAGTACCTGTTCGGCAAGAAGGCAGTCCTGCCGTACTCGATCATCGCTATCGTGTTCATCTTCCTCGGCTCGCTTCTGTCCAATGACCTCGTTTGGGAGCTGACGGATATGTTCAACCAGCTCATGGTCATCCCTAACGTTATCGCACTGCTCGCACTCGGCGGCCTGGTCGCAGCCAGCGCCAAGGCCGGCAGCAGCGAGACCCTCGAGAATAAGAAATAATCAAAGCTTTCAGAGCCCGCTTTTGCGGGCTCTTTTTTCTTGACAATAGTGTTCATACTGTGTATAATACGTATACACGGTATGTGAGGAGCAGAACGATGAACATTTTTATCGACAACCGCAGCGGACTGCCGATATACGACCAGATCTATTCGCAGATAAAATCGCAGATCATAAGCGGCGCTCTCGATGCCGACGAGGCGCTGCCGTCCATACGCGGGCTTGCCAAGGAACTTCGCATAAGCGTCATAACTACAAAGCGGGCGTATGACGAGCTTGAAAAAGAGGGCTTTATATACACAATTGCCGGAAAGGGCTGCTTTGTCGCCCCGAAGAATACTGAGCTTCTGCGCGAGGAGAATCTGAGGAAGATAGAAGAGCACATGAGCGAGATAATTAGGCTCTCGCATTCCTGCGGGCTGAGCGGGGAGGAGCTTTTGGATATGCTGCGCTATGAAATGGAGGAATGATCGGTGAACGCACTTGAGATAAGAAGCTTACAAAAACACAGGAAAGGCTTCAGCCTTGACGGTATAAATCTCACCTTGCCCGCAGGCTGCATAATGGGGCTCATCGGCGAAAACGGAGCGGGAAAGACAACGACAATAAAGCTCATGCTGGATATGATAAGAAAGGACGGCGGCACGGTGCGCATTCTCGGAAAGGACAGCGCCGAGATATCAAAGGAGGATATCGGCGTCGTTCTCGACGAGGTCGGACTGCCGACCTGCCTAACAGCGTGCCAGGTCGATAAGATCATGAGCAAGGCCTATACGCAGTGGAGCAGCGATGAATTTTTCGCGTATCTTAAACGCCTGAACGTTCCGGAGAACAAAGCGTTCAGCGCGCTTTCGCGCGGAATGAAAATGAAGCTCGGCATAGCCTGCGCACTGTCGCACAAGGCAAAGCTCCTTATTCTTGATGAAGCCACGAGCGGCCTTGACCCCGCCGTGCGCGACGAGGTGATCGACATCCTACTCGATTTCACCCGCGATGAGGAGCACTCTGTGCTCATATCCTCGCATATCGTAAGCGACCTTGAGAAGATCTGCGACTACATTGCTTTTCTGCATAAGGGCAGGCTCATGCTCTGCGAGGAAAAGGACAGACTTTATGAGCAGTACGGCATCATCCGCTGCGATGAAAAAACGCTTTCGGCCATTGAGCCGAGTGCGGTCATCGGCAAGCGCGTAAGCGCCTTCGGGGTCGAGGCCATCGTCCGGCGCGACACCGTTCCCGAGGGTGTGAGCATAGCTCCCGTGGGCATAGAGGAGCTTTTCGTATTCATGGTAAAGGAGGCTGCGAAATGAGAGCTCTGCTTTTGAAGGACTGGTACATGGCGAGGAAATACTGCGACAGCTATTTGTTTATCGTTCTCGTGTTTCTGGTGCTCTCCTTTGTGTCCGATAATGTTATTTTCTATACATATCCCTGCATGATGACGGGGCTTTTGCCTTACACGCTCTATTCGTATGACGAGCGCGAGAAATTCACGAGCTACTGCGCGGCTATGCCCGTATCAAAGCGGCAGTATGTCAGCGAAAAATATGTTTTTGGACTTATCGCCTCTGCCGCGGCGGCGCTGCTTACGCTTATCTGCATAATAATAAAGGGGAAGACCTCTGAGCTTATGCCGATGCTCGGCGCTGCGACGATAGCGGCGCTCATTTCTCAGGCGGCGATGCTGCCGTTTGGTTTCAAATTCGGCGTGGAAAAGGGAAGAATACTGTTCATTGCTGTTGTCGCTGTGCTGTTTGCGGCGTTTTATATCGTCATGGGTTCGGGAGACTCTGCACCGACACTGAGCGGCGAAGCATTAGGGTACATATCACTTGCCGTTTCTGCGCTGCTGTTTGCAGCCTCGTGGCTCCTGTCGCAGAGGATATATGAAAATAAAGAGTTTTAAAAATGCAGAGCCATTGGCTCTGCATTTTTCAGTATTCCTTTTTTGCGATAGCCACGAACGAGCCGACCGTTGTCACAACGAAGTAGCTGAGCGCTGTAAGCAGCGCTTTTTTCATGTCCTCGCTTTTTACGTCAAACACGGCCAGCGTGCCGTTTATGCGCTCGAGCCAGTAGCCGGACAGCTGTATCTCCTTTTCGGCCAGCGCCGTATCCGCCAGCGCAAGGACGATCGTCAGCACCATCGGCAGCACAAGGCATATGGCTATAGCGCCGCCGGTTTTCTGCAAGACTGTGCTTATCGCATAAAACAGTGAAGCCTCCGCGAGCATGACGGCAAGCTGACACAGCAGTATCTTCACAGTGTATGCGTCAAACGGCTGCTCCCCGGGAGCACAGAACAGCACTCCGACGAGATATCCCGCCGCCATGCAGACTATCGTCATAATCGCCGACGCAAATAAGACGGCGATGAGCTTTGCCGAGAAAATGCCGAGGCGGGTGTAGCCGCGGGTGACGATGTTGCGTATCGTGCCTGAAACATAATCCTCGCACACGAAAAGGGGAACGAACACGCCGATTACCATGCTCAGCGTTCCGCCGGATACAGCGCCTATCATAACGCTCATACCGTCAATTCCCATTTGACTGACATCAACGGCGTCCTTTTGCATGAGATATGTCGTGTAGGTCGAAATAAACAGCATCGCCACGGCGACGGCAAGGCAGATATAAAAGCTCTTTTGGCGGATGAGCTTGTGAAATTCAAAATGCAGCAACTTTCCCATATCACTTTCCCATCCTTTCAAGAAAGTATTCCTCAAGGCTTGCCGTCTGCACCGAAAGCTCGCTGACCCTTATTCCGTGGCGAACCAGCAGGCGGTTTATCCTGTCGCTCTGGTCGAGAAGCTCGTACATATAAATACAGTCGTCCTGTACCTTGATCGCCTCCGGGCGTGCAATGCACGATAGAAGCGCCGCAGCCTTGTGGATGTCATTTACCTTGAGTTTCAGGTGGTGGCGGCAGCGGCCTTCAAGCTCCCTTGCCGTTATCTGCTCTATAAGAACGCCGTCTTTTATGATGCCGTAGGTCGTAACGATCTTCGACAGCTCGTCTAGCAGATGGCTGGATACGAGAAGCGTAACGCCTTTTTTCTGATTGAGCGTGAGTATAACGTCGCGTATCTCTTTTATTCCGGCGGGGTCGAGGCCGTTTATCGGCTCGTCGAGCACGAGAAACTCCGGATGCCCCAGGAGGGCGATGCCGATGGCGAGGCGCTGCTTCATACCGAGGGAAAACTGCCCGGCCTTTTTCTTTCCGACGCCCTTGAGACCGACAAGGTCGAGTATATCCTCAAGCTCGTCCGTGCCGGTGCCGGTCAGAATGGCAAAGCGGCGCAGGTTTTCAAGCGCCGTGCAGTTTTTGTAGATGCACGGATACTCCAGCAGCGCACCGATTCGGTGCCGTGCTTCGTTTTCGCTCTCCTCACCGCCGAAAAGCTCGATGCTTCCGGCAGTGGGCATCGCCGCGCCCAAAATAAGGCGCATAAGCGTCGTCTTACCGGCTCCGTTTTTGCCGATAAAGCCGTATATCTCGCCCTCTTTTATCTGCATGCTTACGTTTTTTACGGCAACTTTTTCGCCGAACTGCTTGGTCAGGTTTTGCGTGCGCAGAACGTATTCCAAATAATTCGCCTCCCGGTGAATTGACTTTTAGTTTATTAACTATATAATATATTATAAATCGGAAAAAATCAACAAGCGAGGGCAAAGGATATGGCGGAAATGAAGATAATAGCGCGGATACGCACGCCTTTTAAGACGAAATTCGGTATTCCGCGCCAAAGCGGCGTCGCGGCTGAGGTAAAGGGCGAGATCGTGTTCGAGCCCGATTACCGCGAGACAGAGGCAGTGCGCGGGCTCGAGGGCTTTTCGCATATATGGCTGATATGGTGCTTCACCGAGGCGGTGAGTGATAAATGGTCGCCGACCGTGCGGCCGCCTCGCCTCGGCGGAAATGTGCGCATGGGCGTTTTCGCAACGCGCTCACCGTTCAGGCCGAACCCGATAGGGCTGTCCTCGGTAAAGCTCGAAAGGGTAGAGTATACAGCCGACCGTGGCCCTGTGCTGCACGTTCGGGGGGCAGATCTCATGGACGGAACGCCGATATTCGACATTAAGCCCTATGTTGCCTACGCGGATTCTCACCCCGCCGCGAGCGGCGGCTTTACGGATACGGCGGAATTTAAAAAGCTCCGCGTCGAGCTTGATGACGGCGTAACCGAGCCGCTTCCGGAGGGACTCTTTGAGGTGCTCGAAAACGATCCGCGCCCGCGATACCACGACGATCCCGAGAGAGTCTACGGCATGGAGTATGGCGGCAGAGAGGTTAAGTTCCGCGTCCGAGGCGATATTCTGACCGTTATTGAAATTCGGTGAATAACTTGACGAAGGCGGGGATAAGTGCTATATTAATTTTACCAAGTGGTCAACAAAAAACAGGTCGTGTACTATGGCTGAAGTAAGGCTTAAAATCAGTGATATCGACTGCGCCGCGTGCGTAAGAAGAGTGCACCGCGCCCTTGCCGCGTGCTCCGGTGTTGAGTCTGCGCAGGTAAGCTACGCCTCGGGTATGGCGGAGATGTGCTATGACGAGGATAGAACAGATCTTGCGGGCATTGTAAAATGCGTTAAGAACGCGGGCTTCAAAGTCCCGACGGAGACGGCGATAATTAAATGCGCAGACCTCACCGCGGCCGAGGCGGAACTTTGTGCGCTGCCATGCGTCGCGCTTTTTGAGCGCGATGAAAAAAGCGGCGTGATAAAAGCGCGGTTTTGGCCGGTGGGAGCCGATGAAGAGGACATAGCTCGGGCGCTCGGAATGCCCGCCGAGGTGACGATAGAAAGACACGGCGAAGACGGCGGCGACAGGGTAAAGCAGACCGAGTTTTTACGCGGGATATTCGCGGCGATCTTCTTTTCGCTTCCGCAGCTTTGGGATATATCCATTGCCGCGCGGCTCGTTTTCGGTGCTCTTACGCTTTTTGCCGGCGCGTATTTTTACAGTGCGACCGCCCGCGCGATAAGGAAAAGGGTGCTCAGCCCCGATATTGCGGCAGCAGTTATACTGACAGCGGTGTATGTTCTGTGCGCGGTTGACATAACGCACTTCCTGCTGCTGACTGCGGCGACTGTGCTGCTGCTTTTGAGCCGCTATGCAGAGCGCCGCGCCGCGTACACCCTGGGAGCGTCGGCGCGCAGACTTTCGCACATGCAGCCGAAGTCGGCGCGTGTTCTGCAAAACGGCGTAACAGTTGAAAAGAGCATTGACGAGCTGTGCGTGGGCGATATTGTCGTTGTCCTGCCCGGCGAGCGCATAGCCGCCGACGGAGAGATAGTTTTCGGCGAGTGCACGATCGATGAATCCGCAATAACCGGCAGTGGCGAGCTTGTTCACAATAGCTTAGGCGATACGGTGCTCTGCGGCTCGCTTGACCGTGCGGGAGAGGTGCATATGCGCATAGTGCGTGCGGGAAAGGATACCGTGCTTCAGAGAAGAATATCCGAGCTAAGCCGCGCAGAGCCTCCGCGAGCCGTGGCCCGCATTGCGGCGGCGCTTGGCATGACGGCGGTGTTTGCCCTGATGTTTGGCGGAAAGGACGGCAAAGAATGAAAACCTGCGAAACGGAAATTAAAATTCGCGGCATGATCTGCCGAGCCTGCACGGACGCTGTCGAGTCGGCGCTGATGTCCGTTCGCGGCGTAGTGTCCGCGAAGGCGAGCTATTTCAAGGGCTGTGCCCACGTCACATACGACCCCGATATATGCGATGAGGCGGTGTTTTCCAAAAGCATCGAAAACGCCGGATACGAAACGGGCGAAAAGGGCAAGCTCGAATATTTGGTTGACATAATATGCGTCATTCTCACCGCCTTCCTTGTTTGGCTTCTCATGAACATGAAGCTCAATGCCGTTCCCGAGGCCTATGAGGGCGCATCGCTCGGCTACATATTCCTCATAGGATTGCTGACCGGCACGCACTGCATCGCCATGTGCGGCGGCATAATGCTCAGCCAGACGGGGGCAGCCGCGTCGCCTATAAGAGCCGCCGCCGGATACAATGCGGGCAGACTCGTCTCCTACACCGCCATGGGAGCTGTATTCGGCGCTCTCGGCATGGTCATAAGCTACACTATGCAGACAAAGAGCATTGCCTTCACCATGATCGGCATCCTCGTCGCGCTCATCGGCATAAACATGTGGGGGCTGCTGCCGGGTCTGCGCTCGCTCATGCCGCAGCAGAGCTCATATTGCTCGGTGACAGTGGGAGCCCGCCGTCGCTTTGCCTCGCGGCCGCTCGTTGTGGGGCTTCTCACGGGCGTTATGCCCTGCGGCTCGATGTACGCGATGTGGCTGTTTGCAATGTCCGGAGGAAGCGCCGGCAGGGGAGCGTTGGTCATGCTCGCGTTTGCGCTCGGAACCGTGCCGCTGATGCTGCTGTTCGGCTCGCTCGGCTCGCTTATCCCGCGCAAATATATGAAATATATGATAAAGCTCAGCGCCGTGCTCGTTACGGCATTCGGAATCAAAATGCTCCTGGGCGGCCTGAAAATGTCCGGCCTCTTATAAGATATCCACAAAATGCACAGTATGGTACTGTGCATTTTCACTATTGAAATACTTCAAATTATTGATATAATATATTTAAAAATTTTGAAGTATTGGAGAGCGTTCCATGAAATATCTTATAATTGTGCTGATCGCGTATCTTTTGGGCTCGTTTTGCGCGTCTATTCCGCTGTCAAAGCGCGTATATGGCGGGGATGTGCGCGAAAAGGGCAGCGGCAACGCCGGGGCTACGAATATGGCGCGCGTTTACGGTATGAAGGCCGGGCTTGCCACCTTTGCGCTGGATGCCCTCAAGACTGTAGCGGCGATGCTCGCAGGCTTGCACCTCGGCGGAGCTGTCGGCGAGGCGCTTGCCGGAGCGGCCTGCATATTCGGGCACTGCTTCCCGGTGTATTTTGCCTTCCGCGGCGGCAAGGGCGTTTCTGTCGGCGCTGCCTTGGGACTTATGACGGGATTTTGGACCTTTGCAATTATCATGGCAGTGTTTTTTGCCGTGAGCCTTTCAACGCACAAGGTATCGCTCGGCTCGATGTGCGCGGCTGTCTCGCTGCCGTGTGCTGCGGTGCTCACAAATGCTGAAAAACCAATGCTTTTCATGTGTATTTTCGCTGCGCTGCTCGTAGTTTTCATGCATCGTGTCAATATCAAAAGGCTCATTAACGGCACCGAGGGCGACTTCCACGCAAAAAAGTAGTTGAGAAATTTTAAGCTCCAATTTGTTCAAAATGTCGAAATTATTTGCTGAGAGCGTCATGGTCTTGACAAATAAGACATAAATGTTGTAACATGGTCATATCATCAAAGCGGACACAGGGAAGGCCCGCGTATAAATGAAAAAGGAGAATTATCATGGCAGTATTTAAAGACACCCTCGGCAAGGATTTTCTGGAGAAGTATGACGGCGTAGAGCTTTTCAAGGAGTTCACTCCCGGCATAGCAAAGCTCCCCAAGCTTATGTATAAGCCCTATTACAATAAGAAGGCCGGCGACGTTGTCGAGACTTGCATCAAGCTCGGCCGCTGCACCGCAGAGGAAGCCGCAGCTCTCGAGAAGGCATTCAACGAGCGCTACGCAGACAAGTAATAAAATTGTAGAATAAAGCCCTGCCCATCAGGCAGGGCTTTTTTAAAAGCACCGTTAATAAGGAGGAAGACTATGGATTTCAAAAGCATGACGGTTAAGGACTTCTTTGAGGTCAACGGAGGAAGAGAGCTGTGCGAGCAGTACGCTCCCAACCTGCTGAAGTATCCCCTCAAGCTGTTTTATAAAAAGACCTGCGGCGAGATATTCGATCTCGTCACAAGCAAGGGACTTGTCCCGGCCGACAAGGCAGCGGCAATAGAAGCCGCGATAAAGGCGAAATAATAAAAATGTCCGTTCTAATGAACGGACATTTTTATTCTCAATATTACATGCCGTAGTCCCAGTCGACTGCCTTCTTGGAATCGATGAGGCTCTGGTATACGCCGAGGTGAGCAACTGCTGCCAGCAGGTTGCCCTTGAGCTTGAACTTGCCCTTTACGAGAGGAGTCTTGGAGTCCCACTCGCCGGTGATGACCTTTGCAAAGTTCTCGTAGGGTCCGATAACGGTGAAGCTTGCATCGGGAGCAGTATCCTCGCCGAAGCCGCACTTATGATCGACACAGACATTGTCCTGAACGTCAACATAGAACCAGAAGGTGCTTCCATCGGTGTTGTCGGTCCATATCTCGGTGTAAGTGAAAGTGTTGAGCTTGCCGGGTTTCTTCTCGGAGAACTTGGGCAGAACGTCTGCGCACAGTTTCTCGAACCATTCCTGGTTAACAGCTTTTGCCATGATTATTCCTCCTAAAATATTGTGCGTTGCTTTACGCACACCTAAAAAGCTTTTATATTATAACTGCGAAAAACGCGAAAATCAAGGCAATAAAAGGCAAAAACGGATGTTTGACCAATAAAGTCTAAAATACTTACATTATTAAAAAAATGTTTAGAAAACGATGCGATAATGCAGCAACACGAGGCAATAATGCTCTATATCTGATAAGCAATTGTGTAATGTCAATAGTAATAAAAATAAGCCGGTGGTCAGTTCCACCGGCTTATTTTGGCTGAAACATCATTCACCGCCGAGGTAATTCGTCAGCAGCTCATGCATGAGTTCATCTCTGTCGATCCTGCATATAAGGCTTCGCGCGTTGTTGTAATTTGTGATGTACGTCGGATCCTCGGAAAGAATGTATCCGACAAGCTGGTTAATAGGATCATAGCCTTTAACCTTAAGCGAATTGTATACGGACGACAGTATTTCACGCATTTCGGTCTTGCTGTCGACGATAGCGAATTTTCTTGTGATGTCTTCCATAATTATCACTCCTCGGTCAAAAATATCTTGCTGCTATTATAACCAGTTTATTCTCAATTGTAAAGCAAATATGCGGAAAACCTTGCAAACAAAGCTCGAAATTTGAACTTCTTAACGCATTGCCGCGCCGAAATCACGCTCAAGCGCCTCCAAAACAGCCTTCATGGTCTCCTCGGCGTGCTCGTCGGTTAGAGTCTGATCGTCGGCTCTGAGCGTCAGTGAGAAGGCGACGGACTTCATGCCGTCGGCAATGTGCGAGCCGGTGTAGATATCAAACAGTGCACAGCCCTTAAGATACTGGCCGCCGGCCTTTTTGATGCAGTCGATGAGCTTTGCAACGGGGATAGATTTATCGCAAACGACGGCGATGTCGCGCGTGACGGCGGGGAACTTGGGCAGCGGCGTGTAAACTGGATCGGGACCGCAGCTGTCCAGAAGCTTTTCGAGCGAAAGCTCGGCGCAGTAGAGCTCCGCGTCAACGCCGTAGTTTGCGGCGACCAAGGGATGTATCTGACCGAACACGCCGATGCACTCATTGCCTGCCCAAACGGTCGCGCAGCGGCCGGGGTGGTAGGAGGGATTATCGGTGCAGGCCTCGAAGCGTACATTCTCCGCGCGAAGGTCTTTTATAATAGCCTCGATAAGACCCTTGACGGAGAAGAAATTGACCTTCGCACCGTAGGTGCCGAGGGTGAGATACTTCTTCTCGATGGCAAGTCCGTCCTTGCCGCCGAGGTGATAGGTTCTGCCGAGCTCGTAGAGCTTAACCTCCTTGTTGCGGAAGTTGTAGTTGCGGGTGAGTATTTCGAGCATGGACGGCAGAGTGGTCGTGCGCATGATGGAGGTGTCCTCGCCCAGAGGGTTGAGGATCTTGAAGCTTGCGCGCTCCGGGGAGTCTGCCGGCATGCGGATCTTGTCGTAATAGGTGGGGGATATGAAAGAGTAGGTGATTATCTCGTCATAGCCTGCCGCGCGGCACAGAGAGCCCAGGCGCTGCTCAAGGAGCTGTTCGTCCGAGTAGCCGCCGAGGGTGCTCTCGCCGGAGACCAGCGTGCAGGGGATGTTGTTATAGCCGTAGAAGCGCGCGACTTCTTCCGCGAGGTCAGAGTAGTGGCCGACGTCGCCTCTCCACGATGGAACGCTTATCGTCTCGCCGTCAACGCCGAACTGCAGACTGCGCAGAATGCCCTTCATCGTCTCGACGGGAACATCGGTGCCTAAAAGCGCGTTTATCTTATCCGGGCGCAGTGCGAGCACCGTCTGCTTGGGAACGGAGTTTACTATATCGATAACGCCGTCGACGACCTCACCGGCGCCGAGCAGCTCGACAAGCTCGCAGGCTCTGTCAACTGCCGGAAGAGTATTCATCGGGTCAAGACCCTTTTCAAACTTTGCCGAAGCCTCGGTGCGCATGCCCAGGGACAGTGCGCCCTTGCGGATGCAGGTGCCGTCAAAGTTTGCAGACTCAAATACAACGTCAACGGTGTCATCAACGATCTCGCTGTTCTCGCCGCCCATGATGCCGGCAAGGCCGACAGCGCGTGTGTCGTCGGCGATGACGAGAATATTGGGATTGAGCTTTCTGACATTGCCGTCGAGCGTTGTGAGCTCTTCGCCCTCATTTGCACGGCGCACGATTATCCTGCCGCCCTTGACGTAGCGATAGTCGAAGGCGTGCATCGGCTGGCCGTACTCCATCATGACGTAGTTTGTGATATCGACGATGTTGTTTATAGGCCTTACGCCCATTGCGCGCAGTCTCTCGCGCATCCACTTCGGGGAGGGTGCGATCTTTACGTTGCGCACCATGCGTGCGGTGTATCTCGGACAGAGATCGGCTGCCGGAGTTTCGACCGACAGAAGCTCGGTGAGAACGCCGTCTGCGCCGCCTTTTACGACGGGGGTGTGAGTCTTGAGCTCCTTGCCGAAGGTAGCCGCCGCCTCGCGTGCAAGGCCGATGACCGACAGACAGTCGGGGCGGTTGGGAGTTATCTCAAACTCGATGACGTGATCGTCGGCGCCGATGATGGGCTTAATGTCGTCGCCGGGCTTTACGCCGTCCTCGTGCAGGACGAATATGCCGTCGGGTATGCAGTGGGGGAACTCGGACTGCTGAGCGTGCAGATCGTCGAGAGTACAGATGCTCTCAGACTTCGTATTGTAAGCGACCATATCGCCGGCATGGATGTTCTGGCAGCCGGTCGTGACCGTGACGGCCGCGTCGCCGGTACTCAGCTCGCACTTCCACAGGTTAACGCCCGCGTTTTCAACGGCGGTGACAGAGGCTGCGATAACCGGCCCGAAGACCTTGTCGCCCGCCGCAATGTCGGTCGGGATAGAGGGTTTATCCTTATCAAGAGGATGATAGTCATTTAAAAGCGCAGCGGCGGTGATAACGCCGTAGGGGAAGTCGCGCTCGTCGAGGTCGAGCTCCTTGAGTGAGCACAGCATACCGTTTGACAGCACGCCTCTGAGCTTGCCCTTGGTTATTTTCTTTCCGCCGGGCAGCAGTGAATTGTGCAGCGCGGCGGGGATGATATCGCCTTCGTGGATGTTCCACGCGCCGGTGACTATCTGAACGGGCTCTTCCTGACCGACGTCGATCCGGCAGACCCACATATGGTCAGAATCCGGGTGCTTTTCCATGGAGAGGATCTTGCCGACGAGAACGTTTTTGATCTCCGCGCCGAGGTCCTCATAGGTCTCGACCTTAGAGCCGGAAAGTGTCATAGCCTCGGAAAACTCGCGGTCGTCAATATCGCTGACGGAAACGCCGTCAACAAACTCGGTGAGCCATTTTCTGCTTAAATTCATATCATTTTCCTCCCATCAGAACTGTTCCAGGAAGCGGACGTCGTTTTCGAATATAAGACGCAGGTCGGAGATCTTGAATCTGCGCATGGCAAGGCGCTCAAGACCCATGCCGAATGCCCAACCTGTGTACTCCTCACTGTCGATGCCGCTCATCTCGAGTACCTTCGGGTGGATCATGCCTGCGCCGAGGACCTCTATCCAGCCCTCGCCCTTACAGGTGGGGCAGCCCTTGCCGCCGCACTTGTGGCACTGAACGTCCATCTCGCAGCTGGGCTCGGTGAAAGGGAAGTGGTGCGGTCTGAATCTCGTGACGGTGCCCTCGCCGAAGAGCTCCTGCATTACAAGGTTCAGCGTGCCCTTGAGGTCTGCCATGGTGACGTTTTTGTCTATGACCATGCCCTCGATCTGATGGAACATCGGCGAATGCGTCGCGTCTACCTCGTCCTTACGATATACTCTGCCGGGAGCGATAATGCGGATAGGCAGCTTCATGGTCTCCATCGCACGGACCTGCATGGGGCTGGTCTGCGAGCGGAGCATGACGCGGCTGTCGGTGTCAAAATAAAAGGTATCCGACCAGTCGCGGGAGGGGTGCCCCTCCTCGGCGTTGAGCTTATCGAAGTTATATGTCGCAAGCTCGACCTCGGGACCGTCGAGAACGGTAAAGCCCATGCCGACGAAAATGTCCTTTATCTCGTCAAGCGCCTTGTACATCGGGTGCTTATGGCCAAGGCGGATATCCTCGCCGGGAACGGTAACATCGACCGTTTCGAGCTCAAGCCTGGTCTCCAGAGCGGCGGCCTCGAGCTTTTTGCGTGTCTCGTCAATGGCGCTTTCAAGCTCTGCGCGGATCTGGTTTGCAAGCTGACCCATGACGGGGCGCTCCTCGGCCGAGAGCTTGCCCATCTGCTTGAGTATTGCGGTGAGTTCACCCTTTTTGCCGAGATATTTAACTCTCAGAGCTTCAAGATTTTCGGGACTGTCAGCGTTGAGAATTGCCTTGACGGCGCTTTCTCTGAGCTGATTGATCAATGCTTTCATTGTGTCTCTCCTTATCTTCAGATCAAAAATAAACAAAAAAATAGCCTTACGTCCTCACCGGGACGAAAGACCTGTCTTCCGCGGTACCACCCTTATTCGATGTTTATCGCACTCAAATGGCTTTAACGGAGCCGCCGCCGGGGATTAGCCGGAGCTCACGGGCGAACTGAATATCCGCATCACGGGCGGCTTGCAGCCGATGACCGCCGTTCTCTGAGTGATGCCGCGATATTATCTTCCCGATCGAAGCAATATCTTTATTACTATAGTATTAAAGCCCACATTTTAATAAAAGTCAAGAGCAAATTTGAATAATGTTCGGCCGAAAAGGTTAATAGAATAGAATAAGTAACACTTTCGGAGGTCTAATATGAAAAGAGTATTGCCGTTTATCCTGTGCCTTATCCTGCTGTGCGGCTGTGCCGACGACGGGAAAGGACAGTTTGCAGAATTCGTGAAGATCGTTTCGACGGCGGAGAATATATCGTTTTCGGCGCATGTCGCGGCGCAGTATGACGAAAAAACCGCCGAGTTTACCCTCGCGTATGAGCAGACAAAAGACGGCGCATCCATATCGGTCGTTGAGCCCGAGCTTTTATCCGGCATAAAGGCAAACCTCTCGGGCGAAAGCCTGAGCCTCGAGTACGACGGAGCGATGCTCGATATCGGAACGCTCGACGATGCCGAGCTCAGTCCCATGTCGGCTCTGCCGCTTATCGTCCGTGCGATGCGCGAAGGGCACTTGGAGATAAGCTGGATCGAGGCTGATATGCTGGCCGCGCGCGTCATACCGGCGGACGACTACGTCGTAACGCTGTGGATAGACTCAAACCTCACTCCGTGCAGCGCCGAGATAAGCTATAAGGAAAACACCGTCGTGAGCGTTGAGATATCCGACTGGGTCGTTTCGTGAGCGCCCCGGTATAAAATTCACACCATAGTGGGAGAATATAGTCAGCACCCTACATAAGATGTAGCGGGCGACTATTATTCGGAGTGTGAATTAAATTGAGTATAGTCAAACGTGGAGATATTTTTTACGCTGACCTCAGTCCCGTCGTGGGCTCGGAGCAGGGCGGCATGCGCCCCGTGCTCATTGTCCAGAACGACACCGGCAATAAGCACAGCCCTACTGTTATTGCCGCAGCCATAACAAGTCAGACCGGCAAGGCCAGGCTTCCGACCCATATAGAGCTAAACGCCCAGAGCGTGGGGCTGACGCGCGACAGCGTGATACTTCTCGAGCAGATACGCACAATCGATAAGTCTCGCCTGCGCGAGCGCATGGGAAAGCTCGACGATAACACCATGACGAAAGTCGATAACGCCATTGCCGTGAGTTTTGGCTTGTAATAATACTTCTGCGCTCCCCGGGCAGCTGCTCGGGGAGCGGGCTTTAAGGAGGACAGGGACATGCAGAGCCTGCCTGTTTACATAGACGGAAAAAACTGCGGAACGCTTGACATACGTCAAGACGGGCTCGTAAGCGTTTTCACGGCGCGGTGCGGCATAAAGCCGGTGAAGCCTGTGCGCTTATATCTCTACGGCGGCGGAAAAAGCGCGCTTTTGGGAACAATGCGGCCGGACGGCTCGGGGATGAGCATAGTTCGCCGCTTTTCCCGCGCAGAGCTCAGAAAACTGCCGGAGAATATCGAATACGCCGCCGACAGACCGATGAGGGAAAGCGGCGGGAGCGACACTTTGTGGCGACGCGGCAAAATGGGCTGCCTTATTTCGGACGGGCTCATTGCGATACCGGCAGACGAAGCTCGTCTCGGCTGCGTTTCGGATAGGCTGCGGCGCATAGAGGGGAGAGCGTATTTGATATTTGAAAGAAAAAAGTGATATCTGTGGAAATTTTTCGCCGCTTGTGCTAAGATACAGCCATAGTAAACAAAACAATGGAGGTATCGGCTATGCTGATGACTGATGTTATCGTAAAAAAGCGCGAGGGCGAAAAGCTCAGCGCCGAGGAGATAAAGTTCGTCGTGGACGGCTACACGGGAGGCGAGATACCCGACTATCAGATGTCGGCGCTCCTGATGGCTATCCTGCTGCGCGGCATGGACAGGGAGGAAACGCTTCAGCTTACCATGGCGATGCGCGATTCGGGCGAAACGCTTGACTTAAGCGCCATAAAGGGCGTCAAGGCCGATAAGCACTCGACCGGCGGAGTCGGCGACAAGACCTCGCTCATACTCTGCCCCATGGTAGCCGCGCAGGGCGTGAAGATCGCAAAGATGTCCGGCCGCGGCCTCGGCCATACGGGCGGCACGATAGACAAGCTTGAAAGCTTCCCCGGCTTCAACACGGGTATTTCCGAGGAAAAGTTCATTGAAAATGTCAATAAATTCGGCATCGCCATCGCGGGGCAGACGGCCGATCTCGACCCGGCGGATAAAAAAATGTACGCTCTGCGCGATGTTACCGGCACCGTGCCGAGCATACCGCTCATCGTAAGCTCCATCATGAGCAAGAAGCTTGCCGCGGGCGCGGACGTCATAGTCCTAGACGTAAAATCCGGCAGCGGCTCGTTTATGAAAACCGCGGAGGATGCGCGCGAGCTTGCGGAAAACCTTACGGCTGTCGGCAAGCTTGCCGGAAAAAAGACCGTAGCTGTCATAACGGATATGGACGAGCCTTTGGGCAACGCCATAGGCAACGCGCTCGAGGTCAAGGAGGCCATCGAGGTGCTGCGCGGCGAAAAGCAGGGCGAGCTGCTCGAGCTTTGCCTTACGCTGGGCGCATGCATACTCACCGAGGCCGGCATTGCCGAAAATGACGATGCCGCGCGCAAGATGCTCGAAAAGGGCATTGAGGACGGATCGGCGCTCGAAAAGCTTGCGGAGCTCGTCGAAGGTCAGGAGGGCGACAGACGCGCCGTGTTCGATACCTCGCTCCTGCCGCAGGCACCGGTTCAATTTGAAGCAGTGTGCGACCGCACGGGCTATGTAAAGCACATCTGTGCAGATGAGGTAGGCCTTGTGTCGATGCATCTCGGCGGCGGAAGAGCCACCAAGGAGAGCGTAATTGACCTCTCCGTCGGCCTTATCCTTAAAAAGAAGGTAGGCGACAGGGTGGAGGCCGGAGAGAGCCTCGGCACGATCCACGCGCAGAGTCTCGAGGAGGCAAAGAAGGCTGCCGAAATGCTGAACTCCTGCTACACCGTCGTTCCCGATCCGGTCGAAAAACCGGCCTTTATAAAGGGAATAGTAAGATAAACAAAATAAATAAAAGGACAGTCGGTCGACTGTCCTTTCAGTATGTCGAAAAACTATGCTGCTGAGGAAAAACGAAGGCGCAGCAGGGGAGCGCGAGGGGTAGCGAAGCGGCGGCGCGGGAGTGAATGACATGCCGGGGGCATGTCAGAGCCGCGCCGTGACCGAGCCGCAGCGAGAAAAAGGCCCCGCTCGTGATTAGATTAATAGCCATCAAAAAAGTCTGATCCATCAGACTTTTTGACGAGCGCAGCGAGATTTTTCGTGAAAATTTATTTTCACAAAAAATGTGGCGTTTTTTGAAGCGTGCAAAAAAGTCCCGGACTTTTTTGACACGCTGAAAGGACAGTCGGTCGACTGTCCTTTTTAACTTGCAATCGCAATTAATACCGAGGCTAAAACTATCAGAAGCGAAAAGCCTATCTCGCCGGCCCAGACAATACGAAGCTGATCTTCGGATATGACCATGCCGTAGCTTTTGGGCTTTTCCTGCGGCGCGGGAGCGGGCTCGTCTGCTTGCTCCTCCGTTTCCTCGAGCTCGTCGAGAATGTCCTCGGCGGCTTCATCGTCGGGAACAGGAGCATCTTCGTCGACTATCGGTTCGGCTTTATTCTCATCGCGGCGGAGCTTCGGGATGTTCACCTTCGGTATTTTGATTTCGGGTATCTTGAATTTCATAGCGTTACCTGAAAAACGGCGGGCGTTAAAGCCCGCCGTTCGGATTTTATATTACTCGGCCTCGGCCAGTGCCTTAGCCTCTTCGATGACCTTCTGCTGAACGTTGCCGGGAGCTTCCTCGTAGCGGATGAACTTGCAGGTGAACGAACCGCGGCCCTGAGTCATGGAGCGCAGGTCGATGGTGTAAGAGCTCATCTCTGCCATGGGAACTTCAGCCTCAACGGTCTGCATGCCGTCCTCTGCGTTCATGCCGAGAACGGTACCGCGGCGCTTGGAGGAGATATCGGACATGATATCGCCGAGGTTCGCGTCGGGGATGGTGACCTGCAGAAGGCCGATAGGCTCGAGGATGGTGGGCTTTGCCTTGGGGATGCCGTCCTGATATGCAAGACGTGCGGCGGTCTGGAACGCCATATCGTTCGAGTCGACGGGGTGGTAGGAGCCGTCGTACAGAGTGGCCTTCAGGCCGACCAGCGGGTAGCCTGCGAGCACGCCCTTCTGAACTGCGTTGCGCAGGCCCTTTTCGACGGAGGGGAAGAAGTTCTTGGGAACGGAGCCGCCGAAGACTTCCTCTGCGAAGATCATCTCATCCTGCTCATCCTGCGGCTCGAAGCGGATCCAGACGTCACCGAACTGGCCGGAACCGCCGGACTGCTTCTTGTGACGGCCGTGAGCCTCGACCTTGCCCTTGATCTTCTCGCGGTATGCAACGCGGGCGGGCTTGAGCTCGGTCTCAACGCCGAAGCGGCTCTTGAGCTTTGCGCACAGAACGTCAACCTGAATGTCGCCCGCGCCGGAGATGACCATCTGATGGGTCTCTGCGTTGTTGACGAGGGTGAAGGAGACGTCTTCTTCGTTAAGTCTTGCAAGACCGCCGGCGACCTTGTCGTCCTGCCCCTTGGTCTTGGGGGAGATAGCCATGGAGTAGCAGGGATCGGGCATCTCAAGTGCCGGGAGCTCGACTTCGTTCTTGGGATCGCAGACGGTATCGCCGGTCTTCCACTCCATCTTGCCGACGGCGACGATATCGCCGCAGCAGGCTTCCTTGACCTCGGTGGTCTTCTTGCCGCAGATGGTGTAAAGTCTGCCGAGCTTGTCGGTGCTGGAGGTACGGACGTTGCGCAGCGAGAGGTCGGCAGTAATCTTGCCGGAGACGACCTTTACGAAGCTGTATTTGCCGAACTGATCGGAAACGGTCTTGAAAACGAAGCCGCAAACGGGCTCGGCGGACTTATCCTCGGGAGCGGGGACATAGTCGCAGACGGCCTGGAGAACAGCCTCGGTGCCGACGTTGGACATTGCCGCGCCGCAGACGACGGGAACTACGCTGCGCTCTGCAAGGCCTGCCTTGAGGCCGATGACGATCTCATCATCGGTAAGCTCCATGGTGTCGAGGAACTTCTCCATGAGCTCTTCGGTAACGGCTGCCGCTTCCATAAGCTCCATGCGCATCTCTTCGACCTTGTCCGCATCCGCTGCGGGAACCGCGACCTTTGCGGTCTTGCCGCCCTTGGTCTGATAAGCGGTGTTATGTACGAGGTCGATAACGCCGGTGCCGTCGGACATGGGGATCATGACCGGGCAGATGGCTGCGCCGTATTTTTCCTTGAGTGCGGACAGGACTGCGTAGTAGTCGCCGTGCTCTTCATCGATCTTGGAGATGTAGAACATTGCGGGAACGCCTGCTGCCTTGAGATATTTCCAGCTTCTCTCCGCGCCGACGGTGATGCCGTCCTTGGCAGAGCAGAAGATGATGCCGGTCTCAACAACGCGGATAGCGGCGAGAACGTCGCCGACGAAGTCGAAATAGCCGGGGCAGTCAAGAACGTTGATCTTGCAGCCGCCGAAGTTTACGGGGGCGACGGAGGTCGCGATGGTGATCTGGCGCTTGATCTCTTCAGCGTCATAGTCGCAGACGGTGCTTCCGTCGGTGACCTTGCCCATACGGTCGACAGCGCCGGTCGTGAACAGCATGCTCTCAGCAAGGCTGGTCTTACCGCTGTTGCCGTGACCCATGAAGCAGATGTTGCGAATGTTTTTGGTTTCGTAGCTCATGTGTTGCTTCCTCTCTTGAAAGATATATTAAAAATTTAATTTCGTATAAAACGCAATCGATTTATTATACACTATTGTATATTTAATGGCAACATTTTTTTAAGGGGTACGTATCGTGGTGCTCAGAATGACGGTTATGAGCAGCCATGCGAGCAGATAGCTCAGCGCCGCCACGACGCCGGGCAGCGCCTTAAGGCTTATGATGAACATGACGATCATGCCGATAACGGCGCTCATTACGCTGAGCATGACGCTGAGGCGTATGCGGCCGAAAAGCGCCTTGCCGTGGTCGGCCAGACTCACGAGCGGTGCGAGCCCCTCGCGCGATAAAAGCGCTGAGGGCTTACTGCCCTCAGAGGGCTCCGCGCCGGATATGGCATAGCGCTCCGAGTACGGCGGGAAGTCGAAGCCGTCGGTCGGCATGTCGAACTTTACAGACAGCATCGAGGGCGTGATGTTGAAGTCGCGCACGGCGAATATCGCGTGCCTGTCCGAGCCGACGAGCTCTGCCAAGGCGCTCCTGACTGCGTCAGAGGCCGTGTATTCCATCTCGAATACGCCGCAGATAACGCCCGCCACGGCAACGTATACGCCGTTATTGAGAACATATTTGTCCGGCAGCACTACGCCCATAAGACGCATGAACGCGGCATTTCCGCAGTAAACCGACTCGCCGTCGACCATTGCGGTGAGGCCTCCGCTTTCGTGCACCGAGAAAGCCTCGACGGTCATAAGGCTTCCGCCTGCCTTGCGCATGAGCTCGTTGAACGGATGTACCATTGCGCTGCCCGAGGCAGAGATGATGCTTCCGGCAAAGGATATTATCCTTTCCGGCTGCATACCGGCGAAAACGCGCGTTCTGCTTATCTTGACGCAGCCTTTCGGGAACAGATCGGAATCTGTTATTATAAGATGCTTTGCCTTGCCGATATCGTAAAGCCCCGACCAGCCGGCTATCGTCGAGCCTCTGCGGATGAGGCTTTTTATCGAGATGAAAAACGGCAGGGGGAAGGTTATGAGCATCGCTATGGGCGCGGCGCACACGAATATGCCTGAGAGGATGTGCGCAAAGGAAGAGAAGCTTTTGCTTATAACGGCGGCGATAATGCTCAAAACCAGAGCTGCCGCGGTGAGATACGGCGCGAGCACACCGAAAACGGACTCGTCCGGGCCGTCCTCCTCGGTGCGGCGGACCATACCGTCTACCGGCCTGCTGCCCTTGACAAGGGTAATATCCCCGCCCGAAAGCTCGGACTCGGCAGTCAGAACGTACGGGCGCTTTGCCGCGGCGGCGGTGTTGAATATGACTCTGTTGCTTCGTGCGTTCATGATGCAGCCGAGCAGTGTGAACGCTATCGTCAGCGAAGGAATAACGCAGAACGGCACGACCTTTTCGCCGACGTTTGCCGCGGACAGAAATGCGTCTATCATGCACAGCAGACACGATACGACGATAAGCGCGCTTGCGTGCAGCTTGAGCTTGACTATGCTCATTATGCCGGTCGTTATGATATCAAGGCCGCAGATCATGACGGCGATCATCATGATAAGGCACACAGCGCTCTTAACGCCCGCGTCAAACAGCGCACCGGGCACGGGCAGACCGTAGGATATGTACATCATGACAGCGCACAGAACGAAGGCTATACGAGCTCTCAGCCTCAGACCGGCGATGTGCTTGTCGTAAAATTTCGCGGCCTTGTCCGGAGGCATCTCCTCGCCGAGATCCTCGGCTTCATAGCTCGTTTCGCCGAGCGTGACCTGGCTCTGCTTTATTTTCATCGCGATAAACGCCAGTGCGGTGATGACCGGCACGGCGACGGATTCGCGGAATGACTTCGGCTCTCTGCGCGCCTTTTCCTTTTTCGGTATCTCGGGTTCTATAACGGTGTAGTCGGCGTCGGCAGCGTATTTATCCTCGGGATTTTCCTCTATGCCGGAGCCCTCGTAAAGATCGGGCTCGGGCTCGTTTTCGGGGGGCTCGTCAAAACGTACCCTCGTCTGCTCGGACTCGGACTTCGGCTCCGACGGCTCGGAGGGAGATGAGAGATGCTCTTCGCGCAGCTTTGTCGGCTCGGGCTCTTCGACCGGAGCGGGCTCGGGCTCGATCACACGCCCGGCCGGAGCATCTTCGTGCCGGAACTCGGCGATTATGCGGTCAACCTCGTCGAGCACATCGTCGGCTACCGCTGTTTCGGCAGGGAAGGTGGAAGTTTCAGCTTCCTTCGCGGGAGCGGCGGGACGTATGCTGTCCTCGGAATAGAACTCGCGGCGGACTGCCTGCGCATCGAGCTTTGAGGTGCTTTCGGAAATGCTGTCTTCCGACTCAAATTCCGCGGCTATTTCCTCGGGGTCGAAGTCATATTCATCCTGCGCGGGTTCGGCCTTGACGCCGTCGTTTATAACGGCGGAGAACACCTCGTCGAGTGCCTTCGCTGCGTCCTTTATCGGCTCTGCCGGCTCAAAGACGGGCTTTTCGGATACGGGCTCCTCGTCGAGTGCGCCGAACTCGCTCAATATACTGTCAAGATCAAAGCTGAGATCGACAGAGTTTTTATAATTTGGATTCATAAATTACCCTCGGTCAGCCTCTGCGCTGGCGCAGTACTTCGTACATGATTATTGATGCGGCGGCGGAAGCGTTCAGGGAGTTTATCTTTCCCGCCATGGGGATGCTCACGATGAAATCGCAGCTTTCGCGCACGAGCCTTCCCATACCGTCGCCCTCGGAGCCGATGACAATAGCGCAGGAACCGGAAAAGTCTGTTTTCCAAAGCTCGCTGCTGCCCCCGGCTGCCGCGCCGTAGACCCAAACGCCCTCTTCCTTCAGCTCCTTGAGCACCGACGGAATGTTCGGAACGCGGGCTATCTTCATATGCTCGGCAGCGCCTGCCGAGGCCTTGCCGACGATGGCTGTAAGCCCCGCGCTGCGGCGCTTGGGGATTATGACTCCGTGTGCCCCGGCGCACTCGGCGCTGCGGATGATCGCACCGAGGTTTCGCGGATCGCTCACCTCGTCGCAGACGATGATAAACGGCTGCTCATCGCGCTCTCCGGCAAGAGCGAGAATGTCGGACACCTCGCAGTATTCGTTCACGCCGACGAGCGCGACGACACCCTGATGCGCCTTCGTCACCGACATATTGTCGAGCTTGCGGCGGTCGGCATCGACAACGACTATCCCCGCCTCGCGCGCCTTGGACGCGATATGGCCGAGCGTTTTGTCCGTCTCGCCCTTGGCAATGAATATCTTATCTATGCTGCGGCCTACGCGCAGAGCTTCGATAACGGCATTTCTGCCCTCGATTATATCGTTTTTGATCTCAAAATTATTTTCTCTATTTTGCATGTTTTCACCTGTGCTCACATTTGCAGATAATAATACAAAATACATTCTAACATATCCTTGCAGAAGTTTAAAGGAAAAAGTTTTTCCTGCGACAATTTTTTTGTGGACATTATAACGATTTGGATGTAAGATGCAAGATAGTATACTATAGATTACTGTATCTATCTATATCCTGCGAAAGGAAAGCAATATGAAAAAACTCAACAAAAAGATCGACATGTTCTGCTACAGGCATCCGAGATTCGGTATACCGAACCTCATGCTGTACATTGTCGTTGTAAGCCTTGCCGTTTGGCTTCTGAGCATTATGGACAGCAGCAAAACGCTTTTGAGCTACTTTGCGTTTTCGCCCGAGCTTATATTAAAAGGACAGGTCTGGCGGCTTATAACGTTCATGTTCATACCGCAGGATCTGAGCATGTGGGCACTGCTGTTTTTCTATTTTTATTACTGGATCGGCAGCACGCTCGAACGCGAGTGGGGCACGGCGAGATTTAATATCTTCATCTTCTCCGGCGTTATACTGACCATCATCTACGGCATGGTGATATATTTCATCACCGGGCAGTCGGCTTCCATCGGAACATATTATATCTATCTGTCGATGTTCTTCTCGTTCGCTACGCTTTATCCGGACACGCAGGTGCTGTTCATGTTCATAATCCCCGTGAAGATCAAATGGCTTGCGTATATAAACGCGGCGTTTTTCGTGTTTGAGATGCTCGCGACGAAATTCCCGTTCAATCTTCTGCCGCTGATAGCGATGCTCAACTACCTTATTTTCTTCGGCTCGGATCTCATTTCGTCGATTTCATCCGGCGCAACGCGCTACCGCAAGACCACGGTCAACTTCAACCGCGAAAAGCAGAAGATTAAATACGAGCAGCGCCAGAAGGATTATAACTACAAGTGCTGCGTCTGCGGCAGAACGGATAAGGATTTCCCGAATCTCGAGTTCCGCTACTGCTCAAAGTGCGCAGGTTATCACTGCTTTTGCCAGGATCATATAAACAACCACGTTCATTTCACGGAATAAGCATACAGGGTGGATAAGAATATGGATGAGAGAAAGAAAATAACAGCAAAGACCATGATCGGAGCGGTCATACTTGCCGCGCTTCTGGTGCTGCTGGTGTTTATCGTCATTCGCGGCGTAAAGGCCAATAAGAGTCTGGGCGAGGCGATCGAGAGCCCCGTCGCGACCGCGGCTCCCACGCCCACGCCTACGCCGGAGCCCACGCCTGTTCCCGTCGGTCTGCCGGACTTCAAGCCGCACTCCGTCGACGGAACGGAGCCGGTAAGACTCATTTCCAAAACAGACATAATGGTCGACGGCGAGATAGTCGAGGATTACGAGAGCGATTATGTGATAGACTTCGACCTCCCGGAGAAATACACCGAGCTTGAGGGTGTAATAACCTTCCGCGGAGACAATTACCGCACGGGAGCGGCCTACGGCACGGCAGAGATGAGCAATAAAAAGCTCACAACAGCGTGGACAAAATCCACAAGCGGCCTGAGCGATACCGACGGCAGCTACTGGTCCGGCAGCGGCTGGACCGGGCAGCCGCTTATCGTCAAGTGGCCGGAGGCTACGCGGAAAAACATGGCCGCGATGTATGACTGGGCGCGCGAAAAAAAAGACCTTGTTGAGGTCATTTACGCAACGCTGGACGGTCATGTGTATTTCTATGAGCTCACGACCGGCGAATACACGCGCGACCCGCTGAATCTCGGATTTACATACAAGGGAGCGGGCGCTCTCGATCCGCGAGGCTATCCGATACTCTATGTCGGCTCGGGCGTTGACAGCGTAAACGGCAAATCACGCGTCAAGGTAGTTAACCTTATCGACAACTCCGTCATGTTCGAATTCGGGCACAACGAGACCTTTGCAAACCGCAACTGGCATATGTTCGACTCATCTCCGCTGGTAAGCGCGCAGACCGACCAGCTCATCTATCCCGGCGAAAACGGGATACTGTATATAATCCATCTCAACACGAAATACAACGAGCAGACGGGTGAATTGTCCGTCGATCCCGATAACATCGTGAAATGGAAGTACGACAGTACTCGCAGCGGCAGCCGATACTGGCTCGGAGTTGAATCCTCGGCCGCGATAATCAACAATTATATTTTCCTTGCCGATAACGGGGGCAACCTCATGTGCCTTGACCTCAACACGCTTGAGCTTGTTTGGGTGCAGGATGTTCTCGACGATACAAACTGCTCTCCGGTCGTCGATATAGAGGATGGGCACCCCTACATCTACATAAGCACCTCGTTCCATTACGGCTGGCGCTCGTACTCGACTGCTGAGATACCCATATTCAAGATAGATGCAGAAACGGGTGAGATAGTTTGGCGCACAGACTATACCTGCTACACCGTGCAGGATCTCTCCGGCGGCGTTCAGGGCACGATCGCTGTCGGCAAAAACAAGCTCTCGGATATGATATTTGTCCCTGTTGCGCGAACTCCGGGCGCAAGCTCCGGAACGCTTGCCGCGCTTAAAAAGGACACCGGCGAAAAGGTCTGGGAGAAGGAAACGCGCATGTACAGCTGGAGCTCACCGGTGGACTTCTACGATGCCGACGGCAACGGTTATCTGCTCTACTGCAACTCCGGATTTAATATGTTTCTGCTCGACGGCAAAACGGGCGAGGAGCTTGACTACATGAACCTCGGCGGAAATATCGAGGCTTCGCCGGCAATGTATGGCAATTATGCCGTCGTCGGCACGCGCGCTATGCGCACATATTGCATACAGGTGGGTTAAAAGCAATTTTGATAAAATAAGCATAGAGGAAAAGGAAAGGGAAAAGACAATGAAATACGCGATTTTCTACTTCAGCCCCTGCGGCGGCACGAAAGCCGTTGCGGACATCATCAGCAAGGAGCTTGGCGATGCTCCCATGCAGGAGCTGACCACTCCGAGCATGAACACGGCTATAGACCGCGATACGCTCACGTTCTTCTGCATCCCGGTCTACGGCGGAAGAATTCCCAAGCCCATGTATGACAGAATGAAGATCATAACGGGCGATAAGACCCCCTGCGTGCCCGTCGCCGTTTACGGCAACCGCGCAGTGGACGACGCTCTGCTCGAGATGAGCGACCTTGCCGCAAAGTGCGGTTTTGTGACCGTTGCCGGATGCGAGATCGTAGCTCCGCATTCTATAGATCCCGAGTTCGGAGCAGGCCGCCCCGACGCGAACGACAAGGCGAATATCCACGAGTTTATCGAAAAGCTCAAGGCTATGGACAGCTTCAGCCCCGTCAAAATGCCCGGCGACCCCGGCTATGCCAAGAAAAAAGCTGCCGGACTGCCTCTGTACCCTGTTGCATCTAAAGAATGCATCGGCTGCGGCATCTGCGAAAAGTACTGCCCCGCGGGCGCGATAAAGGGCAAGCACATGAGAACCGTGCCGACAAAGTGCATAAGCTGCATGAGATGCGTAGCAATGTGCTCGACCGAGTCGCGCAAGGTACCGGCACCCATGCGCCTGGCTGCCCATCTTAAGCTCAAGAAGCTCTGCTCCGAGCGTAAAGAGGATAAGTTTTATCTGTAATAATTGCAAATTTTCTGACAATTTCATGTTGTGTTTACATCGATAAATGTGGTATACTAAGATATAAGACCTGATTTATAGAAAACATAAATATATATGGAAGGGGATACATAATGGCAAGAGAAAAAATCATTGCGCTCGGCAAGAAAATGACCGACCGCATACCTTACAAGCTCGGACTTGAAAAGCTTACCGAGACCGATCCCGAATACTACGGCCTTGCGTGCGTCGTCACCGACGATGAGGCGGACGTAGCGTTGGCGATGGATCTTCGCAAGCCCACGACTCCTGAGAAGATCGCGGCGAAGATGGGGAAGAGCGTTTCCTATGTTCAGGAGAAGATGGACTCCCTGTCGATGAAGGGCGTTCTGGAGTATAACTACGATACTCCCGACGGCAGCCGCCAGTACGTTCTGCCGATCTTTGTTCCTGGTGCGGCAGAGCTTATGAACATGAACCTCGAGCAGGTCGAGGCACATCCCGAGATCGCAAAGTTCTTCGAGCGCATGGCATTTCTGCCGCTGACGAAGATCACGCCCATGGTACCTCCCGGAGGCAACGGCATCGGCATGCACGTTATCCCCGTCGAGAAGGCCATCCCCGCAACAAATGAGTCGGTCAGCATCGAACATATCTCCCACTGGCTCAAGAAGTACGAGGGTCAGCTCGGCGTCGGCTACTGCTCCTGCCGCAATGCAATGCGCCTTATGGGCGAGGGCTGCGGCGAGTTGCAGGAGGAGCTGTGCATAGCAGTCGGCACCTTCGCAAGATACTGCACAGAGACAGGCAAGGGGCGCGACATCACCTATGAAGAGGCTATGCGCATCCTTCAGCGCGCCGAGGATAACGGCTATGTCCATCAGATAACCAACATCGACGGCGAGAACAAGATCTTCGCCATCTGCAACTGTGCGCTCGGCTCCTGCTTTGCTCTGCGTACCTCTCAGCTTTTCAATACTCCCAACATGTCCGCATCCGCATACCGTGCGCACGTCGATAAGGAAAAGTGCGTGGCCTGCGGCAAGTGTGTCGAGGTCTGCCCGGCAGGCGCTGCCAAGCTCGGTCAGAAGCTCTGCACCAAGGAAGGCCCCGTTGTCTATCCCAAGCAGCCTCTGCCCGATGATAACCACTGGGGCGAGCACATGTGGGATCCCGATTACAAGAACAATAATCAGAAAAACTGCCACGAGAGCGGCACCGCTCCCTGTAAGGCTGCATGCCCCGCGCATATTGCCGTTCAGGGCTATATCAAGATGGCCAGCCAGGGCAGATATCTTGACGCTCTAAAGCTCATAAAGCAGGATAACCCGTTCCCGGCAGTCTGCGGCAGCATCTGCAACCGCAGCTGCGAGGACGCCTGCACCCGCGGGCAGCTCGACCGCGCCGTCGCAATCGACGAAATCAAGAAGTTCATCGCCGAGAAGGAGCTGAGCGAAAAGACCCGCTACATCCCCGAAAAGCGCCGTCATAAGACTCCCGACACCGATTATGTCGAGAAGATCGCGATCATCGGCGCAGGCCCTGCCGGCATGAGCTGCGCTTATTATCTGGCAGAGATGGGCTACGCGAATGTCACCGTTTTCGACCGCAACCCGGTCCCCGGCGGCATGCTGACCCTCGGCATCCCGTCCTTCCGCCTCGAGCGCAAGGTCATAAACGCCGAGATCGACGTTCTCAAGAAGATGGGCGTCAAGTTCAAGTGCGGCGTTGAGGTCGGCAAGGATATCACCATCGACGAGCTGCGCAAGCAGGGCTACAAGGGCTTCTTCGTCGCCATCGGCGCGCAGAAGTCTGCAAAGCTTGGCATCGCGGGCGAGGAGCTCAAGGGCGTTTACGGCGGTGTTGACTTCCTGCGCGACGTGAACCTCGGCAACAAGGTCGAGATCGGCAAGAAGGTCGCGGTCATCGGCGGCGGCAACGTTGCAATGGACGTTGTCCGCACGGCGGTACGTCTCGGCGCCGAGGAGGCTTACATAGTCTACCGCCGCTCCGAGGAGGAGATGCCCGCAGATAAGGAAGAGGTCGCCGAGGCAATGGCAGAGGGCGTGAAGTTCTGCTACCTCAATGCTCCCGTTGAGATCACAGGCACCGCGGCCGGCAAGGTCAACGGCCTGAAGGTCGAGATCATGGAGCTCGGCGAGCCAGATGAGAAGGGCAGGAGAAAGCCCGTCGGTACCGGCAAATTCAAGACCCTCAAGGTCAACTCTGTCATCGGCGCTATCGGTCAGACCATCGACTGGGGCGAGCTGGACGTCGGCGAGCTCAAGACCGCCGCAAAGGGCGTCGCTATGGCCGACCCCGTAACTCTCCAGACCGCGCAGAGCGACATTTTCGTCGGCGGCGATTGCTACACCGGCCCGAAGTTTGCTATCGATGCGATAGCAGCCGGCCGCGAGGGTGCAATCAGCCTGCACCGCTATGTCCACGAAGGTCAGAGCCTCACCCTGGCCCGCAACCCGCGCGATTTCTACGAGCTGGATAAGGACAATGTCGTCATCGACATTAACTGCTTCGACGCACCCGTACGTCAGGAGGTCAAGCACGATCCGCGCAAGGCGAAGACCATGAAGAACGACCGCGTTACCTTCACAGAGGAGCAGGTCAAGGCCGAGGCCAGCCGCTGCCTGGGCTGCGGCGTGACGATCGTCGATCAGAATAAGTGCATCGGCTGCGGCCTGTGCACGACAAGATGCGAATTTGACGCCATCCACCTGCACCGCGATCACCCCGAGGCGAGCAAGATGGTCAACACCGACGACAAGATCCCGCCCCTCGGCGTGTACGCCGCAAAGCGTGCGGTCAAGATCAAGATCAAGGATCTCAAGGAAAAATTCGCAAAGTGACCACATCGGAGGAATGACCCATGCATGAGCTCGGAACGGTATTTTACGTCATAAAGGAAGTCGAGAAGCTCTGCGACGAGAATAAGCTCACCAAGGTCGGAAGCGTCACGCTTCAGATCGGCGAGGTCAGCGGTATAATCCCGGAATACATCGTCGACTGCTGGAACTGGGCAGTCAAGGAGTCCAAGTATATGAAAGAGGCCGAGCTCAAGATCGAAACGCTTGAGGCGGTGACCTTCTGCGAGGACTGCAAGCAGACTTACCCAACGGTAAAATACGCAAAGGTGTGTCCGTATTGCCAAAGCGAGAATACATACCTCGTAACCGGCAATGAATACATCATAAAAGAGATCGAAGCAATGTAGTTAAACCCAAAAGCTCCCGCCCTCGGACGGGAGCTTTCAGCGTGTCAAAAAACCATGCTTTCAAGTAGCGAAAGCATGGGTTTTTGACACGCAGAAAACCGCACCGCAGAAAACCGCACCGCAGAAAACTGCGGTGCGGTTTATTATCAAATTCTGTATCAGCCTCCGTGCATGAGACCGGCGGTTTTTGCCTTGCTCTCGTTCGAGCGCCTGAGGTAGGGCTTGCACACGATGTGCAAGAATATTCCGAGAGGAACGGCGATGGCGGCCATCAGCAGCAGAACGAGGATGCATTTGAAGTAGGTGCCGTTGTAGTTGCCGGCGATCGTCTCGCGCATTGCGTTCATCGAATACTTGAACGGCATCACGCCGTAAAGCACCTGGAAGAACTTCGGCAGCATCTCGACGGGATAAGTGCCGCCCGAGCCTGCGACCTGCAGCACCAGCACGATGATAGAAAGTGCCTCGCCCGTGCTGCCGAGCGCAAACACGAAGCTGTAGTTTACAAGCGTTGCGACAAGGCTCGAAAGCGCTGCGGCAAGCCAGAACAGGAACGGGTTATAGCACTGTATGCCTATGTAGTAGAGGTTGCCGAGCACCGTTATGAGCGCTGTGAGCTGGCCGATCGCGAAGAATATGAAGTAGCGGCCGAAGTAGGACTCGGTTATGCTCAGCGTGGGGAACTCATTGCGATTCTTGATGTGCGGGTGCATGAGGCTGACGCTCAGCAGGGCGCTTGCCCAGATCGCCAGCACAGTGTAGAACGGAGCCATACCCGAGCCAAAGTGGTCAAGGGCGTACACGCGGACAACCTCGAGGTTAGCTGGGGAGGAGAGGTAGTCGACGAGGCTGGCAACGTCGTTCTGCATCAGGTCGAGGATGTTGGAGACGCTCTCGGACGAGCGCAGCTCGTTTACGTTAGACTGCACGTTCGTAACAAGCTCGAGCATCGTGTTCATGACCTCGCGCGTGCTGTTTATGCTCTGCGTGCAGGAGCTGAGCGCGGAGGTGAACTGCTGAAGCGTGAGTGCCTGGCTGTCCACGTCGCCCTGGATCTGCGCAATGAGCGAGTCGAGGTTATCCAACGAGTTTTGCAGTGTCGTCATGGAGTTTATGAGGTTGCTGTCGATGTTCGTCTGCTGGAGAATATCATCGAAGCGGATAACGCTTTCGTGAAGCTGCTTGTTGACGTCGTAGTACAGATCGTCGAGGATCTCGCCCTCGTAGTCTGTTATGCCGCCCTCGCCGTACAGCGCATCCCAGTCTATAACAGAGCTTCCCGCACCGGCAGGATCGCCGCCGGTCGCCTCGTCGAGGCGCTCCATGGTGTGGCGCAGCTGCTCGGAGCTGTTTCTTATTGCGTCGGCGGAATAGATGACATCCTCCTTGCTGGTCGCGAGGCGATCCTGCATGTTGGAGATGCTCTTGCGGCTGTTGTTGAGCATGTTTACAACATCCGGGAGCAGATTACTGGTCATGGTGGTGACGTTCAGCGCAGACTGCGTGACCGAGGACATTGACTCCATTATGGAGACATAGGTGCGCAGGTCGGTCTTTATGTTTTCGAGCTGCTCGTCGAGGCTGTCCAGCGACAGGGTGGCATCTCCGCCCATACCGGAGAACAGGGAGGTGAAGTTTGAAAGCTCATCGACGATGGAGGCGAGGAATATGCTGTTTACCTCGTTCTTGACGATGCTTTGGGCACGGTCGGTAACACGGGAGGCGACCGCGTTCATCTTCTGGTTGTCGTAGTATATTATCTCGGGCGTTTCAAACTCGCCGTCTGTAAAGCCGAGCATTGCCGAGCTGAAGTCTGCCGGAATAACAAGACCGGCGTAGTAGTCGCCGCTGTACAGTCCGTCCAAGACGGCCTGCTCGGAGTCGACGAACTGCCAGTCTATCTGATTGTTGCTCTTGAGCTTTTCAATAATGATGTTGCCTATGTTTAGATCAAGCCCCAAAAACGTTGTTCCCTCGTCCTCGCTCGAAACGGCGATGGTGAGGTTCTGCGTAGAATCGGGCGTGTAGGGGTCCCAGTTGGACATGATGTTGAACCATGCGTACAGGCAGGGGATCAAAGCCAGGCCGAAGACGCAGACGATCGCAACGACGCTCTTGCTCAGACGCTTTATGTCAGAACGGATGACGGCTCGAACATTTGAAGTTTTATCTTTTAGTTTGTTCATTGAATTGCTCATCTTTCGTAGAGTGTTGTTTATTCGTCCTTGCCGGAGGATTCTTCGTAGTTGTCGTACTTGAAGCTCGCGGCTGTGCCTGCGTCATTTTCCGGTGCGCGGCTGCGGATAGATTCGCGTATCGCCTCGGCGCGCTTGTCGGCAGAACTCTCGGCGTTTTCCGCTATAGAGGGCGGCTCGTCTTCGATGCCTGTCTCAACTCCGGTTATCATTTTTCTGAGCGTATTGTCCTGATACTCAATGACGATGAGCACCGCGGCGATAATGAACATCGAGACTATCCACAAAACGAGGAATATCGTTTTCGAGCTGTTGGTGAAAAACAGCATCACAAGGAAGATAGTCGGCACTATCAGCAGGCTTCGCAGTGCCATTCTCGTGCGCCTGACATTGTGCTCGTGCATCTGCCTGAGACATTCCATCAGGTGCTTATACTTTTTTTCGTACTGAGTATCCATAATGATTGCTCCTGTAGTTTTTACATCATTTCCGTCTTATCAAGCTGCTCGTTCATGTACTTGTTGATGCCGCCGAGCGAACGCTTTGCGAATATACCTATCAGCAGACCGACGACGAAGAACAGCATAAGCTGCAGCAGATATATCAGGTACTGATTCTGATACAGTCCCGCAATGGCCTCACGCATGGCGTTTATCGCGTAGGGGAAAGGGAAGAACAGGTATACCTGCTGGAAGAAGTTCGGCAGCAGCTCGATGGGGTAAGAGCCGCCGGAGCCGGCGATCTGAATGATAAGTATTACGACGATGAGCGCTCTGCCTATGTTGCCGAAGGCAACGGCGAAGGCGTATGCCAGCATAGAGCAGGCCGTCGAGGTAACAAAGCCGGACAGCAGAAGCAGACCGGGATGCACGCAGTCAACGCCGAGTATCAGAAGATTGCCGAGCATTGTTATAAGCGTCTGTACCTGACTGAGCACGAAGAACAGCAGGTATCTGCCGAAGAAGCGCTGCTTTTCAGTCGCCTCGGGCACGGGGATGGGCGCATCGCACTTGAGTATGGCGTTGAGAATAACGCAGCCGACCCAAATGGCGAGCATGGTGTAGAACGGCGTCATTGCCGCACCGTAGGATTCAACGGGGTAGACCGACTTCGAAACTATCGAAACGGGACTCGATAGGAACGAGCCGATGCTTTCGGGGTCAACGTTTAAGAAGTCAAAAACGTTCTGCAGCGTACCGTTTTCGGGATTTCCGTCAAGCATTTCAATAAAGTCGTCGATCCTGCCACTGTAGGAGGTGAGCAGATCCTTGACCTGGATAAGCGCATTGTTGACGGCGCCGAAGGTGTTGCCGAGCTCTTTTACGATGGGCGTCGTCTTGCCGAGTATGCCGTTGAGATCAAGCAGCAGGCCTGATACCTCGCCGAGGCTGTCCTGAAGGTTGTTGAGCATAGTGTCGAGCATGGGATAGACCGTCTCCGTGAGCGTCTCCCTTGCTGTGCCGAGCATGTCGCTGACGAGCTGAAGATCGCGGATGAGGTCAATGTCGCGATTGCCGCTGAGGATATCGTCGAGAATATCCTGTGCGCTCTTTGCGTCGCTCTCGGCGCTGTTTATGGAGCCGGAGACACCGGAGGTGTCGCTTCCGCTTGCGGTGCCGACGGCCTCCGCCGTCGCGCCGAGCGCACTGATCTCCTGAGACACGACGTTAGTGTCGCTCTGTGCGGCCTGCAGAGCTTCCTTCCTGACCTCGGGATCGGAGGTGCTCTGAGCCTTGGAGAGGTTTGCCTGAATGCTATCTATGCGGTCAGTGGTATCGTCCTTCATGAAGCCGACGAGCGACTCCATCGACTGCTGCGTCTGCGACGCGTCGTTTAAGTCCTCGTAATCATAGCCGGTGACGGCCTTGTAGACCACGGGAACGGCCACAGATTCGTAATCTGTTTTTACAGCTTCAATAGCGGCCTTGTTGTGCGCGGCGAGGACGCGGATTTGCTGAGCGTCCGACTGCGTGCCGTTGAGACCGAGCTTGTCGCGAAGCTGTGTGATCTTATCGGTGAGCTTGTTGAGCGCAGTGAGCGCATCCTCGACCTCGGTGTTTGTAAGACCCGAGTGGGTGAGGTAGTCTATAAGCTCCTTGTACTGCTTTTCAAGCTCCGCCAGCGCTTTTTTTGCGGCCTCTGCATCGGTAGTTCCGCCGTTATAGAGCCTGTCGAGCTTGTATATGGCTTCGTTTACGGAGTCCTGCAGCTCAAGGAGCATGTTGTTAACTTCTTCGTTTATCAGCGCAAGATCCTTTTTCGTGTCCTCGATATACACGATCTGCTTGGAGATATTCACTCTCTCGTTGCCAATGAGATATATCGAGTAATTGAGCGTATTGTTAGTGCGCTGGAGGGTATCTATAAGAGTATTGTTTGCGGTGATGAACTGGTCTATAGTTCCGCTGTAGCTGATGAGGTTGTCGTTTATCTTCTTGAGCGTATTCTTGAGCATCTCGGCAGAGGAATTGCCCTGAACGTCGGATGAGAAGGAGTTGAGCTTGTCAAACAGCGTCTCGACAACGGTGGAAATGTACTTTTCATTGACGATCTTCTTTACCTTATCGCCCGCTGCCTCAACGACCTTGACGGCAACGGCGTTTTTCTTTTCGTTCTGATAGAACTTTATCGTCGGATTGTACATATCCGTGCTCAGGAAATTGTACATATTATATGTAAAGTCGGGCTCAATGATAATTGCCGCGTAGTATTTTCCCGCGTAGAGATCCTTAACGGCCTTGTCGGCATCGTCGAGAAAAACAAAGCCGAAGTTTTCGTCGTCCTTTATCTCATCGATAAGAGCCTCGCCCATATTGACAATATTGCCTTCGGAATCCATATAGTCCTTATCATTGGAAACGACTGCAATGGAAACATCCTTGGTCTTGCCGTACGGATCCCAAAACGCATAGATATTAAACCATGCATAGAGGGCGGGCAGCACAAGTATCGCCAGTATGATAAGGAAGGCGAAGAAGTTCCTGTACAGGTTCCGCAGATCGTATTTAAAAATCCTGAAAACATTACGCATATCGGGCAATACTCCTGTCAGACTTAAGAGTAGTATAATCTAAAGTATGTATCCGAATCGGCAGCAATATGTCGATTACAAAACGGTAACGATTTAGATACAATGGTATTGTACAAGTAATTAAAATAATTGTCAAGTAGACATAACCACATAAACAGATAAAATTTTTGCACGCTTGTGGTCAGTGGAAATCAGGACACTACATCTTGTGTGTATAGATTATTTAGCACAAAAAATAGAAAAACGATGCCCGAAAAACAGGCATCGTTTTCTTTCTCTCTTAACAAAGATTACTTCAGGCCGTTCTCGTATGCCTGGATCATCTTCTTGACCATCTGGCCGCCGACGGAGCCGGCCTGACGAGCGGTGATATCGCCGTTATAACCGTTCTTAAGGTTTACGCCGACCTCGTTGGCAGCTTCCATCTTAAACTTCTCCATTGCCTCGCGTGCAGCGGGAACAACAAGATGATTGCTGGAATTGTTAGACATAGTTTTTACATCTCCTTTTCTGTATTGGGTACGGTTTCTTGACCCGATACTATCATTACCGCGAATGAATTTTATATTCTTGCGGGGAGCATGTAATTAATGCTAATGATTCAGTTTTAATTTAAATTATAATAATGTATTGTGTTTCTTAATCTCGATACTCAAACTCGAGGTTATAGATGCTGACGGTGTCACCGTCGCGAATGCCCATTTCCTCCATGCGCTTGTAAACGCCGTTATCGCGCAGGACGCGGTCGAAGTACATCATACTCTCGTTATCTGAGAAGTTGACAGAGGACATGAGCCTTTGCAGCCAGCCACCCTCGACGACCCAGACATCGTCGTACTTTTCGATGGTGAGAGTCTCGGATGTGTCTATTACCGGCTCGGGCGGAACATAGTCGGCCTCGAAGTGAATGACCGGCGGCAGCTCGCGCAGCTGATCGGCAGCCATGTTCACAAGCTCGCGCGTTCCGTGATGCGTCGCGGCGCTCATCTCGAAAAATTCATAGCCCAGAGCCTCGACGTGTGCCTTGAGCCGTTCGATATTCTCTCGGTCATCGCCGCACAGGTCGCATTTGTTTGCGGCGACTATCTGCCTGCGCTCGGCAAGCTCGGCGGAATACTCCTTGAGCTCGGCGTTTATCGCATCAAAATCCTCGACCGGGTCTCGACCCTCGGAGCCCGAAACGTCGACGAGATGAATGAGCAGACGGCAGCGGTCTATGTGCCGCAGAAAATCGTGGCCGAGACCCGCACCCTCGGACGCGCCCTCGATTATGCCGGGGATATCGGCCATGACGAAGGAGCGGCCTTCGTCTACATATACGACGCCGAGGTTGGGGAACAGCGTCGTGAAATGATAGTTTGCGATCTTCGGGTGCGCCTTGCTTACGACCGACAGCAGGGTAGACTTGCCCACATTGGGGAAGCCGACCAAACCTACGTCGGCCAAAAGCTTGAGCTCGAGCGTGATATCGTGAGCCTCGCCCGGAAGACCGGGCTTTGCAAAACGGGGGACCTGCCTTGTGGGCGTTGCAAAATGCTTGTTGCCCCAGCCGCCCTTGCCGCCGCGCGCGGCGATGAAGGGCTTGCCGTCGGACATGTCGTGCATTATGCCGCCGGTCTCGGTATCACGTACGAGCGTGCCGCGCGGAACGCGGATATACAGGCTTTCGCCGTCCTTGCCGGAGCAGCGCTTGCCCTGACCGTCCGCGCCCGTTCCCGCGACGTACTTGCGCTTATATCTGAAGTCCATCAGCGTGGACATGTTGTCGTCGACAACGAAAACGATATCGCCGCCCTTGCCGCCGTCGCCGCCGTCGGGACCGCCCGCAGCGACATACTTCTCGCGGTGGAACGCGACGGCGCCGTTGCCGCCGTTTCCGGCCTTTATCGTTATCTTTGCTTTATCAACAAAAGAGGTAGCCATATTTCACCTCACTATAAATATTTGTTATTTACTCTGGCTCTGTCATATATAACAGAACCTTAAAGTAAATGCCGGACGAAAGCTTCGTCCGGCATCGTCATGTTAATTTACTGAGCGATCTCTTCGTAAACAGAAACCTGCTTGCGATCCTTATCCTTGCGCTCGAACTTTACCTTGCCGTCTACGAGAGCGAACAGGGTGTCGTCCTTACCCTTACCAACGTTGGTGCCGGGATGGATCTTAGTTCCGCGCTGTCTGACGAGGATATTTCCGGCCAGGACGAACTGACCGTCTGCTCTTTTGACACCAAGACGCTTAGACTCACTGTCGCGGCCGTTCTTGGTAGAACCCATACCTTTTTTATGTGCCATTAAGGTTACACCTCCATTATCAGTAGTAGCGGGGAAAATTATGCGTTGATGGTTTCGATCTGAACCTTGGTATAAGGCTGTCTGTGACCCTGCGTTCTGCGATAGCCCTTTTTGGGCTTCATCTTGTAGACGCGGACCTTCTTGCCCTTGCCGTTCTTGACGACATTTGCGGAAACGGTAGCGCCGTCGATAACAGGAGCGCCGAAAACGGTGCTGTCGCCGTCGATAACTGCGAGGACCTTGTCAAACTTAACGGTCTCGCCGGCCTCAACGTCGAGCTTCTCAACGAAGATAACGTCGCCCTCTGCCACACGGTACTGCTTACCGCCGGTCATGATGATAGCATGCTTCATAAACTAACAATCCTTTCTTCAGGTCTCGCTCTCATGGGTGCCGGACAGACTCCGGACTTCCGACCCATTCAATGCGGCTCGAATAGCATATCACATCAGCCCTTGATTGTCAACGATTTTTAGAGGTGCTTTAACGCATTTACGAATATTTATGTTGCGTCAGCCCGGTATCCGAACCGCTGATAGACACTTTTGCAATGGCCTTGAGGAGGAATGAATGAAAATCGATTTGCAAAACGCGGACGAACATGAGATAATATATAATACTAACAGATAAATCACGAGAAATGAGGGTATCCTATTGCTTAAAAAACTGTTGTCACGAACTGCGATAACGGCTGTGCTGATCCTTGTGCAGCTGGTGTGGATAGCGGCGCTCGTCCTGCGCCTTGGCGATGCGCTGCCGGTGTTAAACTATATCCTGCGTATACTGAGCATTATCGCCATACTGCACGTCATAAAAAATGATATGGATCCGTCTTATAAGGTCAGCTGGGTGCTGTTTATCGCACTTTTGCCGCTGTTCGGCGGCCTTATGTACGTTCTGTTCGGCAATAAGCGGCCGACAAGAGTTGTGCGCGATAAGCTTAACGTTCAGATTGAGGAAACACGGCGGTACTATACCCTGTGCCCGTCGGTCGTCGATGAGATCGACGATGCAGGCGTGCGCGGCATTTTCCGATATCTTGAGTCCTACAGCGGCTACAGAGCGTGCCGCGATACGAAAACGACCTATTTCCCCGTCGGCGAGGATATGTATGCAAACCTGCTGCCTGAGCTTGAAAAGGCGGAAAAATTCATTTTCCTCGAGTATTTTATCATAAATTCGGGGCAGATGTGGGATTCCGTGCTCGATATTCTGCGCCGCAAGGTCGCGCAGGGGGTCGATGTGCGTGTCATATACGACGACGTCGGATGTGCGGATTATCTGCCGGCAAATTATTATCAGACCCTGCGCAGTTACGGCATCAAGGCCATGGCGTTCAATAAATTCGTTCCCGTCGTCAGCGTCGTTATGAATAACCGTGATCATCGAAAGATAATGGTCATTGACGGCAAGGTCGGCTTTATAGGCGGCATAAATATAAGCGATGAGTATATAAACCGCAAGGAGCGCTTCGGCCACTGGAAGGACACGGGGCTCATGTTCAAGGGTCCGGGAGTCGAAAACCTCACGATCATGTTCCTTGAAATGTGGAACGCCTTCGAGGAAAAAGAAGGGACTTACGGCGATTATGTGCCCGAAAAATATGAAGAAAGCGGCGGTGAGGGCGATGGCTATATCCTCAGCTTTTCCGACAGCCCGCTCGACGATGAGAACACGAGCGAGAACGTCTATGCCAATATCCTCTACAGTGCAAGCGACTACGTATATATAACAACGCCGTACCTCGCGATCGACATCAGCCTGCAAAACGCCCTGTGCCTTGCGGCAAAGCGCGGTGTTGATGTGCGCCTTATTACCCCGGGAATACCCGATAAAAAGATGGTATACCGCCTGACAAGGTCGTATTATGCGCCGCTCATCCGCGCGGGGGTGAAAATCTATGGGTACACGCCCGGCTTCGTGCACGCAAAAAGCTATGTCTCCGACGATAAGCTCGGAGTTGTAGGCACGATAAACATGGACTACCGCAGCCTGTATCTGCACTTTGAGTGCGGAACGCTCATGTACGACTGCCCGGCCGTGATAGATTTGAGAAACGACGATCTCGCAACAATGGAAAAATGCCGCAAAATCGAGCTTTCCGACTGCCGCACGAGCTTCTTCGGCGAGCTTTTGGATCGCGTGCTGAGAGTTATCGCGCCGTTATTATAACAATAAAAAAACAGCCTCTCCCGTGCGGGAGAGGCTGTTTTTTGTTTTATCTTAGCCGACTATATCGCGGGTATCGCGTGCGATGACGAGCTCTTCGTTGGTGGGGATAACGAAAACCTTGACCTTGGAGTCTGGGGTGGAGATCATGATGTCCTCGCCGCGCTTGGAGTTTGCCTCGTCGTCGATGGTGACGCCCAGGTAGCCGAAGTATTCGGCGATGGCCTTGCGGGAGCTCTTGGAGTTCTCGCCGACACCGGCGGTGAATACGATCGCGTCAACGCCGTTCATTGCCGCAACGTAGGAGCCTGCGACCTTTGCGACCCAGTAATGGAACATGTCAAGTGCCAGCTGTGCGCGCTCATTGCCCTCGGCAGCGGCATTGTCGAGATCGCGGAAGTCGGAGGAAACGCCGGAAACGCCAAGGACACCGGACTTCTTGTTGAGTATGTTGAGCATCTCGTCGATGCTTATGCCGTACTTGTTCATGATAAACTGGATAACGCCCGCGTCGAGGTCGCCGCAGCGGGTGCCCATGGGGAGGCCGACCAGCGGAGTGAAGCCCATGGAGGTATCGACGCACTTGCCGCAGTCGATAGCGGCGATTGAGCTGCCGTTGCCCATGTGGCAGGAGACGATCTTAAGCTCCTCGATGGGCTTGCCCATCAGCTCTGCGCAGCGTCCGGAAACATAGCGGTGCGAGGTGCCGTGGAAGCCGTAGCGGCGGATGCCGTCGTTTTTGTAATACTCATAGGGAACAGCGTACATGTAAGCCTTGCCGGGCATGGTTTGATGGAATGCGGTGTCGAACACTGCAACCATGGGAACATTGCCCATAACGTCGCGGCAGGCATTGATGCCGATGATGTTTGCGGGGTTGTGCAGGGGAGCGAAGGGAGTGCACTCCTTGAGAGCTTCCATGACGGCATCGTCGATGCGGACAGAGGAAGCAAACTTCTCGCCGCCGTGAACGACGCGGTGACCGACAGCGTCGATCTCCTTCATGGAGGCGACAACGCCGTACTCGGCGCTGGTGAGCTTGTCGATAACAGCGGCTATTGCCTCTGCATGAGTGGGCATTGCAAGATCCTCGTCGAATACGGGCTTGCCGCCGACCAGCGGACTGTGCTTGAGGTGGCCGTCGATGCCGATACGCTCGCAAAGACCCTTAGCCATGACGGACTCGGTCTCCATGTCAATAAGCTGATACTTCAGCGAAGAGCTGCCTGCGTTGATAACAAGAATTTTCATTCCAATATTCCTTTCTTATTGTAAAAATCACAAAAAAATTGTATCATTAGTGCATGCCTAAATTATTTTAATACATTTTGCACAAAAAGCAAGTAATTTTTGAAAGGGATGAATGATTTGAGCGTAATTGGCATAGTAGGAGAGTATAATCCCTTCCATTATGGGCACATGCACCATATCGCGGAGACGAAAAAGCTCATGGGCGAGGACTGCCCGGTGGTGTGCGTGATGTCGGGCGATTTCATCCAGCGCGGCGAGGCGGCTGTTTATTCAAAATTTGCGCGCGCCGAGGCCGCGGTGCGCAGCGGAGTTGACCTTGTGCTTGAGCTTCCGCTGCCGTGGGTGCTGTCCTCGGCCGAGGGGTTTGCGCGCGGGGCTGTGGGGCTGCTGGGTGCAACCGGCATTGTTACGCACCTGAGCTTCGGCAGCGAATGCGGCGAGGTCGAGGTGCTCGAAACGATCGCTGAAACGCTCATCGACCCGCTCATCGGCGCGGATATACGCACAGAGCTTGCCGCGGACGAGGGCATACCCTTTGCCGCCGCGCGGCAGAGAGCCGTGGCAAAGCGCCTCGGTGAAATGTCCTGCCAGCTGGAAACTCCGAATAATATCCTCGCCGTCGAATATATTAAAGCTATATACAATCTCGGCCTCAACTTAAAGCCGGTGACCATACAGCGCTTCGGCGCGGGACACGACGAGCTCTCCGGCGAGGGCTATAAATCTGCGGCCGAGATACGCCGCATGATATCAAACGGCAAGGATATTGCCTCTGTTCTGCCCGAGAGCGCCCATGCCGTCTATCGCCGCGAGGAAAAGCTCGGCCGCGGCCCTGTGATGCCGGAGAGCCTGGAGAGCGCAATTGTATCGCGTCTGCGCATGCTGCCGGACTCTGCGTATGCCAATCTTCCCGACTCCGGGGAGGGGCTGCACAACCGTATTGCCCGCGCTGCGAAGGAGGAGTGCACCCTCGACGCGATACTGGCCGCGGGAAAGAGTAAGCGCTACGCTCTCAGCCGCATAAGACGTATTATAATGTGCGCCGCCCTCGGGATAGACGCACGGATGACGGCGGAAACTCCGCCCTATGCCCGCGTTCTGGCCGCAACGGCGCGCGGCTGCACACTGCTGCGCGAAATGGGTGAAAAATCGCGCATACCGGTCGTAACAAAGCCCGCGGATATTAAAAACTATGATGCCGAATGCCTCAGCCTCTTTGAACTCGGCAGCGCCGCGCATGATCTTTACGTTCTCGGCTACAACGCTCAGCAGGAGCGTCGCGGCGGCGCGGACTGGCGCACGAGCCCGAAAATAATAAAATAAATCATAAGAGAATAAGCGATCGCCCCTCTCACGTCGTATGACTGAGCGGGGCGGCTGATTATTTTTTATGGCTCCCCGGTCGAAAAGCCCTGTGCCTCTGCGTATTTCCGAGCTTCGGAATTTTTTGAGCAAATAACGGTCATTTTCGGGGAGTTGTGCAAAGCGTCTGTGCCGAAAAAGCCAACGGAGTCGGGGATATACATCGTTTTGAGACCGGAGCAGCCATAGAATGTGCGCCTGTCCATATGCAATGTTCCGTCCGGTATTGTCACCGCCGTGAGGCTCTTGCAGAAATTGAAAGCGCTTTTGTCAATGAACTTAAGCTCTCGCGGAAGCCTGATTTCTTTGAGAGCTGTGCAGGCATAAAAAGCATCTTGTCCGATATATGTTACAGAGTCGGGTATGTCTACAGAGACAATATTGCGTTTTTTTGAAAATGCTCGGCTTTGAATCCTTATAACAACTGAATTTTCAATGCCTGAGGGAATAACAAGCCTTGTATCCGTGCCGGTGTAGCCTATGACTTCGGCTATGCCGTCACGCCGTATGCGGAATTTATAACCGTCCTTTTCAACGACATATCCCTCATTGAACTGCTGCTCATTTTGAAGAGTCGTTCCGTATACATGGTCAATTGTTTTTGCGAGGGCTGTTTCAAACTGTCCGCTTTTATAAAATGTTACGTCATCGTGAGTTACATTTTGCCTTAACCAGCCGTCAAGCTCATCGCGGGTCTGCATCAGAAAAGCACTTTCAAAGCCGTTTGCCTTGAGCGCCGCATAAATTTGATCGCTGTCGCCGCCGTAGAGAACTATTATATCAAGCTTGAGCTTCGCCAGATCCTCGCCCAAAGCGTAGTGCATCTGTTTTGAGTTTGCGCCGAGCTTGTCTATGTGCCCTGTAACGAATATTCGCCGGCCGCCGTCCGAGACAGGCATCTGCTCAAGCGTTTTTGCCGACCCCAAAACCGTTTTCGGCTCGGCATTGAAGCAATCTATGAGCATTTTATAGCCGCCGACATTCCTGAAGTTCTGCCTCATACCGGAGGGCGTATAGGTGTCGATAAGCTCTATGGCTCTTTCCATCGGCACTCCGGCCAGCCGTGCGACAGCAATAGCCATCGCGCCGTTATATGCATTGTAATCTCCGTACAGATTAAGCTTTGAGAGGAAATTTCCTTCGGCGCAGGTAAATGAAAATTCAATGCCGCTGAGTGTGGTGGAGACGCCGTTTATGTAATAGTCCGCTCCGGGGTCTTTCATTGAAACCGTAACGACCCTGTGCGTGAAATGCGTTTTTGACAGAATGTCATCGTCGCCGTTTATAACGACGACTCCGTTTGGCTTAAGATATTTTTCGAGGCTGCCTTTATCTTTAAGAATATTTTCACGCGTCATGTACTTATCCAAATGCGATTGCCCGATATTCGTAAGAACGGCAATATCCGGTCTCAGTATGCAGGCGGAGCTTTCGATGTACCCGGGCTGCACGCCGCCGACCTCCTGTACCCACCATTCATGCTTTGGCGTCAGCTTCTGGATGTTTCTGAGTATGGCGCCGTGGCTGTTCGACATGGGGTTATGAGTGAGCGTGTGATAAGTATTTGTGATCACTGCGTTTATAAGGCCTGTAGTCGTCGTTTTTCCTACGCTTCCGCTTATTACTATTCTCTTGGCGTGACAGCCCTTTTCGCGCCAGAGCTCATAGGCCTGTACGCACGCAAGCGGATCCTTGACCGCGATCACCTTGTCATTGTCCGGGAACAGGTCGTTTTTTACACTCTCGGGACAGAAAACCGCAAGAGCGCCTTTTTTCAGCGACTGAGAGATGATGCGATTGTGCTCATACCATCCGGCGCTGATCACAACGTCTCCAGGAGTTACATATTCCGACTGCGTCAATATTCTTCCGCAGACGGCGCTGCCCGATACGGAGCAAGGAACGGATGCGTCGATTATCTTTGCAAATTCGGCAAGTGTGAGCTTTTTTCCGCTATTGCCATGTGCACCGAACAATGATATCAAAGATGACACCTCCAAGTAATTCTGATCAATTAAAATGAAATTTATCACAGAAATGAAAGGAATTCAAGCCGGACGTGAGGCGGAGGTGATATAACATATTGAAAAAATATCAAAAAAATATCAAATAAATATTAATTTAAGAGCAAAAAACAGTTGCAATTTGCTTTTTCGTAGTTTATAATGCCAAATATCAACGCGAAGACAAATGTTCGCCATGTGCGGACACGGAGAAAGTTGAAAGTTGATTTTAATTAGGAGGAAATAACCCAATGAAGAAGTTTTTAGCACTTGTTCTTGCGATGCTCATGGTGTTCTCGCTGTGCGCATGCGGCGACGGCGGCGAAAGCGGCGAGAAGGTCGTCAAGATCGGCGTGTATGAGCCTCAGACCGGCGCAAACGGCGCAGGCGGCAAGCAGGAGATACTCGGCATGCAGTATGCAAACGCTCAGAATCCCACCGTCGAGATCGGCGGCGAGACCTATAAGGTAGAGCTCGTTTACGCCGATAACGAGTCGGATACGGCAAAGGCTGTTTCCGCAGCATCCAAGCTCGTTGCAGAGGGCGTATCCGTCGTCCTCGGCTCCTACGGTTCTTCCGTTGCAATAGCGGCATCCGATACCTTCAAGGAAGCCGGCATTCCCGCGATCGGCGTCACCTGCACCAACCCCCAGGTCACCGAGGGTAACGATCACTACTTCCGTATCTGCTTCCTCGATCCGTTCCAGGGCACCGTTCACGCAAACTTCGCAAAAGAGCAGCTGAAGGCTGACACCATCTACTGCCTGGGCGAGCTCGGCAACGACTATGACCAGGGCCTCATCAACTACTGCAAGGAAGCAGCGGAGAAGCTCGGCATGAAGGTCATCACCGAGTCCTTCCCCAAGGATAACTCCGACTTCACCTCTTACCTGAACAACGCCAAGAAGGCCGGCGCTCAGGCTATCTTCGCTCCCTGCTCGATCCAGTATGCACAGCTCATCGTTGAGCAGGCTGCCGCACAGGGCATCAACATTCCTCTCCTCGGCTCCGATACCTGGGATAACAACACCATCGTCGGCGCGACCAAGGGCAAGGACGTTAAGATCTATGTTTCCACCTTCTATCAGGAAGGCGCAAATCCCGACTTTGAAAAGGGCATCAAGGAATGGATCAACGGCGACGCAAAGAACCTTGAGAATAACGGCGGCAACGACATGCTCGCAGCAGTCACCGTCATGGGCTACGACGCATACATGGTAGCGCTCGAGGCCATTAAGGCGGCAGGCTCGACCTCTCCTGCGGACATCATGGCAGCTCTGCCCGGCGTACAGTACACCGGCATCTCCGGCGATATCTCCTTCAATGACATCGGCGACGCAAACCGCGACTCCGCTGTTATCAAGGCTGCAAACAATGAGACCGGCGAGTGGGAATTCGTCGCGGTCCAGAAGGCTGCATAAGCCGCAAAGCTACAGGAACAGCTTAATACCAAACCTGTAAACTTACACTGTGGTGGGGATGCCGCTGGCATCCCCACCATATGCCGTTTTATTAAGCGGCTCGATATCCCCCCTTAAAATCAAGGCTGGAGCGCATAAATATGCTCCGTACATAAAATTGCGGAGCGGATCTATGCGTTCCCAAAGAGAGATAGGATGGTCCTCAGATGATCGAATTTTTACATAACAATTTGACTTATCTGCTGTCGGGCATATCCGTGGGCGGTCAGTATGCCCTTATCGCCATCGGCTACACGATGGTATACGGCATACTCAGACTTATTAACTTTGCTCACGGCGATGTTTTCATGGTAGCAGGTCTTATTATGGTCTATGCCATAGCGGGCGGGCTGCCGATGTGGCTGTCGATAATTCTGGTGCTCGTGCTCACAGTAGTGCTCGGTGTCGTCATTGAGCGCGTCGCGTACAAGCCTTTGAGATCCTCGCCGCGTATGTCGGTCATGATCTCCGCTATCGGCGTATCGTACCTGCTGCAAAACTGTGCACTGTACTTCACCGGCGGCCTGCCGCGCTCGTACCCCTCCATTCCGTTTCTGTCCAAGCAGATAACGATCTGGGGCGCAACGACCAAGATGGTAACGCTTATTACTCCGATACTTACGGTAGTGCTTATTTTTGCTCTGGTGTTCCTTATAAACCATACCAAGATAGGCATGGCCATGCGTGCCGTCGCAAAGGATTTTGAGACGAGCCAGCTCATGGGTGTCAAGATAAACTCCGTTATATCCTTTACCTTTGTTATCGGCTGCTTCCTTGCTGCCGTCGGCTCGCTGCTTTATTTCTCAAACTACACGACCGTCGTTCCGACCTCCGGCGCGATGCCGGGCCTTAAGGCCTTCGTTGCGGCCGTTTTCGGCGGCATCGGCTCTATCCCCGGCGCGGTCATAGGTGCGTTTATAATCGGTATCTGCGAAAATATCATCAAGTCATTCGGCGAGGGCTGGACTGTGTTCTCCGACGCGTTCACCTTCGTCCTGCTGATAGTTATCCTCCTCGTTAAGCCCACCGGCATCTTTGGCGAGAAGGCAACGGATAAGGTGTGAGGTGACGGTAATGAAAACAATGAACGATACCAAAGTCCTCAGAACTCCGGACGAAGTTGCGAAGCGCCAGGGTATGTGGCTGACGATAGTTGCCCTTGTTATACTGTACGTTGCGCTGTTTGCGCTCGATAACTTTATAAAGCCCTCAAAATTTACGCTTATGCTCATCCCCGTGCTCAAAAAGGGCGCGATATATTCGCTGGTGTGCGTGTCCATGAACCTGCTCAACGGCTTCACTGGTCTGTTCTCGCTCGGCCAGGCGGGCTTTATGCTCATCGGCGCTTATGCCTATGCGATATTCTCCATCCCTGCTGCTCAGCACGCATCGGTATATCAATACTTCGACGGCGGTGCTATCCAGTTTTCAATCCCCGAGCTTCTCGGAAACGCGCTGGGCGTCAACCTGGGCAGCTTTCTGGGCGCAGTGATCTGCATCATAATAGCCGGCCTCGCCGCAGCTGTGTTCGCGGCGCTCATCGGCATCCCCGTGCTGCGCCTGAAGAGCGATTATCTCGCCATTGCGACCCTCGGCTTTGCCGAGATCATACGCGCGATTTTCCAGTGGAACGGCCTCGGCGTTATCACAAACGGCTCGAACCTTCTGCGCAAGTATACAGCCTTCGGCGATATGAAGATACAGCTTGGCTCGCAGGTGTTCAAGCTCAGCACCACATTCCCGTTCCTCATAGCGATGATCGGAATAATCATCATCGTATTGCTTATAAATTCCTCCTATGGCCGCGCGTTCAAGGCCATCCGTGACGACGAGGTCGCGGCGGAGGCAATGGGCATTGACCTGTTTAAGCACAAGATGCTGTCGTTTGTAATCTCCAGCTTCTTTGCCGGTGTCGGCGGTGCGCTTCTTGCAATGTTCCAGACGACCGTTCAGGCCTCGGCCTTTATGTCGGCAATGACCTATGAGATTCTGCTGATCGTCGTTATCGGCGGTATCGGCTCCGTTTCCGGCAGCTGCATCGCAGCGTTCCTGTACATCGCGTGCTCCGAGTGGTGGCTCCGTTTCCTCGACTCCGGCATGCTGCCCTTCGGCAATATTCAGGTCAGCTTCTTCCGCGACGGCTTCCGCAAGGTCGTGTTCTCCGTCGTCATTATGATAATCGTTCTGTTCTTCTCGCAGGGCATCATGGGCAATAAGGAGCTGTCCTTTGCCGGACTTATCAGAAAGATAAAAGCCAAAAAGGCCACCAAGGCCGAAAAAGCTCAAGAGGGAGGTGCTGCGTAATGAGCAACAATGTTCTCCACGTTGAAAATGTTACGATGCAGTTCGGCGGCGTCGTCGCCGTCAACAACCTCTCGCTTGATATCCCCGAGGGCAAGATAGTCGCCCTAATAGGCCCCAACGGCGCAGGTAAGACCACTGCGTTTAACTGCATCACCGGCGTTTACGAGCCCACTAACGGCCTTGTTGAGTTCATGGGCAAGCCCATCGTGCGCAACCATCCGCAGGGCAAGATGAAGAAAAATTATAAGGGCGAAAACGGCGATATGTACCTCGGCAAGGTCGTTGCCAATACGCCCGACAAGATAACCCGGCAGGGCATAGCGCGTACCTTCCAGAACATAAGGCTTTGGAAGAGCATGACCGTTTTTGAAAACGTCCTCATCGCAAAGCACATGCACGCAAAGCAGAATGTTTTCTCCGCGACCTTCCGCGGCAACGCCAAGGAGGAAAAGCGCATGCGCGAGGAGACAATGGAGCTTCTGCGCGAGCAGGGTCTTGATAAATACAAGGACGAGTTAGCGACCAGTCTGCCCTACGGTCTGCAGCGCCGCCTTGAGATAGCGCGCGCACTGGCTGCCGACCCGAAGCTTCTGCTTCTTGATGAGCCGGCCGCCGGCATGAACCCGCAGGAAACGCTTGAGCTTGCGCAGTTTATCCGCGAGATACGCGAAAAGCATAACCTTACGGTATTCCTCATCGAGCATCACATGGAGCTCGTCATGCAGATATCCGACTATATCTACGTCATCGACTTCGGCTCGGAGATCGCTCAGGGCACGCCTAAGGAAGTTCAGAATAATCAGCGCGTCATTGACGCGTATTTGGGGGTTGTTGAAGATGAGTGATACTATACTGAAGATCAATGACCTCAAGGTCAATTACGGCGGCATCGAGGCCGTCAAGGGCATAAGCTTTGATGTTCCCGAGGGGCAGATAGTTACGCTTATCGGCGCAAACGGCGCGGGCAAGAGCTCGACCCTGCGCGCGATAGCCGGCCTTGTAAAGCCCTCCGGCGGCTCGATAGAGTTCAGGGGCGAAAATATCACCGGCCTTGACCCGACGTCCATCGTCACAAAGGGCATAACTCTCGTTCCGGAGGGACGCAAGATATTCCCAGACCTCACGGTTGTGGAAAATCTCAAGATCGGCGCGTACCTGCGCAACGACGATCTGACCGATGACCTCAACTGGGTCTACGACCTGTTCCCGAGGCTCAAGGAGCGCTCGTGGCAGGAGGGCGGCACGCTCTCCGGCGGCGAACAGCAGATGCTTGCGGTCGGCAGAGCGCTCATGAGCCGCCCGAAGGTCATCATGATGGACGAGCCGTCTCTCGGCCTTGCGCCCATCATCGTGCGCGGCATCTTTGATATCATCAAGGAGATCAACAAGCGCGGCGTTACCGTTTTGCTGATCGAGCAGAACGCGAACATGGCGCTTAAGACAGCGCATATCGGCTATGTTCTTGAGACCGGCAGACTTACAATGTCGGGCTCGGGCGATGAGCTGCTTGCAAACGAGCAGATCAAGGCCGCATACCTCGGAACATAACAATAATGCAATAAAAAAAGACGCACTGCGGTGCGTCTTTTTTGCGCTTATAAAGCATTTAATGTAAACAGGAGGATGAAAAAGTCTTTTTGTTGACAAAACCTCCGCGTTAGCGTAAACTAACATAAGTTAGGCGAACCTAACACATTGGCCGTGCCATGGAGGTTTTTTATGACACTTGATAAGCTGCCGATAGGCAAGCCCGCAATAATTCTGACCGTTGGAGGCGAGGGAGACCTGCGCTGCCACCTGCTCGATATGGGCCTGATACCGCACACCGAGGTTACGGTGCGTAAGGTCGCGCCGCTCGGCGACCCGATGGAACTGCATCTTCGGGGCTACACGATGACCCTGCGCAAGGAAGATGCCGCCCGCATCGAGGTGCGACCCAAGGAGGAGATATAGCTATGCTGCTTGCTCTTGTCGGAAACCAGAACTGCGGCAAAACAACGCTCTTCAATCAGCTCACCGGCTCGAATCAGCACGTCGGTAATTTTCCGGGAGTCACCATTGAGCACAAGATTGGACAGGTCATTGGTTGGAAAAACTACGATCTTGTCGACCTGCCGGGCATATACTCCATCCGCCCGTACTCCGGCGAGGAAAAAGTGACGCGCGATTTCATAATCGACCGCAAGCCGGACGCGATAATCAACATCGTCGACGCGACGAATATAGAGCGAAACCTGTATCTGACGCTTCAGCTAATCGAGATGGGCAAGCCCATGGTGCTTGCGCTGAATATGATGGATGAGCTTTTGGGCAACCACGGAAGCGTTGATATACAAAAGCTGTCCGACAGGCTGGGCATACCCGTCGTGCCGATAGCGGCCGCGAAAAACGACGGCGTTGACGAGCTTATGCGCGTCGTTGCCGAGACTGCCGAGAATGCGCGCAAGCCGCGCAGGATAGACTTCTGCTCGGCGGGCCCTGTGCACCGCTGCATACATACCGTAAGCCACGTCGTTGAAGATCACGCCGATAAAATAGGTGTGCCCTCGCGCTTTGCTGCGACGCGCGTTATCGAAGAGGACGATGAGATAATCTCCGCACTCAAGCTCAGCGAAAACGAGCTCGAGCTCATCGGCCACGCGGTGCTTGAAATGGAGAGCGAGGGCGGGCTTGACCGCAACGCCGCTCTTGCCGAGATGCGCTATCGCTTCATCGAGGCCGTGTGCTCCGAGTGCGTCGTCAAGGCGCACGAGAGCAGAGAGATGCTGCGCAGCGTTAAAATAGACAAGGTGCTTACGAATAAATACCTTGCCATCCCTACGTTTATAGCCATCATGGGCTTTATATTCTGGATGACGTTCAGCGTTTTGGGGAAGTGGCTGTCTGATCTTCTCGCGCTCGGCATAGACAGCGTGACGCAGCTTGTGGACGATGCGCTGACGGCATACGGGTTAAACCCCGTCGTGCACAGCCTTGTTATTGACGGCGTATTTGCCGGCGTGGGCAGCATGCTGAGCTTTTTGCCCATTATCGTTGTGCTGTTTTTCTTCCTGGCTATTTTGGAGGACACGGGCTACATGGCGCGCGTTGCGTTTGTTATGGATAAGCTTCTGCGCCGCATAGGTTTGTCCGGCCGCAGCTTTGTCCCTATGCTCATAGGCTTCGGCTGCTCCGTTCCGGCCATTATGGCAACGCGCACGCTCTCGTCCGAGCGCGACCGCAAGATGACTATGCTGCTCATCCCGTTTATGAGCTGCTCTGCCAAAATACCCATTTACGCAGTGTTCACTGCGGCGTTTTTCCCGAATAACGGTGGCCTCGTCATGACCTGCCTGTATGTTTTCGGCATGCTCGTGGGAATAATAGCGGCGAAGGTACTGAGCAAAACGGCATTTACCGGTAAGCCCGTGCCCTTTGTCATGGAGCTTCCCAATTACCGCCTGCCGTCGCTTAAAACCGTGCTGCTGCTCATGTGGGAAAAGGCATGGGATTTCATCCGCCGCGCGTTCACCGTCATTTTCGCGGCGACGATCGTCATATGGTTTTTGCAGAACTTCGATGTTCGACTCAACGTTGTCGGACAGGGGAGCGGCGACAGTCTGCTTGCCATCATCGGCACATGGCTCGCGCCGATATTTGCGCCCCTCGGCTTCGGCGACTGGCGCGTTGCGACGGCGCTCGTCACAGGCCTTATGGCCAAGGAGGCCGTAATAAGCACTCTCGGCGTTCTCATGGGCGTCGGAGCGAATCTGAGCAGCGCGGCGCTGGGTACACTTTTCACGCTGCGCTCGGCGGTGAGCTTCCTCGTGTTCTGCCTGCTGTATACGCCCTGCGTGGCCGCTCTTGCGGCGCTCAGACGCGAGCTCGGCAGCGGGGTCAAAACCATACTCGTCATGATCTCGCAGTGCTGTGTGGCGTGGCTGGCGGCCTTCTGCGTGTATATGCTTATAGGGGTGATCTTCTGACATGGAAGTTATCATAATCGCCGTGCTGGTAATATGGCTCGTCCTCGCCCTGCGCAGTATGAAAAAGGGCAGAGGCTGCTGCGGCGGCAAATGCTCCGGCTGCTCGGGCGACTGCAAGGACTGCCGCGACTGCAAAAAATGATTTAATACGCAAAAAAGGTCAGGATGAAAATCCTGGCCTTTTTACTGTATGGACTTATTTAAGCGCGTCGATTATTATTTCAAATGTCTCCTTCTCGCCGCCTGTGTTCGTGCCCTCGCCGTTCATGACATAGACGGGGAAGAGGTAGGTCTTGCCGTCGTGCTTAACGCTGTCGGCGTAGTAGCAGAGCGTGCAGTCCGTGATCTTTGCGTTTGTCAGATCGCCGGAAAAGCTCGGCGAGAAGAAAAGATATAAATCTACTGTGTTTCATAATTGTCTCCTTAAATTATTATGCCGTTGTGTGGAGCGCGGCTCCGCTGCCCATCGGAATCACCTCCAAATACCGTTTTCTTATCCCTTCATTTATATAGACAGTGAATTTCGGAAAAACAGGACAACTATTTTCGAATTTCCCGAATTCTGTCGCTATGCACAAAAATTAAAATTCAATTTATGGATAATACACAATACATATTCATTTTTTGTATATTCCCTTATAAAACGGTCAACAATAGGCATAGATAAAGGAGGGTTTATCTATGCAGAACGAAAAAAGCGGCAGACTGGATAAGTTTTTTGCCGGCAAGGGCTTCTACATAGTCCTTGCGCTATGTGTGATCGTGATAGGAATATCGGCCTACAGCCTCGCAAAGGGCGCGGATACGCCGACGGACGGTTTGAATCCCGGCATGAGCGCCGCGCAGCAGACGCGCAGTCCCGAGCCGAGTGCGCAGCCGCCCGTGAGCACCAAGGCGCCGAAGCCGGTGGACGCTCCGAACGAGGAGGACGTTGTGTCCGCGGGAACGCTAACGCAGGACGATGTCTGGCCAGAGCAGACAACGTGGAGATGGCCAGTGTCGGGCGAGATCGAGCGCGGATACAGCGTGGAGGCGCTCAGCTACGATGTTACCATGGCCGACTGGCGCACGCATGACGGCGTGGATATCCTCGCGCAGCAGGGCGAGGTGGTCGTCGCCGCGGGAGACGGCGAGGTAGTAAGCGTGACTCAGGACGATCTTTACGGCACAACGGTCATCATCGACCACGGCAACGGGATAAAGACCACCTACTCAAACCTTGCCGATACTCCGACAGTCGCCGCCGGAGACAAGGTAAAGAGCGGAGATGTTATCGGCTCTGTCGGCAAAACGGCGCTGTGCGAGATAGGGCAGGGCAGCCACATGCACTTTGCCATGAGCCGCGACGGAGCGAGCGTTGACCCGATGGTGTATCTACCGATATGAATTTGAAGAAAAATAAAAAAATGTGTTGACAATCTGGGCTGTGTCTTGTATAATTCCAATTGCTCATTTGAGAAATGGCGGCATAGCTCAGTTGGCTAGAGCATGCGGTTCATACCCGCAGTGTCCCCGGTTCGAATCCAGGCCCGTTGGTCAAGCGGTTAAGACACCGCCCTTTCACGGCGGTAACATGGGTTCGATTCCCGTACGGGTCACCAAAAAGCCTTCACGCTTCTGCGTGAAGGCTTTTTTCATATCTTTTTTGCGACTACTATGAAGCGCCCGTCCTCGGCGTGATATGCACAGGTGGAGAGGGTGAGTATCTTATCGCCGGGCGAGAGTTCGGCATCGGTGTCGTAGAGCCTGTTTTCTTCAATGAATTTACCGTAGTCATTAAACGAGTTCTCATCACCGCTGCCGGTGTATTCATAGTATTTGAAGCCGTCGCTGCCCTCGGGCACGAGCTCGGTCTTTATCGCAGCGACGATCTCATAGGTCTGCTTTTCGTATATCGTGTCAAAGCTTATGAGCTTGTGCTGCTTATAAAAATCCTCGCTGACATAGTACATGAGCGAGCCGAACATTGAATTATCCTTCATGTTGTGCCCGTAGATTATCAGGTTGTCGGACGAGAGTATGTCGCAGTATTCGTCGACGAACAGGCAGCCGCGATAGGCGTAATTGCCGTAAAAATCCGTGTGCAGATACTTGTCGATCTCGTCGGGCGCGTACATAACGACGTTGTCTATGCCCGTTCCGTCTATCTTCAGCCAGCCGATGGTGTCGGGGTTTTCGGCATACAGCGCTTCATATTCCGGCAGAATATCGGGCAGGGAAGAGCTTGCCTGTGCATCCTTGAGGCCTTTGAGCTTATCGTCGGTGCGCTTGCTGCGCAGATCGTCGACCGTGTAGAATATCAGGACGCCGACAGAGACGATGAGCGCTATTAAAGCTATCAGGCGTGTGATTTTTCGCAAATTTATGTTCATTCCGTGTTCCTCGGGAAAATAAAAATAGGAGCGGCTTTCGCCACTCCTATTTTATATGCACTATTGCAATAAGTCAACTAATCGCCCACATATGATCAGTTTGGCTTTTTCTTGCGATAAGTACCTGCAAGCACTGCCAGGCTGATGACCGCTATCGCAGACATCATGACAACGCTTCTTGTATCTCCGGTCTCTGACGGAGTCTTGGACTCTGTCGGCTTATCCGGAGTATTCGGATTGTCCGGGTTGTTCGGCTTATCCGGAGTGTTCGGATTGTCGGGATTACTCGGCTTATCCGGAGTATTCGGATCGTCGGGATTGCTCGGCTTATCCGGAGTATTCGGATCGTCGGGATTGCTCGGCTTATCCGGAGTATTCGGATCGTCGGGATTGCTCGGCTTATCCGGTGTGTTCGGATCATCCGGCTTGCCGGGCTTATCGCCGCCGGGGTTATCGCCGCCGGGGTTGTTGCCGCCGGGGTTGTCGCCGCCGGGGTTGTTGCCGCCGGGATTGTCGCCGCCGGGGTTGTTGCCGCCGGGGTTGTCGCCGCCGGGGTTGTCGCCGCCGGGATTGCTGCCGCCGGGATTGTCGCCGCCGGGATTGCTGCCGCTGCCGATACTGTCAATGTTCAGGTGAACGACATGACCGCCGACATTGCTCATAAACATGTATGTAGCGTTGCCGGGTACATAGTCTGCGGCCACTCCGGTGAAACCACTGCTCGGATTCCAGATGATGGCCTCCTCGACGGTGTTGCCGTAAATGAGATCCCAGCCCTTGATGTTCGCTCCGTTAACTTCTATCTTGAGCGTGCATGCACCGGGAAGCCTTATGAGTGAACCGTGAGTTACAAGCTGAATGTCATCCTTCAAGGTCAAGTAGTCCTTGGTAAAGGTGGAACGCCAGAAAACGGTGTTCGTAACAGGCAGATAAGCTGTAACGGTCACGGTAGCGTCAGCCGGAAGATTCTCGTAGCCATGCAGGCAAAGCAGGAAGTTGATGAAGTTTGCGTCGGGATACTCTGTATTGCGAAGCCCGATCCCGCTGAAGTAAGACGAAAGAGTCGAGACAGTGTCGGTATCCGCAGCAACATCCACATCAAGTCCATCGGCATTTGCGTCAGCACTTAGAGCGAAAACAGCAATCAGGAAGACAGCAAGCACAAAAAGCGCCGTAAGCACAGGCCTGCTGAGCCTTTTCGCTTTTACCATACTATTAAGTTTTCCTCCTTTCCCAAAGGATACATACTAATACCTACACCACCGCGGATTATCCATGCGGCATCGATTATCCCTGCCCTTCGGCAGGGAAGCAGTCAACCGTTATTCACGGAAGCAGCACGGAGGCTATTAATTAGTATTGCAGATATGATACTATATTGTAACCGAAAGTTCAATGCAGAAAATGGTAAAATAAGCTTTTTATAAACAAAATCGCATAAAATTTTAGTTAAAATTTTTGAAAGATATATACAATACGGGTGTAATGTATAGAGTTGCGAACGGGTGCTTTTTATGCTAAAATCAAAACGATAATTCGGTTTATATTAAGGTAGGATACACTATGGAAAAACTGCCGAGGCTGCCGAGAATGGCGGCCATACATGATCTTTCGGGGCTGGGCAAATGCTCGCTGACCGTTGCGCTTCCTATAGTTTCCGTGACGGGAGTCGAGTGCTGCTGCATACCGACGGCGCTTTTGTCGACGCATACGGGCGGCTTCACGGACTGGACATTCACCGACCTGAGCGGAGATATAGTTCCGATCGCCGAGCACTGGCACGAGCTGGGTGTCGGCTTTGATGCCATATATTCGGGCTATCTTGCGTCGGAGACACAGGGAAAGCTGCTTGAGCGGGCAATTGAGCTCCTGCGCGGAGAGAATACGCTGGTGATCGTCGACCCGGCTATGGCCGATAACGGCAGATACTACGCCAATCTCGGCGGGGAGATGACGGAATGCTTCCGCAGACTTATAAAAAAGGCGGATATCATAACGCCGAATATGACCGAGGCGTGCTTCCTGACCGGCATGGAATACAGACCTGGTGTGCACGATGAGGCCTATGTCGCCGAGCTTATCGACCGTCTGTCCGAGCTGGGGCCTTCTTTTGTTGCCATAACCGGCGTCAGCACCGAAAGCGGTAGGGTGGGCATAGTCGCACGCGATAACAGAAGCGGGAAAATGTGCTCTGTCATGAACAAAACGCTCGACGGAATGTTCCACGGCTCGGGCGATGTGTTCGCGTCGGCGTTCGCAGCCCTGCTCACACAGGGGGCTCCTCTTGAGGATGCACTGAATACCGCCGAGGAATTTGTGACGGCCGCCATAGAGCGAACGGCTGCGCGCGGAACTCCGCGCGAATACGGCCTCGATTTTGAGGGAGTGCTGCCGGATTATATAGATGCGTGCCGCAAGCTGTTCAAGTAGATAGACAGTATGTTGACCAAGTGTTCAAGATGCTGAAATTACCATGATTAATTTCCAAATACTCTTGACATAAACTTGACATTTGCGCTGAAGTTAAAGTATAATCAAACAAAGAAGTATGGGGGATTCTCATACGAAAATAACTGGTAGGCAAAAATTTAAAATAAGCGGAAGGGGTTGCAAATGAAAGACCTAAAACATCTGATCTATTTTGAAAACCTGCTGCAGGACGCTCAGAACGAGCTCGTCACCAAGGCAGTGGAGGATGGGCAGATAGCACTCGGTTATAACTGCTATTACATACCCGAAGTCCTTCTCAATCTTGAAGGCTGCTTCTCTTCAAGACTTCGTGCACCCAATTGCACATCCAGCGACATCGCAAACTACTACATGACAAACCGTACCTGCCCCTATGCACGCTCCATTCTTGAGCGCGCCATTGAAGGCGGATACAACTATCTGAGCGCTCTGTTCGGCGCGGAGAGCTGCGCTACCATGGAGCGTATGGAGGAGCATTTCTTCCTCATCAATCCCGTAAAGCACGACGGCTTCTTCGTCACCCAGATCGATCCCCCCATGAAGGGCGATCAGACAAACCTCGATTACTACAAGGCACAGCTCAAGCTCAAGGTCGTTGACGCAATGCGCGACCGCCTCGGCATTGACGTCTCCGAAGAGGCGATGCGCAAGGCGATCGAGCAGGAAAATGAGCTCAGCCGCATAATCACCGAGATCGGTAATTTCCGCAAGCTCGATAATCCTCCCATCACCGGCTATGAGTTCCACGTGATCCAGCTCGTGAGCCAGGTCTGCCCGCATAAGCTGATCCTGCCTTACCTCAAGGAGACCCTCGAAGAGATCAAGACCCGCGAGCCCGAGGAGAAGTTCCCGTTCCGCGCGCGCGTTGCGCTCGTCGGCTCTGAGATCGACGACCCCGAGTTCACAAAGCTAATCGAGATGTGTGGCGCAATGGTAGTTGCCGACCGCTACTGCTTCGGCTCCTTCCCCAGCAGAGAACAGATCGAGATACGCGACGGCGAGACCGCATTCGACGCTATCTGCCGCCACTACCTGTACTGGAACCAGTGCGCGCGCTTCATGGACGGCTTCAAGATCGACCAGCGTCATGCTATAGCGACTCAGCTCGTTGAGGACTTCAAGGCTGACGGCATCATCTACGAAAACATGAAATTCTGCGAGTTCTGGAGCTATGAGAAGGTTCTCGCAAACCACATCTTCACGAACGAAAAGCACATTCCTTGCTGCACCATCGAGAAGGAGTACTCCCTCGGCGCAGTCGGACAGCTTCGTACACGTTTCCAGGCATTCATCGAATCCCTGGAGATCAAGTCCATTCAGGGAGGTAAGTAATGATGTTCGATAAAGTTATAGCAGCAGTAGATAAAAAGCTTGAACGCTTTGACCCCATATGGCAGGCCGAAAACGGCGTCGGCGGTCAGAGATCCCGTTACTACGACAAGACCGGCGTTGCAAAATGGCGTGAATGGCGCGGCGTTAAGGACACCATGGTCGACTACGGCGCATGGCTGAAGAACCTTGCCTCAATGGCGATGATGGTAGCCTCCGCTCCGATCCCCTGTCTCAAGGGCTTTTGGGAGTACCGCTGGATGGGCTCCTACCTCGGCACCTTCATGTTCATCGACCGCCTGTTCGAGGGCTTCCGCGGCTATGAGCTCGTTACTGCACATAAGTGCATGCACGCTATCGTCCGCAGCCTGACCAAGAAGATCGCGTTCTGCCTGAGCAATGACCGTCGTCTCGGCGGCGGCAAGGATACCGACCGCATCGTTCCCATGGATGAGGTTCTGCCTCCGCTGTTCATGATGGGCTTCAAGGAGCTCGTTCCGTTCCCTCTGCAGACGCTGCCTGAGTTCATCATCTGCGATGTTGACCAGCACATTGAGCCCTACTACATCGACGTTGCCGAGTCCTTCGGTCTTCCCGCCGACGTCTGCTCCCGCTGCGCGGCAGAGACCGGCGTTGCTCTCGACGACGCATTCCCCCTCATCGGTAAGGCAATGATCTCGACCAATATGCCATGCAATGCATCCGAGGCCACCTCCATGTTCCAGCGCCGCCGCATAGGCATGCCGGACTTCCCCGTAACACTCGCCATGATTCACAACGAGCCGGGCGCGCATCCGTATTCCACCCAGATGCTCAAGGACGCTATCGCCTTCATCGAGAAGGAGTACGGCGTAAAGTACGACTGGGATAACCTCTTTAAGTATGCAAAGCTCATGAACGAGCAGAACACCATTGAGCTTGAAAAGTGGGATTACTTCAAGACTCCGTACTCCGCGCTGTGCGGCATAGCGGAGACTCTGTACCGCCTGTATGCTTGGGCCTCCGTAAACGGCACCGATCCTTACTTCAACAAGGTTGACCGTCAGGTCATAAAGATCATGCGCAAGGCGTATGAGGAGAAGAGAGAGCCCTTCGGCGGCCGTACCCGCCACCGTGCCTTCCTGTGGGGCCCCTCCGCTGTTTACTACACCGATTTCCCGACCTGGATCCAGAACTGCTGGGGCATCAATATCGTCCTGAACATGGACTCCACCATGGGTCACAACATGATAAACACCGAGGATCCCGAAGAGGCAATCAAGGATCTGGCTCTGTTCTCCGAAAAGGCTACCATGCGTCACCACGCCGTCGGCGGCTGGGACAACGTCAACGCTATCTGGGAGTGGGCAAAGAATTTCAACTGCGACATGGTCCTGTTTAACGACAACATCGCCTGCAAGGGTATGCTCGGCGTCCACGCTCTCATGGAAGAGCAGGCCAGAGAGCTCGGCTTCCACTTCATCTTCATCGAGCATGACCTTGAAGACAGCCGCACCGTTTCCCGCCAGGATATGCGTAACTGCGTAAACGGCTACATGTCCGTCGTCCTGGGCGAGAAGCCTCTCGACCCGACCATCGTTGAGTTTGACGACAGCGAAGCATATTAATAGGAGGATATAATAACGATGAAAAACGTTGCAAAGATCGGCGGCAAGCTCGCCATGTTCGCATTCCTCGCTTTTGTCGGCACCTTTACCCTGTACATCACCAACGGCGAAAACAAGCTCATCTACTATGTCATTCGCCCGCTGCTGAACAAGCATTACGATTCCCAGGTTCGTGACCGCAGGATCGTCTGATTGCGTATTTTAATCACTGAGAGACCCCGAACTTCGGGGTCTCTTTTTTCGCTTGCGAGCAAATTGACAATTTTGTTGAATGTGTATAGCAGAACACGTTTTTTATGCAAAAAAACCTGAAATTTTCATATAAAAGGACGTATATTCTCTTGCAAAACCAAGGCACTTGTGTTAAACTGTTATCAAAATGCGTAAGGTATGTATAAGCGCAATTGAAGGGGGGACGTATTATTGGAAAACAAAGCGAAGATCATAGCGGTCGCCGGTAAGGGCGGCGTCGGCAAGACGTCGATCTCGGCATCGATCGTAAGGCTTTTGGTGGAGAATTTCCCGGATAAAAAGATCCTTGCGATAGATGCAGACCCCGCTGTCGGCCTGTCTGTCGCTCTCGGCGTTGATGTTAAGCTCACACTTGACGATATCCGCATGAGCATCGTTGACAGCGTCGAAAACGGCGAAACAAGAGAAGCGCTTGAGCTTTTGAGCGAGGCGCGATTCAAAATCTTTGACGCACTGGTCGAAATGCCCGGCTTTGCATTTCTCGGCATCGGCAGGCCCGAAAGCTCCGGCTGCTACTGCAAGGTCAATTCCTACCTGAAGGAAGTCATCGGCATTCTGGCAAACAGCTTCGACTATGTCGTCATTGACGGTGAGGCCGGCATTGAGCAGATACAGCGCCGCGTTATGGATAAGGTAACGCATCTGCTGCTCGTCACCGACCAGAGCAAAAAGGGCTGCCAGGTCGTATCAACGATCAAGAACGTCGCAGACGAGCTGATCGTTTACGATAAGATCGGCGCCATCGTAAACAGAATGACAAATCCCGAGCTCGCGGAGCTCATAACAGTGCCCGGTGTTGACATCGTGGCGCGCATCCCTGCGGACAATGCATTTGCCGCAAACGATATTAAGGGTCAGAGTGTGCTCAATCTGCCCGAAGATTCTCTTATGCTCAACGGAGTAAAGGAAGCACTCCAAAAAATAGAAATTCTTTGAAGAAGAGGTGTAACATTTGAAAGATCTTAAGCATCTGATCTACAACATAGGCAACTGTTTCTCCGTGCGTCTGCGCGCACCGAAGACAGGTTCGATCGACATCGCGACCTACTACATGTCCAACTACACCTGCGAGTACGCACGCGCACTCGTAGAACGTGCAATTGAGGGCGGCTATCAGTTCCTCGACGCAATGATCGGTGTAGACGCATGCTCCATGATGAACCGTGCAATGGAGCATTTCGAGGTCCTGAAGGTCAACGATAAGGAAAAGTTCTTTGTAACTCACATGGACATTCCTTTCAAGGTGACCGACTATACCCTCGAAGCTTACGAAACCCAGATGCAGATCCACGTTTTGGATAACCTGAAGGAGAAGTTCGGTATCGACACCTCCGAGAAGGCTATCCGCAAGGCTGTTAAGGAGCACAACGAAGTCTGCAAGATCCTCACCGAGATCGGCGATATGCGCAAGGCTGAAAACCCCGTTATCACCGGCTATGAGTATCACGTCCTGAACCTCGTTTCCTTCACCTGCCCGAAGAGACTCATTCTCCCCTACCTGAAGGAGACCCTGAAAGAGCTCAAGGCTCGCAAGCCCGATCCCAAGCCCTGGTTCCGCGCAAGAGTTGCTATCGTTGGTTCCGAGATCGACGATCCCAACCTCACCAAGCTTATCGAAGGCTGCGGTGCATTTGTCTGCTCCGACCGTCACTGCTTCGGCTCGACTCCCGGCCGTGAGGTCATCGAGCTCAATGACGACGAGCCCGCACTCAGACAGATCTGCCGTCACGTAATGGAGCACTCCGAGTGCGCACGTTACATATCCGATGAGAAGGTCATGCAGCGTCGTCACACCGCAGACCGCCTTGCAAAAGAGTACCACGCAGAAGGCATCATCTACGAGCAGATGAAGTACTGCGACTACTGGGGCTTCGAGCGTGCACTCGTCAGCCATGTTATGGCTGAGGAATACGGCTGGCCCGTACTGTCCATCGATAGACTGTACAACAACGGTAACTCTGGTCAGCTCCGTACCCGCTGCCAGGCCTTTGTTGAGTCTCTGGAGATCAAGCGTATTCATAAAGAGGAGGGCATAAAGTAATGGCTAAGACTCCTAAATATCCTAATCCTAAGTTTTTCAAGGCGAAAGACAATATCGATTGGAAGAAGCAGTGGGAAAACCTGAAGGTTTGCGGCGGCATCTTCTATGATATGCTCAAAGAGACCGATTGGGAAGCATTCAAAAACGGCTGGAAGAACACCCTGAAGATGGATGCAGAACGCATCAAGGAAGAGTACCATGCATTCATGGCACTCGACCAGCAGGGTAAGCTTGATGCTATCCTCTACGGTGAAAAGAGACTTGGCAGACTGTATGCCAAGGGCGCAATGGCAACCGTTCGTCGTGAGTGGCGCGGCATCAAGGACACCGCATATGACTTCTACGAGTGGGCTCGTATGTGGGGCATGCTCCTTATGACCTTCTCCAAGGATCTCATTCCCGCACTCAACAGTGCTCTGCACTACCGCTGGATGATCTCCTACTTCTGCTGCCACGGCTTTATGGATAAGAACATCATGGGTCAGCGCGGCCGCGCTCTCCGCATGAGCCACCTGCTTATCTACGATATATTCCGCTATGTTGCAGAGAACCTCGTTCTTCTGTCCAAGGCTGACCGCAAGAACGGCAACAGCAACGAGCTCAACAAGATGCTCGTAACCTTTGACGAGATGACCATGGGTCAGATCATGGCAGGCTTCCCCGATCTGTGCGGTATTCCGTATCAGCTGCTGCCCGTCTTCCTCGTCTCTGAGATCGACCAGCTCACCTGCGTACCTTACATCGACGCAGTCGAGTCCTTCGGTCTGCCCGCAGACTGCTGCCCGGTTCCTTCCTCCGAATGCGGCGCACTGGTTATCGACGCACTGCCCGATATGGGCTCCTGCTTCATCTCCAGCTCCATGCCCTGCGACGGCTCCACCATGGCATCCTCTTACTTTGCACGCCGCTTCCCGAACACTCCCGTGTTCCACCTCTGCTTCCCCGTACGTTACGAGGACGAATCCGTCCTTCAGTCGGCAGCCGAGGATATCAAGGCCTGCATAAAGTTTATCGAGGATAAGACCGGTGCGAAGTGGAATTGGGATGCTTACTTCACGGCTATGAAGCGCTTCAACAAGGAGACTTCCTATGAGCTCGAGAAGTGGGAAATTAACAAGACCAAGTATCCGCAGCTTATCGGCCCCTGCTACGAGCTGTTCCGCAAATGGAACTACGAGATGGACGGCGGTATCGATCCCCGCGTCATATCCACCTGCGAAAAGGTCAGCAAGCTGATCCGCGAGGCATATGAGGATCGCGACGAAGCTTGGGTCGGCAAGATGAAGTACCGTGCGATCGTATGGTCCTGCCCGGCTCACTACTACGCAAACTTCTCCAACTGGGCTGCCAACTGCTGGGGCATCGATGTCCTGGTAGAGATGGAGTCTCTCAACTTCACCAAGCCCCTCGAGACCGAGGACAAGGAAGAGGCATTGCGCGACCTGGCTCGCCTGTACGAGCGTATGGTTATGCGCCGTCACACCAACGGCGGTTACCACAACGTCGTAACCGAGCTGTGGCGTCAGTGCGAAGCATGGGATGCAAAGCTCATCATCATGTATCAGAACGTTGCATGTAAGAACATGGCAACTGTTCAGGGCCTGCTTGACGATCAGGGCCGTGAGCGTGGCTACGATCTTATCTGGATCGAGCACGACCTTATGGACCCGCGTACCGTTTCCCGCCGCACCATGCGCGACAAGGTCAACGAGTACATGCGCACCGTTAAGAACGCAGAGCCTGTCGATCCTTCCCTCGTAGAGTTCGAGGACGAAGTCTGCATGTAATTGCGTTAAGCAAACATGCCGGTGGCATGTTTGCAGCAATTACCGCAGGAGCTATGCTCCGAGGATGGCAGCTCGTGCGTTAAGCAAACATACCGGTGGCATGTTTGCAGCAATTACTGCAGGAGCTATGCTCCGAGGATGGCAGTAAAATTAAAATGCCATCCCCGGACGGCGCTTAAAGCGCCAACAATGAATAATTAATTGGAGGAAATTATAATGAAATATTTTGGCGGTTGTGACGTAGGTTCGACCTACACAAAGGCAGTCATACTCGACGAGAACGGCAAGATGGTAGCAGACACCACCATCCGCAGCAAGATCAATTCCGAGGCATCCGCAGTAGCGGCAATGGCAGAAGTGTGCGAGAAGGCAGGCCTGAAGAGCTCGAAGGATCTCGAGTACCTCATC
>SFEG01000020.1 GCA_004558025.1 Clostridiales bacterium
CTGAAGACCGACCCGCAGCTCATGGGCGCACTCGGCGCAGCAGAGTATGCTCGCCAGAAGGGTCTTGCAAAGAAATAATTCTTTTTAGAGGCGCTTTTTTAGAGGCGAATTAAGGCTTCAATGAGTCTTTATTGCGGTGGCCCGACCGGTGACACAGTACCGGGTATTGGTGCATCGCGCTGAATGAGACGGGGAGAAGCCGCTCTAAAGAATATTTCTTTGACCTACACAGGCGCCAACAGCTCCGATATATCGAACTGTTTGGCATCAATAACAGCTCAAAAAGGAGAAACGCTAATGTGCAATTTCTGCAAAAAGTCCGTTAAGCTGTTCAGCATGGTAGTCGGCGTTCTGTTCGTAGTCTATTTCTGGAACCTCGATCAGAAGCTGCTCGGCTGGGCATATAAGCAGGTTAACGCTATGTTCGACAGAAAGCCTGTTGACATTAAGTTCTAATCTTTAAAACTGTACCGGCGCATGCCCCACATCATGCGCCGGTATTTTTATGCGTAAAAACAGAGGCAAGCTAAAAGTGCTTGCCTCTGTTTTTTATAATATGCTGCTTTTAATCTCAACACTGTCAGCCGGCGTTATCCTTCTGATAACACGGCAGGGATTGCCGACTGCCAAATGGCCGGGCGGTATATCTCTCGTAACCACGCTCCCGGCACCGATGACGCTGCCGTCGCCGATCGTAACGCCGCCGCAGACGATGACATTTCCGCCGAGCCAGCAGTTATTGCCGATGACTATCGGCTTTGCGTACTCAAGGTCGTACATACTTCCGTCGGGCCTGAAGCGAATGTTGCGCTCTGCGGGGAGCATGGCGTGCATGGGCGTCAGCAGGCTGCAATTCGGCCCGAAAAAAACATCGTCGCCGATCGTCACAGGGCAGCAGTCGAGCACTGTGAAGTTAAAATTCGCATAGCAGTTTTTGCCGAAGCGGGTGAATATGCCGTAGTCAAAATACACAGGACCCTGCAGAAACAGCCCCGACTGCGCATTTGGCGTAAGCTCGGCCAATATTTCGCCGCGCAGCTCGGTCTCGTCCTCGTCGGTGTTGTTATATCTGCGGCTGAGCTTGTGCGCCTTGAGCCGCAGCTCGGCTAACTCGGCGTCCGACGGATCGTAGAGCTTACCTGCGAGCATACGCTCAAGCTGAGTTTTTATCACAGCTCGGCGATGACCTCGCACTCAACGAGAACGTCCTTGGGCAGACGGGCGACCTCAACGCAGCTTCTTGCGGGGTAGGGGTCGGTGAAATACTGTGCGTATATGCCGTTTACAAGGCCAAAATCGTTCATATCCTTAATAAATACGGTGGTCTTTACGACTTTGGACATGTCGCTGCCTGCGGCCTTTAGGAGCTCGGTGAGGTTTTTGAATACCTGATGTGCCTGAGCCTCGACACCCTCGGGAACGAGACCGGTCGCGGGATCAATGCCGATCTGACCGGATGTATATACCAGGCCTCCGACTATCTGAGCCTGGGAATAGGGGCCAATTGCTGCGGGAGCCTTTGTTGTGGATACGGTTTTCATTTCATTTCCTCCTTAGTTATTTAAGCTTACTATAAAGCCCTTGTCGCCGAGTGAGCGCAGAAGCCTTTCACCGTGCTCCTTGCCGCCGACTTCGCAGGCGATGTGAACATTGGTTTGATTGGGATTGAGCCCTGCGCTGAGCCTGTCATGCTCAACGGTGAGGATGTTCGCACCCTGTGCGGCGATATCGTTTAATAGCTTCACGAGGCTGCCCGGCTTATCGAGCAGGGTGACCGTGAATCTCAGACGGCGGTTTCGCGCGACAAGCCCCTGCGCGATGATGCACTGAATAAAGCTTACGTCGATATTGCCGCCGGAGAGCAGGCACACGACCTTCTTGCCATTGACGTCGACCTTGCCCTTGAGTACTGCCGCGACCGGCGTTGCGCCCGAGGGCTCGACTATCTGCTTGCAGCGCTCCATGAGCAGCAGTATCGCCTCAGATATTTCGTTATCGTTGACCGTTACAACGTCGTCGGCGTAGCGGTTTATGAGCTCGACCGTAATATCGCCGGGCGATTTGACGGCGATGCCATCGGCGATCGTGGAGACGGAGTCTGTGCTTATGTACTTTTTCTCGCGGAAGGACTGCGCGATCGCGCTTGCGCCCTCGGCCTGAACGCCGATGACCTGAACGCGCGGATTGATCTGTTTTATGCATGCCGCAACGCCGGCCAGAAGTCCACCGCCGCCCGCGGGAACGATGACCATATCGGCGGTAGGAAGATCGCCGAGTATCTCAAGGCCGAGCGTGCCCTGACCGGCGATGACCTCAAAATCATTGTAGGGGTGCAGAAATGTTGCGCCCTCCGTGTCGCAGACGGTGCATGCCATTGCGTACGCGTCATCGTAGCAGTCGCCGTGCAGAACGACCTTCGCGCCGTAGCCCTCGGTAGCCTGCACCTTGGCTATCGGTGCGCTTGCCGGCATGACTATCGTTGCGGGAATGCCGAATTTGTGTGCAGCATATGCAACACCCTGCGCGTGATTCCCGGCGGAGGAGGCAACGACGCTTTTTACATCGCCGCGCTCGACGAGAGCGGCTATCTTATTGCTCGCGCCGCGTATCTTGAACGAGCCTGTTTTCTGGCGGTTTTCGCACTTGAGATATATCTCTCCGCCCGTCATAGCGGAAAAAGTGGAGGACATATCGAGCTCCGTGTGATGCAGTATGGGCTTGAGCCTCTCGGCTGCAAGCTCAATGTCCTTAAGCTGTAATTCCATCCGATTCACCTCTCATATTTTATAGCTGACGGGAGGCGAACTTCTTCCGCCTGACAGTTTTTTAGAGGCGCATTGAAGCGCCTGCGTATACGCATATTGCGTCAGCCTGTCAAAACCGACAGGTGTTCGACTCTCGTTAGCTATATAAATTTTACTTCATTTGGCCGGAATATACAAGAGTTTTGCTCAAAAAATGTCCACAACACGGGAACAAATTTGCGATATGTCCGCCTTACGGGAACAAATGCTTTTTTTCAGCCGCTTTTCTTTAAATTGTCTACGAAGCGCTTCATCTCCTTGCGGCTTTTAAGCTGCTTGCTCTGCTCGATAATGCGCTTTTGCTGCACGCCGTCGAGGGCGGAAAAATATAAAAATGCGTCAGTGTTCTGCATAAGCGCCATGCCGAGACCGAGCGGAAGGTCTGCGTTCTTGCCTGTGTTCATAATATCACCTCGGCTATATTCTTCCGCAACGGGTAAAAAATATACGCTGCAAGGCAGCGTATATTCTGATATCAGCTTTTATAAGGCAGGGAGGTAAAGCAGCTCGTGTCCGGCTGACCGCCTATCGTCCAGCCCGAGCCGGAGCTCGCGATGGGGATGGAGCCGGTGAAGCCGCCGTCTGTGACGAAGTTAATAACGGAGCTCCCGTCTGTCGAGGTAAAGCGCAGCTTTGTGCCCGTTGCGAGGAGGCTGCCGTTTGAGAGCGTTATGCTCTTCGAGGTGGTCACATAGCTCGTGTTGTTATCAAAAACAATGTCGCCGGCGGCCTTGGCAAAGCTCTTATCCGACAGCGTATATACGCTCTTGACCTTATATGTGCCGAGAATGTTCATCTCGGTGTCCAAAACGAGCTTTCCGTTTTCAAAGTCCTTTATTACGCCGGGGGCATAGCTCTGGCTGTCAAACAGCGCAAGGTGCAGCGGCTGACTTTCGCCCGCCGAGTAAAGCACGGTGCAGGTGATGCTCTGACCGTTTTTGTCCTTGCCGTCGAGGTATATCTCGCGCACGCCGTCACCGTCAAGGTCGAACAGGCGTATGCTGCCGAGCTCCTTTATTCCGGTCGTAACGCCGGAGCTGCTGCCGTTAGCTTCGATGTTCAGTATGGTCAGCCCCTGTTCGTCGGCGGCGGTGCTTATCGTTTCGTCCTTATTGTCTCCGTCAATATCGCCTGTGTAGGGCAGACGCGAGGTGATGACGGTTCCGGAGCTTGCGTTGGGGTCTGTTACTTTAAGTGCGCCATTTTCGTCCAGCGAGAGGAGGCGGATCTCATTTGTTCCGTCTGCAAGCTTGAAGCGCACGACCATGGTTGGGGTCGTACCCTCAAGCTGAGCGTTCACAGCAAGCGCTGCGCCGTCGGACATGTCGCTGCATGCGAGTATCTGCTTTACGATATTGTAGGTCTTCACGGCTTCGTTATAGCTTATCGTGTAAACGTCCAGATCGTAGATGCTGCCGCTTGCGGACAGGAGCAGAGACTTAATATCCTCCGCTGCGGGACTGCCGAGTAAGGTGAGATTCGTCGCCGCATTGTCGGCGGCAAATTCAACGATTATATCGCCCTCCGAGCCGTCGCGGTCGGACGAGGGGATATAGTCCTTTTTTATGACATCTCCGAGCTCGGAGTAGGGCACGGTGAACTCATAAAATCCGGCGGCTGCATCGGCTATCTCTCCGGGATTTGCGATTATGACGAGGCCGTCAACAGACAGATACCAGTGTCCGTCAGAAACCAGCGATTTTATCGTATCGGAATATCCCTCATTGAAGAATACGCCCTGATACTTGGGGTCTTCATTGAAGGAAACAAGTATCTTCTCCGAAACGGTGTTTATGAGCTTTTCGCTGCTGTCGCCGAGGTCTGCAAGCTTCAGCTCCTCGCCGGTCTGCGGATCGTAGTTGACTCCGCTTATCTTAAGGGTGCTCGTTGTGCCGAGCGAGGCCCTGTCAACCACACGCAGAGAGATAACGCCGCTGTCGGCCCGCTGAGACCTTATCGTGCGTTCCATTCCGAAGGCGCTGAGTCCCTCGGCCGTACCGTCGCCGATATTCTGCGTGTAATGCCCGTAATTATCCTGATAGGTCTTGGTGCTGTATTCCGTCGCCAGGGCATTGAGACTTTCGTTTATCTTTTCGGCCGCATCGCTGCGCTCCGGCATGAAAACGGTTGGGGACATGTATGAGACATTGTCGTCGCCCGTTTCCGTCGCCATCTCGATGACCACGTCGCCGCCGCAGCTTCCGGCGTTTGCGTTTATGATCTTGTGATCCTCGGTCACGGTGATATCTATGCGTGCCTTGTTGGAAAAATCATCGACGAAGGACTTGGTCGCAAGTATATTGAGCTCCTTATCGTAGATGCATATGCTGTATTCGATATCGGCGCGTTCTGTGCTCTCTGCCTTGTCGCCGGCAAAGTCAAAATGAACGACCGTACCGGCTTCAATCGCGGACTTGTCCGCATTCCCGAACGAATCCGAGCCGGCATCGGTGCCGCAGGAGACGGTGAAAACGTCGCTTGCCTGCATTGTTATATATACGCCGCACTCGCGCTCGGCTTCGCCCGCATCCTTCTTACCGCATGCGCAAAGGGACAAAACGCAGCAGAACGCCAATGCTATAGCTATAAATTTTCGCATGTTATCAACTCCATTCCGAGCCATTATAGCATGACTGTGCCTCAAAATCCACCGATTGTGAAATTGTTTATAAAAACGTAAAAAACTCCCCGCCCAAAGCGGGGAGTTTCGCTTATTGTTTATTCGTGACCGTGATCGGGGTAGTGGACGTGCAGAAGCTCGTGAGCTCTGCCGCGCAGCATGGCGTAAACTCCGTCAAGTGCGGTGTTTTGCTCGGAGGAGCGCAGCGTGCAGTCCTCGTCGGCGATGAATATGCCGCGGTTGCGAACCTTCTTCTGAGCAAGACATGCTTCGGGCTGACCGCCGCCGCCGATACATCCGCCGGGGCAAGCCATGATCTCGACAAAGTGGAAGAATTCTTCGCCGCTTTCGATCTTTTCAATGAGCTTATCGGCATTGCCGAGGCCGCTTGCAACGGCTATCTTAAGCGTCAAATCACCGGCCTTGACCTCAAATGCCTTAATACCCTCAAGCCCGCGCACGCCGCATTCGGCAACGCTTGCTATCTGCTCAGTGGTGACTGTTCCGAGAACGTGGCGGATAACAGCCTCCGTTACGCCGCCGGTGACGCCGAATATGACGCCGGCGCCGGTGTACTCGGCGAAGGGATCGTCGGGCTGAGTGTCGGGAAGCTCGGCAAAGTCAATGCCGGCCTCCTTTATCATCCTCGCAAGCTCCTGAGTGGTCAGCACAAGGTCAATAAGCCTCTCGCCGTCCTTTACGAGCTCGGGACGCGCGGCCTCTGCCTTCTTCGCCGTGCAGGGCATGACAGCGACCGAGTACAGCTCATCGTCGGTGTAATGCTGCCTGAGGATAGCGCCGAACATCTCCATCGGCGAGCCGCAGGTGGAGACCTGGGGCATGAGCTCGGGGTGCATGTTTTCAACGTGCTTTATCCAGCCGGGGCAGCAGGAGGTGAACATGGGAAGCTTTGCGCCGGACTTGAGCTTTTCCATGAACTCGGCCGATTCCTCCATGATGGTGAGGTCAGCCGTCAGCGAGGTATCGAAAACATAATTTGCACCGAGCATCTTGAGCGCGGTGACTATTTTGCCCATAACAGGCTGCGAGGCCGGAAGGCCGAATTCCTCGCCTATGCCGACGCGAACGGCCGGTGCGACCTGGACCGCGACCTTCTTCGTTGGGTCGTATATCGCCGACCAGAGCTTTGAGACCTCGTTTTTGATGACGATAGCGCCGGTGGGGCACACTGCCGCGCACTGACCGCAGCTTACGCATTTTGTATCCGCGAGCTTATTTTCAAAGCCGCAGGAGATATAGGTCTCGATGCCGCGCTCGGCGAAACCGACGGCATGTATGTTCTGAACCTCCGAGCACATTCTCACGCATTTTCCGCAGAGTATGCACTTTGAAGGATCGCGCACGAGGGCGGGGGAGGAGTCGTCGATCGGAAGCTTGCAGTAGTCGTTTGCAAAGCGGATGTTCGTGACGTTATAGCGGTGGGCGTAGGTCTGAAGCTTGCACCTGCCGGATTTTTCGCAGGTCGTGCACTCTGCCCTGTGTCCCGCGAGCAGCAGCTCGAGGATCATCTGACGGTGCTTTCTGAGGCGGGCGGTGTTGGTCTTTATGACAAGGCCGTCCTTCGGCTGCATGGAGCAGGCTGCCTCAACGCCGCCGCGGTCGTTTTCAACAACGCACAAGCGGCAGCCGCCGTATATCGAGAGGCTTTCGCAGTAGCAGAGATTGGGGATGTCGATATGATGCTTGAGGGCTACCTCAAGTACGTTGCGTTCATTTTCAAATTCGCAGCTTATGCCGTCTATGACCATGTGCTTCATATCATCATACCTCCTTTATCGCGTGCTTTGGGCAGCCGTTCTTGCATTCGCGGCACTTGATGCACTTTTCGGGGTCGATCTTATGCGGCTTGCGCAGCTCGCCGGTGATAGCGCCGACAGGGCAGTTGCGCGCGCATTTTGTGCAGCCGATGCACTTGAGCGGGTCGATCACCATCGTGCACAGGCTGCGGCATGCGCCGGCCGGGCACTTCTTATCAACGATATGCGCAACGTATTCGTCTTTGAAATACTTGAGTGTGCTGAGCACGGGGTTCGTCGCAGTCTTGCCGAGGCCGCACAGCGAGCAGGTCTTTACGACGCTTGAGAGCTCCTGGAGCATGTCGATATCCTCGATCTTGCCCTCGCCGTGGGTTATGCGCTCAAGTATTGCCTGTATCTTTGGTACGCCCTCGCGGCAGGTAGCGCACTTGCCGCAGGACTCCTTTTTCGTGAAGTTCATGAAGAAGCGTGCTATCTCGACCATGCAGGTATCGTCGCCCATTACGACGAGGCCGCCGGAGCCGATGATCGCGCCGATGCGCTTTGTCGACTCAAAATCGAGCGGCAGATCGAGGTGCTCCTCGGTCAGACAGCCGCCGGAGGGGCCGCCGATCTGAACGGCCTTGAATTTGCCGTTTTTGACGCCGCCGCCGATGTTGAAGACTATCTCGCGCAGGGTCGTGCCCATGGGGACCTCGATAAGACCCGTGTGTTTTATATTACCCGTCAGGGCGAAGGCCTTCGTGCCGGTGCTGGTCTCGGTGCCTATGCCGCGATACCATGCCGCGCCGCGCTCGATGATGGGCGGAACGTTTGCAAAGGTCTCGACGTTGTTGAGCGAGGTCGGAGCGTCAAACAGACCCTGGTCAACGCTTCTCGGCGGCTTTGTTCTCGGCATGCCGCGCTCACCCTCGATGGAGGCCGTCAGCGCCGAGCCCTCGCCGCAGACGAAAGCGCCCGCACCGCGGTTTATGTGCAGCCTGAAATTCTTGCCCGAGCCGAGTATGTTCTCGCCAAGTATTCCGTGAGCCTCATCGTCGGCTATCGCCATTTTAAGGCGCTCGACGGCGAGGGGATACTCTGCGCGAACATAGATGTAGCCCTCATCGGAGCCCGTTGCGATGCCGGCGATTATCATGCCCTCGATCATCCTGTGCGGGTCGCCCTCCATGATTGAGCGATCCATGAACGCTCCAGGGTCGCCCTCGTCACCGTTGCAGACGATGTATTTGACGGGAGCATCCTTGTGCGCGGCGACCTGCGCCCACTTCTTGCCGGTCGGGAAGCCCGCGCCGCCTCTGCCGCGCAGCCCCGATTCGGAGACCTCGGCGATTATCTCGTCGGGAGTCATGTCGAACAGCGCCTTTTCAAGGGCGGTGTAGCCGCCGACGGCGATGTATTCCTCAACGCTTTCCGCGTTTATATGTCCGCAGTGCTCAAGCGCAACGCGGGTCTGCTGCTTGTAGAAGGGGATATCCTCCTGACGGACATAGCTCTCGCCGTCCTCGTGATAAACAAGGCGGTCTATGACCTCGTCGTTGAGGATAGTTTTCTCGACTATCTCCTCACAGTCATCGACTGTGACCTTTATGTACAAAAGACCCATGGGCTCAATGCGCATCAGAGGTCCCATCTGGCAGAAGCCGTGGCATCCGCTGTGCTTCAAGCCGACCGATTCATCGTGGCTTTCATGCTGTAAAACAACGTCTACGCGCAGTCCGCGCTCCTCCATGAGCTGCTTCATCCTGTCGTAAACCTTCAGGGATCCGCCGGCGACGCAGCCGGAGCCGCCGCAGATGACCACCTGCTTATACTGACAGTCGAGAGCCTTTTTAAATTCCTTGCGGCATTCGATAAGCTGCTGTCTGCTTTCAATCCTCATAACTTCTCAGCCTCCCTCAATTCCTGGATGAGAGCATGCGCCTTTTCGGGGGTCATGGAAGCGTGAACAACGTCGTTAACCGTGCACACCGGCGCAAGGCCGCAGGCGCCCAGGCATGAAACGCGCTCGATGGTAAACAGTCCGTCCTCCGACATGTGATCGTCGGGCTTAAGGCCGGTAGCCTCGTAGAGCGCTTCCTGAACATCGTCGGACTTCCTGACGTGGCATGCAGTGCCGTTGCATACCTTTATGATGTACTTACCCTTTTCGTTCATCGAGAAATTCTCGTAGAACGTCGCAACGCCGTAGAGCTCGGCTTCGCTTTCGCCGATTTTTTCGGCGACGTACTTAAGCGCATCCTTCGGCAGGAATTTATACTCGTTTTGGATCTCCTGCATGATAGCAATGACCCTGGTCTTATCGCAGCCGTACTTCCCTAATACGCTGTCGATAAAGCCGAAATCAACCTTTACCAATTCAATCATCCTTTCTATGGTTTCACTGTAACACTTTAATGCTTTGCTGATTTTGATTATAAGTAAAAATAATTTTTGTGTAAAGAATAGTTTGAAAATTGTTAATATCAGACGGACCCAAAAGTGCACCCGATTTTTGATGTGATATACAGAAAGCGCGGAAAATGTCCAGCAAATTAAATGCAAATTTAGCGGAAATGACGATGAAAATGAAAAAACTTAATGCACTTTCAACAAAAAGCGCAACGAATTTAGGGAGGTGTTGACTTTTGCACCGCAAAAAAATAAATTACCCTCTCAGCGGAAAAAAGCTTGACAATACGGGGGCCTCGGATATAATAAAATCACAAACTATCTCATATGAGACAAAAATGGAGGGCAATATGAAGCTGAGCGAGGCACAGCTTTCATTGCTTCAGCAGACGGGCATTTTTTATGCCGTTCCCTTGTCGACGATAAAAAAGATCGCCGCCTCGCCGGACTGCGAAGTAAAAAGCTATAAAAAAGGGCAGCTGATATACAGCACGACTGAGTTTTCCCGCAGCCTCGGAGTTGTGCTCTCGGGAAGCCTCAGGGTAACAAAGGAAAACGCGGGCGGACATGCCATGATAATGAGCACGCTCACTCCGCCGTCTCTGTTCGGCGCGGCAGCGCTTTTTAACGACGAGGCAGAGTACGCTACGGATATAAGCGCCCTGAGCGATGCCGAGATCGTATTCTTCGCTCAGCGCCTTGTGCAGCGCATGATGCGTTTTGATCTGCAGATCGCGGAAAACTATATAAAATATCTGTCAGAAAGGATACTGTTTTTAAACAGAAAGCTGTACCTTCTGAGCTCCGGCACCGCTGAGCAGCGCCTTGCAAGCTTCCTTTCGGATAATCTGCCCCTTGGGCAGGCTGCCGAGCTTCCCATGCCGCTAAGCAAGCTCTCGCTTGCGCTGAACGTCTCGCGTGCCTCGCTGTACCGTGCCTTTGACGCGCTCACGGAGAGCGGAGCTGTAGTAAAAGAGGGAAGAAAAGTCTGTATCAATGACGCCGAAAGGCTCAAAAAAATATGAGGTGAAAAAATGAAAAGACTTATATCACTTATCCTGGCCGTGCTCATGCTCGCATGTCTGTTTACGGGCTGCGCGAACAATGCCCCGGAACCCACCGAGACTCCGGCGGCCGCGGAGGATCCCACGACTATTCGCGTCGGCGCGATGACCGGCCCTACCGCCATGGGTATGGTGAAGCTCATGGATGAAAGCGACAAGGGCGAGAGTGCAAATAAATATGAATTCTCGCTCCAAACCGAGGCCACGGCGTTTGCCCCGGCGCTGACGAAGGGCGAGATCGACATCGCCGCAGTTCCCGCAAACCTTGCGTCCGTTATCTATAACAACACCGACGGCGGCATAAAGGTCCTTTCCGTATGCGCCACCGGCGTACTCTACATCGTCGAACGCGGCGACAGCGTAAAGAGCTTTGCAGACCTTGCAGGGAAGAAGCTCTACGCCACCGGCGAGGGCGCGACCCCCGAGTTCGTGCTGCGCTATCTGTTCAAGGCAAACGGCTTAGAGGGCGACAAGGCTCCCACAATCCAGTGGTGTGCCGACACGACCGAGGCGCTGTCCTATATAATCCAGGACGAGAGCGCCATAGCAATGCTGCCGCAGCCCTTCGTCACCGCGGCTCAGACCAAGGTCGAGGGTCTCAGAGTTGCGCTCAACCTCAACGAGGAGTGGCAGAAGGTAAACGACGGCGCGTCCATGGCCACCGGTGTTATCGTTGTGCGCACGGAGTTTGCCGAAAAGCACCCTCAGCAGCTTGAAAAGTTTATGCAGGAGTACGCCGAGAGCGTCAAATTCGTAAACGAAAACACCGAGCAGGCCGCCGAGCTTATCGGAAACTACGAGATAGTCAAGACTCCCATCGCGCTCAAGGCTCTGCCTTACTGCAACATCTGCTGCCTCACCGGCGATGAGCTCAAGGACTGCCTGAACGGATATCTGTCGGTGCTTTGCGATATGAATCCGCAGTCGGTCGGCGGCAAGCTGCCCGACGACGGGCTGTATTATGCAGCAGAAAAATAAGCTCGGCAAGGCACTATCCGTTGTGTTCGTGCTGTTGCTGTGGCAGATCGCCGCGGCGGCAGTCGACCAAAGCATACTGCTCGTATCGCCTGTCGACGTTGCCGTTCGACTGACGACGATATGGCGGGTTGAGGGCTTTTTATCGTCGATATGGTTCAGCTTTTATCACATCGCGGGCGGCTTTCTGCTCGCTCTTGTGACCGGCGTTGTGCTCGCGGCGCTGTCCGGGCGCTTTCCGTGGATCGAAACAGCGCTATGGCCGTTTATGATAACGGTCAAGACCGTGCCGGTCGCGTCGTTCGTGGTCATATGCCTGATATGGCTATCGGCGCAGAACCTGTCCGTTTTCATATCCTTTCTCATCGTGCTGCCGGTCGTTTACGGCAATGTGCTCGAGGGTATAAAAAGCGAGGATAAGAAAATGCTCGAGGTCGGGCGTGTGTTCAACATGCCGGCGTTAAAGCGCATATTGTATATCCATATGCCGCAGCTCAAGCCGTTTATACTCCCCGCGTGCGCAACGTCGCTGGGCATGTCGTGGAAGGCGGGAGTCGCGGCCGAGATCATCGGAACGCCCGACGGCTCCATCGGCAAGCAGCTTTATTATGCGAAAATTTATCTCGATACAGACGATCTTCTGTGCTGGACGGTCATCATCGTCATAATAAGCGTTGTGTTTGAAAAGCTGTTCATGCTGCTCGTGCGCAAGGCTTATGCAAGATTGGAGCGTGCGTGATGGAGCTTAAAAACGTATGTAAAAGCTTTGGCGAGAACGATGTACTGCGCGATGTGAGCCTCGTTATCCCGAAGGGCAGCCGTGTCCTTATCTCCGCGCCCTCCGGGCGAGGAAAAACGACGCTTCTGCGCATCATGATGGGGCTTGAAAAGCCTGATTCGGGAGAGATCATAAATAGACCGCGGAGTCAGGCTGCTGTGTTCCAGGAGGACAGACTGCCGGAGGAATTCACGCCCGTAAACTGCGTGAAAATGACGGCCGCCCACGGCGTAACGAAGGATATTATCCGCGAGCATTTGCGCTCCGTCGGACTCGAGGGGCACTGCGATAAACCGGTATCCCAACTGTCGGGAGGCATGCGCCGCCGCGTCGCGACGGTTCGTGCGGTGCTCAGCAGTGCGGAGACGGTGTATTTCGACGAGCCATTCACAGGTCTTGACGAGGACACAAAAAAGCGAGTTATAGACTATATCTTAACTAACTGCGAGGGCAGAATGCTCATATTCGTAAGCCACTGTCCGGACGACGCGGCATTATTAAACGCAAAAGAGATCCGTATTTAACGGATCTCTTTAAATTTATTACGGGCGGAGCCGGTATCGGCTCCGCCCGCTTTGAAGGGAGTGTAGCATATGTTCGTTAGCTCGGAAATAGTTAGGAAGGGAGAATTACAAAACATGTGCCTGTTTTGATAACGAGTAGAGGACACTTATATGTGGCATAGCAAATAACGAACATAAGTATAACCGCGTTCAGTGCCGCTATATGCGTGAGAGACCTGAACTGCGAAAGTCTACGCGACTGATTATAGCATATTTTGCGCTATTGTCAATACAAAAACAGAAAAACATTTTTACATATTTTTGGCGCGTGTCATAAATATATCAAAGATTTTAAGCATTCACTGCTTTTCATGCTTGCTGCATATGCGCTTGTATATCAGAAGTCCGATAAGGCTTATCACCATCGTTACGGCAAAAACAGCCACGGCAAACCAGTAGTTTGAGGTGCCGAGCGCGTCGCCGCCGACGGTTGAGGTGATTATTGACGGAAGCCTGCCCAGCGAGCATATAAGCAGCCAAAGCGAGAATTTAATGTCTGTAAGCCCCGTGAAGTAGCACAGAAGATCCTTCGGTGTACCGGGTATCGTGAATATTATGAAGAATATCATATCCCGTTTCGGCGTCGTTTTAAGAAACTTCAGCTTTTTAAGCTTCTCCTCGGGGAAGAAGACCTCGACGAGCGGCACGCCGAAATAACGCACCAGAAGAAAAACCATGACGCTGCCCAGAGTGGAAGCGATAATGCACAGAATCGTGCCCTCGACAGCGCCGAAGGCATAACCGGCTGCAATTTCAAACGGTTCGCCGGGCAGAACGGCTATGATGACCTGAAGGATCACCATGCCGATGTAGGCAAAGCGACTCCATATGCCGCTGTCGTTCACCCATCGGCGGAACTTTTCCGGCTCGGACGCGAATTTGACAAGCGGCACGCCCGCAAGCCATATTATGAGCGCCGTTGCGATTATGGCGATGGCTATCGCGGCGATACCGACGCGTTTTTGCTGTGTTTTTGTAAGCTGTTTTTTCTTCATTGCCTGTAAACGAATAAGCCCGACCCAGGCTTCATATATTAAATGCGGTGATGAATGTGAAAATAGAGTGGAAAAAGCTAATAGTGAGCCTCGCCGCGCCGCTTGCCGTGGGCGGACTTTCTGCGCTTATAACAAAGGATAACATGGTAATGTTCGAGCTTGTGAAGAAGCCGCCGCTCGCGCCGCCGGGCTGGCTGTTTCCCGTGGCATGGACGGTACTGTATATCCTCATGGGACTTGCGTCATATTGGGTGTGGAACTCCGACGCGCAGCGCGGGGTAAAGAAGGCGGGCGCTGCCTACTATGCGCTTTCGCTCGTTTTTAACTTTGCATGGCCGATAATTTTCTTTAACCTCGATAAATATCTCGCGGCGTTTATCTGGCTGTGCCTGCTGTGGCTGTTCATACTTTTGGCGGCAGTGCAGTTTCGCAGGGCCGACAGCAGAGCGGGGGTTGCCATGCTGCCGTATCTTTTGTGGGTCGCCTTCGCGGGCTATTTGAATTTGGGGATCTATTTGCTCAACTGACGCGCCTTTTCAACGCGCTCCTTAAGTGCGTCGATGAATATCGCGGCATCCAGGCTGTATGCCATGCCGTCAAAGCCGCGGGCAAAGCCTGCCGCGATGCCCTCGACGGTGCCGGTGAAGAATATGCAGTTCTTGCCTGCTTTCCGGCAGGCATTTATTATGCGGTCAAGTGCCGCCTGGAACACGGGGTTATTGAAGTCTCCCGGCATTCCCATGGAAATTGACAGGTCAAATGGACCTACGAAGATACCGTCAACACCGTCGAGCGCGGCGATCTCCTCGATGGATTCGAGCGCACCGACCGTCTCGCACTGCGGGATTATAAGCGTCTCGGCGTTAAAATGCGCCATCGTGTCGGGTACGCTGCCAAGGCCGTCAAAGCCCCAGCCGTCCTTGCGCGAGGGGCAGAAGCCGCGCTGACCGATGGGGTAGTAGCGGGCATAGGATATTATGTCCTTTACCTGCGCGACATTATGCACATTGGGGATAATAAGCCCCTGCGCACCGACATCAAGCAGCTTGAGTATCGCAGGGCGGCTTATCTCGCGAACTCTGCACAGGGGAGTGATGCCCGCGTTTTCCGCGGCTCTTACGAGTCTTGCGCTCGTCTCGGCCTCGATGGGGGAGTGCTCGTTGTCGATGATGACGAAGTCTATCCCAGTGCGGCCGGTGCACTCCATGAGGTATTCGCTCGCCGTGTCAAAAAATATGCCTATTGGCTTCTCGCCGTTATGGAGCTTTTTCCTAAGCATGTTATTCATATAAAAAACCGTCCTTTTCATGTTCAATAACGACATTATACGCAGATTTTACACGATTTCAAGTTGTAAATTGTTAATTATAATGTTATCATCAAAGTATCAGATAAACATACGAGAGGTCATACATATGAGTGAGTTTTCGAGAGAATATCTTGAGCTTTTAGCGGAAAAATATCCCGATGAGGCGGCCGTGTGCTCGGAGATAATAAATCTGCGCGCGATACTTGCCCTGCCCATGGGCACTGAGCATTTCATAAGCGACCTGCACGGCGAGTACGCCGCCGTGTGGCACATATTAAATAACTGCTCCGGCGTTATATTGGAGAAGGTCATGCGCCTTTTCGAAGCCGAGATAGGCGAGGAACGCTGCCGCAGCCTGTGCACACTCATATACTATCCGCACGAAAAGCTCAACGCCATGCGTGAGTCGGGTGAATATACACACGACAGGCTGAAGGGCGTACTGACAATGCTGCGGACCCTTGCCGAGACGCTTTCAAGTAAATACACGCGCAGCTATGTGCGCAAGCAGATGCCGCAGAAGTGGAGCTTCGTGCTCGACGAGCTCCTGCACATGCAGCGCGATGAGTATTCAAATCAGGTGCGCTATCACGACACTATTTTGGAGTCTATCATATCCACCGGTGCCGCTGACGACGTTATAACGGCGCTTTCGGATATCATAAAGCGCCTTGCCGTCGATAAGCTGCACATCGTCGGCGATATATTCGATCGCGGCCCCGAGCCTGCGCGACTGCTCGACGCTCTTATGGAGCACCCGAATATCGACATTCAGTGGGGCAACCACGATATTCTCTGGCTGGGGGCGGCCTCCGGAAGTCCCGCGTGCATCTTCACAGTGCTCAGGATATCGCTCGATTACGGAAACGCGAATCTTCTCGAGCGGCGCTATGGTATAACGCTCCAGCCGCTGTATGATTTCACGCGCAAATACTACGGCGAGGCGACGAAGGAAAACGTCAGCATCGCGCTCAACACCCTGGGCTTCAAGCTCGAGGGCAGAGTCATCCTGCGCCACCCCGGCTACGGGATGAATTCGCGCCTTATGCTCAAGCGCTGCGACTTTGAAAATAACACCGTCGTCCTCGACGACGGTGTGTACCCCCTCAATACAGACAAGTGGCCGACGATCGACCGCAATGATCCGTACAGCCTCAATGACGATGAGATAGACCTCGTAAACGAATACGTTAACCTTTTCCGAGACAGCCGGTCGCTGCACCGCCACATGGATTTCATCTACCGCGTCGGCAGCACATATCTGTGCTGCAACGGAAATCTTCTCTATCACGGCTGCATACCGATGACCGAGGACGGCGAGTTTGCACGCGTGCGCCACGGCGGAGTGTGGTACTCCGGCAAGAGCCTGATGGATTACTCCGACATGGTCGTCAAAAACGCCTGGGCAAAGCACGATGAGTCGGCGCTGGATATGATGTGGTATCTCTGGTGCGGAAACGACAGCCCCTTCTCCGGCCGCGTGTTCCACACCTTTGAGCGCGGCGTCGTGGACGATCAGAGCACATGGGCAGAGCCCAAGAATCCCTACTTCAGCTTTTGGGAGGATGAGAAGGTCGCCGGTATGATACTCGAGGAGTTCGGCCTCGATCCCGAGAACGGACATATCATAAACGGACACACGCCCGTCAAGGCCAAGAAGGGCGAAAGCCCCATAAAGTCCGGAGGCAAGCTGTTTATCATCGACGGCGGCTTCTGCGAGGCGTATCAGAAAACGACCGGCATCGCGGGCTATACGCTGGTATTTAACTCCCACGGCCTGAAGATCAAGGCGCATAAGCCCTTTGAGGGCGTCGCCGCCGCGATCGACGAAAATGCCGACATTGAATCCGAAGCCGTGCAGGTCGAACGCTTTGAGCGCCGCCGCTATATCTCCGACTGCGATGCGGGAGTCAGCCTGCGCCGCAGGATCAAAGCTCTTGAAAACCTCCTCGCCGCATATCGCTCTGGTGAGATACAGGAAAAAGAGTAAAAAATATATAAAGAATACCCCCGAAGCTTCATAGCCTCGGGGGTTTGCTTATTGTCCGATCAGATTCGCTTCCACTTTGCTCCGTTGGGGATATCGGTGACCTCGATGCCCTGAGCCTTGAGCTCATCGCGTATGCGGTCGGCCTCGGCGAAATTCTTGGCCTTCTTCGCGTCGGCGCGCGCTTTAAGAAGTGCCTCGATCTCGGCATTACTCTCGCCGGATTCGGAGATGACGGTAAACTCGCTCGTGCCGGAAACGGCCTGCTTTTTGAGCTCCTCGCGCCTTGCGTCGGCCTTTTCAATGAGGCTGAGGCTCAGAACGCGGTCAAAGTCCGCAATGACGGCAAGCTTTGTGTCGTCGTTGGTGTTATATTTGAGCACGTCGTACAATGCGGTGATCGCAAGCGAGGTGTTCAGGTCGTTATCAAGCGCTGCCGAGAACTTTGACTTGAGAGCCGCGACGGCGTCCGTGTCGATCTCGCCGCCTACGGGCTTGAGCGCGGCGATGCGGTTTATGAGCTTGTTATATGTACCCTGCGCGTTGTCGAGGTTCTCCCAGCTGAAAACGAGCGACTTGCGATAGTGGCTCTGCAGGCAGAACAGGCGATAGGCGAGGGGATCGTAGCCCTTCTCCTCGAGCAGCGAGACGGTGAGGAATTCTCCCTTGCTCTTGCTCATCTTGCCGGAGTTTGTATTCAGATGCAGAATGTGCATCCAGTAGTTGCACCATTTGTGACCGAGGTAGGACTCGGACTGCGCGATCTCGTTGGTGTGGTGCGGGAAGGCATTGTCGATGCCGCCGCAGTGGATATCGAGATCCTCGCCGAGGTGCTTCATGGATATGCCGGAGCACTCGATGTGCCAGCCGGGATAGCCCACGCCCCAGGGGGAATCCCACTTGAGCGCCTGATCCTCGAACTTGGATTTGGTAAACCACAGTACGAAGTCGTTCTTGTTGCGCTTGTTTACGTCTTCCTCAACGCCCTCGCGCACGCCGACATCGAGATCATCGGCGTTGAAGTCGTTGAAAATGTAGTAGCGTTCGAGTTTGGACGTGTCAAAATACACGTTGCCGCCGGCAAAATAGGCATAGCCGGTATCCATGAGCTTTGAGATTATCTTAATATACTCATCTATGCAGTTGGTCGCGGGCTCAACGACGTCGGGCGTCTTGATATTGAGCTTGGCGCAGTCGGAGAAGAACGCGTCGGTGTAGAACTTTGCGATCTCCATGACGGACTTGTGCTCGCGCTTTGCGCCCTTGAGCATCTTGTCCTCGCCCTCGTCGGCATCGCTTGTGAGGTGGCCGACGTCGGTGATGTTCATGACGCGCTTGACGTTATATCCGGCATAGCGCAGGTACTTTTCCAGCACGTCCTCCATGATATACGAGCGCAGGTTGCCTATATGCGCAAAGTGATACACTGTGGGGCCGCAGGTGTACATCTTGACTATGTCGGGATGATTGGGGACAAAGTCCTCTTTTTTTCTTGTTGCAGAGTTATAAAGCTTCATATATTTTCTCCTTCACGTTCAGGCGCAGTGCTTGAACACGCCGATGTTTTTAACAAAGTATTCGATGCCCGAGTACAGGGTCGTCGCAAGGATCAGCACCCAGCAGATGACCGCGATCACGTCGGGCGCGGGGAACCAGGGCTGAGTCGCTATGATGAGTATGCCGAGAGCAACCATCGTGACGCCAGTCTTGATTTTGCCCGACCACGCGGCGGCGATGACGATGCCCTGCTCGACGGCCAGAAGACGAAGACCCGAAACACCGAACTCGCGCAGCAGAACGACCGCCACGACCCAGCCGGGCATGAGCCCGACCTCGATAAAATAGCACATTGCCGACAGAACGAGCATTTTATCGGCCAGCGGATCCATGAACTTGCCGAAATCGGTGACCAAATTATACTTTCTTGCTATCTTTCCATCAACAAAGTCGCTCAGACATGCGATTATGTAAACCACGAGCGCCCAGTAAGGGAGATCACAGTACAAAAGTACCATGAAAACGGGAACAAGAATTATTCTGCCGATCGTTATCTTGTTGGGAGTGTTCATTATTATTCCTCCTCCTTGCCGATAAGGTTGCCGTCGTCGGAAACGGCGGTTATGCGCACGTTTACTATCTGCCCCTCGCCGCCGCGGCCTTCAAAGAACACAAGGCCGTCAATATCTGGCGAATCATAGCAGCTGCGTCCGATCCAAGTGCCGTCCTCGTCGTGATCGGTGCATATCACGGGAAGTACCTTACCGACGAGAGAGGCCGCAAAATCGTCCATTATGCGCGCCTGAATATCCATAATTAAGTCTGCGCGGCGCTGAGCCTCCTCGAACGGAACGTGCTCCATCTTTGCGGCCGGGGTGCCCTCCTCGGGGGAGAAGGGGAAAACGCCCGCGCGCTCTATCTTCGCCTCGAGCAGGAAGCTGCACAGCTCTTCGAACTCCTCCTCGCCTTCGCCGGGCAGACCGGAGATCAGGCTCGTGCGCAGAACAAGTCCGGGAATGCGGCGGCGCAGAGTTTTGAAAAGCTCGCGTATATCGTCGCCCGTGCCGTGCCTGTTCATGGTTTTGAGTATTTTGTTGTTTATATGCTGGATGGGGATGTCCAGATATTTTACGATCTTTGGGTTTTGCGCTATCTCATCGATGAGCTCGTCGTCAAACTGATCGGGATAGGTGTAGTGCAGCCTTATCCATTCGACGCCGTCTATATCGCTTATCCTGCGGCAGAGCTCGGCAAGACATCGTTTGCCGTAGAGGTCTGTTCCGTAGCGCGTTATGTCCTGCGCGATGACGATGATCTCCTTGACGCCGTGAGAAGCAAGGTCGCGCGCCTCCTCAACGACGTTTTCGATATCCCTTGAGCGGTATCTTCCGCGTATATACGGTATCGCGCAGAAGGCGCAGAAGTTATCGCAGCCCTCGGCAATGCGCAGATATGCCCATGACGGGCCGGTGCTGACAACGCGCGGTATCTCGTCTATCGGGGCGCTGTTGTCGGCAAAAATACTGACGGGCTTTCCCTCGAAGACCGTGTCCACAGCCGGGACGATATCGCCGAAGCTCCCGACGCCGAGTATGGCGTCTACCTCGGGCAGCTCATCTGTTACGGCTGCGCGATAGCGCTCGGTAAGGCAGCCGGTCACGATGATCTTGCCGAGCTTACCGTCGGCCTTGAGCTTTGCCATTTCCAAAATGGTGTCTATTGCTTCGCTTTTTGCCGCGTCAATAAAGCCGCAGGTATTAATTATAACAGCATCCGCACCCTCGGGCGAGGGAGCGAGAGCATAGCCTGCCTCGCTGAGCAGATACAGCATCTGCTCGCTGTTGACAAGATTTTTTGCACAGCCCAGAGAGATCAGGGCAATTGTCCTATCCATTCAATAATCACCTTGAGTATCAAATTCATTCAGCGCGTGTTTTATCTGATCCCAAGAGTAGCCGCGCCGAAACAGCGCGTCCGAGACCTTTTTCACCTGCGCTCTGTCGCCGGGGTCGGTGAGTCTTGTGCGGATAAACCGCTCAAGGTACGCGTCTTGCTCCGGCATTTGAAGCATTGCCTCTTCCCACATTTCGCGCGGAACGCCGTGCCGCCTGAGCTCCTGCTTTATGCGGGATGCTCCGTAGCCCTTTGCGGCATAGTGCCGCACGACGCTTCCGGCGTACTCCGAGTCGTTGATGAGACCCATGCGGCACAGCCAGTCGGCACATTCCTCGGCGTTTTCGGGCGTTTCGCCCTTTTCGATGAGCCTTTTTCTAAGCTCCTCGCGCGACATAGGGCGCGCATTTATTATCCGCAGTGCCCGCGCCTTTGCCATCGCAAGACCCGAGGCTGAGATAAGCTCGTTAAATTCCGCCTCGTCAAGCTCCATGCCCGAGTGGATAAAACGCTCGGTTATGATGCCGAGGGTGGTCTTGAGCTCCGTGCCGTCGTCGAATATGAGCGTGAAGCGCTCGGGCGAGGTCTGCTTTATCTCACGCAGCGTCACGCTGTTTATCCTTCAAAATCGTCGGCGGAAACGTCGACCGCGCGCCCTGCCGCCTGAGCGGCCTTGCGTGCCTGCGGGCTCATGAGCTTATAAGCGTTGTCGCGTATCTGCTGCTCGATATTTGCGCAGATCTCGGGATTGGACAGCAGGTACTCCTTCACGGCGTCTCTGCCCTGGATGCGCTGCTCGCCGACGGTGAACCATGCGCCGGCCTTGTCGATGATCTCGAGCTTTACGCCGAGATCGACGATCTCGCCGACCTTGGAAATGCCTTCGCCGTACATGATGTCAAACTCCGCCTCTTTGAACGGGGGAGCGCACTTGTTCTTTATTACCTTTGCTCTCGTGCGGTTGCCGATCATCTCGCCGCCGACCTTGAGCGTCTCGATCCTGCGCACGTCGATACGCACGGAGGCGTAGTATTTAAGCGCAAGACCGCCGGGGGTCGTCTCGGGGTTGCCGTACATTACGCCGATCTTCTGGCGCAGCTGGTTTATAAATATGACGGTGCAGCCGTTTTTCGATATGCAGCCTGCCAGGCGGCGCATTGCCTGCGACATAAGTCTTGCCAGCGCACCGACGACGGAGTCGCCCATCTCGCCCTCAAGCTCAATGCGGGGGATAAGAGCCGCAACGGAGTCGACGACAACGACGTCGACCGCGCTCGAGCGCACGAGGCTTTCGGTTATATCGAGCGCCTGCTCGCCGGTATCGGGCTGCGAAATGAGCAGACTGTCGATATCAACGCCCAGCGCGCGGGCATATGCGGGCTCAAGGGCGTGCTCAACGTCTATATACGCCGCCTCGCCGCCGGCCTTCTGAGCCGCCGCGACGACGTGCAGTGCAAGCGTCGTCTTACCGGAAGCCTCGGGGCCGTAGATCTCGATGATCCTTCCCTTGGGAACGCCGCCGATGCCGAGCGCGAGGTCGAGCGACAGTGAGCCTGTCGACAATGCCTCGACGTTCACGGGAATATCGTCGCCAAGACGCATGATAGCACCCTTGCCGTAGTTTTTCTCTATCTGCGCGATGCAGGTCTCAAGTGCTTTTTTCTTATCGCTTGCCTGAGAGTGGGTGGAGATGGGAGCTTTCTTTTTTTCAGCCATTTCTTTTACCTCTGTTTATATCAGAATTCGTTTTTCCATTTTCCTATTACGACGCGCTCGAAGCCGAGGGTGTCGTTGCGGCTCTCTACCGAGACAAAGCCGGCCTTTAGCAGCATGAGCTTCACCTCGTCGGCCTGACCCTCGCCGACCTCGAACATCATAAGTCCGTTCGGGCGGAGCGTTATCGTCCAGTATTTTATGATCGCCCTGTAGAAATCAAGGCCGTCCTCGCCGCCGTCGAGCGCCGTCATTGGCTCGTAATCGCGCACCGAGCAGTCGAGCTCAATTAGCTCAAACGAGGGGATATACGGCGGGTTTGAAACTATAACGTCAAAGCTGCCGATGCTCATGGGCGGCCATGTGGTAGCGTCCGCGTTCATGGGGATTATCCTTGATGTGAGCTTGTTGTCCTTAATATTTTTCCGGCAGACCTCGAGCGCCGAGGGACTTATGTCCGCCGCCACGACACGTGCGGCCGGGAGCTCGTTTGCTATTGCGCAGGCTATGCAGCCGCTGCCGCAGCACAGGTCGAGAACTCTGCCTTTCATTCCGAAGCCCTTTATAGCCTCTATTGCCGCGCCGACAAGTATCTCCGTATCCATGCGCGGGATGAGAACATCGGGAGTGACGGTCATCGGAAGCCCGTAAAACTCCCACGAGCCCGAGATATACGCAAGCGGCTCGCCCTGAAGGCGGCGCTGTATCATGCTGTGCGCGCGCTCCTCAATCTCGGACGAGGTGTACAGATACATATCGCGCATGAGCTGCTCGGTCGTTTTGCCGGCCGCCGCTGCAAGAAGTATGCGGGCTTCAAGGCTGTAGGCCTCAACGCCGTTTTCTCTCAGTGCATTTCTTACTGAGAAATAGATATCATTATATGTTTTAGGCATTTTCCATATCCTTATTTACCAGGCGTCGCTGCCTTTTTCTTCGGGGATGACGAGCTCAAGTGCGCGGATGGCGCATCTTATCATCTCGTCGTCGGGCTCGTTGGTCGTTATGCGCTGGAACTGCTTGCCCGGCCATGAAAGTATCGAAGAGCACAGATTATCGTGTCTGCCGACCCAGCGGTTTAATTCGTAGCTCAGGCCGACGATGAGCGGCAGCATGAGAAACTTCAGCCCCATGCGCAGCATCGTGTCGGATACATGGATGAACGAGCCCGCGATTATACTTATTATAATTACAACGAATATGAAGCTTGTTCCGCACCTCGGATGGAGCCTCGGCTGCGGGCGCACATTCTCGACCGTCAGCGGCAGACCCTTTTCATAGCAGAAGATGGTCTTGTGCTCGGCACCGTGGTAGGAAAACAGGCGCTTCATATCCTTCATTTTCGAGCATAGTATCAAATAAATAAAGAAGATAACGAGCTTGAGTATGCCCTCGAGCAGAGTTCTCCAATAGAAATCAGACTTAACTGCGGGGAAGAGACCGACGATAAACGTCGGCAGGAACAAAAACAGAAACAGCGAAAGCGCGATGCCCAGAACGACGGCAACGCCGATAACGAGCTTCTGCGCTGTATCGTTTGAAAAGTGCTTTTCTATCCAAAGGTCTATCTTGTCCGGCTCCTCCTGCATATCCTCGGGAAGCTGATCGGCCGAATACGACAGCGCCTTGACGCCGTTTACCATCGACGATATGAACGCCGCGACGCCTCGGATGAGCGGCCAGCCGAGGATAGGCTGCTTTTCCTTTAAAGGAGTCACAGGCTCGACCTTTTCGACCATTTCGCCCGAGCCGCGGCACACAATGGCACGCTTTGTGGGTCCAAGCATCATTATGCCCTCGATGAGCGCCTGACCGCCGATGGAGGTCTTGAATTTCACCGAAGACTCAGCATTTTTATCTGACATTTATCTACCTCAATTTTCTGACAAGGGTAAGCTTATTTCGGCAATGCAGCCGCCGCCCTCGGCGTTTGCGATGCTGAGCTTTCCGCCATGACGAGATACTATCTCGTCGCACACGGCAAGCCCGATGCCGCTGCCGCGGTTTTTGCTGCTGCCTTTATAAAATCTGTTTTTGACAAACGGCAGCTCGCCGGTGGGGATGCCTCTGCCGTAGTCGCGTATGCGTATAATGACATTTTCCTTCTCAAGCGCAAGCGTTATGTCAACCTTTCCGCCGTCGCCGCCGTGCTTTGCGGCATTATCCAAAAGGTTCAGAAACACCTGCTTAAGACGCTCCGGATCGCCGGATATGAGCGGGATATCATACTCGGGCGGCTCGTAATTTACCTCTATCCCGGCCTCGCTCATGAGCTTGCCGTAGGTAAACAGCGAATCCTCAAGCTCGGCGGCGATATCCACAAGCTCCATGCGCAGATTGAATCTGCCGTCCTGAATACGCGTAAACTCCAAAAGATCGGCCACCATGCCGGTGAGCCTTTCGGCCTCCTTGGAGATTATCTTGACGCCGCGCAGCGACTCGTCCTTTATCGCGGGGTCGTACTGAAGCGTCTCGCTCCAGCCGAGGATGGCCGTCAGCGGTGTGCGCAGCTCGTGTGATATCTGCGATATGAACTCCGCCGTCGCTTTATCCGAGCGCGCGATCTTTTCGGACATGATATTAATATCATCGGTGAGTCTGCCGATCTCGTTATCGCCTACAGACGGCACCTGTGCGCCGTAGCTTCCGTCGGCAATGTGCTTTGCCGACTCGCTCAGATCCTGTATGGGCTTGGATATGTAGTGATCGAACCAGATGTTTACGAGGATGATATACGCCGCGATGATGACGGCTATGATGATCGCCGGAATGATGAGCTTATTTGCTGCAAAGGCTATAAGACATGCGATGAGAATGACCGCCGCAATGCTCGAGGCAAGCAGCTGCCACTTAAGTTCTTTGAAAAACATTGGACACTTCCCGGGAAATAATAAGCTTTAATAGCCCCATTTGTAGCCGAAGCCCCAAACGGTCGTGAGAAATTCGGGCTCTGTGGGATCGGCCTCGATCTTCAGGCGCAGACGGCGGATGTTGACATCGACCGTTTTGAGCTCGCCGGAAAAATCGTCGCCCCAGACGGCCTTGAGTATATCCTCGCGCGACATGGCCTTGCCCGGGTTTTCCATGAACAGCTTCATCAGCAGATATTCTATCTGCGTGAGCTTCAGGCGCTTGCAGTCCTTTTCAAGGGTGCGGTTGCGCGTATTGAGCAGGAAAGGCCCGCTGGATATCTCATAGCTGGGCTTGTCGGCTGCGTCATTGCCGAGACGGCGCACGAGCGCGTCGACGCGGGCGGTGAGCTCGGCGGGGGAGAAGGGCTTCGTGACATAGTCGTCGGCGCCGGTCATAAGGCCGGTGACCTTGTCGATCTCCTGGCTTTTCGCGGTCAGCATGATTATGCCGATCTTCGAGCCGGAGGCTCGGATGCGGCGGCAGACCTCAAAGCCGTCTATATCGGGGAGCATAACGTCCAGAAGCGCAAGACTGACGTCGGGATTCTTTTCAAGCAGAGCCAAAGCGGTCATGCCGTTTTCGGCCTCGATAGGCTCATATCCGTTGCGGCGGAGGTTGATGACCACAAAACTGCGGATATTCGGTTCGTCCTCAAGTACGAGTATCTTTTTCATGGTTTGGCCTCTTTCTTATAATTTTACATTGAAATATTGTAACATACAATTTTCAATTATGGTAGAGGTAAAGACAAAAAAATTGTAATCCGAGAACAAAAAATTACACAAATTCTTTTACACCGTACTTGAATAATAAGTTTTTATAGGTTATAATACTTTCGTTTAAATTTGCCGGTGTGATGGAATGGTAGACGTAGCGGATTCAAAATCCGCCGGGGGCGACTCCGTGTGGGTTCGAGTCCCACCACCGGCACCATAATTGGACCAAACATTGATACAACGTGTCGATGTTTGGTCCGTTTCTTTTTGCCCTGAAAGTCGCTTGCTGCAAGGCTTTCTGCTGAGAGCGGGTGCATTTGTGCTGGCATCCGCCATGATCAAGCGCCTTTCAGAAGCTGTTTTCCCGAAACCAGCACTTTGCCCGGAAAAGCAACCGTTTCAAACGGCCATAATCGTTTCAATGATAACAGCCCGTGATGAGGATCAATCGGTCCCCACCACGGGCTATAATCGTATCTGCCTTTACAGCGTCTCGGTGATCTCAGTTCCATTTTTGAATCGGAAGACCAGCCGCCCATCCTCATAAACCGCCACCCGGTCGATCAGGTTGAGCCATAAGCGGTCACTGTATTGGACAGGGAGAGAATTATCAAAGGCGCGGATCTCATTCATGAAGCTCTCGATCACATCAGCCTGAAAGCGCCGGGTGACCTTCTGGTTCTGAAGCTGCTGGGCTCTATCCTCGGCATCACGGTACCGCTGGACCAGCTCATCGTATCTCCGGTTATACTCCTCCTGCTGCATGACCGTGGTGGCATTTTCCGCGATCAGCTTCCGCGTGAGCTCCGAGACGATCTCCAGCTCGGTCTCCAGCGCAGCGCACTCTGCATCAATTTTCTCCGTATTCAGGTATTCATCCAGCAGCATCTGGCAGGTTTCCATCAAGACTTCCCGCGCCTCTGTAAGATTTGCTACGGCCTGCAAGAACAGGCGCTTGATGTCCTCTTCATACAAATGCGGTGTGCCGCAGCGATGCTCACCTTTGAACTTCCCGTTGCATTGCCAGATCACGCGGCGGTACTTGTCAGTACTGTGCCATACCTTGGGACCGTAGTATTCCCCACAATCGCCGCAGACGATCTTTGCCGAGAATGGACTCAGGCTGTTGTGGTGCCGTCCTTTGGATTTACGGACTGCCATCTCCGTCTGCACCTTTTCCCACTAGTCAGGATCAATGATCGCCGGGTGGCTCTGTTCCACTATGTACTGCGGGACCTCGCCCTCGTTCACCTTCATCTTCTTGGAAAGGAAATCCACCGTGAATTTTTTCTGCAGGATCGCGCAGCCCTTGTACTTCTCGTTCGTCAGGATGCTCTCAACGGTGCTGCTCTGCCATTTGGCCTTCCCGCGCGGTGTCGGTATGCCCTGCTCCGTCAGGTGCTTTGCGATCCAGTTGAGCGT
>SFEG01000038.1 GCA_004558025.1 Clostridiales bacterium
CTCGGCGCGGCATCGGTCGTGAATATGCTCAAGGGCAAGGGCGTTAAGGCTGAGGAAATAAAGTGGTCGGGCATCGAGGCGTTCCTCGACGGCAAGAAGTCCGTCACCAAAGCTGAGCTCTTGCAGTTCGTGCGTGACAACCAGCTTCAGATAGACACCGTTCAGCTCGGCGGGGAGCAAGCGGCAGCAAATGTAATACCGACCGTGCAGGACGGCATTACCTACCTCGACGGCAACGGCAACGAAACCGACCCGTCCGTGACGGACTATATCGTACTTGCCGACGACAACGGCACGGAATTTGCACGTTTTGAGCGCTACGGCGAGGAATGGGTAGACTCTGATACCGGGGAGGTCGCAGGTGAGGATATCCGCGATTTTGTGTTCGACCGGCCCGAGGGCTACAACGCCCGTATCGAAGAAATATACACCGAAGCCCAAGATGACGTGCCCGACACTCACTGGGAGCAGTACTCACTCGACGGCGGCCAGAACTACCGCGAGCTGCTGTACACGATGCCGGACAACACCTACAGCAATCAGGCGATGGAAGTACACTGGGGACGCTCAGGTGTGCTCGCCCATGCGCGTGTGCAGGACTTCGTGAACGCCGAGGGTAAGAGCGTTCTGTTCATCGAGGAGATACAGTCCGACTGGCACAACGCAGGCCAGAAGGAGGGCTACAACGACCCCGCGGAAACCGAGGCCGAGTATAAGCGCCTGCAAAAGCGGGTGCTCGATGTGGACGCCGAGCTCGATACAGACCCTGAGCTCGCGGAGATCGTGCGAAAGCTCGCGGTCCTCCGTGGTGACAACAATCCTGAATACGCCAAGAATTTCCTCGCATCAACCGCAGGTCTCAGCAACGCATTCGTAGAGGCCGTATTTTCCAGCGCAGATCCCGCGGCACGAGCGCAGATGTACGACTCTACTATCGTAGCGTATGCCGACGAGGAGATACCGCAGCTTACTCTTGAGGGGCAGCGGCAGGTACAGGCCGACGCGGACGTTGTGCGAGCATGGCAGAGACGGTGGACTGACGCCAACGTTGAGCTGAGGGAGTACAAGTGGGCTATGGAACGCGGGCTGACACCGGATGCACCGTTCCGCAACAGCTACACGGACTTCGTGCTCAAGAACCTCATCCGCGATGCGGCGGAGCAGGGCTACGACATGATCGCGTGGACGACCGCTGCGCAGCAGGAGGCGCGTTGGAGCAGTGAGTTTGCCGAGGGCTATCGCATAGAGTATGATCAGGACATACCGAGCTTCCTCAAGAAGTACGGCAAGCAGTGGGGCGCAAAGGTAGGGTACACTCTTATCGGACGCGACCTCACGGACACGAGCGCGTACCGTGACGGCGGCATGGAAGCCGTCATGACTATAGCCGCGAACACCGCGGACGAGACTGGCAGCCTCAACTCAACGATGCACGTCGTACACAGCATGGATATCACGGATGCTATGCGCGAGTCGGTGCTGTACGACGGTCAGCCGCGGTTCAGTCTCAAGGACAGCTCCGAGAATGTGACCCCCGATGACGCAACGGCGCAGCTGTTCTCTGAGCGCAACGCCATACGATTGTCCGTTACTCCGGGGCTTACTCTTGACCAGTGGGTACAGCGCACAGCCGATAGATGGAAAGCCTCCAAGGTGCGCACCAACACGTTCCGGAACTCCGGCTTCTTCACTCGTACCGAGCTACAGATGGAGGGGCTGACCGAGAAAGACCTCGGCTATGAGCCTATCAGCGAACAGGAGAGCATGGCTCGTGCACGGCAGAGGCTTGAGTCTGATTACGTGGGGACTCGCGATGATCTGCTTAACTCCGAGGGCGTGTGGAAGGGCGAGAGCCTTGACGCGGCTATGGGCATCTTTGCAAACGAGATCGCAAACGCCCGCGAGACCGGCAACTACAGCGAGGTCATCAAGTGGGCACAGCGAATAAGGGAACGCGGTACCGAGGCTGGTCAGATGGTTCAGGCATTCGCCAAGTACACACGCACTCCAGAGGGCGCACTCGTCGAGGCGACGAGGGATTTGGACAACGCACTCAGAGACGGGCAGATAGACCAGAGGCAGCGCGACGACCTTCTGAAGCGTCTGAGCAAGTTCACCGAAACACTCGACGCTATACAGGCCGACGACAAGAACGCCTTGATAGACCTCATCGTCAAGCAGGCACAGCAGCGTAACACACCCGTGTCCGATAAGACGATGGCTGCTATGCGGGCAGACACAACCCAGTTTCAGTTCCTATACGACACCGCGCTTGCGCAGTTCTCGCAGATAGCCAAGGACTACGCCAAAACCAGCTTCGGGCGCAAAGTTGCGACGTTCCAGACGCTGTCGCATTTGCTGAATGCCCGCACAGCGCTGCGCAACCTCGGCTCGAATAACATCTTCACGCTGGTTGATACCGTTGCCTCCGACGTCGCGATGCTGCCCGACCTGCTGATGAGCACTATTACGGGCAAGCGCACGGTCGGACTCGACCGCAGCCGTCTGTCGGCCGCAGCGCGTGAGGGCGCACAAGAGGCACGTAACCGGTCGCGCATCGAGGTTGCGCTTGACGTAGCACCTGCGACCGCGAAGGACAAATACGGCACATCGCGCCGCACGTTCAAGATGGCGGGCGGTAAGTTCGATCAGGCCATGTCCACCGCCGAGAAAGCGCTGGGCTTTGAGCTCAACTACACCGACGAGTCCGCTAAGGGCGCTATCCGTGCGCAGGTAATGCAGAGCCTCAAACCCTACGTGGATGACGGTACTCTGACAGAGGTCGAGGCACAGCAGTTCGCCGAGGACGAGGCGCTGTACAGGACGTTCCAAGACGATACTGCCGTCTCGACTATACTCGGCGAGGTAAAGAAGGCGCTAAACGTTGTGGGCTTCGGTGACGGCAAGCCCTTGGTAGCCGGTCGGGCGCTTAAAACACACGACTTCGGCCTCGGCGATATCGTCGTCAAGTACACGCAGGTTCCGGGCGCACTTTTCACAAGGGCCTACGAGTTCTCGCCGCTGGGCTATGCCAAGGCTGTGGTCAATCTGCATGATATGTTCAAGGCACGGCAGGAGCTCAACAGCCGCACCGATCTATCGGACAAGCAGAGGGCAGAGCTACAGACCGAGCAGAACAAGGCGCAGCGCAGAGCCGCGCTGTTCATGGGCCGTGCGACTACGGGCACAGGGCTTATAGCGTTCTTCGCGTCAATGGCCGCAGCCGGACTTCTGAGCCGAGGCGACGACGAGGACGACCCCGATGCAAAGGCACTCCGCGCCGCAATGGGCGTGAGCGGAACACAGATCAACATGCCCGCACTCGGCAGATGGATCGCGGGGGGCAGCACGAAATGGCAGGAGGGCGACGCACTGGCCAGCCTCGACTTCCTTGAGCCGCTCAACTCGCTCATGGCGATGGGTACTCTGGTCGCAAAAAGCGACGAGGGTGTTTCGGTCGGGAAGATCGCGGCACAATCGCTGCCGGTGCTGTTCAACGCGTTCAGTGAACTGTCGGTCATGCAGACCCTCGGCACAATAGTTGACACCGCGACTTATTATACGCCCGAGAGCGGCGTGGGTCTCGACAACGAGGACATCGACAAGATAGCCACCGTCGGGCTCAACGTGGCGCTCAGCGGCGTTACAGGCTTCGTGCCCGCGCCCGTGCGTCAGACCGCGCAGGCGCTCGACAGCTCGAACCGTGATGCGTATGGCGAGCGCGGGCTGTGGGCTAAGACGGCGGCGCAGCTCAAGAACACTATCCCGTTCCTGCGCGAGACGCTGCCCGAGAAGCAAACAGGCTTCGGCGAGCCTAAGCCCACGGAGGACGCTCTGCTCCGCGCTGTGAACGCCTTTGCCATGCCGGGCATGATATCTACCTACAAGCCCAGCAGCGCCGCAGACGAGCTTGCAGAGGTCTATAACGCAACGGATATAGCCAACGTATACCCCGACCGCAACGCGCCGTACAAGGTTTCTCAGGGCTCGGGACGGGATAAGGTTGATTATCAGCTTACCGCCGACGAGCGCGAGACATACCTGCGCACAAGAGGTCAACTGTCCAAGCAGCTTATCGAGGCCGCGCAGGCGTCGGATGCGTATCAGGCCGCGGACGAGTTCACACGGGCGGATATGCTTATAGAGGCTAAGAACTATGCCAACTACGTTGCAAAGAAAAACTTCTTTGAGACGCGGGGCATAGACTTCAACACCAATGCGACCTACGAGAACTATGGTGATATGCTTAAGTCGGGCGTTGACCTGTCCTCGTATCTCGCGTTCAATGCCTCAAACAACGCACTTGAGGCCGACTTGGACGAGGACGGCGATGCTATCTCCGGCACGAAGAAGGCTAAGACTCTCGACCTTATCGCCGAGCAGAGCCTGTCCACTGAGCAGAAAGAGGCTCTTTATTTCAAGGCATACCCCAATGAGCGGTCGGACTACGACGCATTAGATATCGGTTTCGACTCGTATCTCACATACTCAAGAGCGATGTGTACGATGACGGGCGACAAGGACGCTAACGGCAAGACCATCTCCGGCTCAAAGAAGGAAAAAGTGGTTAGGCTGATTAGCTCGCTTGACATTTCCGACGAGGCGAAGACCCGGCTGTACCTCAGTAACGGGTATTCTTCCCGAACGATGCCCGGTTGGTGAGATAACACAAAAGCCACCTGAGAGCTTTACGCTCTTGGGTGGCGACTTTTAAAACTGTAGGGGGCTTTAATGACTGCGGCCATTAAAGAGTTCTGTCATAAAGTTGTCGTAAATTTTGTCGTAAAATGCGCGGTTAAGATGGGATTTTTGAGGTTAATACTTAACCAGATTAAGGCAAACGCAACCACGCACAAGAACCCGCAAAGCATTGATAAACAAAGAAAATCCCGCAGTTTCAATAACTACGGGATTTGCCATATATTGGAGCGGATGACGGGAATCGAACCCGCCTTACGTTCCCGAAGGGCATTGATAAATCAGGCTTTTTTCGATGTTGTCGTAAATTTTGTCGTAAAATCGTAATACCGGCGCATCTTTTCAACGTCCGCAGCGCTGTCAGCCTGAGCCAATTTGATATATACGTTGTGGACAGTTTGGGTGTTCGACCAGCCGCCGACGCGCATGGTTTGATGTTCAGACCAGCCCAAATGATAGGCCAACGACGCAAAAGAACGACGCAGCCCGTGTACGCCGACTCGCGGCAGCCCTGCTTTATCGCAGGCGCGGTTTATTTGAACGTACAGGACATTCGGAGATGGATAATGCAGGAACGGCGTATTAGCATCACCGCCATTCGCTTCTATCAACTCCGCAAGGCGGGGTATCATAATAGGCACTTCGCGACGCGATGAGGTGTTTTTATTTTCCTCTTTACGTACAAGCGCATTATCCTCATCCAAGACGGCGCTTCCCTCCACGAGTATAGTTTGCCCATTGATCTTATCCGGTGTCACAGCGAGCAGCTCAGAGCGGCGCAAGCCGTGCAGGGCAAACAACGCGCCCATTTCACCGGGCTCGTCCCGTATCGCGTCGAGAAAAAGCTTGATCTGTTCAAAGTCAAGCCACGATAATTCGTTTCGGATAACTTGGGGTATTGCTACGTCGGCTTGTATGCCGTTTTCGGCAAGGACAGTACGCACTAATCCCCATTCATTTTTTAACGTCTTAGCTTTTACACGCCGTGCTTCGTCGTTTATCGCGGCTTGCCAACTGCTGACCGAGGATATATCGGTGTCCATAATACCGGGGAACGCGTTGCGCTGAATAATACGATACCCCCGCACGGTCGCCGGAGATAAAATGTTATCCCTCGTTTCTATGTATTTGTCGATTGCCTGTCGCAGGGTTAATCCCCTCGCGCTTTTGACGGACGAGATGAGCCCCGCCCGAATTGCGAGCGCCTTTGCCCTCGCTGCGGCCTCGGTGTCCTCGATAACGGTCACGCCCTCACGGCGAAGATCAACATACCACTTCTGCCCACGCTTACGCGGCGTGGGTATTTTTATTTCGCCTTTCTTTTTGCGCTCACGCTGAAGCTTTTCGCCGCAGTAGCAGCAGTATACGGGATGAAGTTCATCCGGTATATCGGCTTTGCATTTTTTGCACTTCATTATTCTCCTTAACCCCCTTAGATATTCGCCGAAAATAATTTTATAGCGAATAATGCCCACAGAAGGGGCATCTGTTACAAGCCCTGCCTACCGGGTTGCAGCGGCGAGCAGGGTGATTTGAAAAAGTCTTAAACAATAGGCATAAATGAACCCCAGAGTAAAAAGCAGGGTACCGCAGTTTGGTAAGTGGTCAATAAATTTGTCACTGAGTTTGTGTTCGTCCGTGACGGCGTAAGCGTTCAAACCGGCGAGTCCTATTATAATACCTGATGTAAAGAGTTCCGCTATAAAGCTCAGAAACCAATTCCATGAGAAAAGGTCTTCGCCAAGCGAGAGAGACTGCGTAAAAGCAACGGCAATAATAATAAACATTATGCCCAATCCTCGACGGAAAGACTTCGCCCTTGCCAGTGTACGCGCCCTCCGACGTCTCTTTTCGACTTCCCCAAAAGTGCGCATCAACTCCTCTGTCGTTTTGCCTGACTCGATTTGGTGTTTAAGGTATTGCAGTTCACAGTCAAAAAGCTCCTCTAACTCATAAAGACTGCGTTTTTCCTTCTCCAAATGCTTCTCCCCCTTTTTTAAATAATGCACAAAAAGCGCAGTTTATGTTTATGCACAACGTTAATTGACGAGTTTATGCAATTGTAGTAGTATCTTAATCAGATAGTAACACATCGAATAATATCCGAACAGAAGAATGGAAAGGAATCCGGAACTATGAGTGACGAATGGATAGAGGTATTGACACAACTTGACGAACAGGCCATTGCCAGTCTGACTGCCCTTGCGGAGGAGCTGCTGAGAGAGCAGGA
>SFEG01000021.1 GCA_004558025.1 Clostridiales bacterium
ACTATACCCGTTAGTATATCCGAAATTGGGGACTCTGTGTTCTATGGGTGTACAAGTCTGACAAGTTTAGCAATTTCAAACGGGGTTACTAAAATTAGAAATTATGCATTCAATGGTTGTACAAAACTTAAGAATATTAGTATTCCGTTAAGCGTTGATACAATTGAATACTCAGCATTTGGGAACTGCAACAATTTAAAGAATGTATATTACAATGGTTATAAGGACCAATGGGATAAGATACGTATCGATTACAACGAGGGTCTTGAAGCTGCAAATATATACTACAATAGTACGGTGACTGACATCGAAAAAGTACTTGATAGCGGTTATTGCGGGGCAGAGTCTGATGGAAAGAATCTCATGTGGACCTTCTATGATGACGGAACGCTCGTAATAAGCGGAAAAGGCGAAATGGGTAAAGGCTCATGGAATCCTTTTGTGGTCAAGAAAGCTGTAGTTGAAAATGGCGTGACTCGAGTTGGTGGCGTTGTTGAAGGGGCATTTGCACACTGCCGCTATATGCATAGTGTATCTTTACCAGACAGTGTAACAACAATAGGCGAGGATGCATTCTATGACTGTTGGAATTTAACGAATATCAACATTCCGTCCAACGTGACAAGTATAGGCAAATCTGCATTTTCATGGTGCACTAGTTTAACAAGCGTTGATATTCCCAGTAGCGTGACAAGCATGGGTAAGTATGCATTTTGCCACTGCGAAAAGCTCGCAAATGTTATAATTCCTGAGAAAGTAACGAAAATAAATGCCTACTGTTTTATATCGTGTAGTAGTTTAGAGAGCATAACAATTCCACAAAGCGTGATTAATATCGATGAGTTTGCTTTTTGCGAGTGCAGTGCTTTGGAAAACGTATATTATTCAGGCGATGAGTTCGCGTGGAGAAATATAGCGATAGATAACGAAAATGATCCGTTAACTTCTGCAGAGATACACTGTGCTGAACATGTGCATTCATATACATCCGAAATAGTTGCACCGACCTGCACAGATCAAGGCTACACTATATACACTTGCACGGTTTGCGGTGAGAGTTATATAGATAATTATATAGACGCAACGGGCCATACCGAAGAAACTGTTGCAGCTGTTGCGGCAACATGCACGACTGCCGGTAAGACAGAAGGTAAGGTTTGCTCTGTTTGCGGAGAAGTTTTGGTAGCTCAGGAGGAGATACCTGCCCTCGGCCACGATTACAAAAACGGCGAGTGTACCCGCTGCCATGCAAAAGACCCAAATCATACGCACACTCACGATTACAAATCTACCGTGACCGAGCCGACCTGCACCGAGGACGGATACACAACCTACACTTGCTCCTGCGGCAAGACCTACACAGCAGATAGAGTTCCCGCAAAGGGTCACAGCACCGAGCTCGTCGGCGCAAAGGCCGCGACCTGCACCGAAGACGGATACACCGGCGACGAGGTATGCTCCGTCTGCAGCGAGATTATTACCAAGGGCGAACAACTATGTAAACGGCAAATGCGTCACCTGCGGCGCGAAGGAGCCCGGCCAAACGGAGGAGCATGTCCACAATTACTCCATTATTAAAGTGACCGAGCCGACCTGCACCGAGCAGGGCTATACGACCTACACCTGCTCCGTATGCGGCAAGAGCTATGTAAGCAATTACGTGAGCGCAATGGATCATTACTATATTGACGGCGCATGCACCCGCTGCGGCGCGGAGGATCCGAACTACATTCAGCATACTCACGTTTATAATGTACACACTGAAGATCCGACCTGCACAAAGCCCGGATACACCGAGCATTGGTGCAATATCTGCGGTAAGTACTATTTTGACGCTGTTACCAACGCACTTGGCCACAACTACGTAAACGGCACATGCACCCGCTGCGGCACGTCCGGCACGGCAAACGTCGCCGAAAGCGGCTTCTGCGGAGCAGGCAGCGGAACGAACGTATACTGGACGCTGTACGATGACGGCACGATCGTCGTAAGCGGCACCGGCGATATGGGTACGATCAGCTGCGATAAGAGCAAGATCAAAAAGGCCATTGTCGAAGACGGCGTGATCAGCATGAACTATGCGTTCCAGGATTGCACCAACCTCAAGAGTGCGTCCGTACCCGGCAGCATTTGGATCATGGACTATGCGTTCGAAGGCTGCACCAGCCTCACGGACGTGACCATAAGCGAGGGCGTGACGAGGATCAATTACCACGCATTCGAAGGCTGCACCAGCCTCAAGAGTATCACACTGCCCTCGACGATAGACAGTGTTGATGAGTGGTCCTTTGCCGGCTGTACGGTGCTTGAGAGCATCACAATTCCCGAGAATGTAACATTGATCATGTGGAATGCATTTGAGAATTGCACCAGCCTGAAAACCGTCGATATCAAGTCCTGCAACACTATAAACGCATACGCGTTCGATGGCTGCACGGCACTCGAAAGCGTCAATATCCCCGCGAATATCCAGTATATTGACAGCTTTGCATTCAGAGGCTGCACCAAGCTCAAGACCGTCAACTACGAGGGTACCGAGGCACAGTGGAAAAATGTGAATATTTCAGATGGAAATGAGCCGCTTAAAAATGCCAAGCTGAAGGCGGCGGGTCATGAGCATAGCTATGGCACACCCGTCGTGACCAAGCCCACCTGCACTAGCGCAGGCTACACGACTTACACCTGCACCACCTGTGGTCAGAGCTATAAGGATAATTACACCGACGCACTCGGCCATGACTACAAGGACGGCGTATGCACTCGCTGCGATGCGAAAGACCCCAATCAGGCGCACGTGCATGATTACAAATCAACCGTGGTCAAGGCCACCTGCACAGAACCCGGATATACCCACTACACCTGCTCCTGCGGCAGCAGCTATGACGATAACTACACCGACGCACTCGGCCACAGGTATCTGCTGGGCCGCTGCCTGCGCTGCGGCATTAAGGAATCCGAGGACGAAGGGTTGCACATCCACAGCTATAAGCCTACGGTGATCGAGCCTACCTGCACCGAGGGAGGTTACACCGAGTGGAAGTGCGAGTGCGGCAAGAGCTTTGAAATACTCCACACCAAGGCGCTCGGCCATGAGTATAAGGACGGCCTGTGCATCCGCTGCGGCGCAAAGGATCCCAACGCGCACACGCATAAATATGTTGAGACCGTAACTAAACCCACCTGCACCGAAAAGGGCTGCACGACCTATACCTGCTCGATCTGCGGCGACAGCTATAAGGATAACTATGTCAACGCGCTTGGTCACAACTATGTTAACGGAGCATGCACACGCTGCGGCGCGAAAGACCCAAACTACAAGCCCGCTGTGAGCTTCATCGATGTTCCCTCGGACGCATTCTACGCAAAGGCCGTCAAGTGGGCGGTCGAGAACGGCATAACCGAGGGCGTGGGCAATAACCGCTTTGACCCGAACGGACAGTGCACGCGTGGACAGGTCGTGACCTTCCTGTGGCGCGCGGCAGGCAAGCCGACGGTGAGCGCGAATGTGAGCTTTTCCGACGTTCAGCCCGGCGCGTTCTACTACGAGGCGGTAAAGTGGGCTGTTGCAAACGGCATCACCACCGGCGTAGGCGGAAATAGGTTTGCCCCGAACGACAGCTGCACCCGCGGTCAGGTAGTGACATTCCTGCACCGCGCGGCGAACAGCCCGGCAGCGAGCACGATAAGCAGCTTCACCGACGTTCCGGCGACGGCGTTCTACTACAACGCCGTCAACTGGGCAGTCGCAAACGGCATAACCAACGGCACAGGTAACGGCCGCTTCTCGCCGAACGACACCTGCACCCGCGCACAGGTCGTCACTTTCCTGTACAGAGCACAGTAAGCAGCATAACAGGACATAAACCAAAACGCCGGGGCCTTTGCCCCGGCGTGCGGCCTTGATAAGTGCGTATTCGTGCGACTTTTGACAAGTTTGTGAAAAAACTCACAAAAAGCTGCACGCAAGTTTGGAATAACTGCGGATTTAAGGAGAGCATAAATCGTGCTATCATAATGTAGACTGCAAGCTATAGGGAAGGGCGAAGCAGAGCCCCACAAAATACACCGCACCGCATGGGAAACCATGCGGTGCATTTTTTACATGTTCAGATTGTCTACGCCGCTGCGCATTTCGAAAAGGAAGGCAATGAAGCTCTTCATGAATGGGATGAACTCGCCGGAGTCTATCATCGTGCAGATCTCATCATACGTCGCCCAGCGTGCGTCCATGACCTCCTCGGGCTGAAAGTGCAGCTGACTTAGCTCGACGTCCTTTGTAATGATGTAGTAATCGTCGAAGCCATCCTCAAAGTTCACCGTAAGGCGTGGGCGGATATCTGAAAAGTCGATGTCCAGCCCAAGCTCCTCGCGCAGCTCGCGCCGCATGGCCATTTGGCTCGTCTCGCCGCAAAGTGCGCTGCCGCCGACGGTCACGTCCCACTTCTCGGGGAATGTCGGCTTTTGTGTGCAGCGCTGCTGGATAAGCAGCTTGCCCTCGCTGCTAAATATCGCAATATGAACGACCATGTGATAGAGCCCCTCGGGGTGCTTTTCCCCGCGGATAACGCTCCTGCCGGTTGGTATTCTGTTGACGTCGTATGCGTCCCATGCTTCCATTTTTATCACCCGGAACACAGTAGCATTTTTTGCGATATCCGTCAAGTCGGAAATTACAGCTTTACACGGGCAGCGGGATTTGCTATAATATTTGAGCATAAATGCGCCCGTAGCTCAGCTGGATAGAGTGTCAGACTCCGACTCTGAAGGTCGTGGGTTCGAATCCCGTCGGGCGTACCACTAAAGAAACCTCTTTTGTCTACCAAGACATGAGAGGTTTTCTGTTTGTTTGAAAGATTCATAGTTTTGTGATATAATCTGTTCGAAAAATAAGAATTTGATGAGGAGAACGTATATGAAATACAAAGGAACACTTATTGTTGTTAAAGATTGTAACCGTGCGTTAAAGTTCTATAGTGATATGTTTGGATTTCAACTTCTTCAAGACAACGATGGGAATATGGAATTGACGAATAATTTATATTTACAGGAATCGAGATACTGGGAACAATTCACAAAAAGAAGTGTAATTTCAAACAGTAATCAGTCTGAGCTGTATTTTGAAGAGCCCAATATAGAGCAATTTGTAGAGCGTCTTGGAACACTTTACCCTGAAATCGAATATGTCAATCACCTGATGACACACAGTTGGGGGCAAAAGGTGGTCAGATTCTACGATTTGGATGGTAACTTAATTGAAGTTGGAACACCGATATAATCAACAAATTCCAATTTGTCGAACGGATAGATGCCATACTTTTGGTCGTTTTTACCCCCGCTTATACACCGTTTGGTCGCTCTTTCGCATATTAAAAAGCCAGTGTTATCAATACTTTGCGGCATTTTGACACTGGCTGTTTTTATGCTTTTTAAGGGCTTAAATCGGGCGATAATTCAACTTTAATTCAACTCGCTTTAAAAATTCAAGCCTTTTTCAAGAGAATATCACCGAGTATATCCGCGTTTTTCTTGTCGGCCTGCTCGATAACATGCGCGTATATATCGCTGGTAGTTGACACCTGAGAGTGTCCGAGCCGTTTAGCTGTGCTGACAATATCAACGCCATTGAATGATATGCGGCAGACTGCAACGCCTGCTGAAGCGGTCAAGCCATGTTGTCACGCTGTCCGGGTGCATGGGAGCGCCGTTAGCCTGCGAGAATACAAAACCCTGTCTGCGGTAATACTCGCCGAGACGCAGTATCTCTCCGCTCTGCCATGTTCTGTACTGCTTAAGCATCTGCATAGTCTCCTGTGGCAGAGATACATAGCGCTTGCTGCTTGCGGTTTTCGGGGTGCTCTCATAAACTCCGCGATCAGGCGTGTAGGATATAGACCGGCATATGTATATGCGTGAATTATCAAAATCGACATTTTCCCATTTAAGGCCGAGTATCTCTCCGCGACGTGCGCCGGTAACAAGCATGAGATGAACAAGCATACGTCATTTTAAATAGGCGGCTCCGCCCTTGCGGCGACGTTCATGGGTATAAGTCCCTCTTTGACGGCCTGAGACAGGACAATCGAAATGAAACGGTGGTATCTGCGTATCGTGCAGTTGCTGAGTGTTCCGCCTGTGCGCCTGTTTGAGCCGCTTTGCGCCAGCTGCGAATAAAATGCATTAAGATGATCAGGACGCAGCTCACGGAGCTTTATATGTCCTATAGCGGGGTAGATACGCGGTGTCATGCTTCTGATAATCCTCATCCAGGGACTGATATAAGATTTAAGCCACGCCTTTGCGTGGCTTTTTCATTTACATATCCCTATAAATGTGCTATGATATTTTATAAGCCAATAGTGGATAGCCGATAGCTGATAGCTATATGTGTGCGGCGATGCCGCACGATTGGAATAGGCGACCCCTCAGTCACGGCAAGCCGTGACAGCTCCCCTTACGCAGGGGAGCCAATGTGGTGCGGCTCAAATTTGCAGCATTCCCACGGGAAGCGAGGCAGCTACGGTTTCGATGGAAACTTCGATACCGGGCTACCGGAATATACATATAGGTAGGTGCGTTAATGCGCCTCTAAATACAGGAGATAAATATGCTGGATAAACTCAAACAGCTGGATAACAGATATTCCGAGCTCGCCATGCGCATGGAAAACGGCGAGATATACGCCGACCCCTCGGCGTACACCAAATGCGTGCGCGAGATGAAAGAGCTCGAGCCCATTGTCACGGCTTACAGGGAGTACGCCAAATGCGATAAGGCCATGAAGGATGCCGAGGAGCTCATGAGTGACCCGGAGTTCAAGGAGCTTGCGCAGGAGGAGTATAACGAGGCAAAGGAGCGCATGACGGAGCTCAATGAAAAGCTCAAGATCCTGCTCCTGCCCAAGGACCCGAACGATGAGCGCAACGTCATCATGGAGATACGGTCCGGCGTCGGCGGAGAGGAGAGCGCACTGTTCGCGCACGATCTTTTCAGAATGTACTCCATGTACGCCGAGAGCAAGGGCTGGAAGATAGATATCGTGAATATAAACGAAACAGAGCTCGGCGGCATAAAGGAAATGAGCTTTGTCATCGAAGGGCAGGGCGCGTATTCGCGCCTGAAATTCGAGGCGGGCGGACACCGCGTCCAGCGCGTTCCGGAAACGGAGTCCGGCGGCAGGATACACACCTCGGCCGCAACGGTAGCCGTTCTGCCCGAGGCCGAGGAGGTCGAGTTTGAAATTAACCCCGCCGATCTTCAGATAGACACCTATCGCTCGTCCGGCGCGGGCGGCCAGCACGTCAATAAGACCGAAAGTGCCATCCGCATAACGCATCTGCCCACGGGCGTTGTCGTCGAATGTCAGGATGAGCGCAGCCAGTATAAGAATAAGGACAGAGCGATGAAGATACTGCGCTCGAAGCTGTACGAGGCCGAGCAGCAGAAGCAGGCCGCCGCCATAGCCGCCGAGCGCAAAAGCCAGGTCGGCTCCGGCGACCGTTCGGATAGGGTACGCACATACAACTTCCCTCAGAACCGCGTGACCGACCACCGTCTTGTCGGCGACGTGCGAAACTTCAATATCCAAAGCGTCCTTAACGGCGACCTTGACCCGATAATCGACGCGCTCATAACCGCCGATCAGGCGGAAAAGCTCAAAAGGCAGGCGGAGAGCTGATGGAGACAAAGATAATAGGAAAAGCCGGACTCGGCGAAGCGGCTTCGCTCATAGCAGCGGGCGAGCTCGTCGCCGTGCCGACGGAAACGGTGTACGGCCTTGCGTGCAGCGGTCTTGATGCCGACGCTGTCGAGAAGGTCTACGAGGTCAAAGGCAGACCAGAGGTAAAGCCACTGTCGCTCATGCTGCACAAGGGTGCGGCGATAACTAAATACTGCGAAAAGGTTCCGAAGCAGGCGAGAGTTCTCATGGACAGGTTTTGGCCGGGGCCGTTGACCATCGTTTTGAAGTCAAAGGACATAGTTCCCGATATCGTCCGTGCGGGCGGCGATACCGTTGCGCTCAGATGCCCGGATCACCCAATGACGCAAATGATGCTCAAAAAAGCAAAGCTTCCGTTTGCGGCGCCCTCGGCAAATCCTTCGGGCAGCAAAAGCCCCGTAAATGCGCAGGAGGTGCTCGATTACTTCGACGGGAAGATCGCCGCCGTGGTCGACGGAGGGCAGTGCGGCCTCGGACGTGAGTCTACGATAATCGATATGAGCGCCGAGCCGTTTAAAATATTGCGGCAGGGCGCGCTGCCGGAGACTGATATAGCCTCGGCGCTTGCCGACGGCCTCAAGGTAATCGGCATAACCGGCGGCACGGGCTGCGGAAAAACCACCGCTCTGCGCGAGCTCGAGGACATGGGAGCCATGATAATCGACTGCGACGCGCTGTATCACGATATGCTGAAAGAGAATACGCAGATGCTCGCGGATATTGAGCGTTCATTTCCCGGGACGGTCACGGACGGCGTTCTTGACCGCAAGGCGCTTGGCGCGACGGTGTTTTCAAACGAGGCGGCGCTTGAAGATCTAAATGCGATAACGCACCACTACATAGGACTCGAGGTCAGAAAAAAGCTTGAGGCCTGGGCAATGCAGGGCGGGAAAATTGCAGCCATCGACGCGATAGCGCTCATGGAGAGCGGCCTTGCGGAAAAATGCTGCACCGTCGTCGGTATTGTCGCCGAAAAAACGACGCGCATCGAGCGTATAATGAAGCGCGACGGCATAAGCTATGAATATGCAATGATGCGCGTGAACGCCCAGTACCCAAATGAGTATTTTGAGCAAAAATGCGAATATGTGCTGCACAATGACAGCAGCGAGCAAAGCTTCAGAAAAGAATGCAAAATTTTATTTAAGGAAGTATTGAAAAATGGCTGAGATCAGAGACGAATTATTTTACAAGCAGAAAAACGGCTATGACACGATGACCACGCAGCAGCGTATCGATATGGAGGACTACTGCCGCGGCTATATGGCGTTTTTAAACGATGCGCGCACAGAGCGCGAGGCCGTGAAAATGGCTATCGAAATGGCCGAGGATAAGGGCTTTGTCGAATATGTCGACGGTATGGAGCTCAAGGCAGGCGATAAGGTCTACCGCAACAATCGCGGCAAGGCACTCATGTTGGCCGTCATCGGCAAGCAGAGCCTTGAAAATGGAACCGTCATCGCGGGCGCTCACGTCGACTCTCCGCGCATTGACCTCAAGCAGAACCCCCTGTACGAGAGCGACGAGCTTGCCTATTTCAAGACCCATTACTACGGCGGCATAAAGAAGTACCAGTGGGTGACCATCCCCCTCGAGCTGCACGGCGCAGTCGCGCTTAAGTCAGGCGAGACGATCGATGTCACCATCGGTCACGATCCCGCAGACCCGCAGTTTGTTATAACCGACCTTCTGCCGCACCTCGGCAAGGATCAGATGAAAAAGACCATGGAGGAGGGAATCACCGGCGAGGGGCTCAACATCCTCATCGGCAGCATCCCTTATGCCGACGAGGGCAGCGACAGGGTAAAGCTCGCCGTCATGAGCATATTAAACGACCGCTACGGCATAGTCGAGGAGGATTTCCTCTCAGCAGAGCTCACCGCAGTTCCGGCCTTTGAGGTGCGCGAGATCGGCCTTGACCGCTCGCTCATCGGCGGCTACGGCCACGATGACCGCGTGTGCGCCTATGCCGAGCTCAAGGCGATACTCGACCTTGAGGAAGCTCCCGAAAAGACCTGCGTCTGCATATTGGCCGACAAGGAAGAAACGGGCTCGGACGGCGTGAGCGGTATGCAGAGCAGCGCCTTCGAGTGCTTCATGGAGGAGCTTTGCGAAAGTCAGAATGTGCCTCTGCGCCGCTGCTTTGCCAACAGCTTCTGCCTGTCTGCCGACGTTACCGCGGCCTTTGACCCCAACTTCCCCGAGGTCAGCGAAAAGCGCAACGACGCGAAGCTCAACTACGGCATGGGCATCTGCAAGTTCACCGGCGCGCGCGGCAAGAGCGGCACGAGTGACGCTTCCGCCGAGGTCGTGGCCTACCTCCGCAAGCTTTTTGCTGATAACGGCGTTGTCTGGCAGATGAGCGAGCTCGGCAAGGTCGATCAGGGCGGCGGCGGCACGATAGCAAAGTACATGGCAAACCGCAATATCGACACCATCGACGCCGGTGTTCCCGTGATGAGCATGCATTCGCCCTTCGAGGTCGTTGCGAAGTTCGACTGCTTCATGACCTATCTCGGCGTCCTGGCGGCATACAAAGCTTAAGCTTTGTATGCGAGGAAATAGCCGATAGCTGATAGCCGGTGGTGTGCGCAAAGCGCACTGATTGGAATAGGCGACCCCTCAGTCACGGCAAGCCGTGACAGCTCCCCTTACGCAGGGAAGCCAATGGTGGTGCGACAGTCTCCCGGTTTTGCCAGCAGGTGCGATACCGGGCTACCGCAATCACCGTATCCGTAGGAGCGTCCGTGCGCCTCTAAAAATTAATAAAAGCGCCTCATACCTGACAAAATAGGTATGAGGTGATTTTTTTGGAGGAGATCAAGGAGCTCGGAAGCGCGCAGCCGCAGGGCAGGGAGGGCATGATACACTGCCTGACCATAGTCGGCCAGGTAGAGGGGCATCAGATACTGCCCGAGGATAACAAAACGACAAAATATGAGCATGTAATGCCGCTTTTGGCGGCGGTGGAGGAATCTGAGGAGATAAAGGGGCTTTTAATTCTTTTAAACACTGTCGGCGGCGACGTTGAGGCCGGCCTCGGCATAGCGGAGCTAATAGCCGGGATGAAAAAGCCGACCGTTTCACTCATCCTCGGCGGCGGGCACTCCATCGGCGTGCCGCTCGCCGTTGCAGCCTCGCGAAGCTTCATTGCGCCGTCGGCGGCTATGACGATACACCCCGTGCGCCTTAACGGCGTTGTCATCGGTGTCCCGCAGACCTATAACTATTTTGCCCGCATCCAGGAGCGCATCGTCGGTTTTGTCACCGGCCACTCGAATATAAGCCGCGAGAGGTACAATGAACTTATGATGGCCACCGACGAGCTTGCAAACGACGTCGGCAGTGTCATCTACGGGAAGGAGGCCGTCTCCTGCGGGCTCATCGACAGCATCGGAACTCTCTCCGACGCGCTGGACTATCTGCATGGTGAGATAAACAGGCAAGCACATTGAGTGCTTGCCTTTTAATACATTATATGATAAAATAACAAAGTTAAGTATACATAATACCTGAGAATACTCATAGGAGATAAATATATGAGCATATTGGACGCCATAATCCTCGGCCTCGTTCAGGGTGTCGCGGAGTTTCTGCCCATATCGAGCTCGGGCCATCTTGCGATCCTGCATAACCTTTTTAATATGTCCGATCTCGGCAGCAATCACATGTTTTTCGACGTGCTGCTGCACTTCGGAACGCTCATCGCGATCTGCTTTATGTACTGGGGCGATATAAAGGCGATGTTCACGCAGACTGCCGACATGCTCTCGGGCAGAACGGTCGACTCCGACGGCCGCCGCAGGAGATTTCCCGAGGCGCGGCTTTTCATGCTGATAATCGTCGCGACGCTGCCGCTGGTGCTTATTTTGCCCGTGCACAAATACGTTGAGGCGCTTTCAAATTCGACAGTCTACGTCGGCATAGCACTTGTTCTGACGGGCTGCATGCTCCTCGTTGCGGACAAAATGGCAAAGGGCACGAAGACCGAGAAGAACATGCTGTTTACCGACGCGCTTATAATCGGACTGTGCCAGTGCGTTGCGACGCTGCCGGGTCTTTCCCGCTCGGGAACTACGATAACCGCAGGCATCGCAACGGGGCACGACCGCAGCTATGCCGTCAAGTTCTCGCTTCTGATGAGCATTCCCGCCGTCCTCGGCGCAACGCTTCTTGAGCTTATCGACGTGTTCAAGACCGACATCGACCCCTCGCTTATTCCGGCATACCTCTTCGGCATGATCGCCGCCATGATCTCCGGCGTTCTGTCCATAGGACTTCTGCGCATGATAGCCCGCAAGACGCGCTTCGGCGGATTTTCCTACTACTGCTGGGTCGTCGGTGTGCTGACGATAATCCTCTCTCTCATATTCTGATAAAGGCAGGTAAGCTTGATAATGGCTCAAACCGCTACAAAGAAAAAAACAAATAATTCCGGCAAAAAGCAGAGCTCCGCGCAGCCGAAAAAGCCGCAGAACGAGCCTGTGGAGAATAAAAGTGCGCAGCGCATCATTGCCGCGGTATGCTTCCTGTTTGCCGCTGTGCTCGTAGTCATCGGCATATTCGCGCATGACGGAGTTGTCGTCGGCTGGCTGTGCTCACTTTTGAAGGGGATGTTCGGCTACGGCTTCTGGATATGTGCGCCGGTGTTCCTGCTGGCGGCGTATATCCTCGGCTTTCACAGGGACGAGCCCTGCACATGGCGGCTCACGGCGGCTTTGCTGCTGCCGCTTCTGGCGGGTTCACTCGTGAATCTTCTGCTGTCGCAGGTCGTTGTAGATAATCTCAGCGGTGTCGGCGAGCTTTTATCGACGCTCTATGCCGGGGGTAAGACCATGCTCTGCGCGGGCGTTCTCGGAACGCTCATCGCCTTCGCGCTTGAAAAGGCCTTCAGCATTTACGGCGCTGCCATACTGCTCCTGCTGGCTTTTATATTCTTTGCCCTGTCGGCATTCAGCGTAACGCCGAAGAAGCTCTTTGATTTCCTGCGCACCGAAAAGCCCGAAAAGCCCGAGAAAGCCGAAAGAAAGCCCGCAAAGGCCGCGGCCGCTCCCGAGCCAGAGGAGCCTGGGGAGGAGAAGACCGAGAAGATCAAGAAGGCCCGCCGCCGCGCGATAGATATCCCGCTCGACGATGAGCCGGCGTTTACCAAAAAATCGGCCGCATCCGAGGAGCCCACAGTCAAGGATGAGACCGCGCCCAAAAAGGAGGGCGGCCTGTTCGGCAAAAAGGCCGAAAAAGAAAAGCCGCTTGCCCCCGATAATATCGAGGTCGAACCCATGACCATCGAAGAGGTCGAGGCCATGACCGGCGTTTCCGCCGTGAAGCTCAGCGGGGAAGGCAGCGTCAAAGCCGGCGCTGTATCCGATCCTCCGAAGAAGGCTACCGCCGCCGAGGTCGCGGCGGAAACAGAGGCCATACGCACAGCCATCGAGTCGGCAACAACCGAGGGCGAGTACGAAAAGCCCCCGATATTCCTGCTCAAGAAGGGGCACACCGTCTCCGGCAATTCGGAAGACGAGCTGCGCACGAACCGTGAGCGCCTTGAGAGCACGATAAAAAGCTTCGGCGTGTCGGCGAGAATAGTTGATACCACACGCGGCCCCACGGTCACAAGATACGATCTTGAGCTCGAGCAGGGCGTTAAGCTCAGCAGACTGACAAACCTCGCGGGCGATATAGCGCTCGCCCTCGGCGTTGTCAGTGTCCGTATAGCGCCGATACCCGATAAGATATCCACCGTCGGCATCGAGGTGCCCAATAAGATAATAAGCACCGTTTACCTGCGCGACATTATCGACTCGCCGCGCTTTGCCTCGTCCAAATCAAAGCTCAGCTTTGCCATCGGCAAGGACATCGCCGGACAGGCGGTGGTCGGCAATATCTCGAAGCTTCCGCATCTGCTCATTGCCGGTACTACGGGCTCGGGTAAGTCCGTTTGCATGAACTCGCTTATCATAAGCCTTCTGTATAAGGCTGACCCCGACGAGGTCAAGCTCATCATGATCGACCCCAAAATGGTCGAGCTCGGCGTGTATAACGGCATTCCGCATCTGTACATCCCCGTCGTCACCGACCCGAAGAAAGCCGCAGGCGCGCTCCAGTGGGCTGTCACGGAAATGCTCAAGCGATACAGACTCTTCTCCGATCTCGGAGTAAGAAGTCTCGAGGCGTATAACGAGCATCTGCTCGAAAACGGCCAGCCAAAAATGCCGAGCATCGTCGTTGTCATCGACGAGCTGGCAGACCTCATGCTCGTCGCGTCCAAGGACGTTGAGGAGAGCATCTGCCGCGTCGCGCAGATGGGACGAGCAGCCGGTATGCATCTTGTTATCGCAACGCAGAGACCGTCTGCCGACGTCATAACCGGCCTTATGAAGGCCAATATCCCCAGCCGCATCGCGTTTGCCGTCTCCTCCGCGCTTGAAAGCCGCATCATTCTCGACAATGCGGGCGCTGAGAAGCTCATCGGCATGGGCGATATGCTCTATGCCCCCATCGGCTGCGGCAAGCCCCTGCGCGTTCAGGGCGCCTTTGTCAGCGACGAGGAGCGTGATCAGATCGTGCAGTTCATCAAGCGCCAGTCCACCGCGCAGTACAGCGAGGATGTCATGGCGCAGATCGAAAAGGCTGCCGAGGATAAGGGTGCAAACGGCAAGGGCCGCAGTGACGATGACGAGCCTGTCGGAAAGCCAGAATATGACGAGCTGCTGCCGCAGGCAGTCGATGTTATATTTGACACCAAGCAGGCCTCGGTCTCGATGCTCCAGCGCCGCCTGAAGCTCGGCTACTCACGCGCTGCGCGCATAGTCGATCAGATGGAGGAGCTGGGCATCATCGGCCCCTTCGAGGGCTCAAAGCCGCGCCAGATACTCATAACGCGCGATCAGTGGCTCGAAATGCAGACAACGCAGGGCACAGCTCCCACGGAGATACTGCAGATCCAGACCGAGTTTGGCGGCGATACAGACGATATCGACATATAATAAATTCAGGAGCGGTTGACATAACACTACCGCTCCTTTTTCAGGTGATACTATGAAAGATTATTTTTGCCCGCAGATGGACGTGGGCGATATAAACAGCATAAGCATGCTCGGACTTGCGCATATAGGCGACGGCGTATATGAGCTTTTAACGCGCACAATGCTGTGCGCAGACGGCAATAAGAAGGTCACCGAGCTTCACAAAAAGACTGTTGCCATCGTCAACGCTCCGGCTCAGGCCGAGGCGGCCGAGAGACTTCAGCCGCTGCTCACGGACGACGAAAGGTATATCTACAAGCGCGGGCGAAACGCCAAGGTCAACTCCGTGCCGCACAAGGCCGATATCGGGCAGTACCACGCGGCCACGGGGCTTGAGGCACTGTTCGGGTGGCTGTATCTTCAAGGGAAAACGCAGCGCATAAACGAGCTGTACGCAGTGTGCGTGGAGGGTGACCATGGCGCTTGACGCAATACTTTTATCGGGAATAATAGCCGAGCTTCGCCCGAAGCTTATCGGCGCGAGGATAGATAAGGTGCAGCAGCCCGAGCGAGATAAGATCGTGCTTTCCGTTCGCGGCGGCGAGAGTCTGCGTCTTCTCATCGATGCGGGCGCGGGCAGCGGAAGACTTCAGCAGACCAAAATGAGCTTTGAAAACCCCGCCGAGCCGCCGATGTTCTGCATGCTGCTGCGCAAATACCTCACCGGCGGCAGGATCGAGGCCATCGAGCAGCCGGACTGGGAGCGCCTTGTTATGGTTAACATAACATCTCGCAACGAACTTGGCGACAACGTCGATCTGCGCCTTGCCGTGGAGCTCATGGGCAGAAGCTCAAACCTCGTGCTCATCGGCTCGGACGGCCGAATTATCGACTGCCTGCGCCGCATGGATTACGGCGGAGATGCCGAGCGCAGATTACTGCCCGGCATGATATACCGCCTTCCGCCCAAGCAGCGCAAGCCGCTTGTTTTTGCCCTTTCGCGGGAGGAGATAGCGCAGGAGCTTACCTCATCCGACGCGGGAAAAAGCGCTGATAAGCGCATTATGGACTGCTTTTCCGGCCTCTCGCCGCTTATATGCCGCGAGCTTGCCTGCCGCAGCGGGGATAATGCCGCTCTTCTGCCCGAGGCGATAGACGCGTTTCTCGACAGCGTCAGGGCAGGGGAGCTCACACCCGTGCTGTTTACAGAGGACGGCAAGCCCAGGGAGTTTTCCTTCATGCAGCTGCGGCAGTACGCCGGAGTGTACGAGACGCGCGAGTTTGAAAGCTTTTCCGAGCTTCTGGATGCGTACTACTCAAAGCGCGATACGCTTGAACGCCGCCGCAGGCGCTCGAAGGAGCTCAGCCACCACGTCAAAACCGAGCGCGACCGCATTGCGCGAAAGCTCGGCCTCCAGCGGCAGGAGCTGCAAAAATGCTCCGAGCGCGACGAGATACGCCGCAATGCCGAGCTTCTGACAGCGAACCTCTACCGCGTGCATAAGGGTGACAGCTCTGTGACCGTCGAGGACTATTACGAGCCCGATTGCCCGCAGCGCACGATAAAGCTCGATGTGCTCAAAACGCCGCAGAATAACGCTGCGGCGATGTTCAAGGAATACAACAAGCTCAAGACCGCCGAGCAGCACCTCACAGCGCTCATTGCCGAGGGCGAGAGACAGCTTGAGTATTTAAACAGCGTCATGGATGAGACCGAGCGTGCCGAGACAGAGGACGATCTTGCCGAAATTAAGGCCGAGCTCATCGGCACGGGCTATATCAAAAAGCAGCGCGGCGCAAAGGAGCGCAAGCGCAAAAAACAGGGGCCCATGCGCTTTGTTTCCTCCGACGGCTTTGAAATACTCGTCGGCCGCAGCAACGCGCAAAACGACGAGCTGACCACTAAGACCGCCCGCCGCACGGACATCTGGCTGCACACGAAGACCGTCCACGGCAGCCACGTCATAATCTCCTGCGACGGAGTTGCCCCGCCCGAGAAAACGATAGAGGAGGCGGCGCAGCTTGCCGTGTACTACTCTCAGGCGCGCGACGGCGGCAAAACTCAGGTAGACTACACCATGGTGCGCAATGTCCGCAAGCCCTCCGGCTCGCTGCCAGGCAAGGTCATATATACAGACTACAGTACTCTCTCCGTCTCCGCGGACGAGGCGCTGGCCGAAAAACTGAGGGTGAAATAATATGATCGTATTTGACCGCTTATGGACGACGATGAAGGAAAAGGGTGTGTCGCAATATAAACTCATAAAGGAGTACAAAATAAGCACGGGGCAGCTCGACAGGCTGAGAAAAAACGAGAATGTAAATACTTACACTCTCGATCAATTATGCAAAATTTTAAATTGCAGCTTGGATGACATCGCGGAATATAAAGAAAGCTAAAAACGGAAGGCTCAGCCTTCCGTTTTTGTTTAGTCTATATGAATTTCCGCTTCGCTGAACAGCGCGGCCTTACCGGCGAGGATAACGCGGTCGCCCTCGAGCCTTGTGTACAGCACGCCGCCGCGCCTTGACGCCTGATACGCGACGAGCTCGTTTTTGCCCAGAGCATTTGCCCAGTAGGGGATGATGTGGCAGTGACCCGAGCCGCACACGGGATCCTCTGGAACATTGCACTTCGGCGCAAAGGAGCGCGATACGCAGTCGAAATCTTTTCCTCTTGCTGTTACGTGCAGCAGCAGACCGTCGAGTTGCATGACCTTCGCCATGTCAGGCGTGCAGGCTCTGACGGCGGCCTCATCGTCCAGAACGCACAGCAGGTCGCGTCCCATAAACGCGGCGACGGGCTTTGCGCCGATGACATCACGAATCTGCTCGGTGACCTCGACGGGCTTGAGCTCATAAGCGGGGAAGACCATCTCGAGCAGCTCACCGTTTTTCGTGACTATCAGCTCGCCGCTGAGCGTGTAAAAGTGCACCTCGTTAAGCCCCGGCTCGACAAAGCGCAGGATAACATATGCCGTCGCGAGCGTCGCGTGACCGCACAGGTCGATCTCACCGCCGGGCGTGAACCAGCGCAGATGATAATTTTTACCCTCCTTGACGCAAAACGCCGTCTCGGAGAGGTTGTTCTCGACGGTTATCTTCATCATCAGCTCATCGTCGAGCCACTTATCCATAACGCACACCGCCGCCGGATTTCCAGCAAAGACCTTGTCGGTGAACGCGTCAACAACATACTGCTTCATGAAAATACCTCCTTTGTTTTATACCGAAATTATAATACGGCTGCGCAAAACATACAATATCAAAATTGTATGCAAAACAATTATGAAATTATCTCCCGTATGATCTTCAGCGCCTTTTCGAGCTCGTCAATGCTTCCGGGTGTGCACACCGCAAGCCTCGCGCCCGCCTCGGGGATGCTTTTGCCGACGGTGAAGTGCTCGCTTCCGTAGACGCACACGCCGCGCCTTGCCGCCTCGCGCTCGAATTGCGCACCGCTAATGCCGCCGGGCAGCACGAGCCAGCGGCTGAGCGCGTGTCGGTCGCCGCGCACGATGAAGTCATTTAACATTATGTCAACCAATTTGTTGCGCTTTTCGATGCCCTCGGCACGCCGAGTCAAAAGCGGCTCAAGATTGTCCGAGGCTATAAGCCTCGCACCGAGCTCACTAAGCAGCGCCGACTGCGATAGATTTATGCTGTACAGCGCATCGTCCAGCGGCGCTTTGAAGCGCTCGGGCGCGGCGATATACGCCGTTTTCAGCGCAGGACTTATGGTTTTTGACAGGCTGAGCGTGAAAACCGTATTCTCCGGCGCGAGATCGTGAACGCTGCTCAGTTCGTCCGACAGCAGCTTGCAGATGCCGTCCTCAATTATCAGCAGATCGCTTTCGATCGCGGCACGCGCGATCATTTGCCGCTGTTCGGTTGACATAACATGCGCGGTCGGGTTCTGATAGTCAGGCATTATAAACAGTGCGCGCACGCCGTCGTTTTTGATGGCATAGCGTATCCCGGCCTCGCTCATGCAGCCGTTTTCCTGCTCGATGGGCACGAGCTGTATGCCGAAGAGCTTTGCCGCGCTCTTGACTCCGGGGTAGGTGAGTGGGTCTACACCAAGCTTATCGCCGCGCCGCAGCAGAGCCGCGAAGATCGCCGCTATAGCGTTCTGACCGCCGCCCGCCGTGAGTATGCCGTCCGCGCTCACATTGCACCCGGCGCGGCGCAGAAGCCTGCATGCGGCCTCGCTCTGCCATTCGGGATGTGAGAGATCGTACTGAAACAGCCGCGCGTTAGCAGGCTCAGCGAGCATCCTGCGCAGAACGGAGACAAGCTCGCTCTGCTCGAGCGTCTCCGGCGTCATCGCGTCGAGGCGGATGAGCTCCTCGCGCGGCGCGTCGGTGAGCCTTGTCAGGCTGCTGTAGGATACATATGTACCGTCGCCGACGCTGCCCGTGAGCAGGCCGCTGTCCGCGCAGATTTTAAACGCGCGCGACACGGTGCTCAGGTTTATATCCAAAAAGTCGGCAAGCTCGCGCTGCGGGGGCAGCTTGGTGCCCGGCAGCAGCGCACCGGACCGGATATCGCGCTCGAGCTGCTGCGCAAGCTCGGCGTATATAGGGCTGCCCGAGTGCGTCAGCGTCGGTCTCCATGACATCGGGTAATTTTCAAATGAGTTTATAGACAATGCGTTCACCACCTCATGCGAACAATTATACGATTGTCCGCATAAGATTGCAAGCTATCTGTTTTCGAGCACGTTCATGGCTGCGGCGAGCATATCGGCGGCCTCGGCGTGGGTGAGCGCGGCGCTGTCGACGTTTTCGCTGTCCATTATCCCGCATGCGTCGAGGTTTGCCGCCGACTGAGCGGCCCAGCCGCTGTTTTCGCAGCTGACATTCGTCAGGCTCAGCAGCCTGTCGAGCATGACTCCGGCCTCGGCGCGGCTGATCTCGGCCTCGGCGTCGAACACCGCGCCGCTTTTGCCCTTCACCACGCCGTCGCGCACCGCGCTTGCGACGTAGGCGCGCTGCCAGTCGGGGATGCTGCCGTCGTCAGCAAAGCCGGTGCTGACCACGCCGCGCAGCACGTCTGTGCCGGTGACACACAGGCACATGGCGACGAACTCGCCGCGGCTGAGGGTCTTCTGCGGCTCAAAGTAGTATTCGCCGCCTATCTGCTTGCCGACAAACGCGCCGCACTCGGCGAGCCTCACCGCGCTGCAATAGCTGGCGCTGCCGTCCATGTCGACGTAGCTGACGGACTTGTTCTTTTTGAGCTTGATGATGACCGTCGCCTCCTGCGAGCGATCGCCGTTGGCATCGACAGCCCTATAGCCGAAATAGTCGCGGCCGCGCTTGCCCACGGCGGGGGAGTAGACGAAGCTGCCGTCGTCCGATAGCTCGATCGTGCCCTTTTTGGGCTGGGTGGTTATCTCGAAGCTCACTGCGTCTCCGTCGGGGTCAACGGCGCAGAGCTTACCGCCGAAGGACACGCCGCGATAGGTCTCGAACTCGAAATTTTCGGCCACCGGCGCGGAATTATCGGCCAGGGCGGGGAAGACGAGCGCGCACAGCGCAAGGCAGCACAGCGCCGCCGCAATGTATTTACGCATGACAAAAACCTCCGTAAAATTTTCTACGGAGGTATTTTGTGCGCATTTTACATCAATATTCGTTTTTGCGGGAAAGCCGCGCGAGCGGATAGCTGATAGCTATATGAGTGCGGTGGGAAGCGGCAGGTTCACGGTTTCCGCCGCAGTCCCGAACCGGGCGAGCGCAAAAAATGTATTCATATAATGTCCGTGCGCCAATAAAAAAGCAACCCCACCGGCTCCCCTGCGTAAGGGGAGCTGTCAGCGGTAGCTGACTGAGGGGTCGCCCGGTTTCCACCGCAGCTTCGACACCGGGACACCGCAATAAATGTATCGGTAGGAGACTAATGCGCCACTAAAAAAAGCCGGTCGGGGAGACCCCGACCGGCAGTGCGTTGTTTAATTAGGTTTCGGGAGTGACCTCGGGAGCGGGGTCAGGAACGATCGTGAATACGAAGGTCTTGGGCATTGCGAAGAAGTCGCCGCCGCGGACGGTTGCGGTCACGATGTACTTACCGGGAGCGGTGGGCATGGTGCTCTTTGCGTAGAATTTACCCACGCCGGTGAACCAGTAGTGGATAGAGCCGGCGGAAGCGCTGTTAAGGGGCTCGCCGTCCTTGGTGAGGATGCAGAGAGTGTTGTCACCGTTTGCAATCGCCTCGGCTTCGGATACGGTGATCTCGCGGCCATCGAAGATCGCGGTATTCTTCTCAAGCTTTATGCCCTTCCAGTTCTTAAGAACGACGAGAGAGCCTGTGCCTGTGCCGGTTTCGTAGTTCTTACCGACTGCGACAGCGGTTGCTACATACACGCCTGCGTGAGCAGGAGTGCCGATAGCTATTACAGTGTCATCGGATATGGAAGTGAGAGTATCGAGAGCGGTAACGATATTCTTGATAGCCTCGGTATCATAGTCCAAGAGCTCGAGAGCGCCCATTATTACTTTATTTGTGACTATGCCGTTGATGATATCTTTAAGCTCGCCAAAAGTAATGCCGTTGTTGAGCTTGCCCCTGATAGTGTCAGATTCATTGTACTTTAAGTATTTTATCTGCGCATCGCTGATAGAATTGATCAGCTTTTCCTGATCTTCGCTCAATTTAATGTTCACGCAGGTTTCCTTGTTGCTGTTGACGCCGACAAAGAAAATGTAAACATCGAGCTCGGGATCGTTCGGGTTAAGTGTGTAGAAGGTGCTGCGGTCTATTTCTTCACCGGCATAGATCGTGGTGATGGGAGTGACGCTGACCTTGACAGTGGCCTTCGCGACGTTGATGGTAGCTTTCACTTTGTCGCTTGCCTTGTAGGTATCGTTGCCGTTGTATTTGATGCGGATATCCTGACCGTCTCCGGCATCAAGCTTGGAATCGGGAATGTCCGGCCAAAGCAATCCTGACTTGCGCTCAACGGTGAAATCGGCAGCGGTAGTTCCGGCGGGGAGGACGGAGTTTTCGTAGTCGATAACGTTTGCTACGATAGCCTCTTTTTCGGCTGCTGCATCCATGTTATAGGTGATGGATGCGTTCTCCTTGAGAACGAGCCTGGTGCTGTACTTGTCGACCTTTACGAGAGTTGCCTCGGTTGTCGTACCGGCAAGGCGAACTATGTATTCGCCTGCATCAAGTGATTTAAGCGGCTTTTGGGAATAATTAATCCCAGCAAAATTGTGAGGTGCACCACCGTTGATGGTGCCCCAATACTGTTTTGCAGACGATACTCCATGTTTGGTGTATCCGTAGTATTTATACTCCCACTGCAAATTTGCCTTGGCAGTATCGTCGAGCTGGTCGTAATTACTGATGAGAGCCTTGCTGAGAAGCTCTGAAACCTCAGTATCGGACATGCTCGACTTGATGAGAACCTCGCCGGACTTCTCCTTAAGCACAGGACTAACAGTTTCTTCCTGAGATGGGGGGGTGCTGCCCACATCCTCCGCAAACACGGCCGGGGACACACCCGTGACCGATGCAAGCATCAGAACAGCAAGCAGCGAAGCGAGAAAACGCTTCAGATTGTATTTCTTCATGCTATGCCTCCATATAAAGATTTAATAAATTTTTATAGCCGAATTGTATATAAACAAATTATAATGTTCAGCTAACCGACGACATAATAACAAATCGTTTACAAAAAATCAATTAAAATTTTGTCATTTTTCAATACTTTATTATGACAAAATGTACTGACCTGTAGAAGCATTGAAACTGCTGAAAAAGTTGCGCTTTTGCCCCGAAAATGCGAAATTTGCCTTGAAATACCGCTTCGGCGGGTATATAATATAACACAAATTTTTAACAGGCATAGACCCCGTGTACAGTCCCAAACGCGGGGTTCAGAGCTGTACGGCGCGTTCGGAGACGGAAAAATCGTTGACAAGCCCGCGGGCTTATGCTAAATTATTTTGATATGTTAACTATGAAGATAAAGGAAGTATCATAATGGGTATAGATTTCACCGGCAGCACGCTTATGCTCGTCCTCGTCCTGTTCGCGGTCGGCCTTGTCTGCATAATAAAGGGCGGCGACCTTTTCGTCGACGCTGCAAGCTGGATCGCCGAGGCCTCCGGCATACCGAAGTTTATAATCGGCGCAACGGTCGTGAGCTTCGCGACGACGATGCCGGAAATGCTCGTGTCCGTTTTCTCGGCCTTCGAGGGCAGCGCCGATATCGCCGTCGGCAACGCCGTGGGCTCGGTCACGGCCAACACGGGACTTATAATGTGTCTGTCGCTCGTGTGCATGAGCTGCAATATGCCGCGGCGGCAGTTCGGCGTAAAGGCCGGGCTTCTGCTCGCCTCAGTCGCGCTGCTGTACGCCTTTACGCGCGACAGCTCGCTGTCCATCGTCGAGAGCGTTATTATAATGCTCGTCTTCGTCGGCTTCACGGCCGAGAGCATCATCGCCGCCAAACGCGAGCAGGGCACAGAGCAGCCCGATGAGCGCCCCGACACGAACGGCAAAAATATCGCGCTGAACATCGGCAAGTTCATCCTCGGCGCCGCAGCCATCGTCCTCGGCGCACAGCTTCTTATAGATAACGGCTCGGCGCTGGCTGTCATGATCGGCGTGCCCGACTCGGTGATCGCCGCGACCATGATCGCCATCGGCACGTCTCTGCCCGAGCTCGTAACGACGATAACCGCGATACGCAAAAAGCAGTCCTCGCTGTCCGTCGGCAACATCATCGGCGCGAACATCATGGATCTGACTCTAATCATGCCGCTGTGCTCGCTGCTGATGGGCAAGCCCCTCGCCGTCGAGAATCAGGGCATGCTGCTGGATGTTCCGGCCTGTCTCGTCGTTTCCGCCGCGGCCATGATCCCCGCGCTCGTGTGCGGCAAGTTCAAGAAGTGGATCGGATGGCTCATCGGCGGCCTGTACATCGTCTATCTCGTTATAATGTTCGTATATTTCGGCGCGTGAATATGAAAGAACAGCTCCCGAGACCATATGGTCTCGGGAGCGATTTTTATGTTTAAGGAGAGAGTTATGACTCAATAAGCTTCAGTGCGCGGGCAATGGTCACTTCATCTTCTACAATCAGGATACGCATAGGGCAGCCCTCCAATCTGCACCTATTCTTGCACGTCAAGTCAAAATTGATAGAAGATTATGTCCGAATAAAGTGTCGATAAAGATGCGGAAGTTCACAAATTACTTATAGACTTTTATATATAAAAAGACTGCTTCAAAGACCTTGACGTTGAAAAGTACGTCATCGTCGAAACGCTCGACGGCAAAACATGCAGCCTGTGCGCACAGCTCGACGGCAAGGTATACCCCATGTCTGAATATGCTATAGGCGTGACTGCTCCGCCGTTTCACCCGTGGTGCAGAGGTACAACAGCGCCGTATTTTGACGATATGGACGATATCGCCGAACGATGGGCGCGAGACCCCGAGACTGGAGAGACCTATACCGTACCCGGCAATATGACCTATAAGCAGTGGGCAGCAAAGCAAACAGGGCTTGCAAAAAGCGTTAAACCGCTTGAAAAATCTAACAACGGCATCGGTTATGAGAAAAAGGACGCTGAAAACTAAACAACAATGAAGCATCGTTAAAAAACGGTGCTTTTTTCATGCCAAAAACCAACAATTTAATGATCGAAGCAGTCAAGCGTTAATTCGCGGGCTGCTTTTTTCATACCCATTTTACCGCGTGCCCGGCGGATAACAAGCAGGACGGCGCTGAATACGAGGACTGGCTCGATAAAAAGGAACAGCGCAGAAAGGACGTAAACATGAAATTGCAATGGTTAAAGGACATCATAGGCGACGCTTACACGGACGATATGGACAGCGCAGCGGCGCAGGTCTCCTCGGGTTCGAATCCTGTGTATCGCAAAAAAGTTCCCACCCGGAGGTGAGAACTCTTTTTGGCGGAGAGTGTGGGATTCGAACCCACGTGGGCGTGAGAGACCGCCTCGTTATGACCACTTCGATAACTCTCCGAATATTCGGTTATTGAAAAGAGCACACATAAGTGTGCTCTTTTTTATGGCGCAGAAGGAGGGATTTGAACCCTCGCGCGCTTTTTACACGCCTACTCCCTTAGCAGGGGAGCCCCTTCGGCCTCTTGGGTACTTCTGCACATAGCCCTACTCCCTTAGCAGGGGAGCCCCTTCGGCCTCTTGGGTACTTCTGCACATAGCCGCTGAAATATAATAGCATGACCCACCGTCTATGTCAAGAAGTTTATTATTTTGAATTATATTTAAGATATTGCCTTGCGAATGGCGATCGCCTTTTCTGCGATGGATGCAAACTGCGCCGGAGTTATGGCCTGCGCCGCGTCGCATTTTGACTGCGCCGGATCGTCATGCACCTCTATCATGAGACCGTCCGCGCCCGCGGCCGCGGCGGCCAGCGCCATGGGCTCAACGTATTTTGCGTGCCCCGTCGCGTGGCTCGGGTCGACGATGACTGGCAGGCGGCTCAGATCCTTTATGACCGCGACTGCCGACAGATCGAGCGTATTGCGCGTTGCCGTCTCAAAGGTGCGGATGCCGCGCTCGCAGAGGATAACGCGCTCATTTCCGCCGCTCATTATATATTCTGCCGAGGTCAGCAGCTCCTTGACAGTGTTCGCCCAGCCGCGCTTTAAAAGTATGGGCTTATTGAGCTTGCCGAGCGCCTTTAAGAGCTCGAAATTCTGCATATTGCGCGCACCTACCTGAATTATGTCAACCTCATCGAACAACGGCAGCTGCTCCTTATCGGTAACCTCGCTGACTATCGGCATGCCGCACTCGCGCCCGGCCTTGATAAGCGGGGGCAGCCCGTCGGCACGCATGCCCTGAAAGCTGTACGGCGATGTGCGCGGCTTGAACGCGCCGCCGCGAAGAAGCTGCGCTCCGGCCGATTTGACCTCGTGCGCGATGGAGATTATCTGCTCGGTGCTCTCTACCGAGCAGGGGCCGGCGATCATCGTGAACGTGCCACCGCCGATCTTCACGCCGCCGATGTCTATAACGCAGCTGTCGTCCGGCGAAGTGCGCCCTGCAAGCTTGTACGGCTGAGTGATCGCCCTGACATATTCGACGATCTCCATATCCTCGATGTACGCCTCGTCGAGCCTGTCCGCATCGCCGATAACGACGAGCACCGTCTGATTTTCGCCGCGCGCTGTCTGTACCTCAAGATCGTGGCAGCGTATCCAGCATCTAAGCTCCTCTGCCTGCTCGGGGGATGCGTCGTGCTTTAGTACGATTATCATGGCGTAGACCTCCGAAATTACTTATTGTCTGACAGTATACAACATAATAATATAATTTTCAATTTATACTTGACAAAGCCTGTCTATCTGCTATAATTCATACGAAAACTGAACACCTTATCAAGAGTGGTGGAGGGAACGGCCCTGTGAAGCCCGGCAACCTGCGAAGGCAAGGTGCCAAATCCGGCGGTGATTATCGAAAGATGAGGCTTATGACCAAACTTGCTGCTCCGTCGGTCGACGGAGTTTTTTTAATTGCCTGAGTGTTCGGAAATACTATTTTTTCGGAGGAAATGAAATGAGCAAAAGACTGTTTACATCTGAATCGGTGACCGAGGGACATCCCGATAAGATCTGCGACCAGATCTCTGACGCGATACTTGACGCGATACTCGAAAAAGACCCCAACGGCCGCGTCGCCTGCGAAACGACCGTATCCACAGGCCTTGTCCACATCATGGGCGAGATCAGCACCGAGTGCTACATCGACATTGCCAAGATCGCACGCGACGTTATACGCGATATCGGCTACGACAGAGCAAAGTATGGCTTTGACTGCGACACCTGCGGTATCATTACCAATATCGACGAGCAGTCGGCGGATATAGCCCTCGGCGTTGATAAGTCCCTTGAGGCAAAGGAGAGCGGCGATGCCGAACTCGATAACGGCGCGGGAGATCAGGGCATGATGTTCGGTTACGCCTGCCGCGAGACCGAGGAGCTCATGCCCCTGGCAATAAGCCTTTCGCACAAGATGGCAAAGCGCCTTGCCGAGGTCAGAAAGTCCGGCCTTGTCGACTATCTGCGCCCCGACGGCAAAACTCAGGTCACCGTTGAATACGACGATGCCGGAAAGCCCACGCGCGTCGATACTGTCGTTCTCTCGACCCAGCATTCGCCCGACGTGAGCCTCGATAAGATCCGCAGCGACATGGTCGAGCTCGTCATTAAGCCCAGCGTTCCCGCGGAGCTCATCGACGAGAACACAAAATATTATGTAAACCCGACCGGCCGCTTCGTCATTGGCGGACCGCAGGGTGACTCCGGCCTGACCGGCAGAAAGATCATCGTTGATACCTACGGCGGCAGCGCACCCCACGGCGGCGGCGCGTTCTCCGGCAAGGACCCCACCAAGGTCGACCGCAGCGCGGCTTACGCGTCCCGCTACGTCGCTAAGAACATCGTCGCGGCAGGACTTGCCGATAAGTGCCTCGTTCAGCTGGCTTACGCTATCGGCATTGCCCGCCCCGTTTCCGTCATGGTCGATACCTACGGAACCGGCAAGGTGTCCGACGAAAAGCTCGCCCAGGCGGTAAACAAGGTCTTCGACCTGCGCCCGACCGCCATAATCCGCGACCTTGAGCTCACCAAGCCCATTTACAGAAAGCTCGCCGCCTACGGTCACATGGGCCGCACCGACCTCGGCGTCCGCTGGGAGGATACCGACAGAGTCGACGCACTGCTCGAGGCTGTTAAGTAATGCATATCCCGACCTGCGAAAGCAGCCTTCTTGATATCGTCGGCTTTGACGAGGCTCTCGCGGCCTCCGGCGGCAGGGGAGACTATGACGCGGATAAGTGGCTCTACGTTCCCGATTATTATACAGATTACCGATATATCCTCGGAACGCGAGGAAAAGACCCGCTTATCTGCATAGGTATAAATCCATCCACTGCAGCGCCCGACGATCTTGACAATACGCTCAAGAGCGTATCGCGCATCGCAGCCGGTAACGGCTACGACAGCTGGATAATGTTCAACGTCTACGCCCAGCGAGCCACAGATCCCGACGATATGGATACGGTTTTAAACGAAAAGCTGCACCGCGAGAATATGCGGGCTTTTGAGTACATATTAAAGAACGTGGGCGAGGGCGTATCGCCCGCAATATGGGCGGCCTGGGGCACGATAATCGAAAAGCGCCCGTATCTCAAGGACTGCGTTCTCGATATGGTGCGCCTCGGACGCGAATACGGCGCAAAGTGGTACAGCGCGGGAAAGCGCTCAGTCAAGGGGCATCCGCACCATCCTCTTTATCTGCGCAAGGACGCGCCCACCGAGGAGTTTGACATAGTAAGCTATCTTGAAAATTGCCTGTGAGGTGTTTAAGTTGAAGCCAAAATTCAAGCTCGCCGTTGTTCAGATACGCACGGAAACTGATAAGGCTCAGACCATGGATAAGGCCGAGCGCATGATAGCCGAGGCCGCGGCAAACGGCGCCGAGCTCGTCGTGCTGCCCGAAATGTGGAACTGCCCGTATTCGAAAAAATACTTCCATGCCATCGCCGATAACGACAACGGCGAAACAAGAGATGCCATGTCGCGCTGGGCAAAAGAAAACGGCATCATACTCGTCGGCGGCTCTGTACCCGAAAAATGCGGCGATAAGCTCTATAACACCTGCTATGTTTTCGATGAGACGGGGCAGGAGATCGCGCGTCACCGCAAGATCCATCTGTTCGATGTCGATATAAAGGGTGGAGTGAGATTTAAGGAATCGCACAGCTTCGCGCCCGGCGAGGATATCACGGTGTTCGATACGCGCTTCGGCAAAATGGGCGTTGAGATATGCTTCGACATTCGCTTCCCCGAGCTGACAAGAGCGATGGCAAAGAGGGGAGCGGAGGTCATACTGTGCCCGGCTCAATTTAACATGACCACAGGTCCGAGGCATTGGGAGCTGAGCGTTCGTGCCCGCGCCATGGATAACGAGCTGTTTTTTGTCGGCGCGTCGGCTGCGCGATATGAAGGCTTTGATTATGAGTGCTGGGGGCACTCGACCGTTGCCGACCCCTTCGGCATGGTCACCGCCTCCTGCGACGAAAAGGAGCAGATACTATATTGCGATGTCGACTTAAACGAGGTCGACTCCGTCCGCGAGCAGCTGCCGACCTTCCTGCATCTCAGGGAAGATGTGTACAATGTAGCTAAATAAGCTTAAAACCCGGGGCAAAATGCCTCGGGTTTTGTAATATTGGCCGAAAAGCAAAAAAGGTGTTGCAAAATTGTGAATGAGCAAGTATAATCGCATAGAAAAGATTTTTAAGACGGTTCAGAGAAGCCGGCAAAATCGCAGATATTGTGCATCTCTCCGAAGGGAGAGTCATGTTCTTGTGCGTCTTGTCGGTTTTCGGCAGGGCGATTTTCTTTTATTCGGGGTGATAATGTGAAGCTCAAGGCAAGACTTATGGATGAGGCGGCAATGAGCCGCGCACTTATGAGAATATCCCACGAGATAACCGAAAAGAACAAGGGCGTCGACGACGTGGTTCTCGTCGGTATCCGCAGAAGGGGAGTGCCCATATCCGAGCGCATCCGCGATAACATTAAGAAGATCGAAAATGCCGAGGTTCCCTGCGGTAGTGTGGATATCCGCTTTTACCGCGACGATCTTACGCATGAGAGCGAACAGCCGGTCATAACAAAGGCCGATATCGGCGCGGATGTGAACGATAAAAACGTCGTCCTCGTTGACGATGTGCTCTACACAGGCCGCACGGCGCGAGCCGCGATCGAGGCCGTGTTCACTGCGGGGCGCCCGCGCAGCATCCAGTTTGCGGTGCTGGTGGACCGCGGCCACCGCGAGCTCCCCATAAGAGCCGACTATGTCGGCAAAAACGTCCCCACATCGCGCGCCGAACTCATTGAGGTGCGTCTGCCGGAGTTTGACGGCGAAACGGGCGTATACCTTATGGAGACGGATAAATAAGTCAGCAAATACCCTTAATATAAAAACTACACAAAGAGAGGTACAATCACTAATGAAAGAAAAAACCGTGATTAATGGACCCGTGTACGACGCACGCACCCTTGGCAAATCCAAAATGCTGATCCTCGGACTTCAGCACATGTTCGCAATGTTCGGAGCGACCGTTCTCGTTCCCATCCTGACCGGCATCGACATCGCAACGACCTTGCTGTTCGCAGGCCTCGGCACTCTGCTGTTCCACCTGCTCACAAAGCGCAAGGTTCCCGCATTCCTCGGCTCTTCCTTCGCCTTCATCGGCGGCTACAACGCCATCACCGGCTTTGATTCCTCCAGCGGCGTTCCTGTAAACAGCGACCTGCTCGTCTATGCATGCTTCGGCGTTGCCTGCACGGGACTTATGTACGTTATCCTGTCGGTGCTCTTCAAGGCCTACGGCGTAAAGAAGGTCATGAAGTTCTTCCCCCCGATAGTAACAGGCCCCATCATCATCTGCATCGGCCTGATCCTGTCCTCATCGGCTATCAATAACTGCAATGCAAACTGGCTCGTAGCGGTAGCTGCGATCATTATAGTTATCTGCTTCAACATCTGGGGCAAGGGCATGACAAGGATCATCCCCATCCTCCTCGGTGTTATAGGCTCCTACCTCATCTCCATGCTCGTCGATCCAGCCTCCCGCGCGGCTGTTGTGGAAAAGGTCGCGGCGGCCAAGTGGATTGGCCTGCCCATCGTATGGGAAAACAGCGTGTTCCATCTGTTCAATATGGATGTTGACACCGGCATGCTCCTGAGCGCACTGTTCACCATCGTTCCTCTGTCTCTGGCGACCATGGTCGAGCACATCGGCGACATCTGTGCTATATCCTCCACCGTCGGCAAGAACTACGTTGTTGACCCCGGCCTCAACCGCACCCTCCTGGGCGATGGCCTTGCAACCACTCTCGCATCCCTCTTCGGCGCACCCGCAAATACCACCTACGGTGAGAACACCGGAGTCCTCGCGCTCAGCAAGGTCTACGATCCCCGCGTCATCCGCATCGCTGCATGCCTTGCGATAATCTTCTCCTTCTGCCCGAAGTTCGCGGCACTCATCACCGCAATGCCCACCGCGACCATCGGCGGCATCTCCCTGATCCTCTATGGTATGATCTCCGCAGTCGGTGTCCGCAACGTCGTTGAGAACAAGGTCGACTTCACCAACAGCCGCAACGTCATCGTCGCAGCGCTCATCCTCGTTCTCGCCATCGGCATCAACTACTCCGTCGGCAGCATCCAGATCGGCATCGTATCCCTCTCCGGCCTCGCGGTTGCATCCATAGTCGGTATCGTCGTAAACGCGATCCTGCCCAGCAAGGACTACGAGTTCGGCGTTGACGAGCAGGGCGACACCTCCGTCAACTTCATCGTACGATAAGAACACAGACTTAAATCAAAGCGGCTCACAAAAACGGTGAGCCGCTTTTCTGCGTTATGCTATTTGATAAAACAAAAAGGCTCACCAAATGGTGAGCCTTTGGCAGCGGATGAAGGATTCGAACCCTCACAAACGGAGTCAGAGTCCGGTGTGCTACCATTACACAAATCCGCTAAGCGCAAGAGCTATTATACCGTAAAATCGCAATTTGTCAATACCTATTTTTGATTTTTTAAAAAACCTCAGATCACGGCTTGCAGCGCCCGCATGGCGAGTACCCGGCGGCGACGGCCTCGTCGCGCGACGAAAACCACAGGCGGTTATTGTCCGATATCCTCGCCGCCGACGGGCAGAAGGGAAGGTGGAACTTATCCGACCTGCTGCTTGCCGTATACGTGCCCTGAGCCTGCGCGGGAGCCGATGGCTCGGCGGACGGAGCATCGGTCTGCACAGGAGCCGGAGTGCCCTTCACGGGGCTCACGGTAACGTGTACGGAGGCCGGCTTCGCGGTATCGCCGCCCGGTGCGGAGAGAGTAAATCCCACGACAGACGCGGCGAGTATGCAGCAGCATATAACAGCACGCCCGATGCAAGCCTTGCTCCTGCTTCTTATCGCAAGCACGGCAAAGACCGCTGCCGCGAGAAAAGCCGCTATTGAAATTACAGCAAATAATATATTCATGCGGATATAATATATCAGCAAGCAAAATATGTCAACATGCGTGCGCAAAAAAGGCTTCCCGTTCGGGAAGCCCTTCAGTCTGTCGAAAAACATATGCTGCCGAGTAAAAACGACCGCGCAGCGGAGGAGCGCGAGGGGGCAAAGGCCCCGCTCGTGATTAGATTAATAGCCATCAAAAAAGTCTGATCCATCAGACTTTTTGACGAGCGCAGCGAGATTTTTTGTGAAAATTTATTTTCACAAAAAATGTGGCGTTTTTGAAGCGTGGCAAAAAAGTCGCAGACTTTTTTGCCACGCTGAAAGGCTTCCCGTTCGGGAAGCCTTTAGCTTTAATATTACGCGTTTTGCTCTTTGATATTGCGGTTTATGATGCGCATCTCGCCGATAATGAGAATGGCTACGGTTATTGCGGCCAGGCAGTCGCCGACGGGACCTGCGTACAGCAGACCGTCGATGCCCATGATGCCGGAAAGGATGTATGCACAGGGCAGGAAGTATATAAGCTGCCTTGTCAGCGTGCAGATCATAGCCTTCGTGGGCTTACCGATCGACTGGAAGAAGAAGCCCGAGGGGATGAGGAAGCCGACAAGGAAGATAACGCCGAGGAAGATGTGGAAGCACTTAAGCGCAAAGTCGTTATAAAGCTCGTTCTCCTGGCCGAAGATGTTGATGATCTCCTGCGTAAACAGCTGGAAGCAGCCCCAACCGATGATGCCGACCGTGAGACCGACGATGATCGTCCGCAGATACGTCGCCTTTACGCGGTGGAAGTTTTTCGCGCCGTAATTATAGCCGACGATGGGCTGGCTGCCGATGCCGAGACCCACCATGACGCTGACAATGATGGAGTTTACCTTCATGACGATGCCGAAGGCCGCAAGCGGGATATCCGGGCCGTAAACGCTCTGCAGGCCGTACTTGACGGTGAGGTTATTCATGCAGATAACGACGATGGTCGAGCCGAACTGCGTAAAGAAGCTCGATATGCCCAGCGGCAGGAAGGAAAACAGGGTCTTTCCGTTCAGCATCGCATACTCGCGCTTGAACTCGATGCCCTTGAGGCGGGGAATATATGCAACGGCAAGCACGAAGTTAAGTATCTGTCCGATTATCGTCGCCCACGCGGCGCCCGCAACGCCCCAGCCGAGGCCGAGAACGAACCAGGCGTCGAGCACGACGTTCAGAAGACAGCCGGAGATGTTGGATATCATGGCATAGCGCGGATTACCCTGTGCCCGGATAATGCTGTTTACCGTCATGCTTATGCACACGAACGGGATACCGATAAGCGTTATCCTCGCGTATTCGGTCGCGTATCTGAATGTTTCCTCCGCGACCTTCGCGCCGCCGCACAGATTCAGTACCGGAGTGAGCAGCAGCTCCATGGAAAGCGTTATAAATAGACCCGCCAAAAGCGAGATCGTTATGCCGTTGCCCATGGTGCGTGCGGCCTCGTCGTAGTTCTTCTGACCGAGCTTTAAGCTGAAATACGCGACACAGCCGTCGGCGATAAGCGTTCCGATAGCCATCGCTATCGTGACGAGGGGGAAGGTAAGGTTTGTTGCCGCATTGCCGTACATACCGACGCCCTGGCCGATAAATATCTGGTCGACGATATTGTATATGGAGTTTACGACCATCGACGCGATGGCCGGCAGCGAAAACTTAAGCATAAGCTTGCCGATAGTTTCATTCTCAAACATGGCAAGCGAATTGTCCTGACTCATTCTATCACCTGTATAATGTATAATTTCGAAAGCCGATTATAGCACAACATATATATAAAGTAAATGTATATAAAATTAACATTTAAAATTTGTGCATAGTGCTGCAAAATCAGCCATCATGCGCCTCTCGAATGAACTGGTTTACAGAAGCACCCAGCAGAATGATATACATGCACCAGTACATCCACAGAAGAGATATGACGATCGTCGCAAGGCTGCCGTAGGTTGAATAGTTAGCGTAGCGGATAAAAAGCGAAAACAGCCATGTGAACAACAGCCATGCTGCCGAGGCTCCGGCAGCGCCGGGCAGAAGGTGCGCAAGCTTCATCTTAACTCCGGGAACGCCCTTGTATATCGCGAGGAAGACAATTGCAAGTATCAGAAACGCGACGACGAATCGCAGCTTCAGCAGCAGGGCCAACGCCGGGGATATTGCCGGAAGGTGAGTGTTTATAAGATCATATATCTCCTTGCTGAACACCATCAGCGCAAGCACGACTATCGCAACGGCGATCATGCCGATCGTGTAAAAGCACGCGATCAGGCTGCGGCGCAGGAAGGTCGAGTACTTCGGCGAGTGAAAGATATCCTCAATTCCACGGATGAGCGCGGAAAATGCGCGGCTTGAAAGCCATATCGTTAGCAGTATCGAAAGCGGCAGAACAGCACCGGAGGCAAAGTATATGTCGTCGACGACCGATTCGATTATCGCCTGCAATGCCGCCGGTATGTAGCGCTCTATCGCGTCAAACAGCGTCTCCTGCGAAAGGCCGGTGTAGGGGATTATCGCCGTCAGAAGCGCAACAAACGGAACGAGGGACAAAAACATATAAAACGCGCTCGCCGCGGCGTGGGCGTTGATGTTGTCCTCGCTTATCTCGGTCATGAAATTGTTTATTGTGTTAAAGAACTTTTTCATAGGCCCTCATGAAAAATTACCGCTCTCGGCGGTAATTTTTCAGCATATCAAAGTAAGTCTTCCGGCAAGATTTTCGATTTCGTGCCGCTCCGCGCCCTTGCCGCGCTCGCCGTCGAGCGACCAGTCAAGATCCTCGGGTGCGGATATCTTCAGCGATTCCGCCTGGAAGAAATCAAGGAAAGGGGAGGAGTAGTCCTGCGTGAAAACACCGAGCAGGATGTTCTGAAAATCAATTATTGTCCGCGGCTCGTGAATGAGCAGGATCTCAAACTTTCCGTCGCCGGTGTCCACAACGGTCTTCGGGAGAGTTATCGTTCCTGCGACCGAGGTCGAGTTGCACACCGCGCCGAATATATAGTCGCCCTCGCAGGTGAATTCACCAAGGTCGAGCTTTAAATGATGCGCCTTTATCTTCGGAAGATCCTTGACCGCGTCAAGCAGATACGCCGAGTGGCCGAGCATGTTCTTCAGATTCTGCGGCGTGGTGTACGACAGCCATGAGAATGCTCCGAAGGCCGCAACATAGGAAAAATATTGCTTTCCGAATTTTCCGATGTCTATGCTTTTCGGCTTGCCGTTAACTATGTTCTGCGCGGCCTCGAGCATATCCGAGGATATGCCGTGGCAGGCGGCAAAATCGTTTGTGCTGCCGGAGGGAATGTAGCCGAGCGGCGTGCGGCAGTCGCCGCGTATGATGCCGCTTATGACCTCGTTGAGCGTACCGTCGCCTCCGATGCAGACGATGAGGTCGAATTCATTGCCGTAGCACATCGCAAAGTCCGCCGCGTCGCCGCTTTTCGTGGTCGGAAAAACCGTCACGGCATAGTCGTTAGCCGAGAATATCCCGATTATATCCGGCAGAAAGCGCAGGGAGGTGCGCCGCCCCGAAACGGGATTTATTATGAGCATGAGCTTTTTGAGCTGAGAAAAGTTTTTCATTAAAAATTACTCCGCTAAGTTCAGATGATCCCCGCTATAAGAAGGCAGAAGTAGGCCGAGGGAATGGAGAAGAGCAGACTGTCGACTCTATCCATAACACCGCCGTGGCCGGGGATGAGATTGCTGTAGTCCTTGAGACCTGCCATGCGCTTAATAAGCGAGGCTGCAAGGTCGCCTACCTGGCCGAAGCTCGAGCAGATAAGAGCAGTCAGCGCGCAGGCAAGGCAATTGACAGGATACCACTGCTTAAGCACGAAGAAAAGTATAATTCCTGCAACGACGGCACTTACAGCGCCGCAGATGGCTCCCTCGACGGTCTTGTTGGGGCTGACCTCGGGTGCGAGCTTATGCTTTCCGAATCTTTTGCCGCCGAACAGCGCGAAGCTGTCACACACCCAGGTGGATATGCAGGCGATAGCAAATACCGGAATCCAAACGTTGCTGTCCATAAGTGCGAGCTTACACACGATGATAAACGGAACGACGGGGTAAGCCAGAACGCCCAGCGTTGCCAAAGCGCCCGCGCCGCGCATCTTCTTTGAAACGATGCCGGCCGTCATGGCGGCAAATACGGTGAGGAAGAACGTGACCTCAAAGGCAAGAGCATCGGCCTTGAACCAGAGCTCCGCGACCGTTGCGACGCAGTAAGCGTACAGTATCCAGGGAGAGCAGACAACGTTTTTGTATCCGATAGCGCGGCAGGTCTCCCACACGGCCATTATCATAGCCGCCAAAAGAAACAGTGCCCTTGTTATAGGCCCCAGCGCAAAACAGGCAACGACAAGTATTATAAGCACCGTAGCCGAAATAACTCTTGTTTTCAAGATTGTTACCCTCTTTCGTTAAAAGTGCAGATTTACCACCTAATATAACATATTAACATGCTGTCTACAACAACAAATGGTTTCAATTATTGCAAAATGCCTGCAATGGAAAAATAATTCTTGTGTTTTTCGCAAAAAAATGTGATACTTGATTTAAATATCCGTCTGTATTATTAGAAGTTAGGAGTAAGTTGTGGACGATCGGCGTATTGTTGAGCTTTTTCTGGCGCGTTCAGAGGAAGCCCTGTTACAAATAGATATAAAATACGGCCGCTATTGTCACCGTGTGGCATTCAACATTCTCGGAAATGCCGAGGACAGTGAGGAGTGCGTTAACGATGCCTATATGAGAGCGTGGGGCAGCATCCCGCCGAACGAGCCGGATTCTCTTTCGGCCTATATAGGCAAGATAACACGCAATATCGCGCTCGACAAGCTGCGGCAGAAAAACAGCTCAAAGCGCGGAAACGGCGAGGTGCCGGTGCTGCTTGACGAGCTTGCCGAATGCGTCTCCGGCGTCGATGAGCTGGAGCGGCGGCAGGATTCCGAGGAGATAACAAATGCGATAAACAGCTTCCTCGAAACGCTCAGCGCCACAGAGCGCGGGGTCTTCATGCGGCGATACTGGATGATGGAGTCCATAGCCGATGTCGCCGGGCGGTACGGCATATCGGTTTCAAAAACAACTACAATGCTTTTCAGACTGCGCGGCAGACTGAAAAAACATTTTATGAAAGAAGGTATATCTCTTTGAAAAGCGACCAATTGCTCAGAGCTTTGGGCTCTGTAAAAGATGAATATATTGAAGAGATAATGACCGAAAGCGTGAAAACGGCGCGCAGGCGCGCAGGTTCGCGCAATGTTATTGCGTCGATCGCCGCGAGCCTTGCCATAGTCGTCCTCGGAACAGGCGTAATGGCGGCAAACGGTGCGCATGTGGATGAGGACGAGATGACACTCTCCTCTGGTGTGCAGAATGTCCAAATGGCGCACAACAGCGTTATCATGATCGATGTTAACCCCAGCATCCGCGTCGAGGTAAACGATCGCGACGTTGCCGTAAATGTCGAGGGTCTCAATGAGGAGTCACAGATGGTGCTTGAGGGGCTGGAGCTCACTGGTAAGGATTATAAGACCGCCGTTACGGAGATCGTGACCTCTCTTCAGGAGAAGGAATATATAACAAACCTTAAGAATTCGATCCTGATAAGCGTTGCCGCCTCTAATGACGATATAGCGCAGCAGATATTGAAGAGCACGGTCGACACTGTCGAGCAGATAGACAAGGCCGTTGATTACGGCTTCTCGATACTCGGCCAGATAATAAGCCACAGCGATTCCGCCGCCGCAACGGCTGAGAAATTCGGCATCTCCGAGGGACGCGTCGATATCATAAACAAGTTTATCTCAGAGCACGGCGACTACAGCTTCGATAAGCTCGTCGAAAATAATATCCAGCTTCTCAACCAGCTGTTTGAGTATGTCGGCCTGCCCGAGGGTGTTGAGCGTATCGGCTCTGTCGCGGGAGTCGTTCCCGAGGAGTGCGAGGAAAAGCTCAGGCTCGATGAGCTCAGCGGCGACGAGCTCGTGAGCTTTGCGAGTGCCATCAGCGATTTTTACGATAAGCTCAGCAAGTATTATAAGCCCAGCGATGTCGCAAAGCGCATAGGCTATGAGTTCAGCATTGTCGAGAGCACCACCGAGGACGGTCAGAAGCTCTGGGCGGTCCTGGCAGAGAGCCTGACGAAGAATATCGGAAACCACGGCGCGCTTATCGGCCTGGGGCAGAGCACGATAACCGACTGGATAAGCCAAAGTGAGATCGCAAAGGTTATAAAGCATATCGGAGCGGCTGTTATCCCGGCTGCATGATATTTCCATACTAAGCCCACATATGACGTGAAACGGCAGGAGCGAAAGCCCCTGCCGTTTTGCGCGTTTCGAACGAAGCTGCCGGGTGAACAGTATTGAGCAGCAGGGGAGCGCGAGGGGGCAAAGGCCCCGCTCGCGATCAGATTATAGCCATCAAAAAGACTGATTCAACAGACTTTTTGCTGCGCTGTGAAACGGCAGGAGCGAAAGCCCCTGCCGTTTTGCTATACCACAAGATATATGCATCTTCTGAATTCATCGACACAATGCGGTTGAAAACGACGGAAAAATGTGATATAAAAGCTATGTAAAATCAAAAAGCCCGATATCCATCGGGCAAAAAGGAACGGAAAAATGTCAAAGATCAAGTATAAGCTTGCTGTCGCGGCGGCGCTGGCGCTGCTGCTTGGCGGTGTGATATACATATACTTTGCCCACTATGCGCAGTTTAAGCCGGAGGAGCCTCAGACGCTGAGCGTGTGGTATGTAAACGACGACGCAATGTGGTCGGGCTTTTACGCCATGTGCGGCAAATATAACGAGACCGACGGAGCCGATTGCGGCATTGAGGTGAACGCAAAGGCCTTCGATACGCAAAAGCAGCTTTATGACAGCGTGGAGGAAGCTCTCGCGGGAGACGGGGAAAAACCCGATATCCTTGTCTGCGATACGGACTTTGCGGCTTTTCTCGACGATGAGGATGAGCTTGCCGATATGGATAAGTACTTCGGCAGCTGGGAGACCTCGAGCTATGACAAAAGCATGACGGCAGCTGCAAAAAGCTCAAAGGGGCTCGCCTGCGTGCCGATAGCGGCGGAGACTGACGTTTTCGTAGTAAACACCTCGCTTTTTGCCGATTCGGAAGCGATATCAAGCTTTGAAAAGCTCTGCTCGGTCGCAGATGAGTATTATAAGCGCAGCTCGAAGAGCTTTTTCACAATATCGGACTACTCGCTGTTCTTCCGCGATGCCGTTGCGCAGCTCGGCGAGAAGTTTGACGGCGTGAGCCCGCACGATACCGAAAGCGATAACTGCAAATACATATATAAGCTCCTCGCGGAAACTGCTTATGACCGCGGCTTTACCTCGGCCGGCGGAAATGCCGCCAAAAAGCTTGCAGACGGTGATATCGCCGCTGCTATAATATCGTCGGCGGATCTCATGCAATACGCCGATAAGCTCAGCGCCGATACCTTTGAGTTTGCAAGCTTCCCGTATATGAAGGACGGAAAGCCCGCATATACCCAAAAGGTCACGGGCATGACCATCCTCGCGTCGGATAAAACGCGCGAAAAGTCTGCCGCCATGTTTCTGCGCTGGTTCACCTCGCAGAAGAAAAACAGCAGCTTTGTAGGAGACACGGGATATATTGCCGCCATCGGCAAGGAGAGCTCATCGTCCGAGTATGCGCTTTACGAAAAGATTATGGACGCAGTCGACACGATGCGCAAAAAGGGTGAGAGCACTACCGCGGCCGCAAGCGCGGAATACTCGGTAAACAGCAGAAACTTTGATAATGTTCTGAACACGATAATGAATTCACTAAATTAATAAAGATAGAGGTGCATTGACCATGGAAGGATTCAGAGTACTGGAGATCAAAAAAAGCGTATTTGAGAATAACGACAGGGAAGCGGATAAGCTCAGACAGGAGCTCAAGAAGGAAAAAACATTCCTGCTGAACCTCATGTCCTCCCCCGGCTCGGGCAAAACGACCACCCTTAAGGCGACCATCGCGGCACTCAAGGACGAGATGCGCATAGGCGTTATGGAGGCCGATATCGACTCGGATGTCGATGCTCACACCATCGCCGAGACCGGTGCGAAGGTCATTCAGCTGCACACGGGCGGCATGTGCCACCTCGATGCGGGTATGACCAAGCAGGGCCTCGAAGGCCTCGGCACGGAGAATATCGACTTTGCCATCCTCGAGAATGTCGGCAACCTCGTTTGCCCCGCGGAGTTCGACACTGGCGCCGTCAAAAACGCCATGATCCTCTCCGTTCCTGAGGGTCACGATAAGCCCCTGAAGTACCCCCTGATGTTCTCGATCTGCGACGTTCTGCTCGTAAATAAGATAGACGTCATGCCGTACTTCGATTTTGACCTTGAAAAGTGCAGGGAGTACGTCAAAAAGCTCAATCCCAACATCACCATCATCCCCATCTCCGCAAGAACGGGCGAGGGTATCGGTGAGTGGGCAGACTGGCTGCGCACTCAGGTCGCCGAGTGGAATAAGTGATTTTGAATAAAAAAGCGCAGGCTCACGACCGTGAGCCTGCGCTTTTTATTGGTAATAATGCTGCATTTTTTTGAAATTGTAAAAACACATTGCGAAAAACGACTGCTGCTGCATGCTATGATATATTTACAATCTAAACTAAGGAGGGAATTACTATGAAAACCTGTAAAAAACGCCAATGGTGGGCTTATGCCGCACTGTTTTGCTTCTGCGGGATCAGTCTTGCGGCGCAGCGGATAGGCGGCGGAGCGATGATACCTCCTGTTACGATATACGGAATATGGTATCTGTATATCCTGCCCGTTCTCGGCGCTGTCGTCTTGACGATAGCCTCCAAAAAGCGCGGAAAGTATGATTTCCTGCTGCTCCTTGTTTTCAAATTTTTCCTTCTTGCGTGGTTTGTTGTTCCCGCGGGATTTAACATAACATTCGAGCCGTCTGCATTGTTGTTCTACGGCATGATACTCTCGATCCCCGCCATCGCGGCATTTATCCTCAGCGGCATAGCATACCTGGTTATAAGAAATAAATAAGCACAGATAATGAAAAAACAGGTTCACATTTGTGAACCTGTTTTTTCATCACGTCGGCTCGTAAGCCTTGCCGATGGGATTGCCGTCGGCGTCATAGTCGATGCACTCCATAAGCTGCGGATCGACGTGGCTCTGGCGCTTTATCGTCATGCCGACGCCCTGATTATTGAACACCCAGATGTAGTTATTCCAGACCGTCGGGTCTTTTTTCTTGAATACCGTGGTCTCATTTATGCGGCAGAACTTTGCTCTGCCCTCGGCGGTATCGAGCAGATCGCCCTCGCCGGTGTAGAACAGTTCGTCGCTGTACTTATAACCGTCCTGCTCCTCGATCTCTTTTTTCAGATCGATCTTTTCGTCGTTTGTCATGGCATAGCCTCCGATGGATTTTTGCTAATTGTATCACGATACCCGATTCCTTGCAAGAGGAGAAAAACGGCGCATTAAAAAACTATTTGTCCTGTTAGTGTTGACCGGGATAAAAAAAGTTGGTAAAATAAATATTATAAATTCTCGGAGAAGAATAATGCCGCACTGCGGCCATGACAGATAGAGGTGTTTTTGTGTACAAAACTATTATTGTAGAGGACGACCTGATGGTCTGCTCGATACTTGAAAAGCAGCTGGGCAAATTTGCCCAGTTAAGACTCGAAGGCAATTACCGCCGCTGTGCCGACGCGCTGGAATATCTCAGGCAGATGCCCGACGGCGCTGACCTCATAGTGCTAGACTACTTCATGCCCGGCATGAACGGTATTGAATTTTTAGCAGAGCTTAGGAAGTTCAATACCGATATTCAGGTCATCATGATAACCTCGGCCGACGACTATCAGGTCATACGCTCTGCCATGTGCTACGGTATCTGCGACTATATTCTCAAGCCCTTCAACTCCGCACGCCTTGAGAAGGCCGTGGCGAGATTCGATACGGTCATGAAGCTCGTCAGGACCACCCATGTCTGGACGCAGGATAAGGTCGATACGCTCCTCTGCCCGCACAGAAATTACAACACCGATCAGCAGTCCGCTCCGGGAGCAGCCAACCCCGGAAAGATAAATAAGACGACGCTGGAGACGGTCAGAAGCTTCATGCGCGAAAACGCGGGGAAGAGGATGCCGCTTACCGAAGTGAGCGACGGGCTCGGTCTGTCCACTGTCACCTCGCGCAGATATCTTAAATACATGCACTCTCTCGGCGAGATCGGCATAACGCTCGACTGTAAGACAGGCGGCCGCCCGTCGGAGATATTTGAATATAAGGAGACTGCAAATGGCTGAAATAAAATTTGCTTACGCCGCGCACAGTTATGATTATGCCGGAGCAATAGAGCGCGTTGCGGGAGATGAGGAGCTCCTGCGCAGCCTTTTGGACATGTTCCTTGCCGATTCAAATTATGCGCAGCTCATGTCGGCGCTCGACGCGGGCGATGCGCAGCTCGGCTTTCAGGCGGCTCATTCGCTCAAGGGCAGCTCCGGAATGCTGGGGCTCAGCGGCCTGTTCGAGGCGATGAAGAGCGTAACGGAGCCTCTGCGCCGCGGGTATGCTTCCGAAGCTGCCGCATACCGCGCCGATGTAGAGCGCGAGTACGCCGCCGCGATCGGCATGATAAAAAGCCTATGATCCTCCTTGGAACGGCGGCATTTTTTCTGATGCTGCTGGGTGATGTGAACGATGCCTTGTGGCATAGGAGCGCACTGCGCCTGTGCTTTCCTGTGGGGCTTATTTTACTCGCGGCCGCGACGGCGGCGAGACTGAGCCTTGAAGCTTTCGATACCGCATGGTGCGCTGTTGCGGCGGCATTCCTGCTCGTTTTGCTGTACGCACTGTTCGGCTCGTTTTCCGTGAAGGATGCGTATGTAAGTCAGGAATGCGGCCGCAGGGTGTACGACAAGGGTTTTTACGCCCTGTGCCGCCATCCGGGTGTGCTTTTTTTTGCGGGGCTTTATGTCTCGCTCCACTATGCCCTTGCGCTGCCGTGGGCGGATGCCGCGGTGTACGCGTTGCTCAACCTGCTTCTTGCGGCGCTGGAGGACAAGTGGCTCTTTCCGCTCTCGATCGGCGGATATGACGAGTATAAAACGCGTGTTCCGTTTTTGATCCCGACTTCAGAGGGGATAAAAAAGATATTCAAAAGATAGATTTTTGGACAGAAGATATGACCTTTCAACAGAAACTGCGGAAATTCAGTAAGCAGCAGCTCTGGAATGAATACTGCGGCTACCTGGATCTCAACATAAAAGAATATATGTACATTCAGCGCCGGCTCATGCAGGAGCAGATAAACTCGTGGTGCGCATCCGGGCTCGGAAAGAGCATATATAAGGCCGATGCGCCCGAGAGCATTGAGGAATTTCTGCGTAGTATGCCGCTGACAAGCTATGAAGACTATGCAGACGTACTGTTTCGCCGCGATCCGAGCCTGCTGCCGGAAGCACCGGTGATCTGGATAGAAACGACCTGGGAGGGCGGCCTGCGCCCGATAAAGATCGCGCCCTATACGCGAAGAATGCTGGATTCGTACAAACATAATATCATGGCGATGGCGATGCTTGTCTCCGGTCACGGGAAAGCCGATTTCAACATCCGCCCGGGGCACAGATTCCTGTACGGCGGTGCTCCGCTTCCTTACGAAACGGGGCTTATACCGAGCCTCATGAACGAGGAGATGCGCTTCGAGTGGCTGCCCGACAGCGACGAGTATTCCGACCTCAGCTTTAGCCAGCGTATGAAAAAGGGCTTCAAAATGGCCTTTAACGGCGGCATCGACTATTTCTTCGCCATGGGCAGCGTAGCAAATTACATAACTGAAAATTTCGATAAGCAGATATCCTCGGGCGGAGGCGGCGGGGGAGTGAAGATATCCCCGGTCATTGCCGCGCGGTATATTAAAGCAAAGTATAACTGCCGCAAGGAGCACAGAAAGATACGCCCGGTCGACCTTTTCCGCATAACGGGCTTTGCCTGCACGGGAACGGACGGTAAGTGCTATCGGGATAAGCTCGCCGAGGCATGGGGCGTAACGCCCGTCGAGGTCGCTGCGGGAACTGAATCGACCTGCGTCGGCTGCGACACATGGGAGCAGCGCGGCATGGTGCTGTTTCCCGACTCCTGCTTTTATGAGTTCATCCCGGAAAGCGAGATGCTCAGAAATCTTGCCGACCCGAGCTATACGCCGCTTACCTGCTTTATGGACGAGGTGCGCACCGGCGCAAAGTACGAGATCGTCATAAGCGTGCTGCACGGCGGCGCGTTCATGCGCTATCGCATCGGCGACGTGTACAGATGCACCGAGATCGATAAGGTGACCGGAGTTCCGCGCTTTACCTATGTCGACCGTATCCCGACCGTCATAGATATTGCGGGCTTTACGCGCATAACCGAAAAATCCATCACCGAGGTCATCCGCATGTCAAAGCTCGGCATAGGCGACTGGATAGCGGCAAAGGAATATGACGGGGACAACACTCCGTTTCTGCATATATACCTCGAGGTAACGCCAGAGGCGCGGGCAAACGACGTCGTCACAAAGCAGGTGCTCACAGAGCATCTGTCGGTCTACTTCAGATATTTTGACAGCGATTATAAGGACCTTAAAAAGCTTCTTAATATAGAGCCCCTGCAAATAAGCATTCTGCCTTATAAGACGATAGAGAGCTTTGAAGAAAAGCAGGGGATGAAGATGAGCCGCATAAACCCTGACCCGCTGTGGCTCAAGGCAATGCTCGGCGGAGCAAAAACAGCGCAGTACACGGAGGAGAGAGCATGAATGTATCATACATATACATAAATATTGCGGCGTTTTTGTGTTTTGCCCTGATGTTCGTCGCCTTCTGCGCGGCAGAGCGCAGCCGCGAGATGCGCGCATGGCTCGTGCTGCTGGGCGACCTTGTGCTGTGGACGGGCGGAACTGTGTTCATGCGTCTGAACGTTTTCCCGAGCTATGAGTTCTGGTACTATGTTTCACTGCTTGCTCTGTTTTCCATAGCGTTTCTTGTCTATAACTACGTCTATCAGCTTGCAAACGTAAAAAACAGCCTTGAGCGGATGATATGGTTTTTCGGTACGATCATAATTCTGATAATCTCCGCGACCGGCTTTTTTCTTGCGCCGCCGAAGCTTTCCGTCGACGTAAACGGCATGGCGGTCTATACCTACGCGATGGACTGGAAGATCGGCATACCGACGGTGTTTTTCATGTTCATCGTCGGCTCCATTCTGAAGCTGTTCCGCAGGATACTTGCTACCAAGGGCAAGAAAGCGCCCGGCGTTGCCGAGCTCATCATCGGCTGCTTCCTCATGGCTATCGGCAACATCGTGCAGATACTCCCGGGAAATACCTTCCCCTGGGATACGCTGTTCGGCCTTGCATTTGCCGTCTTGTTCATCCGTTCACTCTATAAGCGCAGAATGTTCAACACAACGCCTGTTATATCGAGCAGCATACTCATGCTCGTTTCGGCTGCAATGTGCGTGGGCGTAGCCGCGCTGTTTTTTGAAAAGATCGTTTCGCTGTTCAAAAAAGTCGGCGGACATCTCGGAAGCCCGGAGATCGAGGCGTTCCTGTTCCTTGCCATAATACTTTTTGCCGCGATATCCGCGTTCAGAAAGCTTTTAAACTCCATTTTTTCCGATGAAGAGCGCCAGGGAAGCCGCATAAAGCAGTACAGCGACAGCGTCTCAAAGACCCTGGATATCGACAGCATACTGCGCCAGACCGTCAAGGTCATAAAAAACGAGATACATGTAAATCAGCTATATATCTGCCTGCTGCAAAACGGAAAGTATGTTCCCATGTGCAGCGCAATGCCCTTAAAGCCGGCGGCGTTCACCATAGCTGCCGATCATCCCTGCGTCAAATACTTTGAGGATGACGATTCGGGCAGAAACCATATAATAATAAAGGAATTTGAGGCAGATCCCCTGTACAGATCCATGTGGGGCTCGGAGAAGGAGCTTTTCTCCGATTACGGCATATCCTGCATCTGCGCCCTCAAGGACGGCGGCAGCGTCGTCGGACTTCTATTGCTTGCCGAAAAGGAAAAGGGCGTGGGCTATACCTATGCCGATTTTTCCTTCCTGAGCACGGTCTCGGCCATCGCGTCTATTGCGATCAAAAACGCGGCGCTTTATAAGCAGGTCGCCGAGCGAGAGCATCTGTTTTCGAGCATGACGGCGTTTATACCGAACGTCATTCTCATAAAGCCCAAGGGCGAGAGCAAATACTGCTTTGTAAGCGCTAACACCGAAAAAGTGCTCGGACTGCCGGCCGGCTATTTTGCCGAGCGCTCGGCCATGCAGACTCTGCGCGAGAACGTGGACGAGGAGACTGCCGAAAAGGTCGTGTCTGCACTGTCGGCATCCGACGGCAGCGGCGGATACATGGTCGATATCCCGTTCAAGACTGGCGACGGCAGGGATATAACGCTAAGATGTGCCTTTTCTCCCATCGTGACTGGAGGCATCAAATCGCACTATGTCTGCGTTGCGACCGACATAACGCAGGACATTGATGCGCAGCTTCTTCTGCGCAACTCCGTTGAGCTCGCGCAGGACTCAAGCCGCGCAAAGGGCGAGTTCCTTTCGCACATGTCGCACGAGATACGCACGCCCATGAACTCCATCGCGGGGCTTACATACCTTGCGCGCGAAATGGTCGGCGAGGGGCACGAAGAGGAGCTGCGCGACTATCTCAACCAGATCGACCAGGCCTCGCAGTATCTTCTGAGCCTGCTCAATAACATTATGGATATGAGCAAGATCGAAAGCAGCAAGTACGAGATAAACACAAAGCCCTTCGATATCTCCGTCGTGCTCGACGAGGTCTATTCCGTATTCAGCGCGACGATGAGCACCAAGGGCGTGAAATTCACAATAAACACCGAAGGACTCAATTACCACAATGTCCTTGGCGACGAGCTTTCGCTGCGTAAGATACTCAATAACCTGCTGTCAAACGCAAATAAGTTTACAAAAGCCGGAGGCAGAGTGACGCTTATTGCCTCGCAGAAGATGATGAACGAAAAATCGTCTATCCTGCACCTTGAGGTGTCGGATACCGGCGTCGGCATAAGCGAGGACTTCATCGGCCACCTCTTCGAACCGTACACGCAGGAGCAGAGCGCGAACGGTGGCAGAGCGGCCGGAAGCGGCCTCGGTATGGCCATCTGTAAGAGCATGATAGACCTCCAGGGCGGCACAATATCCGTGAAAAGCCGTCTCGGCGTCGGAACGACGTTTTCCGTCGATATCCCGTATTTGATAGGCGCTGCGGCTGTCAAGGAAAAAGAGAGCATTGATTGCTCGGCGATAAGCGGGCGGCGCATCATGGTCGTTGACGACGTTGCGATAAACACGACCATAACCTGCCGCCTTCTCGAGCGGCACGGCGCTGTTGTAGACTGCGCGGAAAACGGCAGGGAAGCGGTGGAGCTTTTCCGCTCTAAGCCCGATTACTATTACGACTGCATTCTTATGGACATCCAGATGCCGGAGATGAACGGCATAGAGGCCGCGTCGCGCATACGGGCCTCCGGCAAGCGGTGCAGCCCGATCGTGCCCATACTCGCGATGACAGCCGATGCCTTCATAAACGAGCAGGGCGGGGCGCTCAGCGACTTCTCGGGCTATATCATAAAGCCCGTAAAGCCCGATGAGCTTTACGCCAAGCTCGTAGGTATATTTGAAAACCAAAGAGGTATACATGTTTAGATCACTTTTCAAAAAAGGCCAGGCGGCAGTGAACGCAATGTGGAACAGTAAATATTATCTGCCTTTTCTGCTGCTCACGGAGTGCGCGGCGGTATTCTGCGACGCGGCGCTCGAGTGCATGTTCCTATATGTATTCCTGTGCGTTGTCGTCATGATATTCTCGGACGATCTGCTGGCTGTTATGCCGACCGTTATGTTCACTCTTTTAACGGCGGTATCATACTACAAGGATTTTTCCGTTCTCACGCAGTATATGTGGTATGCCATCGTTCCGTTTGCGCTTGCGCTTATCTTTAACCTCATCTATTACCGCAGAAAGATCGTTTTCGGCAAATTCACATATCCGTACATCGCCGTTTCGGCGGCGCTCATCCTCGGCGGAGTCGGCGTTATATCGGCGGAGGATTACCTTGCGCCGATGGGTCTGTATTATACCCTTGGACTCGGCCTTGGACAGCTTGCGCTGTATCTTATCTTCCGCTCGCGCCTTGAAAACGAGCGCGATTACGACCGCTTCGAGCGCGTGGCTCGGATATTATACACGGGCGGACTGCTGTTTGTGATCGTCGTCTTCGGCTTTTATATTCAAAACTTTGAGAAATTCCTCGAAAAGGGCGGAGTGCTGTTTTTCAAGCAGCGCAACTTCGTAACGAGCGTGTTTCTCATGGTTATTCCCACGATATGCGTCCTCGCAAAGCGCAGTAACCTCTATCTCATCGGCACTGCGCTCATGTACGTCGCCATGGTCATGACCGGCTCGCGCAGCGGACTGCTGTTCGGCTCGGTGCTGCTTGTGATGTGCGCTATATACATTTACATTACCAACAAGAAAAGCCGCAGACTGTATAATCTGCTGTTCGGCTGCGCCGCGCTGCTCGCGGTGGCGGCGGCTGTCGTTGTCGTACCGGAGCTGTACGCCGCACGCATAGAAAACGCCGCTGCCGGCGATAAGACGCGCATAGAATTTATAAGGCGCGGCATAAACAATTTCCTCAGCCACCCCGTATTCGGCATAGGGCTTGCCAGTACGCAGGATCTCGATATCTTCAAGGCCTACGTTCCCGGCAGTCTTGTGTTTTACCACAATGCCGTCATTCAGGTAATAAGCTCGATGGGGCTTGCAGGTGTCGCCGCCTACGGCTGGATGCTCATAAAGCGCCTTAAAATGCTGTGGCAGGGCAGAAAAAGCACCGGAGTATGCGCCTTTGCCCTGTCTTACATCGGCATACTCATGATGAGCATGACAAACCCCGGCATATTCTGCCCGTTCCCCGAGGCGGGACTTCTGACTCTTATGTTTGCAATGATCGAAAAGGAAGAATCAATATAATAAAAATGGAGGAAGAAAATGAAAAGAGGACTCAGCATCGTGCTGGTGCTCATGCTGCTTGTCTCGCTTGTGCCGCTCCCGGCATTGGCGACCGGCGAGAGCTACGAGACCATCACAGGCAGCATCATGTTCAACGCCGGGCATGATGACATGGAGACGGATCACCCGTGTCCGTTCACCTACAGCGACGGCTACTTCACCGACACGGCGTATCGCTACAGGCAGGATCTTGCCACGGTTACCATGGCAATGTGCCTTGCCGCAGGCAACGTCGCCGACCCCGAGCGCTACCGCGAGGGTCCGGCAAACCTCGAGGGTTTCTTCGAGCAGATCGGATTTTCAGACTTCGAGGCAAACGCGGACTTCACAACCCGTCCCGGCCGCAATACCTTCGGCGTCGGCATTGCGAACAAGGAGATCCGCGTAAACGGCGAGAAGTACACAGTCATCGCCATCGGCCTGCGCGGCTGCGGCTACTACGCCGAGTGGGCGGGCGACCTGAACGTCGGTCTCGAGGGCGAGCACACAGGCTTTGCCATCTGCCGCGACAAGGCGCTCGACTTTTTGCAGAGCTATCTTGCAAAGCACAGCGAGATAACCGGCAAGATCAAGGTCTGGTGCACAGGCTACAGCCGCGGCGCGGCTGGAGCAAACCTCCTCGGCGGCGCGCTCGACGATATGTTCATGTCCGGCGCCTCCGTCGGCAAGAACGTCACCCTCTCCCCGAAGGATATGTATATCTATACCTTCGAGGCACCCATGGGCGCGGATATCAACAAGGTCGGCGGCAGGATATACGAAAACATCCACAACGTGATCAACTACAACGACCTCGTCGTGCGCGTAGCGCCCGAGTGCATGGGCTTTGCCCGCTACGGCGTTGACCACGTCATGCCGTCTGCGAAGCTCGACGCAAACTACGCCGAGCTCAAGGACGACATGCTCGCAGTATTCAACACCTTCGAAAACGCGGGCAAATACCGCATCGACGACTTCAAATACGTCACCGTGACCCCGGGCGCTACAGCGGATAAGATCATCTCCGGCATCCGCGGCGACGTCATGACCCAGGGCGAATTCCTTGACGTTTTCGTCGAAAAGCTCTTCACCAAGGTATTCACCACCCGCGCCGAGGTCTACGCCGCGCAGGACGACATTCAGGAGCTCGTCCTGCCGCTCATCGGCACATACCCCGACCAGTGGGAGACCGTAAAGCAGAGCCTCGCAACTAACGCCAAGGACAACATGGCGCGGCTCATCTCGTCGCTCATGCGCGGCGAGGACAGCGCTGTCGCCGTTGTCGCGGACATATTCCTCGACACGATGCGCGACGCGGGCATAACCGAGTATAACGCCGCCCAGGTCAAGGAGATGGTGCGTCCGCTGGTGCAGATGCTCATCAGGATCGTGACCGCCTGCCCGGACGAGATGGCGACGCTGCTTTACAACATCGTCGGCATCATGAGCGCGCACTACGGCGAGCTGGGCATGTCGTGGATGCTGAGCATCCCGGCCGATTACATGAGCTCGAAGCAGTCCGGCACGCCTTACGAGCCGCTGCCGTTTACCGACGTGCCCGACAACGCGTGGTACCGCGCAGACCTCGTCAATACCTATGAGCGCGGCCTCATAAACGGAACAAGCGCCGGCACCTTCACGCCGAACGGCATCGTTACCCGCGCGCAGGTCGTGACGGTGCTCTACCGCATGGCCGGCGATCACCTGGGCGTACAGCACCGGCGTCGCCAAGGGCTATACCGACACGCGTTTCGCAGGCTCCGACAGCATAACGCGCGAGCAACTTGCCTCGTTCCTTTACCGCTACGCTGACAAGATCGTGTCCGGCGGCACGCTCAAGGCGCCGATATCCTACGCCGACAGCTTCGCCGACGCATCTTCT
>SFEG01000039.1 GCA_004558025.1 Clostridiales bacterium
GATTCGCTGCTCACCGATCCCGGCTATCGCGTGGATTACGTTCTCACCAACCCGCCCTTCGGCAAAAAATCCTCCCTCACCTTCACCAATGAGGAAGGCGAACAGGAGGAAGAAGACCTCGTATATAACCGTCAGGATTTCTGGACGACCAGCAGCAACAAGCAGCTCAATTTCGTCCAGCACATCAATACCATCCTGAAAGCCACGGGCAAGGCTGCGGTGGTCGTGCCGGACAACGTGCTCTTTGAGGGCGGCGCAGGCGAGATCGTCCGCAAGAAACTGCTTGCTACCTGTGATCTGCATACAATCCTGCGTTTGCCCACGGGCATCTTCTATAAGCCGGGTGTCAAAGCGAACGTCATTTTCTTCGATAAGCGTCCGGCCAGCGCCGAAACGCAGACGAAGGCCGTCTGGATCTATGATTTCCGCACCAACGTTCACTTTACGCTGAAACAGCATCCGATGCAGTATTCTGATCTGCTGGACTTCATCGCCTGTTATCATCCGGAGAATCGGTACGAACGCACCGAAACGTGGAGCGAAGATAACCCGGATGGCCGCTGGCGCAAATTCGATATTGCCGACATCCTTGCGCGGGACAAGACCAGCCTCGATATCTTCTGGATCAAGGACAAGTCCCTTGCCGATCTGGACAACCTGCCCTCGCCCGACGTGCTGGCTGACGATATCATCGAAAACCTCCAGAGCGCGCTGGAGAGCTTTCAGGAGCTGAAGGCGCAGTTGAAGTAAAGAAATGCTGCCGATCATACAAAATACCGAGAAACTGAGCATAGCCATGAATCAGTAGGAGGAAATGACATTCATGCTTTATAATGTTTATTGCGATGAAACCTGTCATTTAGAACATGATGGGATAAATGATATGGTAATAGGTGCTGTATGGTGCCCTCAAGAGAAGTTGCGAGAGATCAATCAGCGTATCAGAGAAATTAAAATCCGAAATGGGATATCTCCGACGGCAGAATTAAAATGGACCAAAATAAGTCCTGCAAAGACAGTAGCATATAAGGATATCATCGATTACTTCTTTGATGATGATGACTTGCATTTTCGTGCGATTATCATACCGGATAAATCCAAGCTGAACCATAAAGCCTTTCATCAGACTCACGATGACTGGTACTATAAGATGTATTTTGATATGCTGAAAGTTATTCTATCCCCAGCTGACAGGTATGAAATTTATATCGACATCAAAGATACGCATTCTTACCGTAAGGCTCAAAAGCTGAAGGAAATATGCAGCAACTCAATGTATGATTTTTCGCAATCTGTCATACAGCGGTTGCAGCCAGTTCGTTCTGACGAAATCCAAATAATGCAGCTGGTAGATATATTAATTGGCGCTGTTGGGTATCAAAACCGCTTGTTTCCAGATGGTTTTGTCCAGAGTCAAGCAAAACTTGATGTTATTGATTTAATTAAAAAACGGTCCAATTATACGCTAACACGCACGACGCTTTTACGAGAAGACAAATGCAACTTGTTCGTATGGGATGCGAGGGATACATTATGAATGAGACCTGCTGGCTTCCGGCATTAGAATTCTTTGATGATTACGGAAATGATTGGGCTACATATGAAGCAGCTCTTTACACTATATTCAAAGAGGATTTTCTCGACAGCCACCCATTTTACAAAAAAATAAGGGTCAGCGTGAAACACTTCCCCATAGAATATGGTAAGGAAGAGGCATTCTTCCATACGACCTGCAAGAACTATACTGGTGGTGGCGAACGGGTACCGGATTTCAGACGATGTGAACGGATACGTTGGATTCGTGCTTTCATTGAGAACTACAACTGTGATCCGACACAGTGCGAGGACTGCAAAGGCGTGAAAGTATGGAATGAGCCGTACAAAAGCAAAACTCGTGTACATCTGCTCCTTGAAGAAGAACGGTACATGGTCGTCCTTGAAAAACGAGAAGGGTATTATCTGCTAATCACAGCTTTTTATCTTGACTACGACAATGCCCTCAACAAACAGTTGAAGCATTATGAGCAGTACCGATGCACATAAGCTGAGATTTGTCAAGAAAATTTTTCGGATCCTATTGACTGGACGTCCAAAGCGGGTATAATAAGAGTATCTCATCTGCCATGCGTAGAAGGAGTCTTCGAAGACGTCTTGTTCGTTCAAGGCGTCTTTTGCTATACCTGAGATAGTCTCAGGCTTTGCACTCTCTCTATTCAGAGAATGCATTGTATCAACCATTAGGTTCAATGCCATTGAAAAGAGGCTGTTTTTTAGTAAAACGGCCTCTTTTTTTATTTTTATCCATTTTGAGCTCACGGAGCAGCCTCAAAACCAAATCCGTTATTATAAAAGCCCTCCTTCGCCCGAGCACGCTGTGCGTATCCGAAGGAGGGCCTGCTTGCCCGCTTGATTTTGTCATATTTCCTGCTCCGCCTGCTGCATACGCATGAGCGCGTAGCAGAGCTGAAGCTGCCGAACCTTGTGTATCTTCGTCTTATCGTAAATACGTTTCCGGTATGTATCGATCGTGCTGACCGCGCAGCCGAGCTGCTCTGCGCACTGACGGGTGCTGAGTCCTCTTGCCAGGGCGCAGCATATCTCAAGCTCCTTGGCGCTGAGCCGGGCATAGCCGATCAGGAAATTCTCATAATCCTTCGGATCAAGATCCTTTTTCCCGAGATAGGCCAGGCGGCGCACCTGTGCAAGGGAATCGTCGAGCTGCCCCTGCGTATCCTCGACCTGCCCCCGGAGCTCCTGCTTCTCAGTTTCCAGATCGGTTATCGTCTGCTCATGGAAGCGCAGCTTCGCGGAGACAGGGCGCAGCTCGTCAAAGGTCATCTGCGCGCCGTCGCAGTTTTCCTTATTGAGCAGCTCAATGTCACGCATGACGGGACGCAGGTAGCGGCGGGTATAGTACAGGCAGCATACAGCGCCGAAAAATATCAGCAGCGTCAGCAGGCCGCCGATCTCCAGCGAGCGCTTGAGCATGATCCGGTTATAGTCGCCCTTGGGAAGCAGCACGCTCAGAGTGTGCTGCTCGGGATCCCCGTCGGCCGCCGAGAACGGCTTTGAAAGTCCGACAAAGGACAGCTCCGTCCCGGAGAAGAACATAAGACCGTCCCGGCTGCCCGTTTCCGTCAGCAGCTCCTCCGGCACGAAGCAAAAGCCGCCGGAGGGATAGGTCACGAGCGCCTTCGGAATATCCGGCCCCTCCGTGCCCTCCGACAGGAGGCAGGCGAGACTGCCGATGCCGGAGGGCTGGACGTGGTGGGCGGAGAAATAGGTCTGGTTTATCTCAAAGCCGCACAGCCCGTACACCGTGCCGTCGGCTCCCAGCATGGGCACGGTCAGCAGCATCGCACGCTCCGAGGTACCGGGCAGGGTCAGCAGACTTGTCGTCCGGCAGCTGCGGTCAATGGGCGCCGATGCCGTATTCAGATGCCCGGCAAGCTCGGAAAATTCGGACAGCTCAAATTCCTGCGCCCACTTCCGGTGCGGCATCACGCCGTGACTGCGTCCGACGCCCGCCATGCCGCGGTAGAGCAGCAGATCGCTGGCAATGCGCGCAGAATTGCTCCGCTGAACGTACAGGCCGCCGCGGAACTCCTCGCCGCCGAGGGAGGTGTTGAGCACCACGAACGCGCCGGAGCAGTCCGCCTGCCGGACGTACTGACACAGCGGCTCGAGCATGGCCTCCTCCAGCCGCTCCATTGCGTCCGCGCTGCCGTCGAGAGCGGAAAGCTTCGAGGTCTGCCTCTGCACGATGGCGCTCATGTCCTCGGACAGATGCACACCCATGACGGAGACATTGCGCCACATCGACTTCATGTCCGTCTCAAAGGCCTCCATGCGGAAGCTCAGCGAGGTGCACAGCTCCTCCTGCGGGCTTTTGAGCTGATTAAAGAAGAACAGCCCGGCGATAAGCGCCGCCGCCAGAATAAGGCCCAGCGCGATCATATAGACCGTAAGGCGCTTTTTCATGGAGCGCCGTATATTATAAAATTCCGAAAGTGTATATCTCGTCATGCCCCATGTCCTCCGGGGAACGTTTTCATCTGCAGATCGAGCACAGCAGCGCCCATGTCTCCTCGGCCAGAGCGTCTGCATCCTCGCCGGCTGCGGCGCGGGCGGGCAGCTCCTGCTGCAGCTGCCGCAGAGCGTCGTACAGGGCGTTGACCCTGCCGTAGTAGCCCTCGAATCTCGGCTCGGACACGGGGGTATAGATGTCGCGCATGGTTTTCAGCGCGGCGTAGAGCTGCCGGTAGCTTTCCGCAGGCTCCGGGAAGCTGTCATAGTCCTCGATATCGTCAAATGCGCCGCTGCGCACCGGCATATATCCGGTCTGCGCCACGAAGTCCAGGTTGCGCCCGGTCTCCGTCAGCCAGCGGACGAAGACAGCGGCGGCCTTCGCCTTCTGCTCGGTGGTCCTGTAGGCGCAAAGCCCGACGCCAGCCTGAGTCATCATAGCCTCGTGCCCGGCGGTCATCGGCATTGGCAGAACATGCAGGTTCATCGGCTCGCGTGTGCCGTCCCGATAGGTGACGGTATCATTATAATAAAGTATCGCCGCCGAGGAGCCCAGACCGGCCAGCACCTCGCCGGTCATCACCTGTGTATTTGAGTACAGGTCGGACACCACAACATGTCCCTTTGCAAGGGCGCGGGCAAACTGCATCCAGCACTCTTTGAAAACGGGGTTATCGGTGTTATACCGGCCGTCCTCGGTGTACAGCTCGCCGCTGCCGCGCTCGAGGGCGCAAAGCTCCACGGCGCGGATGGGATAATCCAGCGCGCAGAAGGGCTTGCCGCCCGACCAGTCATAGTATTTTTCGGCGGTATCGTAAAAGCCCTCCCATGTGCCGAGGTCGCCGTATTCCGCGCCCGTATCGGCGGCGAAGCGGGCAAAGCCGCTGCCGTTGCACATGATAAGGTGCGTTGACTTGGAGATGGGAAACAGCAGCAGCCTGCCGTCCTGCGCGGTGCCGTCGTCCAGAAATCCGGGGACGAAGTCGGACAGCTCCTCATCTGTGAACCAGTCGTGCCAGTCCACGAGGTTTTCCTCGCCCAGCGCCGATGCGTCGCCGATGTGGCAGGTAAACAGGTCGGGCATCTCCTGCAGGTCGCCGCCGTTCTGGGCCTCCTTCAGAAAGCCGCCTATCTTCGACGCGCTGCTGAGGTTTGTGACCTGCACGCGGACGCCGCTTTCCATACCGACGGTGCGGTTAAACTCCTGCACAAGAAGATCCATCGGCGAGCCGGACTGCTCGCCGTAGACGTGCCAGAAATTTATTGTCACGGGCGTTTTATCCTCCGTCAGGGGTGTGTCTGCGCAGGCGCACAGGGCGAAAACAAGGGCTGCCGACAGCAGCAGGGACAGTATACGCTTTTTCATGGCTTGACCTCCGGGACAGAGCGTGTGTTTGTGGATTCGGGGGCGGTTTTTCGTGAATTTCAAAAATTTTTTCCCGTTTTGTCCCCTGAATGAAGAGTTTAGGGGACAGACAGAACGGCGGATATATGGTATAAGGGAAGCATACAGTGCCGCTATATACGGCAGCGGCGCTTCTGCAATATTATCTATTATATATTATATCATAGACAGAGGCGCTTTTACAAGGCATAAAAACGAAAGGGAAGGGGTGGATGCGGATGACACAGGCGAGGAAAACGGCCGTCTACCGGGTCATTACGGATTCCGGCGGCAGCGGGGCCGGACTGCATGACACCTTCCGACCGGTAAGCCGCGGGCCGGAACACAAACGCGGCAAATCAACCATTCTTTCTATTTCGATAAAGGAGGAAGAAAAAACATGAGAAAAAGACTTATGAGCATCCTGCTCTGCCTCGTCATGCTGTTCTCCCTCGTGCCGGGCGCTGCGGTTCCCGTCCACGCCTTCTGGGACGACTACGACGACGGCTTTGATTGTCCTAACTGCGACCACTACCATTTTGGCAGCGATTATATGTGTGACTGCCTGTTCTGCACCATTGACTGCAACTACGAGTGCTGGGTTGAGACC
>SFEG01000002.1 GCA_004558025.1 Clostridiales bacterium
CCGTCCTGCATTGTATCGAGCTTTGTTAGGAGCTTGCCGGCGCCGTGAGCCGCGCAGGCAAGAGGATCGTCGACGATCATGGTTCTTATGTGCGTGCTGTCTTCAAGCATGCGGTCGATACCGTAGAGCATGCTGCCGCCGCCGGAGAGGATCATGCCGTTTACGCCGAGGTCGCCGATGAGCTCGGGCGGAGTGCGCTCAAGCACGGCGTGGACATTTTCGAGAATAAGAAGCGCGGGCTCGCGCAGAACGTCGACAAGCTCTTCGGCGGTCACGCTGACGGTCTTGGGCAATCCCTTTATAAGGTCGCGTCCCTTGACCTCCATGCTCTCGGGCACATCCGAGCGCGGATACACGCCGCCGATGTTTATCTTGACCTCTTCTGCGGTCATCGCTCCGATGAGCATATTGTGCTTTTTCTTGATGTATCTGATTATTGCCTCGTCAAATGTGCTGCCGGCTGTCTTTATCGACTCACACTCGGCAACGCCGCCCATGGATACGACCGCGATCTCGGTCGTTCCGCCGCCGATATCGACGACCATGTGTCCGTCGGGCTTTTTTATATCAACGCCCGCGCCGATCGCCGTTGCAACTGCGGTCTCGACGAGATAAACTCTGCGCGCTCCGGCCTCTATCGCAGCGTCAATGACGGCGCGCTCCTCAACCCCGGTTATGCTGCTGGGCACGCACATGAGTATTCTCGGCTTAAACAGGCTGAAGGAGGTTATTCTGCTGACAAGCTCTCGCAGCATGAGCGCGGACATGTCGTAATCGGAGATAACGCCTGCCCGTATCGGGTGAATAGCGACAACGTTTGCCGGGGTACGGCCGAGCGTTTTCTTCGCCTCCTCACCTATCTTGAGCATCTTGTCCTTGACCTTATCGACCGCGACGACCGTAGGCTCGCGCAGGACGAGTCCCTTGCCCTGAGAAAAAACAAGGGTGTTCGACGTTCCCATATCAACCGCTATATCTCTTTCGTATATGACCATACAATGCTCCGATCTGCCGCGAAAAGCATTTCACGGCAATGTTTTTCTATAATTCTATCCAATTATGCTAATCTTCATGCCGGGCAAGAGACGCACCGTAAACGGCCTTCGCTCCGGCCTTGCGCAGAACTCGCGCGGCTTCGCTCATTGTAGCGCCCGTCGTCACAACATCATCCACGAGCAATACGCGCAGACCTGAAACGTCGGTATCCCCACATAGAGCGTACACACCCGCGACATTTTCGCGGCGCTGCTTTGCGTCGCGCGTTAACGACTGCGCACCGTTATCCTTGATCTTCCGCAAAAGCTGTCTGCACGGCAGGCCGGTATTCTTTGCGATCTCCTCGGCGATGAGCCTCGCCTGATCGTAGCCCCTGTGCCGCAGGCGCTTCTTACCGAGCGGTATCCATGATATCACATCAATGCTGCCGCAATCAAGATTATTTTCGACGCAATCGGACACTATAAGCCCGTAACGTCTGCTGTAGGCCGCGCAGCCGCCGAATTTGTACCGATGGATCGACGCGCGTACATTGTCCTTGTAATACAGCGGAGATACGCACTTATCCACAAAGGCAAAGCGCTGCACGATACTGTCGCCCTTTGTATAGGGAAGCTTTTCCGCGCACTCGCGGCATATATCCGTATCCTTGAGCACACTGTCGCAGAACACACATTTCCATGGATACAGCAGGTGCGCAATAAGATCAAGAATTTTCATCGGCAAGCCTTATCCGCAGCGCACTGTATCGGCGCGACTGCTTGTGATTATCTATCATACGATGGGCAACGTTCTCATCCCCCACCATAATGAGAAGCTCCTTTGCTCGCGTAACGGCGGTGTATAACACGCCGCGCGTCAAAAGCAGCTGAGCGACGGGATTGAGTGAGAGTATAACGGCTCTGTATTCGCTGCCCTGCGATTTGTGCACCGTCAGCGCCCAAGCGTGCTCAAGCTCATTGAGCATCTCAAAGCCGTAGAGGGCTATCTTGTCGTCATAGTCTACCTTTAAATACTCCGAGGCCGTGTCGATCTCGATTATCGTTCCGATATCGCCGTTATAAACGCCCATTCCGCTCTTTCCGAGCTTGTCCTTCCACACGATGTCGTAATTGTTTTTAATCTGAATGACTCTGTCGCCGACACGGAAGACCGTTTCGCCGAAGAGCTTTTCCTTCTTTTTTTCATCGGACGGATTGAGCGCCGCCTGAAGGCATTTATTGAGATTCACCGTGCCCGTTTCGCCCTTGCGGCTCGGCGAGAGTACCTGTATCTGATTTGATGGTATCTTCATATTCTCCGGCAGGCGCTTCTTGCACAGCTCGACTATCGTCTCGACGCAGGAGCCGCCCTGCATTCGGCGCAGGCGGAAGAAATCGCCGCTGTTTTCGTTAAAATCGGGGTGCTCTCCCCTGTTTATCATGTGCGCGTTACGCACGATGCGGCTGTCGGCCTTCTGGCGGAAGATCTCCGTAAGGCGCACCGTAGGAACAACGCCGCTGCGAATGATATCAGAAAAGACGTTACCGGGGCCGACCGAGGGGAGCTGATCGGCATCGCCCACGAGCAGGATGCGGCAGTCGGACTTCAGCGCCTTGAGTATGGCGTGCATAAGCGTTATGTCAACCATCGAGCACTCGTCGATTATAAGTGCATCGCAGGCGAGCTTATCCTCCTCGCCCTTGCCGAACACGACAGTTTCGCCGTCCTCGGACATTTTTGCGCCCAGCATACGGTGGATCGTCGATGCCTCCATGCCGCACAGCTCGCTCATGCGCTTGGCGGCGCGGCCGGTCGGAGCGGCAAGGTATGTTTCGAGTTCAAGCTCGTCATACAGCGCGAGCACTGCCTTGAGTATCGTCGTTTTGCCCGTGCCCGGGCCGCCTGTTATGACGAGCATGCGGTTCTGCGCGGCAAGGGCTATCGCCTCGCGCTGCATCGGGGCATACTCTATATTATTCGCGGCTTCGAGTCGCGAGATAATTGACGTTATGTCAACCTTTCTTTCGGTCTTTGCCTTGCACATGGCTTTGATCCTGCCTGCCGTGTAGGTCTCAGCCTCGTAAAGCGGGGCAAGGTAGCAGGCGTCGAGCCCCGCTACGGTGCAGCAGACTATCTCCCCAGTCTCGGCAAGCTTATCGACCGCATCCTCGGCAAGCTCCTGCGCAACGCCGATAAGCTGCGAGGTAGCCAGTGTGAGCTTTCCGCGCGGGATAAAGCAATGTCCGTTGCCGGAATTGTGCACAAGCTCAAAAACGACGGCGGCGCAGACGCGATTTAAGCTGTCGCCCTCAAGGCCGAGTGCCAAAGCAAGAGAGTCTGCCTCAGCAAAGCTTGCGCCGATGTGGGATGACGAAAGTATGTACGGGTTTTCGTGCACGACCTCTATCGCGGAGTTGCCGTAGAATTTAAACATACGCAGGGCGAAGATCGGCTGGATACCGTATGAGCACAGAAACTCCGTAAGGCGGCGCACTCCGGCCTGCTTTTTAAAGCCCGCGCTTATGTCCTTCGCCTTTGCGCTGCTGATTCCCTTGATCTCGGCAAGCTTTTCCGGCTGCATTTCGAGAACATCCAGCGCCTTATCGCCGAAACGGTCGACGATAAGCGCCGCCGTTGCCGGGCCCACGCCGCGCACCGTGCCTCCGGCAAGATACTCGTAGATCGCCTCGGCCGATGTCGGCAGCAGGCGGCTGCACTGTTCGATCTTGAATTGTCTGCCGTGCTGGGCATGGGTCATCCACGAGCCCTCGGCCGAGATCATCTCACCCGGCGCTATGTACGGCAGACATCCGACCGCCGTGACGTTCTCGCCGCTGTCGAGCTCGAGCTTCACAACGCCGTAGCCGTTTTCGTCGTTTCTGAATATAACGGCCGAGACTGTTCCGTTAATTTCGCTTAATTCCTGCATCGTCAAGTAATTCCTCTGTAAAGTTTACGCATCTGTACTGCGCGGCAAAGCACCGCAGTATGCTTCGCGTTTCGTCGTCAATGCCGTTTGCGTTAATTGTAATGTCTGCACGGAGCGTTCCGTTTTCCCGCAGCCACATCAGACTGCGCAGTGTGTACTCTATCGTCGGCTCAGCACCGCGAATGTGCAGAACGATGTCCGCATCGGTGTTTCTGCCAAGCCTCACCGGCGTAAGCAGCAGGCCCTTCACCGACCATATGATAAGCCAAAGCACGGCAGCCGCGGCAAAGCCCACGGCAATATATACCGTCATGCGATCCCCTCCCGTATTATTTTACGGGAGAGGACGCGTGATTGTTAAAGTATCTTTTTGAGAAACTGCCCGGTGTAGCTTTCATCGCACGCGGCGCATTTCTCGGGAGTTCCGGCAAAGACGAGCGTTCCGCCGCCGTCGCCGCCCTCGGGGCCGAGGTCGATGATATAGTCGGCGGTTTTTATAACGTCGAGATTGTGCTCGATAATAACTACGGTGTTTCCCGCGTCGGCGAGCTTGTCGATTATGCTCAGGAGCTTATGCACGTCGGCCATATGCAGGCCGGTGGTGGGCTCATCGAGGATATACACCGTCGAGCCCGTACTGCGGCGCGAAAGCTCGGTCGCAAGCTTCACTCGCTGCGCCTCGCCGCCGGATAGCGTTGTGCTCGACTGGCCGAGCTGAACATAGCCGAGACCGACCTCGTACAGCGTATCAAGCTTTGCCTTTAGCTTCGGCAGGTTTTCAAAGAAGGTGCAGGCCTCCTCGACCGTCATGTTGAGAACATCGCTGATGTTCTTGCCCTTGTAGCGCACCTCGAGCGTTTCGCGGTTATAGCGCTTACCCTTGCAGACATCGCAGGGAACATATACATCCGGCAGGAAGTGCATCTCTATCTTCTGCACGCCGTCGCCCTTGCAGGCCTCACACCTTCCGCCCTTGACGTTAAAGGAAAATCTGCCCGAGTTATAGCCGCGCAGGCGAGCATCCTCGGTCGAAGCGAAAAGCTCGCGGATATCGTTAAAAAGTCCCGTATACGTCGCCGGGTTTGAGCGCGGCGTTCTTCCGATGGGGCTTTGGTCAATATCTATTACCTTATCGATATCTTCAATGCCGCTTATACCGGCGCACTTGCCGGGCTTTACCTTGGCTCGGTTTTTCTTGAGTGCGAGCGTTTTGTACAGTATTTCATTGACAAGGCTCGACTTTCCGCTGCCGGACACACCCGTGACGCAGGTTATAACGCCCTTGGGTATATCGATATCGATATTCTTCAGATTGTGCTCGGCCGCACCGTGGATGCGTATAAAGCCCTTATCTGTTTTTCGACGCTCGGACGGAACAGGGATCCTGCGTTTGCCGCTGAGGTACTGTCCGGTGAGAGACTCCGGGCAGGCGCAGATATCCTCAACCGAGCCCGCCGCTACTACCGTGCCGCCGTGTACGCCCGCTCCGGGACCGATATCGACGATATAGTCGGCCGCGCGCATAGTGTCCTCGTCGTGCTCAACAACAATGAGCGTATTGCCGAGGTCGCGCAGATCCATAAGCGTTTTTAAAAGCTTTTCGTTATCGCGCTGATGCAGACCGATGCTCGGCTCGTCAAGGATGTACAAAACGCCCGTGAGCGATGCGCCTATCTGAGTTGCAAGTCGTATTCTCTGACTCTCGCCGCCCGAGAGAGTCGCTGCGCCGCGCGAAAGGCTCAGGTATTGCAGGCCGACGTTTTTGAGAAAGCCGAGACGGGCTTTTATCTCTTTAATTATCCTGTCGGCAATGATATGCTCTTTTTCGCTGAGCTCCAGTCCGTCGACAAAGTCTATCGCTTCGGTAACGGACATGTCTCCCATGCAGGCGATGTTTATGCCGCCGACCGTTACGGCGAGCGCTTCCTTTCTCAGACGCTGTCCGCGGCATTCGGGGCATGTGACCTCGGACATGCACTCTTCGATCTCGGCGCGCATGGCCGGGCTCTGAGTCTCAAAATACCGACGCTCGAGGTTTTTGCATATACCCTCGAATGGGCGCGAGAATTTACCCGCAAAGGAGCTGTTTTTCCGCTCGCGCTCGTAGCTCAGGTCGAGCTTTTCGCCCTTGCTGCCGTAAAGCAGGATATCCTTAACTCCGTAGGGCAGCTCGGCTATCGGCGTATCGAGCGTGAAGCCGTATTTTTCGGCAAGAGCATTGTAGTACATAGCCGCTATCGAATCCGCGCCCGAGCCCCAGCCGGTGGCCTTTATGGCGCCGCCGTTTATGCTCAGGCTGTCGTCAGGGATAATGAGATCGGGATCGACGAGAAGCTGCATGCCCAGTCCGTCGCACTTGGGGCAAGCTCCGTAGGGTGTGTTGAACGAGAACATGCGCGGCGTGAGCTCCTCAATGGATATGCCGCAGTCGGGGCAGGCATAGTTCTGCGAAAACAGTATCTGACGGTTTTCGCTGACGATATCGGCAATGACGAGCCCGCCGGCGAGCGAGGCCGCCGTTTCGACGGAATCGGCAAGGCGGCGCATGATACCCTCTTTTATGACAACGCGGTCGACAACTACCTCGATAGTGTGTTTTTTGTTCTTATCGAGCTTTATTTCCTCGGAAAGCTCGTACATGCTGCCATCAACGCGCACGCGGACATAGCCCGAGCGGCGGGCATCCTCGAACACCTTGACATACTCACCCTTGCGGGCGCGAACGACGGGCGCGAGGATCATGAGCTTTGTTCCCTCCGGCAGGAGCATAAGCTGGTCGATTATCTGATCAATTGTCTGCTGCTTTATCTCCTTGCCGCATTTGGGGCAGTGGGGCTTACCTATGCGCGCCCACAAAAGACGCATATAGTCGTATATCTCCGTTACCGTGCCGACTGTTGAGCGCGGGTTGCGTGAACCGGTCTTCTGATCGATGGATATTGCCGGTGAAAGGCCCTGGATGTAATCAAGATCAGGCTTGTCCATCTGGCCGAGAAACTGCCTTGCGTAGGACGAAAGACTCTCGACATAGCGGCGCTGCCCTTCGGCATATATCGTATCGAACGCAAGGCTCGATTTTCCGCTGCCGGACACGCCCGTCATCACGACGAGCTTATTTCTCGGTATTTCTATATCAATGTTTTTCAGGTTATTGGCTCTTGCGCCTTTTATCTTAATATAATCAGTCATTCTCACTTACCAGATCTGCGAATTTTGCGCGCACAAGGCTTGCAAGGTCATTCGGGTCTAGCTCGACCTGATAGCCTATCTTGCCGGCACTGACCATAACCGTCGGCTTATCCTGCGCGCTTATATCTATAAACGTTTTATACTGTTTCTTCATTCCTATCGGTGAACAGCCGCCGCGGACATAGCCCGTCAGCGCGTTTATCTCGCTGACATGGATCATCGCTATCGACTTCTCCCCCGCCGCCTTCGCTGCTTTTTTGAGGTCGAGCTCACCCGTCACGGGAACATCAAAGACATATATGCTCTTGCTCGCACCGCGGGCAACAAGCGTCTTGAACACTTGTGAAGGCTCCTGACCGCATATCTCCGCAACGGTAATGCCGTCGACGGCATCATCGCCGTGGGGATATTCGTGCGGCGTATATTTTATCTTCTTCTGCTCAAGCAGACGCATGACATTGGTTTTCTGATCTTTCATTTCAGCTTACTCCCGGTACTGCGCATAATAGAATATTATACCGCGCATTTTATTATCTTTCAACATAAAAAGGACTTCCGAACAAGTCCGGAAGTCCGAATTTTCAGTTTGTTCAATCCTTTTGGAATCTTGCCAGCAGGTTTTCAGTACTGCCGTCGAGGATCTTGATATAGCGCTCGGTATCGTGCGCATCGAGCTGAGGCATACCCATATCGAACCACTGAGATATCCAGCCGATAGCGGCATTGACATAGAACTCGCACACAAACTCGAGGTCAGACCATTCGATGTTCTTGCCCTCCGCGCAGATAACGGCGAAGCTGTGCACACAGTAATGCAGGCGGCCCTTGAAATATCTGAGCAGATAGGAGCGATTCTGCGAATTGAAGATGTTCAGAACAAACGTGCGGTTATCCATTAGATACTGGAACCACTCTATGACGTTCTCGCGCCATTTGTCATAGAGTATCTCGTGCGGGAGCGCCTTGTTTGTATCCTCCTCGAATACCCACTCAAGAAGATCATAAACATCGTCAAAATGATAGTAGAAGGTCTGGCGGTTCACGCCGCATTCTTCAACAAGGTCCTTTACGGTGATTTTATCGATGGGCTTTACCGACAGCATTTTCTTCAAAGCGTTGCCCAGGGCTTCTTTTGTTGAGCTTGCCATTAGGATTACCTCTTTCTGTACGGCATCTTGTATGCCATATTATTTGTTTGCTAACACTATATCATATGTTCAGAAAAAAAGATAGATAAATATTTATTTTTTTGTCGAAATGTGCTTATATATAAATACTGATCTATACTCAGAGGTTTTATTATGTATAAACGCCAAGCAGAAACCGGAAGATTTGCTCCGAGTCCGAGCGGTCAGCTGCATATGGGGAACCTGGCCGCCTGCCTTCTGGCATGGCTCGATGCGCGCAGCACCGGCGGAAGGCTCATCTTTCGCATGGAGGATCTCGACCCCGAGCGCAGCAGCAAGGAGAACGAGCAGAGCATCTCTCGCACGCTGAAAGCCCTCGGTCTTGACTGGGACGAGGGATACCCAAACGCCGGATACTCGCAGAGCGGGCGCAGCGAAAAATACGACGAGGTGTTCGAGCTTCTGCTGCACCGCGATCTTCTTTACCCCTGCTATTGCAGCCGCAGCGAGCGTCTTGCAGCCTCCGCTCCGCATCCGGGTGAACCGCGGCACGATCCTGGCTGCAAATGCAGATATCTTACGGCGCTCGGGCGCCGGGAGCTTGAGCAGAGCGGGCGCAGAGCCGCGTGGAAAATAAAAGTTCCGGAAAAAGCAATACGATTTTGCGACGGGCATTACGGCGAATTTTCCGAAAACCTTGCCGACTCCGGCGATTTTATTATAAAGCGCTCGGACGGAGTTTATGCATATCAGCTGGCCGTTTCCTTTGACGATATGGACATGGGCATATCGCGCGTCGTGCGCGGGCGCGACCTGCTGTCATCGACGGCAAGGCAAATTTGGCTTATTCAAACGCTCGGCGGAAGCATACCGCAGTATTATCACGCGCCGCTCATCGTCGGCACAGACGGCCGTAAGCTCTCCAAGCGCTATGGCGAGCTCGGCGCGGAGGCAATGCTCCAAAAGCATTCACCCGAGGAAATAATCGGCCGCTTGGCCGGACTTCTCGGCATATCCGGCGGAAAACCCGAAAGCGCAGCTGAGCTTTTGGGGCATTTCGATTGGGGAAAAGTCGAGAAAAATAATATTTTGATATAAAAAACGGCTCTCTGTAAGAGCCGTTTTTCGTTTAAAAATCAAGTATTTTAACGCGCTTGCCCATCTTCTGCAGATTATTTGAAAGCTGCTTGAGTATCTGCATTTTTACATTGAAGTTAATAGGCAGACCGTCATGCGCAGGGTTTGCCGCGTGGCCGATGAACATGTTTATATCGGTAGCGTCCTCAAAAAGTATGCGTGCGGCAAGGGATGCCCCGTCTTTCTTATAGCACCAATTTTCAAAGCTGCGGTTATCCTTGACGTACGCCTTGGCGTAATCCAAAATGCGGTCAACAGTTATGATGCCCTCGGTGACGAGGTCGACGCCCTGGATGTGCGATATTGGAGGTATGTCAGGGTCGGGAGAATTGTATTCTGTCTGTACCGTCGTGTGCAGATACTCCGCCGCGATCTTCGAGGTTGTGCCGCCGCAGACTATATGCTTTCCCTCCTTGGCGAAGAAAAGAGCCATCATGCGGTGATTGTCGCTTATATTCTCCGGCGGGCCGACAGCTATGTTGACCGTCTGGCGCTGGCGGATCTTGACTACGCACGCCGTTGCATCGTCAAAGGGCTTGCCGCCGTAGAGCTTATTGGTTTCCTCCATGAGGAGGTTTGTGAGAACATTTGAGGTAAGACCCGATTCGCTCAGCGGCTCCATGAATTTTGCTATCGCATCCCTGTCCCACGAAGAATTGAGCACACCGTTGTCACTTGCGTACAGCATGCCGTCCGACAGGGCAATGAACAGATCACCGTCGGCAAGGTCAATGCTTGAGCGGTATATGGTCTTCTCGCCTATCTTCATTGTTGAGAGCGGCAGCTCATCCTGAACACCGTTGCGGATAACGATGACATTGGGGTTTTCATACTGGATTATGTCGGCATGGGCATTGTTCTCGAGCTTTATGATCGTAAAGGTGGAAAAAGCCGTTTTACGCTCAGAGCATATGGGCAGCGTATCGGCAATTGTCTCGACCGCGTCGCGGATATCGAGCCCCGCGGCAAGCATTGTTGATATTATCGTTGATGTCAGCGTTGACAGTATGCTCGCCTTAACTCCGCTTCCCAGGCCGTCGGCAAGGACAACTATCGTCGAGTCGTCATTCTCGACGATCTCGACATGGTCGCCGCACAGCTGCTCGCCATCATGGTTAAGGCTCATATACGCTATCTCACTGCAAAGATTATTATTCTTCAAGGCTCAGCGACTCCTTCAGTCTCGTCAGGGCGATCTTTGTCTCGGCGGTGGTCTCGCCGAGGAGCGAGGCTATCTCCTGAACGATGCGCATCTGGTTTTCAATGACGTTGTTGGTTATCTCCGCCGTCTGCTGGCTTATTGCCTTGCGGCGCATTGACTCTTCCTCTTCCTCGGTGACATCGGAGATGATGTCGATAAGTATCTTCGACGAATGGTCGTAGACTATGGTCTGTTCAAAATACTTCTCGTAGTCGGAGAAATAGCCGCGCAGCTTTTTGACGGTCTTTCCGGTCTCAAGGCAGGTGAAAAACGGAGCCGTGTCGAGTATCCTCACAACGCTGTCGCCCAAAATATCCGACTCGTGGCTTATATTCATCATTTTCATCGCCGTGCGGTTGAGCTGCTGCACTTCGAGATCCTCGTTGACAACAACGACGCCGCTCGGCATATTGTTGAGTATCTTATTGCTGAAGCGCTCGGCCCTATCCATGATAAAGGGCAGGCACATGCTGTAGTCTGCCGTGCCGCGGTAAATGGCAATAGCCTTGTCGCGGCATGTATTATATCCGCAGGAGCCGCAGTTGAGCTCATCCCCCTTCGCATTCTTTCCGAGCTTCGATAAGATAGCGCGTATCTCTGCCTCATTCGGAGTTTTTTTGTTCAGAGGAGTTCCAATATACTGAGTCATAAGCTTCTCGGGCTCGGGCTGCGGAACGTCGAAATCCTCCTTACCGACATTGCTCCACACGGAATAGATATGTCGAATCGGTGAGTTGATATACTTTTCCATTATAGGGCCTTCTATGCAGCTGCCGTCACACATGGCAAGCTCGAGGAAGCATTTATGTATGTTGCCGTTTTTAAGGTCGTTGAGGGCGTTCATGCAGTTTTTCGGGCCGTTTGTCGCAATGCACTGATATCCCGTGTCCGGGATATCCATGCTCCGTATTATCCCTCCCGTTACGGGGAAGCTGCGCGCCCTGCCGGGGAAGCTTTCGCCGAACTCATGCTCTATCTCGATCCCTGCTGATATTCGCATCTGGTCAAATTCCTCAAACGTGAGGACCGCATCGACGCAGGTTCCTTCGTACTCCTGCTTTTTCGCAACACAGGGACCTATGAAAACGACCTTGGCCTCCGGCATGCGTCGCTTTATGTCCATAGCGTGCGCTATCATAGGCGAAACGACCGGGGCAAGATACTGCCTAAGCTCGGGAAAGTGCTTTTCCACGAGGAGATTAAGCGACGCGCAGGATGAGGTTATTATAACGTCCTGCTTAGCCTCCCTGAGCAGTCTTTCATACTCGCGCTTAACGATAGTCGCGCCGATAGCCGTTTCCTCTGCATCGGTAAAGCCGAGCTCTATGAGCGCCTTACGCACGGAGTTTGCGCCGCAGTCCTCCCAGCAGGCATAAAACGACGGGTCAAAGCTCGCTATGACGGGCGTGGGGCTTTGCAGCATAACGTTTACGCGCTCGCGGTCATCAATTATCTCCTTTGCCTCCTGCGGACACACAACGAAGCACTGGCCGCACAGGATGCACTCATCGCTTATTATGTGCGCCTGATGTCCCGTAAATCGGATGGATTTCACGGGGCATTTTCTTATGCACCTATGGCAGTTTTTGCAGTTTGATTTTTTTAGGTTGAGTACGCTTGGCACAGCATCCGCCTCCTGTCATCTTAACGCTTATTTATCTCACACTTTGTCTGCTCAGTATAACACAAACCCGCACTTGCGACAAGTGATATTAGGGTGTATAATCTGCGAAGGTGATGTATAAATGCTTCAGGAAGCAATAGTAACTAAAATTCGTGATGACGGACTTGCGGAGGTCGTCGTTGAGCGTCTCGGCATATGCGGCGGAGACTGCAACGGCTGCAATGAGTGCAAATACGAGCATCTCATGAAGTCCGTTGTGCAAAATCCCATTGGCGCACAGCGCGGCCAGCACGTAATGATAGAAACACCGACAAAAGGCGTTGTAAAAGGTGCGCTGGCCATCTATGTTCTGCCGCTTGTAATGCTTATTTTGGGTTATCTTATAGCTGCCGCCCTGTCGCTCGGCGAATCGGCCTGCATTATAGCAGCCTTTGCCGCGTCCGTACTCGGTATAGTCATAGCCATTGTCATAAGCCGCGCCCGCCACAGCGCAGACCCCACCCCGACAAAAATAGTGAGTGTGATACAGTCAGATGCAAAATAAAATCTCCAAAATAAACAGGGCTTTTTTCCTGCTCCTTGTGTTTATACTTCTCGCCGGACTTCTGACGACGGTTTTCTTTCCGGACGAAATAAACTACTACGAAAACCGCTATGCCAATAAGCTCTCTCCTCTCACCGGTGCGGCATACGCCGACGGCAGTTTTCAGGACGCAATGGAGAGTGCGCTTTCGGATCAGGTCCAGTTTTCGCGGCTTGCAAAAAAGTGCTACAACTATGCGCTGGCAAGCTCGGCGGTACCGTTTGTAAGTCTGCTCGAAAACAGCACTCACGACTATGTGTATTCAAACGGTATTGCGTTTTACGAGGGCAAGATAGTATATACTCAAACCGGACTGGACTGGAGAAAAGATGCGCTGGACGCTAAAGCCGAGAATCTGAATGCTGCCATTGCAGCTCACCCGGAGCTTGAATTTTATGCGTATTACATAGAAAAAGACACCGATATAAACTTCACTACAGGTCAAAAGCTCGGTGCGTCGCAATATATGTTCTCCATGCTCAACATACCGCAGGAGCGTAAGGTAATATATGAGATCGACAGCTTTAAAGATTTTGACGAGCGGTTTTATGATACGGATCATCACTGGAACTATATCGGCTCATATGAGGGATATAAGGACATTATTTCTCTTTTAAGCGGCGATGAGCCGCTTGAGCCGACCGATGTTTTTCATTCCGGACTGCGTTTTGCCGGCAGCAAGGCGATGTCACTCGGGAAATTCTATACGGACGAGATGAGTATATACCTTTTTGACTATCCGCCTATGACGATCACGGTAAACGGTCAGCAGGCCGACTACGGTCAGCAGGACAAGCTTGTAAACGGAGAACTGACCCAAGTATCCTACGGAGCGGTTTACGGCGGCGATGACGGCGAAGTTGTGTTCGATACCGGCAAGGACGGAGACAACATACTTATCATCGGCGAATCTTATGACAATGCTGTTTTAAAGCTTCTGGCCGGCCATTTTTCCAAAACCTACAGCATTGATCTTCGCAATTATGAGGCTGCCTTCGGAAAAAAATTCGACTTTGACGAATATGTCAGTCAGCACGATATAACTAAAGTGCTCCTAATAGGAAATGTCGACTATTACGTCGCAGACGAATTTATGATCTGATCGGAAAAACAGTATGCTCTTTTCAAGTCTGACATTTATATATTTCTTTCTGCCGACGGTACTTATACTGTACTTTGTTATTAAGAACCGCACATGGCGCAACGCAGTTTTACTCATCGCATCTCTTGTGTTTTATTCATGGGGCGAGCCGAAGTATGTGTTTTTGATGCTGGCGTCAACGCTTGCCGCATGGCTGTGCGGACTGGCTATGGACAGGACAAGAGAACGCAAGGCATTATCGCGCGCGATACTTATCATATCGCTCGTTCTCATGCTTGGCAGCCTCGCAGTGTTCAAATACCTCAACTTCTTTGTTGAAAATCTCAACAGGATAGACGGCATTGCACTGAAGGTTCAAAGCATTGCACTGCCAATCGGCATAAGCTTCTACACATTTCAGATACTTTCATACCTCATCGACCTCTATTGGGGCAAGGTCAGCGTTCAGAAAAGCTATTTTCGCTTCACGCTGTACGTCAGCTTCTTCCCTCAGCTTATAGCCGGCCCCATAGTTCGCTATGAGACCGTAGAGCGTGAGATTTCGCTCAGGCACGAGAACTGGGACGATGCCGTTAGCGGAATGCGCAGGTTTACGCTCGGCCTTGCGAAAAAGGTCCTCATAGCGAACAACGTTGCCGCCGTCGCCGTTTATATTTACTCATCAAACAGCGCCGGCAGCGCGGCCTACTGGCTGGCTGCAATATGCTACACGCTGCAGATATACTTCGACTTTTCGGGCTACAGCGATATGGCCATCGGCCTCGGACGCATGTTCGGTTTTCACTTTCTTGAAAACTTCAACTACCCTTACATATCAAAATCGGTCACCGAATTCTGGCGCCGCTGGCATATAAGCCTGTCGAGCTGGTTTCGCGACTACGTCTATATCCCTCTCGGCGGCAATCGCGTGAAAAAGCAGCGCTGGATACTGAATATTCTTATCGTATGGACGCTCACGGGCTTTTGGCACGGCGCACAGTGGAACTTCGTTTTGTGGGGATTGTATTACGCCGTTTTACTTCTGTGCGAAAAGCTGTTTTGGGGAAAGGCGCTCGAAAAGCTGCCCGCCGCAGTTCGATGGCTATATACAATGTTCATCGTTACCGTCGGCTGGGTGTTGTTTGACATTACGGACTTTTCCAAGCTCGGGCATGTGCTCGGCGTGATGTTCAGCTTCACTCCAACGAGCTGGGCAACGCTTTTATCGGGCGATGTGTCAAAGCTTTTCAATCTCGCGTTTATCATCCCCGGCATTTTGTTCTCGTTCCCTATAGCAAAGAAAATAAGCTTCGGCGGAAGAAGCGCTGCTTCGGCTATAGCGGCAAACTGCCTCTACATCTTGCTCTTTGCCCTGTGCATAGCGTTTATTATGAGCTCAAGCTACAATCCGTTTATATACTTCAGATTCTGAGAAAGCCGCCCTTGGGCGGTTTTCTTGCTATAAAAAACTTTGCTTTTGCGCAATATCTGTGATAGTATATTAATCCGTGTGAAAAATAATTTGGAGAGAAGCATATATGGCTGATATCAGAAAGGAAATCGAACGGCGCAGAACATTTGCGATAATCTCGCACCCTGACGCCGGCAAAACAACGCTTACGGAAAAGCTGCTGCTCTACGGCGGGGCGATACAGCTCGCGGGCTCTGTAAAGGGCAAAGCTACGGCGCGTCATGCCGTATCCGACTGGATGGAGCTTGAAAAGCAGCGCGGAATTTCTATAAGTTCGTCGGTAATGCAGTTTGAATATAACGGCTACTGCATCAACATACTTGACACTCCGGGACACCAGGACTTTTCAGAGGATACCTACCGCACGCTCATGGCCGCCGACAGCGCCGTAATGGTCATCGACGCGGCAAAGGGCATCGAGCCGCAGACGAGAAAGCTCTTTAAGATCTGCGCGATGCGCAATATACCCATCTTCACCTTTATAAACAAGCTCGACCGCGAGGCAAGAAGCCCGTATGATCTTATGGAGGAGCTCGAGCAGGAGTTCGGCATCGGTACTTATCCAATGAACTGGCCCATAGGCTGCGGCATCGACTTTAAGGGCGTATATGACCGCGAAAAGCGCGAGATACTCGCATTCAACGAATTCCACCGCGGTCAGGACAAGATAAAGGCCATTGAGTGCAGCCTTGACGATACCGAGACGCTCGACAGCCTGATCGGTGAAAAGCTGCGCAGAACGCTATGCGACGACGTTGAGCTTTTGGACGGCGCGGGCTACGAGTTTGATATCGAGCAGGTGCGCGACGGTAAGCTGAGCCCCGTGTTCTTCGGCTCGGCGCTCAACAACTTCGGCATTGAGCCGTTTTTGGAGAGCTTCCTTGACATGACCATGCCTCCCCTGCCGCGCAAGGCGGGCGACGAGATCGTCGATCCGTTTACCGACAAATTCTCAGCCTTTGTGTTCAAAATTCAGGCAAACATGAACAAGGCTCACCGTGACAGGATTGCGTTCATGCGCATATGCTCAGGCAGATTCGAGCGCGACAAGGAATACTTCCACGTCCAGGGCGGCAAGGCAATTCGCCTCGCGCAGCCGCAGCAGCTCATGGCTCAGGAGCGTGCGATAATAAACGAGGCCTATGCCGGAGATATCATCGGCGTTTTCGACCCCGGCATTTTCTCGATAGGCGACACGATATGCGACAAGGGCATGAAGGTGGAGTTTGAGGGCATACCGACCTTCGCACCCGAAATCTTCGCGGGCGTTGAGCGTATCGACACGATGAAGCGCAAGCAGTTCGAAAAGGGCATCATGCAGATAGCTCAGGAGGGCGCGATACAGATATTCCACGAGCCGTACACCGGCGTTGAAGAGATCATAGTCGGCGTTGTCGGCATACTTCAGCTCGAGGTGCTCGAATACAGGCTGAAAAACGAGTACGGCGTTGATGTGCGCCGTCGCAGCATGCCGTACGAGGTCGTGCGCTGGATAGATAACGAGGGGCTCAACCCCAATGATCTCAACCTCACGAGCGACACGAAGTGGGTTCAGGATTTCCGCGGAAATAATCTGTTGCTGTTCACCTCCGAATGGTGTGTGAACTGGGCACTGACGAAAAATCCGGGCCTTGAGCTCAGGGAATTCAACAGAGAATAAAAAATTTGCACCGCATGGTTTTCCATGCGGTGCGGTGTATTTTGTGGGGCTCTACCGTGCCCTTCCCTTGTGGCTTATTGTATTAGTTATGATAGCACATTTTTTGCGCTCCTGAAATTCGCAGTTATTCCAAACTTACGTATAACTTTTTGTGAGTTTTTCACAAACTTGTCAAATGACGCACGAATTTTCGCCAATTTCAGGCCGAGCGCCGGGACAAAAGCCCCGGCGTTTTAGTTTATGTCTTGTTATGCTGCATTTAATTTTTGCCGAAAAGTTTGTCAAGCAGGTTCTTGACCGTGCTTATCGTATCCTGGAACCATGCACGGATAGTATCATCGGCAAATGACATTGTCGGCACCAATAACACCACCATCAGCAGTGCAAGCAGCAGGCCCAACACTCTTTTCTTCATTACTTTCCTCATAATACTTTTTTCGCGCAACTGTCGCAAGGTATACTTTTTGACAGCTGCACTTTTTGCGGCGATTTGACGCTTTGCCGATACGGATATTGCGGTGTCCCAACCGGAGACTGCGGAGAAAACCGAAGCAAGCGGAATGGGCAAGCCCATTCCCTACACGGTGCGGCGCACTGCTGCTGTGCGATGCAAACCCGGTTTCGTCGGCAGCTGCGACACCGGGCTGACGCAATATGCGTATCCGTAGCTGCGTCAATGCGCCTCTAAAAAGAAGAAAGCACCCAGGTCATGTGACCTGGGTGCTCCCCTTCCATCCACTATTCTTCGCTATCTCTATCGAGCTCAGGATCGAGCTCGTCATACTCTTCGTCAATAAACTCATCCGGCTCAAGATCGTTGCCGTTATAGTGCAGCGCGCTGCCGGAAATGAGCCTACGGTGCGATATCTTCCGCGTTATGCTGCCCGCCACGCCCTTGACCATCGCCTGCGCGGCGAGGTGCTTGCCGATGATCGCGGCAAGGTCTGTCTTCGGCGAGAGGTCGGACACCGTGCCCTCCATGATCGAGAGGCTGCGCCAGAACATCGTCATCGATTTCGGAACCTTGATGCCGAAGTCGCGCGCGATGCGGTAGAGGTCTGCGAAAATGTCGACCGTGCTGCTCATCTGCGCCATGGACAGGACGCGGTATTTATCCAGATACGCCTGCATGCGGCCGTAGTATGCTTCGCGGTCGAGCTCCGGGTCATGCTCGCAGATCTTAAGGACCGCGTTTGCAAAGCTCATGTAGTCGTTGCTGAATATCGCCTTCATGCAGACCTTTATCAGCTCGGCATCGGCGCTCGTGAGCGTTCCCATCATGCCGAGGTCGAGCCAGACGATGCGCCCGTCCCACACGCGGACATTGCCCGGATGCGGGTCGGCGTGGAAAAACCTGTCCTCTGAAAACTGCTTGATGTAGTTATTTATAAACTTCGTGCAGACCTCCTGCACGTTATAGCCCTGCTCCTCCATCGCGGCCTTATTCGTAAGCTCAAAGCCGCCGATGTATTCCATGACCAGGATGTGCTTGGTCGAAAGCTCGTCATACACGCGCGGGCAGTAGACGTACTTTATGCCCTCGATATTCTCGCGCACGCGGCGGATGTTGTCGGCCTCGCGTTCGAAGTCCATCTCCTCCTGCGCGACGGCCCACACCTCGTCGATCGTATCGCCGAGATCCATGACGTTGTTTATCTTCTTGAGCTTAACAACGCTCAGCGCACTTTTCAGAAGCCTTACGTCGCGCTCCATGACCGAATATATCTCCGGCCGCTGAATTTTCACGGCGACATGCGTTCCGTCGAGCAGCACTGCCTCGTGCACCTGCGCGATCGACGCTGCGCCAAGGGGGTACGGCATGATCTGCCTGAACACCTTGTTCCACGGCTGCCCGTATTCCTCGGTTATCAGCTCGCGTATCTGCGCCGTCACAAGGCGCGAGGCATCGGTTCGCAGATCCTCGAGCTTTTTGCAGTGCTCCATGGGGATGATCTCCGGGTGCATCGACAAAAGCTGGCCGAGCTTTACGAACGTCGGGCCGAGCTCCTTGAGCATCTCGCACAGCGCATCCGGGCTTATCCCCTGCGTGACCTTATATTTCCTTATTACCTTTACTATCTCAAGCAGGCGCTTTGCGTCGGCGCCCGTTTCCATCGCAGCATTTGCCATCTATGCTCCTACCTTCAAACTTCAGTGTCGAGAATATAGCAGGTGTGCGCAACATTCCCGTCATCCGTGAAGCTCACAATATTGCCCTCGACCGTCTTATAAGTGTCCGGCCGCACTGCAAGGACGAGCTTCGTGTCCTTCTCCCAAAGGTACACCGCGTTTTCATAGCTTATCTCGCCGCTGCGCAGTCCGACGCGGATCGTCATGCTGACATTGTCGTAGGTATACTCCTCGGCGTCGCCAATCTCGATCCTGCCGAGCTCGACGGACTGCGTCGCGGGGTCAATGATATAGCCCCTGCGCTGCTTTCCCTCGGCGTTTATGAACCTGACCGCGGTGAAGCCCGTCTCCCCGGCCGAAGCGTCAAGCTCCAGCACCTCGGGCTTTACGAGGTACAGCATGCGCTTGCCCGTCCACACCCACGCGCAGCCGGGATACTTCTCGCTCTCGTCGGCAAAGCGCTTATAGTCTGCTCGCAGGGCGGCCTGCGCCTCGGCGGGTGTCGTCGCCTCGAGGCCGTCAACATGCACCTGATACACCGGCGCGACCTGAGACAGCTTATACTTATATATTCCGAAAATAACGCCGAGCACGGCGAGCGTCGCCACGGCGCATATTATGTAAACTCGTTTTGAGCTTTGTCTGCTCCGTCTTTTTGCGGGCATCGTTCTGCCTCCCGTAACTAACTTTATATATTCTAACAGAAACCCGCCCACATAACAAGTCTTTTTAGCGGCGCATTTACATTTCGCCAATACGCATATTGCAGTATCCCGACCGGAGACTGCGGAGGAAACCATAAAAAACGGGCGGGCATGCCCGCCCCTACGCTATATATTTTAGTTCCGACTAAAATTCAACAGGCGGAACAGGCAAGCCTGTTCCCTACACGGTGCGGCGCAAAATTTGCACTGACCCCACGGTATGCAAAATACCACGGTTTATTCCATTTTCTCGACACCGGGCTCACGCAAAATTCACATCGCACTACTTGGGTGCGACAATTTCCCGATTTCGTCGGCATATTCGACACCGGGCGACCGCAATAACCGTATCGGTAGGTGCGTCAATGCGCCTCTAAAAAGAAAAAAGACCGACCACAGATGTGGTCGGTCTGTCCGCGGCAGAGTGAGGAAGAAAAGGAAGTTTGTATGGCAGGAAACGCCGCGGTTATGGGGGGGCTTAATGTATGGAGGTTATACGATCAGAGACGGTAAAAACGTGCAAGGATCGCGGCGAGCTGAGCGCGGCTTATTACGGTGCTCGGGCGGAAGGTGCCGTCGGCATAGCCGTTGACGATGCCGTTTGCGACAGCCCAGCGCACCGAATTGCGGAACTCGAACGGAATGTCCGCGCAGTCTGAGAATACTCCGAGGTCTCCGCTGACCTGCGGCGAGCCTGCGTATCTGTGCATTATCGCAACGAACTGACCGCGGGTCAGGCCGTCATCGGGGCCGAAGGTCGTGGCATCGTAGCCCTTGACGATGGCATTCTCATACGCCCAGACTATCGCGTCGTGCGCCCAGTGGTTATCGGAAACATCAGTGAAGGGCTCGGTGAGGCCGCTTACATTGGGAGATCCCGCTATGCGGTAAAGAACGGTGACTGCCTGTGCGCGTGTAGTCGTCGCGTCGGGTTCGAAGGTCGTGTCGCCCGTGCCCTTTATGAGGCCGTTGAACCAAGCGTAGTAAAGCTCGTCATAGTACCATGCGTCGTCGGGAACGTCGGTAAACGGGAGCGTTCCGCGCTCGGGCAGAGTACCCAGTATCTGCTGCGCCATGAACTCGTGACCTGCCAGTGTCGGGTGTACTTTAAGGCCGAAGTACTCCCAGAAATAGCGGTCGTTGTAGTTCATATCATAGGTTTCTGTGCCTACCACATCAGCGTAATAGAAGTTATCGTACTTATAGGAAAGAGTCTTGAGGTGAAGATTGATTCTGTTTACTATCGGAGCCGCAAGTCCGCTGAGGTCAAGAATACTGCCGTCAGACAGGCGAAAGTGCTTAAAGGGATTGAACACGCCGACCGCAATAACGGTGATATCGGGGTTGAGCTCATGGATCCTTTCCATGACCACATCGTAGTTTTCTTCAAATTGATCATACGCTTTTGCAAATGTTGAGGTTATGGTAGCCGCAAGCTTCGGCATGAGCAGTGCTGACTGGCAGTACTCAATAAGCTTGCCGAATGCAGCGCCGAGGCTGCCGCCATTATTCAGAAATTCCTTGATGGCCTTGAGCGCGGCATTGTCGGAGTCGCCTGTCATTTCCTCGAGAACAACGCCGAGAGTGAAGGTAAATACGTCGTTCGAGCCGACATTTACGCTGATGACGTCAGTCTTTTTGATGGCTTCCTTGTAGTTTACCATTGCGTCGATAGCATCAAGATCGGAGAGCGTAAATGTTCCGTTGCCGTCGGTGTCGAAATAGGTGTTGCCCCAGGAGCGGGTCGTGTCGTAATCGTTGTAAACGCCTTCGAGGAAGTATCTGAACTCAACTGCGCGCAGGCCGCTGCGGGCATACTGCAAAAGCTTTGCGTCAAGCGCGTTTGCAACGATGCTGTGGTATGCCGTGGGTACTGCGGTGTAGTCATAGCCATAGTAGATGTAGTCGGGATTATAGACCGTGGTATAGTCGTCGGTCTCCTGATCATAATAGGTCTCGCTGCCGTCCTTTGTGAGTGCGCAGCCTGCGGCAATACTGTCGCCGACGCACATATAGTATTTATAAGGCTCGTAGCTTCTGTCGGCCAGTGCCGGTGCACAGAGTACGAACACCATGACGAGCACGAGAAGCATGCTGAGTATTCTCTTTATATGTTTCATTTATTTATCCTCCGATGCGTCGTTCAGACGGCTTCATTGTTGTTTTTTCTTTCGTTATTGTAGTCTTCTGCGAGCTTGAGATAATCTATCTTGCCCATACCCGTGTGCGGCATCGACTCGACAAAGATTATGTCGTAGGGCTTTGCCGGGCCTTCGAGCTCCTGCCGGCACATCTCGTAAAGCTCGCTTTTTATAGCCGTCAGCTTTTCGAGCGTCTGCTCCTTCGCCTCGATGACCGCGAGAGTGAGCTGACCCTGGGCATGTGTCGTGTCGTTCACGCCGACGACGGCGCAGCTTGCGACCATCGGATGATGGCCGAGCACGCTTTCGATGTGCGTGGGGAATATCTTGTGGCCGTTAAAAAGCGTTATCATGCGCTTTATCCTGCCCTTTATGTACACAAAGCCGTCGGAGTCCATGTGGCCGATATCGCCGCTGTGCACCCAGAGCGTTCCGTCGGGATGACGGCGGATGACGTTATCGGTCTCGGCCTTATTGTTGAGATAGCCGAGCATAATGGACGGACCGCTGATGCAGATCTCGCCATCTTCGCCGTAGTCGAGCTCGTCGGTCGTGCCGGGCGCGAAGATGCCAATGGTGGTGGTCAGCAGCGGATAGCCTACAGACAGGCTCTTGAAGTTTCCGTTGCAGCAGCAGGACGCCGCCGAGGATACCTCGCTCATGCCGTAGCCCTGCGAAAGAGGAAAGCGGCAGCCGCGGCTTTCGAGGAAGCTGTTGAGCTTTGCCTCAAGACCGGCATTCATCGTATCGCCGCCGGAACCGGCAGTGCGGAAGAAGCTGAGGTCGAAGCCGCCTGCCATTTCCTTGCTGTTCATGAGCTTTTCATAGTGCGCCGGGACGAGCAGCGTGTGCTCGGGGCGGTATTTCTTGACGTAGTGGCCGACCTTATCGGGGTCGAACTTCGGGATAATGACGACCTCAAGTCCGAGCGAGAGTGGCATGTGCAGGCTCGATACTATGCCGTAGGACGAGAACATCGGGATGATGTTCAAAAAGCGCTGGCCGCGCTTATAGGAAACGCCGCAGTGCCTGAAGTCAAACGCGATGGCGTTAAAGCCGTCGTTTGAGAGCATAACACCCTTGGGAGCGCCGGTAGTGCCGCCGGTGAGCGTGACGGCCGCGAGATCGTTATCGCCGTAGGCCGCGGTCTCGGTCTCGACGCCCTCGCCGGTCGAGGCAAACTGCGCCCAGCTAAGCACCTTGTCGCTCGCAGCGATCTTGGGAGCGGGCATCTTGAACTGCTTGAGAAAACGGATCGACGCGGGCAGCGATGTGTCAGCCGAGATGACGACTATCTTCTCAACACCGGACTCAAAAAGGACGTCCTTGAGCGCCTCGTAATACAGATCGATGACGATAAACACCTTTGCACCGGTCTCTTTTATAAAGCTCAGCGCACCGGCTGCGCTCGTTCTCGGGTCGATGATAAGCGGCGCTGCACCGATCTTGTTAAGACCGTAGAGCGCATAGACCATCTCGGGGATGGTGACGGTCGCAGCGGCGACGATATCGCCCTTTTTTATTCCGGCCTTGGCGAATGCCCCGGCAGCTCTGTCGGCTTCGTCAAGAAGCTTTCCGTAGCTTATCTTTTTGCCGAAATAGTTGAGCGCCGTGTCGCCGTGTCCGCCCTCGCTGCACTCGCGCAGATGGCGGTAAATGGTGTTCTTCGGCATGGACGCTTCCCTCGCCTCTTCCGAAAAGAACTTCAGCCACGGCTTCTCTACCGACGGGGTTAACAGTTTACACATTGTTCTTCCTCCTAACATTGCACTAAACTTTTCGCTTCGTTTTGTCTAATCATAAACTTATCGCTCCATTTTGTCAATCCGCATTTTATACTTTTCTCATAATTTCGTTCACTTTTGTACATTTCAACAATATTTATCAAGGGCTCTATAGCGTTTTGTACAAATTTTCGCATTTTGTACATAGCTATACGATATCTCGTTAAAAATATATTTTTAAACTATTTTTGATTTTTCACTTGAAATTGTTACAATCTTCGGTTACAATCATACTATCAATATAAAGTTGAACATTTTTTGAAATTTTCAGGGGTGGAAATTATTTATGAGTGCAAACAACAGAATGGTCGAAAAGTCAAAGGCGGCGATAAAAAATGCCCTTTTGGACATAATGTATGAAAAGGACTTCAAGCAGATAACGGTCAACGAGCTTTTAAAGCGCGCCAATGTAAGCCGCGGCACTTTTTACGCGCATTTTTCAAATCTTGAGGATGTGCGTCAGCAACTTATAAACGATCTTTTCGATCATGCCGACTATCTGTTCGGCGACTACACGGCAAGCGAGCTTGAGAAGGATCCGTACCCGATCATGCTGATGGCGGCTGATATGATGATAGCCAGCCGCGACCCGGCAAAGCGCCTTTTCAAATTCGTCAACGTCTATGATCTCGGTATAAATCTCAAGACCTGGCTTACAAAATATATTCTTTCCGACGCCGCGCTCGTCGAGCGCTGGGGCGGAATGGAAAAGGCCACGGTATACGCGCGTTTTATAGCCGGCGGCGTTATGCATGCGTATAACATGTGGATAGTTGACGATTTTGAGGTCTCGGCAGAGGAGTTTGCACACACGCTGTGCAATATTCTCGTAAACGGGCTCAAGGCTTTTGAAGTAAAATAAATAATCGAAAAACAGCAAAAGGCACAGCGGATGCTGTGCCTTAACACTTGAATGGAGGATTTAATATGAAAAAGATCGCCGTCATAACCGGAGCATCCTCCGGCATGGGCAGAGAATTCGTATACGCGATAGATAAGGACTCGGAGCTTGACGAGCTGTGGGTCATCGCGCGCCGCGAGGAAAGGCTTCTGGAGCTTCAGTCGCAGGTACGTGCAAAGATACGCCCGGTCGTGCTCGATCTTCTCGACCGCAGCAGTCTGAGCCAATTCAAGGCGCTGCTCGAGATTGAAAAGCCCGAGGTCAGGGTTCTGGTAAACGCCGCCGGCTTCGGTCTTTTCGGAGAATACACCGAGATGGACATGGAAAAGCAGCTTGAGATCATCGACCTCAACGACCGTGCGCTGACGGGCATGACCTACATCACCCTCCCCTACATGCCGGACGGTGCGCAGATATACAACATGGGCTCGATGTCCTCGTTCCAGCCGGTTCCGTATATAAACGTCTATGGTGCATCCAAGGCATATGTGCTAAGCTTCTCAAAGGCGCTGCGCGTCGAGTTGTGCCGGCGCAATATACGCGTCATGGCCGTGTGCCCCGGCTGGATACAGACGGAGTTTTTCAGCCACGCGATACACGACGATACCGTCAGCTACTTTAACCGCTACTACGGTCCGAAGGAGGTCATTGAAAAGGCCGTGAGGGACATGCACCGCAACAAGCCCGTTTCCATACTCGGTCTGCCCGAGAGATTACAGGTGCTGGGCGTTAAGCTCCTGCCGACGCGCTTTGTTCTGAAGACCTGGTGCAAACAGCAGAAAAAGCCGTTTAACTATTGATATTACAGAAAAAAATCCCGTCCGACGGACGGGATTTTATAATGCTTATTTATCACCAAAGGATATGCCGATATCGCGCGCGACCTGAATGAGGGGATGGTAGGTGGGCAGGAATTTCGTCTTGCTCGCGGCCTCCTCAAGCGGAATGGACACGATATGGCCGTTCTGGATAGCGACCATGCGGCCGTACTGCTTATTGACGATGAGGTCTGCCGCGGCCGTTCCGAACTGCGTGGCCAGCACGCGGTCATACGGGCACGGAGGGCCGCCTCGCTGATAATGTCCGGGAACGGTGACGCGTGCCTCCTGGCCGAGAGCCGCCTCGATCTGCGCGGCGATCTCGTAGGATATCGTCGAGTGCTTCGACTCCTCGCGGCGGCGGCGGCTTTCCTCCTCTGTGAGTATCTGATCGTGGACGCTCTTTGCGCCCTCGGCAACGGCGAGGATAGAAAAGCTCCTGCCGTGACGGCGGCGGTGGTCGATGGCCTTGAGGATGTTGTCAATGTCATAGGGTATCTCGGGGATGAGGATAATATCCGCGCCCGAGCCGATACCGGCGTGCAGCGTGAGCCAGCCCGCATCGCGCCCCATGAGCTCGACGAGGAATACGCGGCTGTGAGACGAGGCGGTGGAGTGGATGTAATCAATGACGTTTGTCGCGATATCAACGGCGCTCTGGAAGCCGAAGGTCGTGTCCGTGCCCCAAATGTCGTTATCGATGGTCTTGGGCAGGGTCACGACGTTCATGCCTGCGTCCATCAGGAGCTTTGCGCTTTTCTGCGTGCCGTTGCCGCCCATGATGACGAGGCAGTCGAGATTGAGCTTATTGTAGGTGTCCTTCATCGCGGGGATGAGGCTGTTTCCGTTCTCGTCGACGATGTCCTTTCCCGGGACATAGCGCTGGCGCGAGGTGCCGAGTATCGTGCCGCCTTGAGTGAGGATGCCGGCAAAGTCCTTCGGCTCCATGAATTTATAGTCGCCTTCTATGAGGCCGCGATATCCGTCGTACATGCCGAATATCTCGAGATTTTCGATCTTATTGTGCAGAGCCTTGCCTATGCCGCGCATTGCCGCGTTCAGACCCTGGCAGTCGCCGCCCGAGGTTATGAGCGCGACTCTCGTTATATTCTTCAAGCTAAATCCCTCTTTTATGTGTTTTGTTTTTATATTAGTATTTTAAAGCAATATCAATAAAAGTCAATCGTGAATAATACCGAAATCAAAACGGGAGCCCATGCTCTGAGCTCCCGCCTTTGTCTATTTTGCACCTTTGAGTAGGGAGATATACTTTATTTAAGACAGTCAACAAAGTCCTGCGCGTAGTCCTCTATATTCTCACTGCCGTTATAAATAATATATGACTCGGTCGCCGAGACGGGCGCAGAGCATCTGGTCGACATCCTCGGCAAGCTCACCGTATTTGTTGCAGACTATCCTTACCTTCGCCCCGTCGAGCTCAAAGCTCTCATTTTTTATCTGCTCGGAATTATCGCTCATATGGTAAACAGACATTACGCCATTGCCGAGCAAATTCATGGTTTCTTTGTTCAGTGAGTCATTTATAAAACCGTCGGCAAGCTGCTTTGCAAGCTTTTCCGAACGCATATCGTAATACTGGCATCATACCTGAGCGGTTCGCCGTCAAAATACGCATCATAACTGTGGGAATAGTCATATATCACATCCGCAAGAATGTCGTGCCTGACATCTGCATATTCATAGCACCGGCCGTCACACTTAACGCTGAGCTCTCTGAGCGTGGGTATCGGCATCGCGGATAAATTATGAACCGGCTCGCCGCTGTTAAGGCCGATGGGGTAACCAATGAAGAACAAATGAACTCCCCAAAGGATCACTGCCGGAACCGCAAGCGGGCAGAGTACCTTTCCGGCGGCTGCACGGAAGCTGCGACACTCACCCTGCGGCAGCTCTTCACCGTTTTTGAGTCTTTTTACGAGCTTTCGCACCCTCAGCCAGCCTATAAAATGATATAATGACTCGAAAAACAGCAGGAGCGACAACAGGCACAGGCCGATAAAATACAGAGTGTTAAAATCCAGAAGATAGCGGACAAAGCCTCCGTTACCGAGGATGACCTACGTGGTAAGAGTGCCAAAATTCACCCAGCCGGACAGCAGCCAAAATATGAGCCAGCTTGCAAGCAGCTTGCTGGATATCTTCTTCAGCGGCTTTACCAAAAGCTCGGGGTCCGTGTATATCTCCGGTGCGTCGGGGTCGTCGGTGCAAACTACTACGAGGTCGCTGTTGTAATCGCCGACAACATGCCAGCCGCTGCGCTCATATAGATCCTTCTTCTCCTCGGGAATGTCGCAGGCCACGACGTAGCAGAAGTCGAGGCGATATCACATTTTCTTAGGCTCGCCTTTTGTGAACTTTGCAAACAGCAGGCCGCACTCTTTGAAAAACAAGCCTTTTTCGGCCATGTCCTCGAGCCAGCGCTGCACGGCCGGGATATCTCCCGAGCCGAAGGGTATGATGCGTCTAACGTACTTGCTCATCTTTTTCCGCCTCCTTCGCGTCGTCAAGGCATCTTCTGAGCCGCGCGAGCTCATCATTATATGCCTTCTCCCCTGCCGCTGTCAGCTCATAGAGCTTTCGTTTGCCCTCAACGCCGACATATTTTATAAGCCCCTCCTGTTCAAACTCCGAAAGCAGCGCGTACAGTGTTCCCGGCCCGAGCTTGACGCGCTCTTCGCTGCGGTGAGCGATGTAGTCGCTGATGTCGATGCCGCATTTTTTGCCGCCGCGCAGCGACATGAGCAGGTAAGACATCGGCTCTGTCAATGTTGAAAACTTCTTTCTCGCCATCGCCTCACCTCCATATATCGATTATCGATGTTTACTGTAGTATATATCGATATTCGACATATGGCAAGCGCGTTTTGTCCTTGACTAAACACTGTATATATATTAAAATCAAAGTATCAATTTTGGGGAGGAATTACATATGGATGCAATAAAAAACGCATACTATCGCTCATTTCAGGCGGTTTTCAACGTAGCCGCTCGCTGTCTCTACTGGCGCAAGCCCATCACCGTTGAGGGAGAGGGTGCACTGAGCAAGGCTCCCGAGCTGTTTAAGAAAAATCACGTCAAAAAGGTCATGATCGTCACCGGCCGCACGGTCGGCAAGACCATTGCGCCTGTTGCAAAGGCCGCGCTTGACAAGGCAGGTATTGCATACGAGCATTATTCCGAGGTATCGGCCAATCCGACCGTCACCGTGGTAAACGAAATTCAGAAATTGTACCTCGAGACCGGCTGCGACGGCTTCCTCGCCATCGGCGGCGGCTCGCCTATGGACGCTGCCAAGGGTGCGGCCGCAAGAGTCGTGCGCCCAAACACTCCGGTAAACAAAATGGCGGGACTGCTTCGTGTCCTCCATAAGATACCGACCTTCGTCGCCGTGCCGACAACCGCAGGTACCGGCTCGGAGACCACGATAGCCGCCGTTATCACCGATCCCGAGACGCATCACAAGTACGCTATCATGGATCTGTGCCTCGTCCCGAAGTACGCGATACTTGACCCCGAGCTCACGCGCGATCTTCCGCAGAAGACCACCTCTACGACCGGCATGGACGCTCTGACCCACGCGGTCGAGGCTTATGTCTGCTGGACGTACAACACCAAGGAGTCTATCCGCCTTGCCGAAGAGGCAACTGTTCTTATATTCAAGTACCTTGAGCGCGCATATAACGACGGCAGCGACATGGAAGCAAGGCAGAACATGCTCACCGCTTCCTTCAAGGCCGGCTTTGCCTTCACCCGCGCAGGTGTCGGCAACGTACATGCTATAGCGCATACGCTCGGCGGTCTGTACAATACGCCGCACGGACTTGCAAACGCTGTCATCCTCCCGATCGTACTCGAGGACTACGGCGAGGCTGTTTACGCAAAGCTTGCGCATCTTGCCGAGCTCACCGGCGTTAAGACCACCGGCAGCGACGAGGAAAAGGCCAAGGCCTTTATCGCCGAGATCCGCGCCATGAACAAGCGCATGAACATCCCCTCCGGCTTTGATTTTATTAAGGAATCGGACATCCATCAGATGTGCCAGTGGGCAATGGAGGAGGCAAACCCTGTCTATCCCGTTCCCGTTATCTACAACGAGGCGCGCTTTACAAAGGTCATCCATCGCATAATCGCGGAGGCCTGACTTTCACAAAGACCGCCGCGAAGCATGCGGTGGTCTTTTTATTCATTATATCAGAGGTGACACATGGAGCTTCTATACGCACTTGAAAAAATACGCACCCCGTTTCTCGACACCGTTATGGGACTGGTCACAAACCTCGGCGGCGAGGCCGTGTTCATAGCGGCGGCCATAATCGTGTTCTGGTGTCTGAGCAAGAGCTGTGGATACTACATGATGACGGTCGGCTTTGCCGGAACGATAATAAATCAGTTTCTCAAGCTGTGGTTCCGCATCCCGCGCCCGTGGGTGAAGGACCCTAACTTCACCATAGTCGAAAGCGCGCGGGCCGAGGCCACGGGCTACTCCTTCCCCAGCGGACATACGCAGAACGCCTTTGCCGTCTTCGGTGCACCGGCAAGATATTCTAAAAGCACCGCGCTGAGGATCGTGTTCGTGCTGCTGATCGCGCTGACGGCATTTTCGAGAATGTATGTCGGCGTGCACACTCCGCTGGACGTTGGCGTGTCGCTGATTGTCGGAACGGTGCTCGTTTTTGTCATATATCCGTTTTTCCGGGACATAGACAAGCGCCCAAAAAGAGTTTACATAATATTCAGCATCTTCATCGTTATGGCCGCGGCATTCGTTGCGTTCGTCGAGCTGTACGGTTTTCCGGAGGATATTGACCCCGATAACTACTCATCGGGGCTCAAGAACGCATATATGATCCTGTTCTGCTCTATCGGCCTGATGCTGACCTTCTTTGTCGACACGAAATATATCCGCTTCCCCACGCATGCCGTATGGTGGGCGCAGGTAATAAAGGTCGTTGTCGGCCTCGGCATTCTGCTGGCGCTCAAGGCCGTTCTGAAGGCTCCCCTGCTCGCGCTCTTCGGTGGGCACAGCGTCGCTCACGGCGTGCGGTATTTCATCGTCATCCTCTTTGCCGGCATCCTCTGGCCGATGACCTTCAAATACTTCGCAAGGCTCGGCAAATAGCAAAAAATCTCTCCCGAGAGGGAGAGATTTTTCTTTATCCGAACAAGCTTATTCTTACGGTGTAGGTGACAGTCTTTCCGTCGTAGCTTACCGTCGCTTCGCGGTTGCCAAGGCCTGTCATATCGCACTCGACGCTGTATTCGCTCGGGTCGGTTATACGCTTTGCCGAGCCGTTATTGTAATATGCTCTGAGCACCAGCCCCGTCGTATCGAGCTCCTCGCCGACAGTGTACACGGTTTTTACGGGCATCTCCTCTATCGTGAGCTCCGTTACCTTGGGACGCTCAACGATGACGGTGCACTGATCGTAGACCTCCATCTTGTCCTTGACGTAGACCATGATTGTTGCCGAGCCCTCGCTCACGGCAGTAAGCTTTCCGTCCTGCGATACCGTGACTATCGAGGTATCGCTGCTTTTCCAGACATACTCCGGCGCATCCTGACCGGCAGCGGGCTCGGGCATGCAGCTGACCTTGAGCTGCGCCTCGTCCTCAACGGTGAGCGTGAGGCTCGGTGAGCTGAGCATGACGGATTTAACGTCGAGCTTCTCTGGCTCGGGAGTCGCCGTAGGTGTCGGGCGTACAGATTCCTTGGGCTGATCGTCCTTGCCGCCGTCGCTGCCGGACAGCGCGAACACGATTATCGCCGTCGCCATGGCGGCAATGATGAGAAACAGCGCCAATATATAGCCGAACATGGACTTTTTAGGCTTCTTTTCCGGCTCCGCCTGTTTGGGCGGGGTCTTTTTTGCCTGAGCAGCCTCGGGGCGCGGCTTCTGCTTCGGCTGCGGACGCGGCTCGGTGGGCATTTCAGGTATGTACTCTGGGCGAGGGTCGGCCTTAAAATCCTCGCGCACGGTCGCCTCGTCACTGCCGAAGGACGGCTGAACAGGCTCGGGCTCGGCCTTACCCTGAGCCGCGAGTTTAAGCGCGCGCTTAAACTCCGCGGGGTCTGAATATCTGTCGGCTATCTTATAGCTGCACGCGGTCATAACTACCTTTTTGAGCGCCGCGCCGCCGTTCTTCGGCTGCGGCAGAGTCTCGCCGCGAAAGCGCCTTATCTGCGCGTCGGTGGTCTGCTCGGCCGTCGGTGTCTGCGGCGGCATCGGAAGAAACGGACCGCGCCGTTCGTTCAAAAGCCAATAGAGCACCATACCGAGAGAGTATATATCCACCCTGTCGTCATAGCCCTTACCCTTGTATACCTCGGGCGCCATGTACGAATATGTTCCGACCTTGTCGGCCGAGGTGCGGATGGTCGAGGCCTTGGCAACGCCGAAGTCGCCGAGCTTAAAGACGCCGTAGCGGCTGACGAATATGTTCTGCGGCTTAATGTCGCGGTGAATTATATTATTCTCCCTGCACAGCTCGAGCGCCGAGCACATGTCGCTGCCGAGCTTTATGACGTTTTCGACCGTCATGCCGTTTTCACGGACATAGTCTGGAAGGGACTGCAAAAGCTCCATGCGGATATAGATATCCCAGCCCATGTCGTTTTCATGTGGGATTATCATCTGATCCTCGCAGTTTACGACGTTGGGGTGGCCGCGCAGAGCGCCGAGCAGACGGTATTCGTTGCTGATCTCCTCTACCTTTTCGCGCAGCTTCGCGCGCATGGCAAACTCGCTCATGGTTTCGAGCATCTCGTCGTACTCCTTCTGAGAGCCGGGAACGCTTATCACCTTGAGCGCACAGTGGAAATCGCCGCCGTATTCATCTTTTTTCTTCAGCTCATATACTTTGCCGGAGCTGCCGCTGCCTATGCAGCGCACTATCTCCCAGCCGGGCAGCGAAGATTGCAAATTCTCCATATCATGCATCCCTGATAATTATTGAAATTACATTTTAATATAATATATTCTCTCCGTCTTGTCAAATTACTCAATGGATTTGAGCGCACCCGCCATATCGATGTTATCTATCCTTCGGCGCATGATGGCGTTTACGATGAGCGCAAACACAAAGGTTATGATTATCGCCACCGCAAAGCTCAAAAAGCTTATGTGCGGCTTAAAATACATCATATCAACTTTTATGTTATTCATGACAAAGGCGTGCAGCGCAATGCCGAGGCCGAGGCCGAACACCGCTCCCGCGCCGGTGAGGATGAGGTTTTCGCGGAAAACATAGTGCGCGGCTTCCTTCGGATAAAAGCCCAGGACCTTGATCGTCGCTATCTCGCGTATGCGCTCGGAGATATTGATATTCGTGAGGTTATACAGAACGATGAAGGCCAGAAGTCCGGCGCAGAGGATTATCGCCGCGACGACTACCAGAAGGCCGTCCATCATGCTGCTCATGCGGTCTTTCGTGTCTATGCTGAGAGTCACACCTCTTACGCCGTCGACGTCGTTTGCGATGGCCGCGGCGCAGGCGCTGACGTCCTCCCCTGTCGGGGCGTTTGCGAGCGCGGATTTATACTCCGGTACCTTGCCGAGCTGCTCGGAGCAGGTATCGGGCGAAATAAACACAAAGCTGTCGACATAGTTATCGAAAAGTGCGCTGACCGTTACGGTGAGCTCCTTTTTCTCCGAGGTCGTAATTTTTATCTCATCGCCTATCTCGACTCCGCCGAGCTGGCGGGCAAGGTTATAGTTTATGGCCGCTTCGTTTTTTCCGGGATAGTCGATGGGCGTACCGTTATAGCTGAGGTCTATGAACTTATAAAGCCGCTTACCGTCCGACACCGTGAGCGTCGCGTTCTTTATCGCGTCTCCGCCGTCTATCTCGGCAAGGCCGCGGTAGAGGAATGTTGCGTCCTTGATGTTGTCCCCCGCGTCGCGGAAGAATATCTCCTGCTCCTCATCGTTCATGTCATAGGCCATGGTAAGCTCATAATCATAGAGGATTATATCGTCATACTGGCGCGTCACGACATTCTGTATCGTGTCGTTGAGGCCGAGCGCCGTCAATACGAGCGCGGTGCAGCCGCCTATGCCGAGGAGCATCATGAATATACGCTTTTTATAGCGCATGATATTTCGTGCGGAGACCTTCTGCATGAAGCTCATGTCATTCCACACGGTCGGTATACGCTCGAGCAGTATCCGCTTTCCTGCCTCGGGGGCTTTCGGACGGATAAGCTCTGCGGGAGCGCTCCTTAGCTCCTTTGCGCAGCAGTACCAGGTAACCAACAGTGTGACGACAAGGTTTGCCGCCGTTATGCCCAGCGCCAGCGGCCAGTCCATCGTGAATGTAAGGCCGGAGAGATTATATATAAGCCCGTAGCCAAACCACACTATCGCCGGGAAGGCAAAGCTTCCTGCCACTATTCCGAAAATGCAGCCGAGAACCGTCGCGCTGCCGGAATAGAACATATATTTTCCCATGATAGCGCCGGAGGAGTAGCCGAGCGCCTTCATGATGCCGATCTGCGTGCGCTGATCGTCGATCATTCTTGTCATCGTCGTAAGGCACACGAGCGCCGCGACAAGGAAGAAAAACACCGGGAACACGGAAGCCACGCTCTGAACGACGTTCGTGTCGCTCTCAAAGCAGACGTATCCCGCGTTCGTATCGCGGTCGAGAACGTATGTATCGGCATGATTTATGTTTTTTATCTGCTTTTCGGCTGTGTCAAGCTCGGCTGCACCCTTGTCGAGCTCGACCTTTGCATCGTCAAGCTGTGCCTTGCCGGAGGCGAGCTTTTCTTCAGCCTCGGCAAAGCCGCGTTCGGCCTCCGCCTTTCCCTGCTCATACTGCTTTTTTGCCGCCGCTATCTGAGCGCCTCCGCTGCTTACCATCTCGCGCGCGGCATCAAGCTCCGCCTGACCTGCGGCTATCTGAGCGTAGCCCGAGTCGAGCTGCACCTTGGCATCGGCAAGCTGCTGACGGTACGGCTCAAGCTGAGCGTCTACATCGGCGCGCTTCCGGCGATGCGCCTCGAGCCGCTCGTTATAGCGCTCGATATCCGCGTTATAGTGGCTTATGAGGTCGTTTGCGGTTTTTATCCGGCCCTCAATGAGCCGCGCCTTGATATTTTCGCCGTTTGCCTGAGCCTCGGCGAGCTGCGCGTTGAGATTTTCTATCTCGGCTGTCTGAGCTGCAATATCGCCCTGCTTCTCGCTTATGCGGTTTTCGTAATAGGCTATCTGCTCGTCGACAGCGCCGTAGGCAAGGGCCGCGCGAGTGTTAAACTGGCGCAGACCGTCCTCATACTCGGCCTGCCCCTTATCAAGCTCCGCCTTTGCGGCGTTGAGCTCTGCCTGCTTCTGATCTATAACGGACGCATCGCCCATCATGCTCTCGGCGTCCTCTATCTGCTTACGCGCCTTTTCGAGCTCGGCCTCGGTGTCGCTTTTCTTTTTTGCATACTCGGCATAGCCGCTGTCATACTCGGCCTTCGCCGCGTCGTACTGTGCTTTGCCCTCCTCGTACTGAGCCTTGGCATCGTCAAGCTGCGACATGGCATCGTCAATTATGCTGTCTCGCCGAATGACCGCGCGCTCTTTCATGAGCTTTTCGAGCGGCTCGACGTACTTTGCGGTACTTTCATCGTACTCATCGGAGTACACATAGCCCTCGGCATCGACGCAGACATAGATATCCGTGTAGTAATCGGTAGAAAAGCCGTCCATTGGGATATAGATATAGCCCTTGACACTGCCGTTTCCGAGCGTGCTCGAGCCGCGCTCCATATTGATATACAGAACGCTGTCTGTCAGGCCGACGATGGTATATTCATCATATGCAAAGGTCTCGAAGGTTTTGTCGCTGTTATCCTTTGAGAGCTTCACGCTGCTGCCGATATCGTCCTTTGAGTACATATTGGGGTCTGCAAGGCATTCGTTTGCCTTTTCGGGCATACGGCCGGCCTTGAGCTCGATGAGGTTTATTTTTTCCGGTATGCTCTGTGCCATCATGATGAGGTTATCCTCATCTTCGGTGTTGAACAGAAAATCCGCGCCGACGGCACCCTCGGCAAGCGTAACGCCCGAGAGTTTTTTTACCTCGGCAAGATCGTCATCCGTAAGCCCCAGCGTAGACACAAGGCGAAAATCGTAAAAATGCGTATCGTGCGTATAGTTATTATACGTCTCCAGAAAATCCGGGCGCGAAAGGCGCAGACCGACAAACAGACCTGCCCCCAGCGCGATTATCGCGAATATCGCAATATAGCGCCCGAGGCTGCTCTGAATTTCTCTTCTTGTCAGCTTGATCAGTGATTTGTTCATCCGTTTACCACTCGATATCTTCAATGGGAATGGGGTGCTCGTTGAGCCTTACATCCGTCACAACGCCGCTTTTTACGGAAACGACTCTGTCCGCCATCGCGGTGAGCGCCTGGTTATGGGTTATGATAACGACTGTCATGCCGTTTTTGCGGCTGCAATCCTGCAAAAGCTGAAGCACCGCCTTGCCGGTGTTATAGTCGAGCGCGCCCGTCGGCTCATCGCAGAGCATGAGCTTCGGATTTTTGGCCAGAGCGCGCGCTATCGCAACGCGCTGCTGCTCGCCGCCCGAGAGCTGCGCCGGGAAATTCTGCGCCCTGTCGTGCAGGCCGACAAGGTCGATTACCTCGGCAGCATCCATGGGGTCTTTGCATATCTGCGCGGCAAGCTCGACGTTTTCAATGGCCGTCAGGTTCTGCACGAGGTTATAAAACTGAAACACAAAGCCCACGTCATAGCGGCGATATGTCGTAAGCTGTGTGGCGTTATACGACGATATCTCCTCCCCGTCGAGGGTGACTCTGCCCGAGCTCAGGCTGTCCATGCCGCCAAGAATGTTAAGAAGCGTGGTCTTGCCCGCGCCGGAGGCGCCGACGATGACACATATCTCGCCCTTTTCAATCTCAAAGGTCGCATCTTTCAGGGCTTCAATGCTCACCTCGCCCATCTGATAGGTCTTTTTCACTTTCTCAAATTCAACGTACGCCATAGCCTGCCCGCCTTACTATATTTAATAAATATATTATACTAAATATCTATACTGATTGCAATGAAAAAACCGTGGTTTCCCACGGTTTTTACTTTTTATTCAATTTATCAGATAAGGCTCAATACCTTGCAGGCCTGCTCACGGGTAGCGAATGCTGCCGGATAGTAGCTGTAGCTTCCGTCGGCATTCTGTGCACCGCTGATTATGCCTGCACGCTGGAGCGCGGCAACGCTCGGCGCGGCATAGTCGGAGATCTGAGCACTGTCTGTGAAGGTCACGGCAGGTACATCCTCGGAAAGCTTTATTCCGGCATACTCCGCATAGCGGCAGAGTATCGTGGCCATCTGCTCACGGGTGATGTTATCATCGGGCAGGAAGGTCGTTGCGTTTACGCCCTTGACAATGCCGTTATTTGCGGCCCATTCAATGTACGGCGCGGCATAGCTCTTATCGCTGACGTCGGTAAAGCGGCACTTTGTGTATGCGCTCGTGTCAACGCCGTCAAGACAGGCGATCATTTTGACAAACTGCGCTCGCGTTAGGTTTCCTTCGGGCTTGAAGGTGCCGTCGGGGTTGCCGTTTACGATGCCGAGCTGATACATCTTGAGGATGTAGTCATACGACCAGCGGTCGCGGGCAACGTCGGTAAACGGCAGGGTGGTTTCGTTTATGGGATCGTCCGCTGTGCTTCCGCCCTTGCCGTAGGTGCTCGTTACGCGATTTATGAGCTCCATATACAGATGGCGGGTGTTTGAAACGGTGTTTGACAGTATGCCGCCGACTATGCTCAGATGGTCATACGGCTGCGTGGGCAGGACGTTCCATATGCCTTTGGCATAGTCCTGCTTATTGTATCCGTCGCAAACGACGAAGGCCTGAGAGCCGTCGGATTTTACGCACTTGAGATCGCTGTTTACGGGATACAGGCCGGACACGACGTTTACCATGCCGTCGTTGGGAAGCCATGTCTTGTCGATATAAACGCCGCCGGCGGTGTACTTATCATAGTACTTGCCCATCATTGCCGCAAAGGGCTTCATGAGTATGAACATATTCGCGTTGGGGATCTCGTTATCGCTCACGGCGCTCGGATGCGTCGCGTCGCCGCAGACGGAGAAGTAATATACATTATCCTGCATCTCGATTCCGTCGTTTATCTTCAGCGCGTTATCGATGGTGAGGTCATAGATCGCATTGTCGTTATGGCTCATGAAATCGCTGCTGTTTAAAACGCGGATGAGATACTGAAGGTCAGTCTCATCGGATTTGCGGTAGACGCCGAAATGCTCAAGCTGGAGATCGTACACGCCCTTGAGCTTGGTAAAGCCAAGGGAGGCTCCCACGTTATATATGAAGTCAGTGACGACCTTGGTGGAGATATCACAGGTCTCGATAAAGGTCGTTCCGTTGTGCGGAGCCGCAACAGCCGTGAGCGAATAGACCCAATCGCCCTTGTCGCCTTCAAACAGCGGGGAGACCTTGGTTCCCGCGGCCTTTGCCGCCGCGACCTCCTCCGCGCTGCCGTTTGCAAGCAGTTCAAGGAACAGGCGCGTCGTTGCACCGCCGAAGCTGTGTCCGATGAGGTTTATCTTCTTCTGCGCACTCCAGCCCTCGAACAGGGGCTTATCATAAGTTATGCCGTAGCGATCATGTCCCTTGGCGGCAGAGTGCGCGGCACCGTAATCGACCGTCGTGCCGGTGAGCTGAGCGTAAAGTTCGCAGGCTCTGTCCCACGCGCCGGAGAGCGGCCCGACCTGAGCGGCGTAGCTCTCATAGCCCTTAGTCGTCAGGTATTTCATGAGATTGCCGGTCGTCATGCCCCAATACGGCATGATCGGATCGAGCATCGACCTGTCGCCCCAGCCCATGAGGCCGTGGACGAACACGAAGGGATAGTCATCCTCCGGGTTTGCCTTCTCTGCCGAAGCCGCGACGGGCATGAGGCTGCAAAGCAGCAGCACCGCGAGCATCAGACTGAGAAGTCTTTTTGATTTTTTCATTTCTCTCCTCCTCATTTAAGAATATTCCGTATGGTGTATAAATATTTTATGTTAATATTACCATATTACAAGGTTAAGGTCAATTATTTATTAGCTCTTGCATATTTTTAAGCTATGGTGTAAAATATACTTCAAATGCGGATGTCGTCTAATGGCAGGGCCCCAGCTTCCCAAGCTGGCGACGCGGGTTCGATTCCCGTCATCCGCTCCATCAAAAAACCGGCTGCTTCAAACGAGGCAGTCGGTTTTTTCGCAGTCATTTATAAATTTCGAAACAGCTTCTTTAATTTCCTCTCCATGACCCTCCAGCAGGTGTCCGCCGCTTTCAAAGGAAATAAAGCTGCAATTTGGGATTCTTTTGACAGCTTTTTCGGTATCAGAATAGCTTACCAATTTATCGTCCTTTGCCTGAAAGACCAATGTCGGCACCTTCAGATCTTCAACATGATAATCGTCATAATTTTTTGCCATATCAAGATTTGTCACGGAGGCATCCAATACCACGCCGGTCTTTCTCTCGCTTACGGGAAGCATACCGTAGATAGTAGACGGCTCCATTCCCATGATCGGTTCAAACATCGGGCTCATAATAAATATTGTGAGGTCATTACACAAAAATGCCGGCGGTCCCGCATATTCGGGATATTTCTCCGGCTTTTCCGTAAAAGGCATTGCCGAGCAGTATAAGATAAGTCCCTTTGTGCGCTCCGGATGATCCAAAGCAAAGCGAAAAGCAGCGCTTCCCCCTGCCGATGTCGCCAAAAGATATGCCTTGTCAACGCCCAATTTATCCAGCAGCTCCACATACGCCGCCGTCTGCTCGGCGGGCGTTCCGTCACCCAAAACATCGCTGCCTAAATATCCGAACCGTGACGGTGCGATGATCCTGTAATCAGAGTTAAAATCCTTGCAGGTATCGTATGCCTGGTCATAGCCGCCAAATATCCCGTGTACAGACAAGATCACCTCGCCTTTGCCGGTGTCGACATAGCTCATTTTTCCATAGCTCAGATCAACCGTTTCCGCTCCATAAACAGCAAGCCGCTCTTTGCTTTCCTTAACGGCAGTATTACAGCGCACTATTTGAATGATAAGATATGCCGCAAATAAAAGCAGAATACCGCCCACGATATATATCCACATCTGTTTTTGCCCTGCCCCTCTTTATCGTGTTTTTATAATTATATCATTAAAAGCGGCGCATTTAAAGCTCTCCGTGAAAAACCGGCTGCTTCGAGCGAGGCAGTCGGTTTTGGCTTATTTACTTACTTTTTTCTCACGGGATAGCAGACCTCGGTGACAAGCTCGTTGGGGTCGTTCGTTTCCGCGGGGCTTATATGATAGATATTGAACATCGCACCCGCGAACTCATAGCCGTTTCCGTTTATCCACTCGATGACCGCGGCGTAGACATCGTTTATGAGCTCGTAGCTGCCCTTGAATACGCAGCTTGCGACGGTGACCTCGGGCAGGGTCTTGAATCTGACGTGCTCCGTGTCCTTATATTCACCCTTCACGGTTTTGGATATCTCGACCTCAACGTCGCACTCCTTATATTCTCCGTCGAGGAAGCAGGCCGCGCACAGGCAGGGATTGGCCGGGATAAGGTTCATGCCGGCAGTCTCGCCGCACAGGGTCGCCCACATTGTGCCCTCGTCTTCGTAGCGGGGAATAACTGCGTGAACGGTCGCGGCATAGCGCTCGGGGATGTTCTTAACAGTGACATTGTAGCTCATTTTGTCTTCCTTTCTCAGCCGCTTTCGGGCTGTGTCCAAAAGTCTGAGCCTGCGCGCCATATCGTCGGCCTGAGCTCTCAGCTCGCGCTCTCGCTCGGCAAAGTACTCTGAAAGTCTTGCCTTATCGTCGTACACCTCAAGTATCTTCACTATATCGGCAAGGGCAAAGCCCATATCCTTGAGCGCCGTTATACGGCAGACCGTGGGCAGCTGATCCTCGCGGTAATAGCGATAATCGGTGAAGCGGTCGATCTCGGCGGGCTTTAAAAGCCCTATCTCATCATAGTGGCGCAGCATTCTTAAGCTGACTCTGGACAGTTTTGAAAATTCACCTATTCTAAGCATTTTGTCCTCCGGATCCGTTGGTATTAAGATAATACTGTCTGCCACAGTGTGAGAGTCAATAGCCAGAGCAAAAAAATTCTCCGCCGGGCGGCGGAGAATTGAATTATTATTCTTTTACGGGAACGCTGAATATGCCGGACTCGACAAGCTCCTGAAGTCCCTTGTGCGACTCGTACATGACGAGAAGCCTGCTCTCGATGACCGCCCACTTTTCCTCGATCTCGGCATCTGCAGCGGCAAGGCGCTTACTCGCGACCGCCTCGGCCTCGGCGAGTATCTGATCGGCCTGCTTCTGAACGTCGGCAAAGGCAGCCTCTGCCTCCTCATCGCGCCTTTTCATATTTTCAAGATATGTGTCGACCGTGAGCTGTGCGGCTTCAAACAGGCCGCTGACCTTTGCCGCAGCCTCGGCAAGGCTTCCGCTCTCGCTTACCTTTATCTCATATCCGTTGAGCTTTGCCTGAAGCTCATAAACCTGAGATTTGAGCTTTTCTATCTCCTGCTCCTGATCGTGCATGACCATTATCATTTCATTCTTTGAAAGATTCATCGATTCGTTTCTCATGGTTCTGCTCCTTAGTCACCAAAATGTAATCTATATAATATCATCCCGCAGGGCATATTTCAACATGATTTTCAATTTCGACAAAAAGGCGCGGTGAAACCGCGCCTTTAGGTTTTATTGTCGATCGTCAGTTCACAACGCCCTTGCTGAAAGCACGGAACAGGAACGTTACGACCTCAGAGCGTTTGCAGGTCGCGCCGGGCGCGAACAGACTCGGGCTGCCGTAGCCTTCGGTAATGCCGTTCTCGGCCGCCCAAAGGACCGCCTTGTAATAGAACTGGTTCGCGTCAATGTCGTTAAAATTGCTGCTCAGGTTCTTGGGCGACGGCTCTCCGGCATAACGCCAGAGGAAGGTCACGAACTGGGCGCGCGTAACCGGATCATTCGGCGAGAAGGTGCTGCCGTTGCCGGTTCCCTTGGTTATTCCCTGCTCGACCGCCCACTGGATGGCCTTGTAATAGGGTGCAAACTGATTGGTGTTGGGCACATCGGAAAACAGCTTTCCGCTGCCGGTGGGCTCGGGTCTTCCGGCCGCACGCCACAGGAAGGTAACGACCTGCGCACGGGTGCACTGCTCAGCGGGCGAGAAATGCGTTTCGTCCGTGCCCGTGGTAATAAGCGGACTATTATAGTACGCCCACATGACGGCGCTGTAGTACCAGTCACTGCCGTTTACGTCATAGAAGGGATTGGAGAATCTGCCCTTGCAGAGCTTGCACACGCCGTACTCTATGATATGGCCGGTCTTGCTTGTCTCGCTGTCCTTATAGCTGTCCTTGCAGGCAGAGCAGGTATGCGTCGTATAACCGCCCTTGGTGCAGGTCGGCGCGGTGACAACGCTGTCGTATCTGTGCTCTCCGAGCTCGCCGTATGCATCTCCGCATTCGTCGCAGACGGCCTTAGTCTGGCAGGTGGCCTTGCCGCCGGAGTGAGGAGTCTTGCGGCTGAGCTCATACCACTTCTCATTAATCTCAAAGCCCGCGGAGCTGAGCTCGTCACGGAGATCCTCAAGTGTTTTTCCGCAGCGCTGGCAGCCGAGCCAGTGGTCGGTGTCGTCGTGGCAATGATCGATGTCCTTGATCTTTATCGTGCCGATGATGTGATCGAGATCGAACGTGCCGTCACGGATCATCTGCACGATCTGCGGCAAGCTCATGCCGATGCTGAGCGCGAACTGCTTGAGGTTATTCATATTGATATTGCCGAAAAAATCAGGGCCGGGGTGCAGGTCGTGGCCGGTGCACTTATCGACGAGGTCGGCCTCGGTCAGAAGGATCGTGCCCTTTTCGTCTCTGTAGATATTATGGCACTTGGGGCACTCGTAGTAATCTATCGTGCCGTCCGCTGTGCAGGTCTTGGGAGTGCCCTTGACGAGCTTGAGATCCTTGCAGCCGCCGGTGCACTGTGCGGAATACTCCTTGCCCTTTTCGATGAAGGCGCCGCAGTCTGCGCAGTACTTATCGCCGGTGTAGCCCTTCGTGGTCTCGGTGGGCTTGACGGCGTTTTTGTATTCAAAGTTTACATGATTTGTCGCGTCGAGCTCGCCGTAGCTTGCGCCGCACTTTTCGCACTTAGCCTGAGCCTTGCAGCTTGCAGTGCCGCCGGAGTGATTGCTCGTGCCGCTGGTCTTGCCGCAGACTCTGCACTTTTCGTAGTGGACATTGGCCACCTCGTCGGCGACCCAGTAGTAATCATGATCGGCCTTTTTGGTCGTGACCTTGGCATGAGTTGTCTTTGCCGTTCCCTTGGAATCGGTATAGTAATTGCCGCAGCCGGAGCAGTACCAGTGCTCAATGTTGCCCTCCTCGGTGCAGGTTGCAGCCTTCGAGGGGACTTTCTTGAGGTCGGTGTGCTTGTTCTTATCCTTGGTCATGCCGTCGTCGAGACTGCCCTTGGTGACTCTCTGTGTGCAGCCTGCATCCTTAAAATACTTGCCGCAGTCGGGGCAATACCAGTACTCAATGTGCGGATCGCAGGTGTTATTCTCCGTTGCCGCATGGTGTTCGGGATTTGCATGGGTGCAGTCTTCGGGCTTCACGCTCGGGCTCGGGCTGGGAGTGGTCGTTTCTGACGGAGCCGGAGTGTCCGTCGGATCAGGGCTCGGATCGGGCGACGGCGTTTCGCCGCCGGTCACGGTGAGGGTGGCTTTGTTACTGAACACCAAATCGGTGGGTACAGTAACCGTATAGCCCAATATCGTCTTCTCGATCTCATAGTATACGGCACAGCGGATACTCATGCTCTGCCGTACATCAGTCAAAGTGAGAACTTGCTCTTCCCCTAATTTTGCTTTTTTTATCTTATCAATAGTGTCGCTAAGGTCTTTAAGGCTGATGTTATTTGTGTTGACCTCATCTGCATCAAACCACAGATATTTGAGGTCTGTGCTGTTCGGATTTGTCGCCGCTATAGAAAAGGTCGCGGTTTCTCCGACGTTTACACTGACATCAGACGGCTGCTCTGTTATCACCGTGTTACCCGCCGCCATTGCGCCGAAGGGGGCGATCGAGACGAGCATCAGGGCTACCAGCAGCAGGCTGATAATGCGTTTTTTCATTATGTTCCTCCTTGATATTATTTTCTCCACCGGGCCGCTTGAGCGACCGTAATCACAGTAATTATACTATTTTGTCAGTTTGTTGGCAAGTGGCTGTTTTTCGTTATTTTGAACAGTTATGGACAGTCGTATTGGTATAGTTTGCCCTCGGCATAACCCCAGCTTCCCTTTCATATATATGGACTATGTGAGTATGGGGAGTGGTGCATTTGTACACAAATATTGAAGAGCGCGCCTGCGATCTTGCCGAATACATCATTGAGAACAAAGCTACGGTAAGAGCCGCCGCAAAGCAGTTTAACATTTCCAAAAGCACCGTACACAAGGATCTCACCGAGAGGCTGAAAACAGTCAGCCCGGCTCTGTATCATCAGGTCCGGGAACTGCTTGATATCAACAAGGCCGAGCGGCACATCCGCGGCGGCATGGCCACACGCAGAAAATATAAGGGCGAAACGGCATAAAAAAGCTCCCCTCTCGGGGAGCTTTCGTATTTATCAGATGATTATGCCGCGCTTTTTCGCTTCAAAGGTGAGCTCGTCGCGGAAATCGGGATGAGCGATGGCGATGAGCTGGCGGGTGCGCTCGCCGAGGCTGCGGCCGCGCAGATGTGCGATACCGTACTCGGTGACTATGTAGTCAACGTCGTTCTTCGAGGTGGTGCAGACTGCGCCGGGGGTGAGGATGGGCTTTATCTTGCTTATCGTGCCGCCCTTCGCGGTCGAGGTGAAGGCGATGAAGCTCTTGCCGCCTTTGGACTGGCATGCGCCGCGCACGAAGTCGATCTGGCCGCCGGAGCCGGACATGTGCTTTGTGCCGACCGATTCCGCGCAGACCTGGCCGAAAAAATCGACCTCAATGGCCGCGTTTATGGAGATCATATTGTCGTTCTTGCAGATGACGTTGGGGTCGTTGACGTAGTCGACAGGCAGTATCTCCATTGCGGGGTTATCGTCGACAAAATCATAAATTCTCTTCGAGCCGTAAGCAAAGGTGGTGACGGTCTTGTTGCGGTGTATTTGCTTCTTGGAGTTGTTGACAGCGCCGCACTCGAGGAGCTCGACCATGGAGTCTGTGAACATTTCGGTATGTATGCCGAGGTCGTGCTTACTCTTGAGCGCCATGCCGGTAGCGTCGGGGATAGCGCCGATGCCGAGCTGGATGCATGCGCCATCGGGGATCTGCTCTGCTATGAGATTGCCGATGGTCTGGCTGACCTCGTCGATAACGACGGGCGGCAGAACGGGCAGCTCGTGATTATACTCGACAATGGCGTCGACCTGAGAAACATGGAGCTGAGTGCCGCACAGGCATCTCGGCTGATTCTCGTTTACCTCAACGAAAATTCTCTTTGCCTTGTCGATCATCGCCTCGGCATAGGAGCCGTTGAGAGCGAGGCTGAAGTAGCCGTGGCTGTCCATGGGCGATACCTCGACGCAGAATGCATCGTACTCGTACTCTGCGCGGATGTGGCGCGGGATATCGCGGTAATAGGTCGGCAGAAGATCAGCCCAGCCGCCGTTTATCGCCTTGCGGGCATAGCCGGAGCTGAACCATGAGTAGCCCGTCATCTTGCCGAAGAGCTCGGGATCGGTGTAAAACTCAAAGGGGTAAGCGTCAAGAAGGGTCTGCACCTGAATGCCCTTGAGGTCGCTGCTCTTGACTCTTGCGCTGATAGCGTTCATAATAGCAGGCGCCTGCGAGGGGGCGGTGTCCATTCCGAACACCCAGCCGGACTCGACCTGCTTTGCAAGCTCCTCTGCACTTATGAGTTTTTCAGCATATAATGCTTTATAATCGGTCATTTTTAACACTCCTGAAACAATTTTGCGTCTAAGCTGGTGATATTATATAATAGTACGTCGCCAAATTCAAGTATGTGAAGCTCCATTTTGGGCGCAATCACTAATTTATTAAATAACGAGCACGGAGGTCAACATGAAATTTACGAAAATGCACGGAGCCGGTAATGACTTCGTTATCATAAACACGCTCACCGAAAGTATCGACCTTGACGCCGCTCCCCTTCTTGCACGGACGCTGTGCAGCCGCAGAACGGGCATCGGCGCGGACGGTCTCATGCTCGCAGCTCCGGCGCAAGGAGATGCCGACTACAGGCTGCTGTTTTACAATGCCGACGGCAGTCTCGGCGAAATGTGCGGCAACGGGGCGCGGTGCATCGCGCGCTACGGCTATGAGCACGGGCTTGCCGGAAAAACGCAGCGCATCGAGACGACCGCCGGGCTTGTCACCGGCGAGAGAATGAGCGAGACACTCTACCGCATAAGGCTCAACGACCCCTCGGTCATCGACCTGCACCGTGAAGCGGAGGGGCTCGACTGCTCTTACATAGAGCTCGGCTGCCCCGGCATACCGCACGCCGTGCTCATAAAGAACGATTGGGATGAGATGCCCGTGGACGAGCTGTGCGTGCTCGGCAAGGCGCTCAGGTACTCCAACGCTTTCCCTAAGGGCGCGAACGTAAGCTTCGTTAAGCTCATGGGAAAAGACGAGGTCAAGGCCGTCACCTACGAGCGCGGCGTTGAGGATTTCACCCTCGCCTGCGGCACGGGCTGCGGCAGCATCGTGACAGCTCTGACTCTCATGGGGCTGGTGTCGGGCGAAAACGTCAGGGTCTCCATGCCCGGCGGTGAGCTGTCCGTTTCGCTCACGCGCGACGGCGATACGGCGCGTGACGTATACCTCACGGGGCCGACCTGTGTGGTATTTGAGGGCGAAACGAAAGAAATATAAAAATTTTTTCTCCTCCATGCAATAAAACGGGCTGGTCGTGCATTGTTATGGTGAAAGGACTTCAAAAAATGCTTTTTATGACGCTTGCGACAAGTGAATACTCCGAGGCCGAGACCATCGAAGCCCTGCTTGCGCTCATAGCACGCGGCGATAAGGCCGCACTGGGCGAGCTTTACGAGCGCACGCATGCCGCGGTGTTCGGCTTTGCGATGAGCATGTGCTCCTCCCCCGCCGACGCGGAGGATATACTGCATGACACATATCTTGCGGTGTTTTCCTCGGCAGACAGCTATAAGCCCAAGGGAAAGCCCATGGCGTGGATCATGACCATTGCCAAAAATCTTGCCCGTATGCGAATGAGAAAAGCCCGTCGACAGCTCGACATCGCAGACGAAGACTGGGGGCAATATCTTACCGCGAAGGACGCAGTCAGTCCCGATGAGCGCATACTGCTTCAGACAGCTATGAAGATCCTTTCCGATACACAGCAGCAGATCGTGATGCTGCACGCAGTGGCCGGCATAAAGCACCGCGAGATCGCGGCGATACTGGACATGCCGACTGCGACGGTACTTTCCAAGTACTCACGAGCCATAAAAAAACTCAGGACTGCGATGGAGGATAACCGAAATGAAAGATAACAGCATAGAATCGAAGCTCCGCTCCGCCGTTTCCCACGCAGCCCCCGACGCTCTGGACGATATCCTCAGCGCGTGTGACCATGAGAAAGGAAAGGTAATTTACATGGAAAAGAAAAGGACTTCCCCTCTGCGCGGCTTTGCCGCCGTTGCCGCTGTGCTGGTGCTGCTCATTGCTGGTGCTTTTGTGTTCAAAAGCCTCGGCGGAGCATCGAATACGCTGGCAGCCGTAGTTTCGCTCGACGTTAACCCCAGCATCGAGCTGAATGTAGATAAAAATGAAAACGTGCTCTCGGCCAGGGGGCTCAATGCCGACGGAAAGACCGTCCTCGGCGATATGCAGCTTGAAGGCAGCAAGCTTGACGTTGCGGTAAACGCGATCATCGGCTCGATGCTGCAAAACGGATATCTTGACGACATGGCAAACTCTATCCTGCTGTCGGTCTCCGGCGTTGACGGCTACAATGCCGAAGCTCTGCGCTCGCAGCTTGCTTCCGACGTAAATAAGCAGCTTAAAAACTGCGCCGTGCTCAGTCAGGACGTCTCAAGCGCCGACAGCGAGACGTTGAAGCTCGCCGAAAAGTACGACATTACTGTCGGCAAGGCCGAGCTTATCCGGCAGATAGTCAAGGCCGACCCGCGCCACAGCTTCGACGAGCTGTCCGAGCTTTCGATAAACGAGCTCAATCTTCTTGCCGACGGCAAATCTCTCGGCAGCATTGATTCGACCGGCAAGGCAAGCTCCAAGGCCTATATCGGCTCGGACGCCGCACTTGATATCGCTCTGAGCCACGCAAAGCTCGGCAAAAACGACGTGCGCAATATCGAAGTTGAGCTCGACTATGAGTACGGCAGCATGGTCTACGAGGTGGAATTCGAGTCCGGTGCCGTCGAATACGAGTACGACATAAACGCCGCCGACGGCGATATAGTCTGGTACGAAAAGGACTCCGGCGGCCGTATCGAGCAGGGCGGCTCTGCCGTTGACGGCAATGACGCTGTCGGCAAGGAGAAAGCGACGCAGACAGCTCTCAAGCACGCAGGGCTCAGCTCCTCCCAGGTGACTGAGCTTGAAGTCAAGCTCGACCGCGACGGCGGCAGACTCGTCTACGAGATCGAGTTCAGGGTCTCGGGCTGTGAGTACGAATACGAGATAAACGCGTCAAACGGCTCGATAATCAAGAGCGAAAAAGAGCTTGACGATTGATAACATAAATAACGAATTGCAGCAAGCGGGAGCCTCATCCGGGCTCTCGCTTTTCTCGTTGAGCGCCCTGCTTGTTATCCGCCGGACAAGCGGTAAAATGGGTATGAAAAAAGCAGCCCCGCGAATTAACGCTTGACTGCTTCGATCATTAAGTTGTTAGTTTTTGGCGTGAAAAAAGCACCGTTTTTAACGATGCTTCATGTTGATTGTTTTACAGTACTCTTAAATCTCTCACCGTTTGCGGATCGTCGATATAAAATCGCCATTCATCTTCACTTATAGCAGCTCTGTTTATTCCAAACACGTTTATTGGAACAACAACATCGTCCCAAAGGCTACGGAGCTTTAAAGTTAAATCAAATGACCTGATTTTTTCAACCATCTCTTGTGTTATTTCCGCGCTCATCTCAGGATCAGGACAAACGACAATAGATACCGCCCTTTGCTTCAAATTCCTTTATAATCTTGCCTATAATGTCCGATACTTCAGGACGTATTTCTTTGCTGCTCGCCATTATTTGAAAATCATCGATATCAAGTGACTTTACTATACCATTTTTCGTAGATTTTTCAAGCGGTTTAACGCTTTTTGCAAGCCCCGTCTGCTTTGCCGCCCACTGCTTATAGGTCATGCTGCCAGGCACGGTGTATGTCTTGCCCGTCTCAGGGGCTCGCGCCCAGCGTTCGGCGATATCGTCCATATCATCAAAATACGGCGCTGTTGTGCCCCTGCACCACGGGTGAAACGGCGGAGCAGTCACGCCTATTGCAAAAGCTCTCCCATCCGAGACGGGAGAGCTTTTTGCTTTATACATACTGCTTGCGGGGGATCCTGTCGTAGTTCCATAGCAGGATGGGTTCTACGCAGTAGGCCAGGAATTTCATATCAAGGTTAAAGAAGTATATTGCAAATGTCACGGCGAAAAGGCCCGCTCCGCCGCCGAGCATTTTAAGGGGCAGCATTTTAAGTTTTGACATATCGTTTCTCCTCCTTACCATGCGTGCTCATCCGGCAGTATCTCGATCGTCGGATCTATCGGCTCTTCACGCATAACGGTGCGCATGTACTGATTGAACTGGTCGCGTATCGCCTGTCGGGTGTAAACTCGCGGGTCGGCAAGGTCGTGGCAGACCCAGACGAGGTGGATTCCTCGCTCTCTGGCCTGCTCCTCGAACTGGCCGTGCATGCCGGTCAGCGCCTTGCAGGACATGTGCTCCCACATCATGACCATGTCGGCGTTCATCTTCTCGCAGTATTCCCAAAGCTCGTCGACGAGTACCTTGTAGCCGCCGTGGGTGTGGTTGCGCATGATCATGTTCATGGTCAGCCACGCCATGTCGTAGTAAGCCTGCTCGCGGTTTTCGGGCGTATCCTCTTCGGCGATCTCCTCGCTTATTACCATCGACAGCATATCTGTCAGAGGCACGACGCCCCAGCACTGGATCATCCAGTAGAGCATATCGATGATATACTGCGGCTGAACGCCCCACACGATGCATCTGTGGCGGTATTCCGGCGCCATCATGGTCTTGTTCTTATAGCCCTGCTGAACGAGCTTCATGACCTTTTTGTCGATCTCGACGAAGGCGGGATAACGGCCGCAGTTGCCCATGTAGTTTGTGTCGTTATACAGTGAGAACACTGCGCCGACAAACTGCGGATACGGCGTGCTGTTGACCTCCAGCCAGCTGACGCGGTTGCGGGTCGTGCTGTTGACGCGCTTTGCGCACTCAAAATACGCATTCCAGTCCCACTTCTCGCCCGTCTGCTCCTCTATAAACTTTATGGCGGCCTTGACGTCGTTGGCAGCATACTTCTGAACGTCCTCCTGCGTATGGCGCATGGGCGCAACGAGCTGGAAGGTCGGTATGCCGTACTCGCGCTCGAGGCGCTTTGCGATAAGGCCGTTGCCCATGAGCGAGCCGTCGCAGGTCGTGTTCACCTGCACCGCGCACTTGCCGAGCACGGGGAAGTCGTCGTCTATCGAAACGCCGAGCTCCGCCTCGGGCATGGGGCAGACGTCGCCGGGAATGCCAAACTGCTGGGCAACATCGAGATAGTGCATGCCGGAGTGCTGGTTCAGGAGGTTTGCCGAGAACATCGTCGGCACCTCGCGCAGGATGCAGTTTAGCGTCGGGAAGCCCATCATAACGGCGGTCATGGCGTTTTCGTCCCACAGGACGCACTTTTCGGAGTATTTTACGTTGTTGCCTGTGCGGCGGTCGCCCTTTATTGAGTTATCGATGCACTGCGCAACGTCCTTTACGACGAAGTCCATCGCGGTGTGGGTTATGCGCAGGGGCTCATCGCGCAGGCCGATGGTGAATTTATCGAGCATGTGCGGCACTGCAAGATAGTTTGCAAACCATCTGTAGCGGAACATTGCCTTCACGTTGCGCGGCTTTATGATAACGCGTGCAAGTATTGACAGAAGGTAGAGCCATCTTGTGTAATCATAAAGCGTGTCCTTTAATCCGCGCCACTCGCGGCGGCGGCGTACCTTGCCCTGGTCAAAAAGAACGCCCAGCTGCTTTTCGCCCTTGCGCTCTTTATCGTTTACTACTATCGCCATTACTTTGCACCTCCCTGAAGCTTTTTGATCTCAATGCTTTCAACGAACGCCTGAACGCGGGTGCGCATCTGTCCGACGGACGAGCTTATGTTATACGGCCGGTCGACGGACAGAACGGGATAGCCGTAATCCTCGCGCAGCATGGTCGAGCCGAGAAGCCGCTCATACGCCCAGGGGTCGCAGAACTTTATCTGCTGATAGATTATGCCGTCCGCGCCGTACTCTTTGGCGATGTCGTTTACATACGCCTTGCGTCCGTAGACCTTTTCCATGTTGAACATGCGCGGGCAGTGGCCGTTATAGACATAATGGCGGCATACCTGCGTGAGCGCGTCCTCCTCGTCATTGAGCTCTATCTCCATTCTGCCGGGCAGCGAGCCGAAGCAGAAGCGGTCGGCGCAGACATAAGCGCCCGTCTCCTCGATGAGCTTGATAAAGCCGCTGTCATCGATCTCGGAGCCGACGACCGCGATCCTCGCGCGGTATTCCTTATCCTCGGGCTCGCGCGTTTTTATCTCCTCAAGCGTCTCCTCGAGCTTGTCGATTATGAGATACTGCGGCATAACATATGTAGCAAGTGTCAGAACGTGGAACTCATAGCCCGTTATCCTCGGCCTTGCCTCCTTGCGGAAGTTTCCGATCTCGGTTATAACGCGGCAGACGCGGTTGTGCTCCTCAACGGCCTTTCTTATCGCAGCGTCGGAGACGTCGATACCGTAGTTTTCGCTCAGGGGCTTGAGTATGTGATTTTTGCACTGCAAAACGAGAAGCTCGACGCCGTTATCGTCGGCCTTGAGGGGTATCTCCATATACTCATGGAAGAACTTATCGTTGCCCTCCCCCATGGTCTTGAGAAGCTCCATATTCTCCACGCAGCGGTTTATCATCGTGCAGCCGTCCGGCGCTATAACGCAGTCGGCAAAGTTGAAGCCGCCCTCGATGGCGCGCTCGAGAAGCGCCCTCGACGTTTCGCACAGAAAGCTCGTCATGTAATACGTCGCGATGTCCATCGAGCCCGTGTTCGGCGCGTGCAGGCGGATGCCGAAGGCGTTGCCGAGATTCATAAGCGGCTCGGGCGTGTTCTCGCACACAAAGGCGACGCATATCTTCCCCTCCTGCTTCGCCTGAGTTATGAGCTTGTTGTTCGCCTCCTGCAGGAGGTTCTCGAACCAGTTCAGATGCTTCAGGTCTCTCATTGTTAAACTCCCCCATTTCATGTTTTATTCCGGTTGCATACCTCTTGGGATACTGCATGTTAACATTTTAGCATTTCAGGCATTTTATTTCAATATATTTATTCACTTTCTCTATTATGTATATTTATTTCGCAAGTTTTTGTGTATAATTACTACATTTATAATCTATCTGTCTAAGCACGCATCGGTTCTGTGTGAAGTTTTATATTTATTCCGCTTCGCGCTTCGGCTCTCGTCAGCTTTACAGCTATTGCCTGCGAGGGCGCAAAAATCCCCCGATATCATATGATATCGGGGGATGGGATTTATTATGACTTATGAGAATTTTACGAAGCCCGTGAGCGTTCCGAGGGGATAGCCGAGCGTCCACTCGTTATCGCCGCACTTGGGGCAGACCGTGCTGTGCTCATGCAGCTCGTCGATATAAGCCTCGGCGCGCTGGATGTACATATTCGTTTTTACGACGTACTTGCACTTCGGGCAATAGACAAGGTAGTTTGCAAAGCTGTCGTATATGCCCTTTTTGCGATTTTCCTTCTCCTCATAGGAGAGGGCTCTCGGGAGGATATTGTGATTTGTATAGCTCATCGTTCCGCCTCCTCAGATCAGGTGCTCGCGCTTAACGCTGTCATAATGCTTATCGAGGAAGGGCACGATGACGCTGCGCATAAGGCGCATATCGAGATTGAAGTAGTATACCGCAAAGAGCGCGGCGAGCGTAAGGCTGCCCATGCCCATTATTTTAGCCAGAATCTTCATGCTGCTTCTCCTTTCTTACCAGCCCATCTCATCGTCGAAGTCGACGAGGGTCGGGTCAATGGGCTCTTCATGCATAACGCTCTGCATATACTGATTGACGGTCTTGCGCGCCTCGTTCGTGGGAACGATGCGGCAGTCCATAAGGGAGTGCGGCATCCAGATAATATTGAATCTGTCGCGGTGCTTGTGGAACTCCTCCTCGAGCAGACCCTGAGCGCCGGCCATGCCCTTGCAGCCGATATCGTCGTACATGATAATGGTGTCGCAGTTGAACTTCTCCGCGGTCTCCCACATCTGCATGAGGTGGCGGTTGCCGCCGACGGTGTGGGTGCGCATGGGAGTTCTCGCGTGCCAGTCGGCAATGTCGCTCATCATGGTCTCGCGGTCGGTGGTGTCAACGATGTTGTGGCCGGTGAGCGAGTCCATGTTTATAACGGTCATAATGCCCCAGCAGTTATACAGCCACTGCACGCCGTGGGCGTAGTAGGTCGAGCCGCAGGACCACGCCAGTGCGCGGTGACGCGCGAGCGGGAACGGGTGGATGTTCTTGCGCACGCACTTTTCAAAGACCTTGTTTATCTTCTTATTGGCCTTCTTGAAATACTTCGTGCCGCCCTGCTGATAGAAGTAGATGCGGAACAGACCCTGGACGACTGAGTTGAGAGCGCCGTTATCGCTCTTTGCGTAGATATCCCAGCGGTTGAGTGAGCCGCGGTTAAATTCATTGGTATCCTCAATGTGCTCTATGAAGGTATCCCAGTTAAACGGAACGCCGAACTGCTGCTCGAGGAACTCAATAGCGGAATAGACCTCGTGAACGCCGAGCTCCTTGGTGGTGGGATCGTCATACATAAGCGGCGTTGTGAACGGGTGCACGGCCTTCCTGCCGTCGCTCGACAGGGCGCGCCACATCGCGGTGTTGTCCATCATGTTCGCGTCGCAGGGGTTATTCGTCGTCAGCCAGCAGTTGCCGATATCGGGGTACTCGTTTTCGACGGCGACGCCGACCTCGACAAGAGGCAGCGTGCACATATCGCCCGGAATGCCGCAGGCGACGGCCTGGTCGACATAGTAGCAGCCCAGCTGCTTGCGCATGAGCGGCAGCATGAACGCCGCGTGCTGCTGCATATTTATCGCATAATGTCCGGGGAAGCCGAAAATTATGTGCTTGGGCAGTGTGTAGTCAAATGCGACGGTGACATCCGACCATTTGGTCTTTCCGAGCTTGCGGTCGGCGCGAAGGCTCTTCCACAGGGTGTCGGTCGAGTCGGAGATCATGCAGTCGAGCGCATACAGGTCCGCTCTGAGCGCCTCGCCACGGTCGCCCTCGATCCACTTATCGACCATCATGGGAGCGGCAAGATATGCCGACAGCCAGCGGTATTTCCAGAACGCCTTTGCGATGCGTATGGGGTCGTGCATGACGAATATCGCCATCTTGACCCATGTGCACAGCCATTTATAGAACGCAAACGCCGTGTCCTTTACGCCGCGCCACTCACGGCGGGCATAGAAGTTCGTGCCTTCGATGTATCTCTGACCTATGTAATGGCAGGGCTCGTCGCCTTTGAGGAAGTGCTCAAGGGTGCCGTACTGCTCTTTGATGCTTATTTTTCTTTTCCACATAGCTGTTCCCCTCCTCAATTAGCCTGAAGCTTCTTGATCTCAAGCGATTCGACGAACGCCTGGAATCTCGTGCGGAGCTGACCGGTCGCTGCGTTGGCGTAGTCGCGCTCGATCTGGCAGGTCGGTATCGCCGACGGAACGTTCAGACCCTCGGCCAGCCACTTTGCGGCGATGGCGCGCTCATAGCCCCAGTATTCGCAGAACTTCATGTTCTGAAGGATTATGCCGTCGGCCTTGTACTCCTTTGCGATATCGTAAAGATACTGCTTGCGGGCGATGATATTCTCCGACCCCATGGCGCGGGGGCACTCGTTTATCTTCATATAGTGCTCTGCCAGCGCGTCCAGCGGATGCTGTCCGGGCTCGACGACTATCTCCTCCCTGCCGGGCAGCGAGCCGAAGCAGTAGCGGTCGGCTACGACGCGCGCACCGCACATCTCGACAAGCTTTGTAAACTCCGGATCGTCGATCTCGGAGCCTACGAGCATGACCTTTGCTCTGTAGTCGGGCTTCTCGTCCGGTTCGCGGGTCTTGAGCTCCTCAGCCGTCTCGCGCAGCTTATCGACGATGAGGTACTTCGGGCATACGAGCGTTACGAGCTGGATGATGTGGAACTCGTAGCCGGTGATGGTCGGGTTATCGAGCTTGCGGTAGCTGCCGATCTCGGTTATGAGGCGGCAGATCTCGTTATGGCGCTCGATAGCGTCCATGAGCTTTTCGTCGGAATAGTCGACGCCATAGGTTTTCTGCATGGGCGTTATGATCTTCTTTTCGATCTGGCGGCGGAAATATCCGGCGTACCAGTCGCCCTTCTTTATCGGCATGTCAATGCACGCGGTAAAGAATTTTTCGTTGGGAATGAGCTTGCAGTACTCAAAATACTGCTCCATGCGGTTCATTGTGGTGCAGCATTCCTGACCTATCAGGGCGGAGATAAAATTGTATCCGCCTTCAAACGCACGCTCGAGTATGCTCTTGGAATAAGGGCAGGAGCGGTTTGTCATATAATAGGTCGCAAGATCCGGGTTCGTGCAGCCCGGTGCGCGCAGTCTTACTCCGAAGCAGCCCTCAACATCGAGCAGCGGCTCGGGTATGTAAGAGCAGTTATAGGCAAGCGCAAGCTTGCCCTCGGAGCACGCCTGCTTAACAAGCGCGTTGTTTGCCTCCTGTAGGAGGCCTTCAAAATAGATAAGATGCTTCAGGTCTCTCATTGTGTTCCCCCGTTTCGTTTGACTGCGTCAAAGCTTCCCTCGCAGTCCATATGTTATTATATTATCACTCGTAACACAAAACTTCAATTTATTTGTACATTTTCGACATATTGTACACTATCGCTCTTTATTTTTGTGCATATTAACAACAGTTTATGTAACTCATGTAAAACATTTATATAAAAACATGGCCGCTCAAAAATGAGCGGTCATGTTGTAAAATAATTATCGTTCGTATGCGCCCAATGGAAACAAGCGTCATTTATTATAATGAGCCGACTGCAATGGGAAGCTGACGCTTTATTAAAACAGTATAGGGGGAGGACATAAGGAAGCTGCGGACGCACCGACCGATATGGCAAGGAAGGGGAAGAAAAATTTGCGGTCGGCCCGAAAGTTGGTTTATTACGGTCTTACCGTCTCGCCGTCGCCGTTTGCGCCGTCGATAACAGTCTTGGTGCCGAATATGTGGGATGCCCAGGGAGATGCGTAGTAAAGGATGAGGTATGCGACCTCTTCCGGAGTTGCGGCGCGCTTATCATATGTGCCGGAAACGAGGGCCGCATATCTTTCCGCTGCACTCATTCCGTCGCCGAGTGCGTTTTCGCCGATGCGTGCAAGCATTCCGGTGTCAACGCCATCAGGGTTAACGCTGTTGACATTGACGCCCTTGGGGCCGAGTTCTCTTGCCGCAGACTTCATAAGTCCCTGAACCGCGTGCTTTGATGCGCAGTAAATAGCCATTCCGGGACTGCCGACAACACCTCCGATGGATGAGGTGATAACGATCGAGCCGTGTCCCTGCTGCGCAAGAACATCGCCGCCGTACTTGAGCATGTACATAACGCCGAGAACGTTGATGGCGAAAACCTTGTCGAAGTTCTCCTTGCTCATCTGATTGTTTAACTCCCACTTGCCTTCATAGCCCGCGTTCGGTAAAACGGAGTCGATATGGCCGAAGTGCGCTACCGCACCGTCGACAAACGCCTTGACCTGCGCTTCATTCGTTACGTCGGCAACGTTTGTCCACAGTCTGTCGGGACCGAGATCCAGCTCCTCTGCGAGCTGCTTGACTTTTTTCGCATCGCGTCCTGAAAGAGCGATCTTTGCGCCTTCGGCCTTGAGTGCAAAGCATACCGCTCTGCCTATGCCGCCGGTCGCGCCGTTAATAAGAACGACTTTATCTTTAAGTTTGAGATCCATAGTTGTTCCTTTCTATTCAATAACGTTTATGTTGCTTATTATTTCTCAGCAGCAGGTCCATCCGCCGTCGCAGGAGACTATAGCACCGTTTACATAGGACGATTCGTCGGCTGCAAGATAAATTATTGTGCTGTCAAGTTCACCGTCGACACCGGCTCTGCCCATGGGCACGCGGGAATTTATCCACGGACCGAGCATCTCCATGGCCTCGGGGCTGTTCGACTCGGAAGGAAAGAAGCCGGGGCATACGCAGTTGCAGGTTATACCGTGCTTGCACAGCTCACAGGCTACCTCGCGCGTGAGGTTCACAACGCCGCCCTTGACCGCGCAGTAGTTGGAGATGGCTATCTCTCCCGTGCCGATGCGGCCGAACAGAGACGCGTTGTTTATGATTCGGCCGTAACCGGCTTTTATCATTTCTTTTCCGAACTCGCGGATGCAGCGGAATACACCGGTAAGCTCAAGATCAAGTCCGTGCTGCCAGAAATCATCCGGAGTTTCTGTTATGGGATAGAACGGGCCGCCGCCGGCGTTATTGACAAGGATATCGACCTTGCCGAACTCGTCTATGGTCGCCTTGACCGCTGCCTTAATATCGTCAAGCTCACAGACATCGCACTTTACAGGCAGACATTTAACGCCCTTTGCCCTGACTTCCTGTGCGACGGCTTCGAGCTTTTCCATGCGGCGCGCGAGAAGAACGATGTCCGCTCCCTGCCCTGCCAGGGCAAGCGCAAACTGCCTGCCGAGACCGCTGGATGCTCCCGTTACTACGGCAACTCTGCCGTGAAGATCAAACATCATTTGTATTCTCCTTTACATATCACAGAGGAAGGCACTCGTACTCATATATATCGAGCATGAGCTTCCTCGGCTGCTTTGCATCGTCCAGACGGCCGACAGCAAAGGTGAACATCTTGTCGAGCCTGGGGTCGGTAGACTCGATAGGGCTTGCAAAACAGATATCAACTCCCCTGCTGATATTGCCTGCGGCGAATTCCTTGATCTCGTCTACAGTGCAGAAATCGGCTCTGCCGGTATAAGGCACATAGACGAGATTTCCGTCATTGAGCTTTATTGTTATGCGGCCGTCGAGCTCGAAAACGCCGTTATAGCGCAGAAGCTGAGTGACCTCGCCGCCGGGCACGACATGGCCGATAACCTCGCTTTGAGTGAACACCTCGCCGCCCCTGGGTGTTGCGTTCACGCGCACACCGCCGCCGACCGAAGGGTAAAAGCCCCATCCGTCAAGCTCTATATCCGTGGAAAAAAGATGGTCTATACGGGTCTTGTTCAAATCGTTTGACATTGTTCCTTCTCCTTTCTCACTTCTTGATGCGTACGGCGTACACATCGTAACGGACTACAACGGGGTCGGAGAATTTAGCGACTCCGAAGCCGATGCAGAAGGTGTGGTTGAGCCATTCATAGCGCGGATCGTCGGTCTCGAGCTGATAATGGATAGCATTGCGCACCTGCTCGGGGAAAATGAACTTCTTATATTTCAGAACATCCTCGTAGCCGCCGATGTCGTTTCGGCCCTGATAAGGCATGTATATCTTTGCGCCGTCTTCGGTTTCGATGGTTGCGCGGACATTTACATTCTGAGTGCCGTTGGGTGTGCCGTGACACCAGTCGCCGCCAAACGGCTTGAGCTTACCGTTTATCTTAGCGCCCTTGACCCAGCCGCCGACTATATATCCGGTCAGGCGGAACCCGCCGAATACTGACGGGTCATAGACTTCAAAGTTGGGGTCGCAATCCGCCGCATAGGAGAAAAGATACTCCAGCTCATATGGAATGAGATCTCTCATAAGGTTTTGCTCCTTTCTTTTTATATGTCCATGCCGGATATCCGGCATGGACAGCTTTCATGCTTTTCAGCGATCAATAGACATTGCCGCAAAGAAGCCGCTGCGGACGGCCGTGCCGATCTTACCCATCTTGACGCTGTCACCCATGGCGATGGTCTTGTTGTAGTACTTTGCCTTGAGCTGCTCGACAAGCTCCGTTCTGGGCTTCATGCCGAGAGCGTTTATGACGGTATCTGCGGGCAGATACTCGGTGCTGCCGTCCTCTTTCTGGACGTTTACACCGTTTTCGTCAACGCTGAGGACCTTGGTCTTGGTCATAAGGCGAACACCGAGCTTTGTCATCTTTGCGCAGATGCAGTCGCGGTTTATGAACATTGCATCCTTGGCCATGATATCGCCCATCTCAACAATGGTAACATTCTTGCCGTAGTCAAGCGCCAGCTCGTAACCGCCGTCACAGCCGGACTCGCCGCCGCCGCACACGACGATATTGTCGCCCTTTACAAGGCCGTGATCCTTGTGGACTTCATACATATTAAATACATTCTTGCCGTCGAGACCGGGGATCGGCGGACAAACGGGAACGGTGCCGGTGCTGACGAAGATCCAATCGGCCGCTTCGAGGACGGGATCGTCGGCCTTGATCTCGGTGTTGAGCTTGATCTCGACGCCGAGCTTCTCCATCTGCACACCGTACCACTCGAACAGTGCGCGGATGTAGTTTTTGAAGGAGGATGTCGCGATAACGCGGGCGGTGCCGCCGATATGATCGTCCTTTTCATACACGGTGACCTTGTGTCCCTTGATGGCCGCAACGCGAGCTGCCTCAAGGCCGGACGGGCCTGCACCGATGACAACGATATTCTTCGGATCGTTGGTCTTTTCGATCCTGAACGCCTTCTCCTCGCCGACCTGGGTGTTTACAGAGCAGGAGATCTTGGTGCGGCGATTCCAGATACGGCCTATGCAGTCCTCATTGCATCTCAGGCAGGGACGAACGTCCTCGCGATGGCCGGAGATGAGCTTGTTGGGGATATCGGGATCGGCAATAAGCGCACGGCCGAGGATGGCAAAGTCGGCCTTGCCGGAGGTGATGAGCTCAAGTGCGGTATCGGGATCGTGGGTGCCGCCGTTGAGGATGGGCTTGTGGATATTCTCGCGGGCAAAGTCGCAGACGTAGGACATGCACGCAGGTCCCTGATAGGACGGCGGGAAGATGTAGTCAAGGCGCTCGTAGGAGCCTGCGTCGACGTCGAATGCATCTATGCTGCACTTCTGGAGCCACTCGACGAGCTCCTTGGTCTCATCGAATGTACGGCCGCCCTCCCAGCCGTGGTCAAGTGCGATGCGGAACAGGATGGGCATATCCGGTCCGACGACGGAGCGGACAGCCTCAACCATCTCACGGGCAAAGCGGGTGCGGTTTTCCGCCGAGCCGCCGTACTCATCGGTGCGATGGTTGAAGACCTTGGACATGAACTGGTCAATGAGGTAGCCGGCGTGAGCATGGATCTCTATAGCGTCAAAGCCTGCGTCACGCGCAACGCCCGCTGCATATTTGAAGGTCTCCTGGAGCTCCTTGATCTCCTCAACGGTCATTGCACGGGTCAGAACGTCGGGTCTGAAGAAGGTAGGCTGCTCGCAGGAAGATATGAGCTTCTCGCCGAACTCATTGGGATAGCCGTTGCGGCCGGTGCCCGGAGTCATCTGGAGGCAGATCTTTGCGCCCCAGCGGTGAACTCTCTCGACAAGGTCGGTGTATGCCGGGATGGGGATGTCGCTGTCGAGGGTACCCTCATGAGAGCCCTGAGCGATCTTCTCGGTAAGAGGTGTGCAGCCGGTGATTATCATGCCGACGCCGCCTCTTGCGCGCTCTTCAAAGTAGTCGATCTCCCAATCGGACTTAGCGCCGTAAGGAAGGGATGCGTTGTGCCCCATCGGTGAAAGGACGAGACGGTTTTTGAGCTCCATCTTGCCTATTTTGAACGGTGTAAAGAGAGGGCTGTAGTCTTTCTTTTCCATTGTGATATTTGCTCCTTTACTTGTCAGTTCTATATTCTTTATTGCTTCCGCAGCCGGCTCGTTCGGTAAGCCGACCGCGGATTTGTGGGATATCAGGCGTTTGTGCCGGTCTCGATGGCTTTTTTCTCGTCAACGACCTTCTTCATAGGCTTGCAGCCGACGAAGATCATGACGGCAAGAACGATGCCGAGGAAGCCGAAGAGCTTGAACATGCCGCTGTAAGATCCGGTGATGTCATATGCCGCGTTGAGAACCGGCATGCCAAATGCGACGCCGCAGTTCATGACCGCGATCATGATGCCCATGATCTGACCCTGTGCGCGGTTGCCGAAGACCTGCAGGGTGTAAACAGGGAGAGTTGCCTTGAGGATGCAGAACGAGCCGCCGAGCAGAACAGTACCGACATACATCATGCCGATCGCAGGAGCGGTCGCGTAGATGAACACGGAAGCGATGGCCATGATCGAGTAAGCGACCATGCAGGTGCGGATACCGAGCTTATCGGCCAGGATTCCGAACGGAAGCTGAAGAATGATGTTTGCCGCGTACATGATGGAGAGCATAACGCCGCCGTCATAGCCGAGGTCGGATGAGAAGATCGCTATATTGCAGATCGCGCCGTAGATAATGAGGCCAAACAGGCCGATGCCGATAGTGCCGCACCAGAACTGGACGGACTTGTATGCTTCTTTTGCGGTCACGCCGTAAGGAATGATCGCGCCGCTCTCGTCGGCGATCTTGACCTTGTCGTTCCACATGGGCTTAACGCCGTACTTCTCGGGGCTGTCCTTGAGGAATACAATGAGAACGACAGCGGTGAAAACGACTACCGCGCAGTTGATATACAGAGATGCGGTCCAGCCGATGGTGCCGATCCACTTTGAGACTATCGGGCTGAAGATAACGCCTGCAAGGCCGGAGCCTATAGCAGTCGCGGAAAGCAGAGTGCCGGTGGAGTGGGCAAACCACTTGCTGAAGATGATCGAGCAGGATGCACCGGAGCAGAAGCAAAGGGAGATGCCCTGAAGGATAGCTGCGAGGTAGAACATCCAGATGACGGTGCCGTTTGCATACAGAAGAACGCCTGCTATCATAAGCAGCGAGCAGAAGGATATCATCTTCTTCATGCCGAATTTTTCAACGAGCTTGCCGTAGAATATACTCATGATGGCGTTCGCGCCGCCGTTAAGCGTGATGGTCAGTGCGTATGCGGTGCGGGATACCTCGGGATGCGCCTCGAGGATGGGTTCCATATACAGCGTCACGGTGCTGAGCGTAAGACCGGCATATACAAACTGCATCAGTATCAGCAGTATAAGTACGACCCACGCATAGTTGCTGCTCTTTACGAGTCCACTTTTTTGCATTGTTAATTCTCCTTTTTATTGTCATTGATAAGCCGTATTATTATTGACCCTTGCAAGCGCCGCAGTTCGGACAGCCTCTCTGATCCCCGTCGGGACCGGTTCTCCGCCCTGCCTTTGTTAAGACTTTATCACGTGCAAAAGCCGCGCTTCAACTACGTTTCGCCAAAAGCGATCTGCACGTTTTTTGCTTTTTGCACAAACGAATTTGCGCACTTAAACGCGAAAAAACGCCAAACACCGCAAAGCCTTTTTCAGACTCTTCGGTGTTTGGCGCATAAATATGATATAAATTTATTAATATAAGTTAATGAAATAACAATTCCGTTCGGCTATACGTTCCGGCTCGGCAGTATAAATTTAATTTATATCATATTTATCTACAAGAAGCAACGTAATCCTGCACAAAAATGAGCTATTTGTTTTTGCATCTGCACAAAATTGTTTTTAAATCTTGAATTATCACATCATATTTGATAATTTATTATCAGTCGTTTTCATGGAAAGGAGGCATTGTTATGAGCAGCAGATACAGCGGGCGCTCCGGCGAAGATATCTACAGATATATAATGGAGCTTATGCCTCATACCGATGACCTTAATGTATTCCTGCAAAAGATATATCTGCGATACAATATGCCCGTCATCGTTACGGACATTGCTTTTCACCTCATCGCATACGGCGGCCCGTACCCCTGCCCCGATCCTCTGTGGCAGACCATAGTTACCTCGGGCGCGGCCGAACCCGAAACCGTTGTCAACTATTACTTCGGCGAAGGGTTCACCGATAAAATGTCCGCCGCCGGCGAGCCGATCGACGCAAGCTGGGGCGTTAATACGGAATATCCTCAGACGACCTGCTCTGTGTATCTCGGCAACAGCATCGAGGGCTGCTGCTCGGTCATGTATCTTGAGCACGAAAAGCTTGATTTTGCGCTGAAGCTCAATTCCGCGGTGAAGACGGCGGTCGAGATCTTTCTCGGCGGAAAGCTGCGCCGCCAGCCTATGGGAGCCGCACCTGACAGACTTGTGGCAGCGCGCATTCTGCTTGAGAATACCGATGCTCCTATTGAGCTGCTTACAAGCACCGCATTCTACAAAAACGTCGGACTCAGCCCGGGCTACATGGTAGCCGCGATGCACACCGATGACATGAGCGGCGTAAGGCTTCAGAATATAGTAAACAGCATCAAGGTCAGATATCCTCAGATGCTGTACGTCAACAAGTCAGATGACATGTATCTGCTGTTTCAGAATATAAAGTCCGATGCCGTGCGCGAAAACGTGCTTTCCGATATCAAGGCCGAGGCCTCGCAGAAAGCGGTGTTCACCTGCGGTGCAAGCGGAGTTTTTTACGATTTGAAAAAGCGTGATGCGTATATCGAGCAGGCGCGTCTGGCACTGGAGCACGGCATAGACCATAACAGCAAAAACTGCATAAACTATTTTTATGACAATTTCACAGAGATCATACTTCGCCACGGCTGCGACAGCATTTTTGCCGAAAGCCTCATTGTGCCCGAGTTTAAAAAGCTCATTGACTTTGACAAGGAAAATTCCACCGACTATTGCCGGTCGCTCAGCTGTTATATTTTTGAACGCTGCGATATGACAAAGGCTGCGGCAAAGCTCTATGTGCATCGAAACTCGCTGATGTACCGCATAAAAAAGTGCGAGGAGATCATGGATATTGATCTTTCCGACAGAAAGGCCTACGAAAAGCTGTGGTTATGCTGCACCATGATGTCTATCGGTGCGCTGCCGGTCAAGCCGGAATAGAGAATAAACAAAAACCCGAATGCAGAAGCATTCGGGTTTTTGGCACCCCCGGCGAGACTCGAACTCACTACCTTGCGCTTAGGAGGCGCACGCTCTATCCTGGTGAGCTACGGAGGCATAACAAATTTATTTTAACCTATGCGCAGCGAATTGTCAACACCGGCAGGATATATACGGTTTCTGAACTTTTTGTTACATCGGCACCGCTTCTATTGACTTTGCAGTCAAAAAAGCTGATAATTACTCCATTATACATTTAATATAGGAGAAGTAGCGAATGCTCAAATTAAAAGGCATAACCAAGGACTACGCGGTCGGCGATGAGACGGTGCACGCGCTCAAGGGCATCGACCTTGAGTTCAGAAAATCCGAATTCGTCGCCGTGCTCGGTCACTCCGGCTGCGGCAAGACGACGCTGCTGAATATCATAGGCGGCCTCGATCAGTACACAAGCGGCGATCTTATAATAAACGGCCGCTCGACAAAGGAGTACACCGACCGCGACTGGGATACCTACAGGAACCACTCGATAGGCTTTGTTTTTCAGTCATATAACCTCATCCCCCATCAGACTGTGCTCGCAAACGTTGAACTTGCTCTGACCCTCTCGGGCGTGAACAAGGCAGAGAGGCGCGAAAGAGCGGTGAAGGCGCTCGAACAAGTCGGTCTCGGCGATCAGCTCGGCAAAAAGCCTAATCAGATGTCCGGAGGCCAAATGCAGCGAGTCGCCATAGCCCGCGCACTGGTAAACGACCCGGATATTCTGCTGGCCGACGAGCCGACCGGCGCGCTCGACTCGGAAACGAGCGTTCAGATCATGGAGATACTCAAGGAGATATCCAAGGACAAGCTCATAATCATGGTCACGCACAACCCCGAGCTTGCCGACAGCTACGCCTCACGCATCATAAGGCTCAAGGACGGCCTCATAACCGGCGACACGATGCCGTATTCCGCGCAGGACGACGAGGTGGCTGAGCCCTTGCAGCGCAAAACGGCGATGAGCTATGTCACCGCGCTGTCGCTTTCGCTCAATAACCTTATGACGAAAAAAGGCCGCACGATACTTACGGCCTTTGCAGGGAGCATCGGCATAATCGGCATCGCGCTCATTCTTTCGATCTCAACAGGCGTCAACAACTACATCGACCGCGTTCAGGAGGACACTCTGTCCTCCTACCCGATATCCATTCAGGCGGAATCGGTCGACATGTCCTCGCTCATGACGACGCTCATGGGCATAAACTCGGAAAACGCGGAGAACAAGCACGATAAGGATGCCGTGTACGGCAACACCATCATATACGAGATGATGAACGCCATGACCAGCGCCGAGATACAGGAGAACAACATCACAGACCTCAAGGTGTTTTTGGACGAGCAGATGAGCAGGGACTCAAAGCTCAGTAAAAACGCGACAAATGTGCAGTACACCTATAATCTGCCGATGAATCTGTACACCAGGGATGCCGACGGCAAGATAGTAAAGTCGGACGTGATGAGCCTTATGAGCAAAATGCGCGCCGGGGTCATCGGCGAGGATGCCGAGCAGTCGGTAAATCAGTCGATGAACGATATGTTCTCGTCCTCTGGCATGAGTAGCACGCAGAGCCAGTTCGTCGTATGGCAGGAGATGCTGCCCGGCGACGACGGGCTTATAAGCCCGATGCTGCAGGGGCAATACGACGTGCTCTACGGCAGCTGGCCGAAGAATTACGACGAGGTCGTGCTCATAGTCGACGAGAACAACGAGGTCTCGGACATGGTGCTGTACGCGCTGGGGCTCAAATCCTCGAGCGAGATGCTCTCTGCCATGACCGGCTACATGAGCGGCGAGGAGGTCGATACGACAAAGCTTGAAAGCTGGAGCTATGCCGATGTCTGCGAGAAGACCTTCAGCCTCATCCTCCCTGCCGACTGCTGGCAGAAGGATCCCGAGACGGGCGAATATAAGGATATAAGCAGCGACGAGCTCGGCCTCAAAACGCTGTACTCAAACGGCATACAGCTCAAGATCGTCGGCGTTGTGCGCCAAAGCGCGGACGCAGTTACCGGCATGATGAACGGCGCTATCGGCTACACGAACGCCCTGACAAAATACGTCGTCGAGCAGACGGCTCAGAATCCTCTCGTCAAGCAGCAGTTTGAGGATAAGCAGCACGATGTATTCACCGGGCTTCCGTTTAAGGAGACCGATAAGATTCTCTCCGCCGATGAGATCAAAAAGAACGTGCAGGACTACTGCGCAGGCATAGATCAGGCAAAGAAGGCGGAGCTTTACATCGGATACATGTCACTTGCTCCGGACTCGTATGTCAATTCCATGATCGACGAGCAGCTCGGCGGCGTGTCGCGCGAGGATATCGAAAAGCAGGTCGTTGAAAACTACCCCGAGTACGCCGAGATGCTCAGCGCAATGGATGACGACACCCTGGTGAGCTACATGCGCGAGATGATGACAGAGCAGATCAAAAAAGCATACGCCGACCAGGTTAAAGCACAGATGAGCCAGCTCTCGACCGCTTCCCTCGCCGAGGCTTTTGATAATTGCTATCTCACCGACGCGGGCTACAAGCTCATTTACGACGAGCTTATGCCTGAGACTTTCTCGAGTTCGAGCTATGATAAAAACCTGCGCACGCTCGGCTATGTCGACCTTGACTCCCCCGCTGGCGTGAACATTTACGTTTCCACCTTCGCGGCAAAGGATGCCGTCGCCGAGGTCATCGATGACTATAACTCAACTGTCGATCCCGAGGATCAGATAAACTACACCGATTACGTTGCGCTCATAATGAGCTCGGTAACAACGATCATTGACGTTATATCCTACGTTCTCATCGCGTTCGTCGCGATAAGTCTCGTCGTTTCGAGCATAATGATAGGCATCATAACCTATATAAGCGTACTTGAGCGCACAAAGGAGATCGGCATACTGCGTGCCATAGGCGCTTCGAAGAAGGATATCTCCAGCGTGTTTAACGCCGAGACCGTCATTGTCGGCTTCGGAGCCGGACTCATCGGCATACTGGCAACAATACTGTTGTGCATCCCGATAAACGCCGTCGTCCACCATCTGACGGGTATCTACTCCATTAACGCCGTGCTGCCGCCGCTGGCCGCCATAGCGCTTATCGCCATCAGCATGCTGCTTACGGTCGTCGCAGGACTTATCCCATCACGTGTCGCGGCAAACAAGGATCCCGTCGTCGCGCTGCGAACCGAATAAAATTTAAAGCACGTTTCAATTGAAACGTGCTTTTTGATTCCCACGCTTTTTTACAGCCGCAGTAGTTTCGTAAGCTGTGACATAAGTTATTATCTTCTGCTCCGGCGTCCGCTCGCTCACGGAAAATTGCTTGTTGACATTTTCGGAAGAACTGCGTATACTATCGCCAGAGACGGGTGCAGTGTTTCTGCCGGTTCCCGGTGACGGGTTCACGGTTATCGCTGCATCGGTCTCTTTTTCTGTGAAAGAGGTCGGCTGCAGGTTCAGAATGTCATACAGTAACATGCTGCCGTTTTCCCGTGTTCCCACCACCACTTCCGCAGTGTAGTCGTTTCCACCTACACGCAGCAGTACCTCTCCGCGTGCGAAGTCTTTGATGTTGTCTTTGCGCGGGTGCTTCAATCCCTCATTCACCCAGTCTGTCGCAGCTTGCAGAATTTCGTCTGCATTGTCCGTTGCGCGCAGCTTGTCCGCGTGCAGCTGCGGGTCGTTGTTATAGAGCCACTGCATGTACCGGGAGAAAGTCATCTCCTGTCTGCTTCTGCCGTCAATCTCTCTCGCTGTGTTGCGGTAAAGCTCGCCCGGCATCATTTCCTCGCCCGTACTCCACCGCTTGGAATATCCGTTTTCCATGCGCTCGTTCCAGTATCTCGGGTTTGAGCCTTTTGCAAAGCCCTCGTATTTTTTGACAGCAAAAAGCCACACCCAACGGTGTGGCTTTTAAGCTTACTTATGAAGCAGAGTATACGCTTTTTCGCGGGCGATGGCGCGCTGGAGCGAAAGCTCCGCGCGCTTCATATCCGTATCGGCGGCGTGGCTCTCTATGCGCTGACGGGCTCTGCGCTCAGATGCCTGAGCGCGGGCAAGGTCAATGGTCTCCGCCCTCTCCGCCGTGCGGGCGAGCAGAATGACCTCATTGTCGACCACGCTCAGCACCCCGCCGCTTATCGCAGCAAAGTGGTCCGCACCCTCGGAAACGTACTTCACAACGCCTTCCTTGAGCGCGCCTATCATCGGAGCGTGATCGGCCAATACGCCGACATCGCCGTCTGAAAGTGGGATGAGTGCGTAGCTTGCCATCGAATCGCACACAACGCCCTCGGCCGTCGCGATCTGAAAATGGATCTTATCTGTCATGGCGCTTTACCTGAACTGGTCGCGCTTTGCGAGCACTTCGTCTATAGTTCCGCACATGAGGAACGCCTGCTCGGGAAGATCGTCACAGTCTCCGCCCAGTATCGCCTGGAAGCCGCGGATGGTATCCTCCATTTTAACATATGCGCCCTTGACGCCGGTGAAGTTCTCCGCAACGTGGAACGGCTGCGAGAGGAAGCGCTGGATCCTTCTTGCGCGGTTGACCGTCGCCTTATCCTCAACGCTCAGCTCGTCCATGCCGAGCACCGCGATTATGTCCTGCAGCTCCTTATACTTCTGAAGCACCGCCTGCACCGCACGCGCGGTCTCGTAATGCTCCTTGCCGAGGATGTTCGGGTCAAGTATTCTCGAGGTCGACTCCAAGGGATCGACCGCGGGGTAGATACCGAGCTCGGATATGCTTCGCGACAGAACAGTCGTCGCGTCAAGGTGAGCAAACGCAGTTGCCGGAGCGGGGTCTGTAAGGTCGTCGGCCGGAACGTAGATCGCCTGAACCGAGGTGACAGAGCCGTTTCGCGTGGAGGTTATACGCTCCTGCAAAGAGCCCATCTCGGTCGCCAGCGTCGGCTGGTAGCCGACGGCGGAGGGCATACGTCCAAGCAGCGCCGAGACCTCGGAGCCTGCCTGTGTGAATCTGAATATATTGTCGATGAACAGCAGAACGTCCTGGCCGGACTCGTCACGGAAGTTCTCCGCAATCGTAAGGCCCGACAGAGGAACGCGCAGACGCGCTCCGGGCGGCTCGTTCATCTGGCCGAACACCAGTGCCGTCTTATTAATAACGCCGGACTCGGTCATCTCGTGCCAGAGATCGTTGCCCTCACGGCTGCGCTCGCCGACGCCGGCGAACACGGAGTAGCCGCCGTGCTCGTATGCAACGTTGCGGATAAGCTCCATTATGAGCACCGTCTTGCCGACACCAGCGCCGCCGAACAGACCGATCTTGCCGCCCTTGGAGTAAGGCGCGAGCAGGTCGACGACCTTGATGCCGGTCTCGAGGATCTCGGTAGACGGGGCTATATCCGTAAACTCCGGAGCCTGCCTGTGTATAGGCATGTACTCCTCGGCATTGACAGGTCCCTGACCGTCTATCGGCTCGCCGACAACGTTGAACATGCGTCCGAGCGTCGCGTCGCCGACAGGCATTTTGATCGGTGCGCCCGTGTCGACCGCCGTGCAGCCGCGCGACAGTCCGTCAGTCGAAAACAGCGAGATGCATCTTACGCTGTTGTCGCCTATGTGCTGCACCGCTTCCATGACGACCTTGCGGTCTTCGAGCTGCACCTCGATCGCATTATAGATATCCGGCATTCTGCCGGAGGGAAACTGGACATCGACTACAGGGCCTATTACCCTTCGGATTATTCCGTTTTCCATTCATTTACCTCCTAAAATTGAGGGATTACTGCTTTTTCTTTTTAAGCGCCGACGCGCCGCCCACGATCTCTGATATCTCCGTCGTGATGGCCGCCTGACGTGCGCGATTGAGCTTGAGATCGAGCTCCGCGATGAGGCTCTTGGTGCTGTCGGACGCGGCGGTCATTGCCGTCATGCGTGCCGAGTGCTCGCCGCACTTTGCGTCAAGCAATACGCTCATTATCCTGTTATTGAGATAGAGCTGCATGACGCTCTCAAGAACGCTGTTCGTGTCCGGCTCGAATATGAATATCCTGCCCGAGCCCTTCTGCTCGCTCTTTTCCGGCACCGCCGGAAGATACTGAACATCCGTGGGATCCTGACGCAGAGCCGTGACATAGTGCTGGTAGATAAGATGCACCTCGTCGTACTCGCCGCTTGTGTAAAGGCTCTTGAGATAATCCGCTACCTCCAGCGCCTCGTCCATATTCGGCGTATCGCTCAGCTCGGAAAACGTCCTTACGACGTTAAGCCTGCTGTTTGCCAGAACATCCTTGCCCCAGCGGCCGCAGACCACAAGGCCGTAGTCCTTGCCCGACTGCTTTATGACGGAGTTTGCGTAGTGCAGTATCGAGCTGTTATACGCTCCGCAAAGGCCGCGATTGCCCAAAAACAGGACATAACAAACCTTCTTCACCTCTTTATGAGGCTTTATGAAGCGGTTTTCCAGCCCGGAGGATGCCGACAGCAGCGTGTCCATGACCTCCTGGCTCTTTTCCGAGAAGGGGCGCATGGCCTGCATGCTGCTCTGCGTCCTGCGCAGCTTCGACACCGCGACCATCTTCATGGCCTTGGTTATCTGCTCGGTATTCTTCACGCTCTTTATGCGCGTGCGTATCGCTCGCATATTAGCCATTTATGCCCCTCCCTTCTTCGTTTCTCAGAAAGTCTTCTTGAAGTTTACGATACATTCTTTAAGCTTTGCCTGCTGCTCTGCGCTCAGCTTCTTGCCGCTGAGCACTTCATCCTGAAACTCAGGATAGCTGCGGTTTACATAATCAATAAGCTCAGACTCGAAGCGTGCGATGTCCGAAAGCTCGAGATCGTCTGCATAGCCCTCAGAGACTGCGAAGATCGCTATAACCTGGTCGGCAGCGCTCATGGGAGCGTACTGACCCTGCTTGAGGACTTCGGTCATGCGTGCGCCGCGGTGCAGCGTATCGCGCGTGGACTTATCCAGGTCGGAGCCGAACTGTGCAAACGAAGCAAGCTCACGGTACTGAGCGAGGTCGACACGCAGACGGCCTGCGACCTGCTTCATTGCACCGAGCTGGGCCGCGCCGCCGACACGGGATACCGACAAGCCGACGTTTATCGCAGGACGTACGCCCGAGTGGAACAGATCACTTTCGAGGAAGATCTGTCCGTCGGTGATGGAAATGACGTTTGTCGGGATGTATGCCGAAATATCTCCCGCCTGCGTCTCTATGATCGGCAGTGCGGTCATGCTGCCGCCGCCGGACTCCTCGTTGAGGCGCGCTGCGCGCTCAAGAAGCCTGGAGTGCAGGTAGAAAACGTCGCCGGGGTATGCTTCGCGTCCGGGCGGTCTCTGAAGCAGCAGAGAAAGCTCGCGGTAAGCGGCGGCCTGCTTGCTCAGGTCATCGTATATAACGAGGACATCCTTGCCCTTATACATGAAGTACTCGCCCATTGCAGCGCCCGCATAAGGCGCAATGTACAGCATAGGTGCGGGCTCGGAGGCCGTTGCCGCTACGACGATGGTGTAATCCATCGCGCCGTGGCTGCGCAGCTTTTCTACGACGCTCGCAACGGTCGATTCCTTCTGACCGATGGCAACGTAGATGCAGATAACGTCCTTGCCCTTCTGATTGATGATAGCGTCGAGCGCTATTGCGGTCTTACCGGTCTGGCGGTCGCCGATGATGAGCTCACGCTGGCCGCGGCCGATAGGAACGAGCGCGTCGATGGCCTTGAGGCCTGTCTGCATAGGCACGGATACGGGCTGTCTTGCAAGCACGCTCGGTGCCGGGCTCTCGACCGGGCGGAAGGAATCTGTCTTGATGGGGCCCTTGCCGTCGATGGGGCTGCCCATCGCATCGACCACGCGGCCGACAAGTGCGTCGCCGACGGGAACCTCGACGATACGGCCGGTGCGGCGGACACTGTCGCCCTCCTGCAGATGACCGAACGGTCCGAGCAGGACAACGCCGACATTGTTCTTGTCCAGATCCTGTACCATGCCTTTGAGTCCGCCGGGGAACTCAAGCATCTCGCCCGCCATAACGTCGGCAAGGCCGGATACACGGCAGATACCGTCGCCGAGGGTAAGCACCTCGCCGGTCTGGAACACGTCTATATCACCGTTTACCTTCTCAAGCTGCTGCTTGATACCGTCGGCGATAGATCTCATCTGACTGTCGCTCTGACGGGTGTTGTCTTCAACATCCTGACTGAGCCTGTCAAGCGTGTGCGCGAGCGTGCCGTCATAAACGGTATCGCCCACCTGCATCCGCACGCCGCCTATCACGTCCGTGTCGACCTCGTTATGGCATGAGATAAAGGTCTCGCATATGATCTGCGTGAGCTTCTTCATTTCCTCGTCGCTCAGCGGCTGCGCGCTCTTTATTGAAATGTCAAGTTTTTTAAGTTCGTTCATGTTCAAAATGTCACTCGGCATTGCCGATACCAATTCTCTTATTTGTTCTATAAACTTATCGTTCAGCGCCTGCTTGGAGTTCTCAAAATTGCCGCTGCGAAGTACCTCGGCCGTTATCTGCGCCACGCGTCGGACTGCGTCATTCGACACTCTGTCGCGCATCTGAGCCATGAGCTGATCTTCGCTCTTTTCCGCGTTTGCGATGAGGCTTTTCGCTTCCTCCTCGCCGGAGGCGGCTATTGCCTCGCCGTCGGCCCTGGCCTGGGCTTCGGCATCCTTGAGAAGCTGCTGCTTGCGCTCTTCGTTTTCGGCCCGGGCTTTGTCGATATCCTCACCGAGGGCTTTGGCCTGAGCCTTGGCCTTCTCGGAGCATTCTATCTCTTCGCCTATGCCGCGTCTGCGGCTGCCGAACATCTTGTCGAAAAGATTCATCTTCCGGCAGATGAAGTACAGAGCTCCAAACAGTATAATAAAGTTAACTATCTTCCATAAGATTCCCACTTGAGAACTATCCCTCCTTTCCTGTGATTCCTGTTATACATTGGGATCATTCCTTGCTCTTACTTACACATTCGTCTATGAGTGCCTTGTTATCCTCGGCGCCGCTGCCGACCAGTCGGTCCGACAGGAGCGTTACGAGCTCGGACATACTGCCGTCAATTTCGTTAACGGCCGCCTGCTCCTCGCTTTTCACGCGCTCACGAACGTTTTTATGAAGCTGCTCGGCCTCGGCATGGGCGGCGCTGAGCACCTCACCCTTTGCCTTTTCCGCATCGCTTCGCGCGGCGTTTATCACGCCTCTGGCGTCGGCGCCGGTCTGAGCAAGCTCCTGTGCAAGCTTGGCTTTGTTCTCCTCAAGCTCCGCCTCGGCCTTTTTGCCCTCGGCAAGTCCCGCGTCTATCCGCGCCCTGCGCGCGTCCATAAAGCTCAGGACGGGTTTGAGCAGTATCTTGTTCAACAGGAACATAAACAGGAAGAAGCTGATAATAGTCAGTATGAACTCAGGTACGCTGATCTGAAGTCCTACTACATCTAAAATCAATCCGGTCTCCCCCTTTCAAGATGTCTTTTCTTCAAATTACATCTTGGCAATAAGCATGAACGCGATGACCAGACCGTAGATCGCCAGCGCTTCCATAAAGCCCATTGCAAGGATCATGACAGACTGCAGCTGTCCCTTCATATCCGGCTGACGTGCCATGCCCTCAAGCGCCTTCGACGCTGCGAGACCCTGTCCGATGCCGACGCCTATCGTGCTCAGGCCGATGGCCAGCGCTACGCCTATTGCGATAAGACCCTGTGCTATTGACATTTGTGTTTCCTCCTATAATTGTGTATGTGTTTACTTATTTATTCTTCGTCCTCGGTTGCTTCGTTTATGAATACCGCAAGCAGCATCGTAAAGACCATCGCCTGGATGAAGCAGAACAGAAGACTCAGTATATGCATGACTATGGGCAAGCCCACCGGGAACAGGCCGAACAGCGTTTCCGCCGCCAGCTCTTCGCCGTAGATATTGCCGTACAGTCGCAATGCCATGGACAGCGGGCGCGTGAACTGCTCCAGGATGAGGATCGGGAACAGGAACGCGAAGGGCTTAAAGAATGTGCCCAGATATTTGCCTACGCCGTGCTTTTTTATGCCCGACGACTGGATCGCCACAAACGAGATCGTCGACAGTGCCGCCGTTACCGTCAGCACCGAGGTAGGCACCGTGAACAGCTCGCCCGCTCCCGGGATGAGTCCCGAGTAGTTACACACGATGATCAGCACGAAGAACGACGCCAGCATCGGGAAATAGTGCCGCGCTTTCTTCTCTCCCAAAACCCCGGAGAAGAAGCCCAACAGTCCGGACACTGCCATTTCCGCTATGTTTTGCAGAGGTCCCGGCACATCCTTCATTTTACGCGTCGCTATGTAGCAAAACAGCAGTATTACCGCCATGATCGCCCACATCGAATAGATCGTTTTCGTCGGCATCAAAAAGTTTTCAAAAAATTCTTTCAATTTCTTTCACCTCCGTCCGCCCTTTCTTCGCTTTGCGGCTGAGTTTTCTTTACCATGATCTTTAAAAATACCATACCGCCGACCGACAGTCCGACAGCGGCGGCAATGAGCGTTGCCATCATAGGGAGCTCATACGCCTTGCAGACAAAATAGCACGCGGCAAGCGCTGCCGCGTCAAGCAGCAGCCTCAGCATGTTCACGCCCATGACAGCCGCCATATTGGACGCGTTCATGTTGGCTTTGCTTATGCGCATATTCACATATGCAACGATCAGTCCGAGCAGCGCACCGCCCAGCACCGATAAAATGTCCGCAAAGTTCATAAGTCTTTCCTCTAACAGCACCAGATCACTCTATTTTATAACATTATTATTTAACACCAAATTAACACGAAATGCAATGCATTTTTTCGTTTTTTCCGACATCTTCGATAAATTGCACAATTTCTGCGTTCTAAATTGCCATTCTTTCTCTCTTGTTAAATCAATACCATTTTTTAGCTGTCTGCTCGTGCATTTGTTGAAACACTTGCCCGCTTTATGTATATCTGATATACTTACATATATAAAATTAAAGGAGGAGCGTTATGGAGACTTTAATAGCCATAGGGATAGTGCTCGCAGTAGCGGCGACGGTTTTTATCTGCATACGGATATTGCCGAGGAAATATGACGGCAAGTTCGGGAATAAATTTTTGCAGTTCCTGCACGATTTTTTCAACTTCAAGACCTTTTACATCGAAGCGCTGACAAAGTTCATTTTCGTTTTGCTGACGTGCCTGTGCATATTCGTCGGCTTCCTGCTGATGTTCGGAAAGTTTGAATATTACGGCTACTTCGGCATGACCTTCACGCAGAGCACCTTCCTGTACGGGCTCGGCATTCTCCTGCTCGGACCGCTTGTTCTGCGCGTGACCTATGAGTTTGTCATGATGGCGATACTGCTCGTGCAGAACGTTATCGCCATAAACCGCAAAATGAAGGCTCCCGCGGCAGCGCCGGTATCTCCCGATCCCGAGCCCGTTGAGAGTGAAAAGGAAGAATGAACGCAAGACACCCCGCCCAATGGCGGGGTGAATTTTTATGCTATATTCAGGCCGAGCAGCGATATCAGCAGTGGGATGGTGAACATGGAAAGCACCGTACCGACGAATATCGTCTCCGAGGCTTCCACGCCGTCTCGCCCGTAGTCCATGCCGAGAATGGCGCACACCACCGCCGGCGGGCAGGCCGCGACAATAACGATAGATCCGAGCATGACGATATCCGTTATGAAGAAGTGCAGCACGAACCACACCGCTATCGGAGCGGCGACAAGACGCATGAAGTTCATGCCGTAAATACGCGGATGGATAAACGCATCCTTTATCGAGACATTGCCCAGCGAAAGGCCGATGCACATCATCGAAAGCGGGATGCAGGCATCGGAAAGCATACCGGCAACGTCCTCGACCAACAGCGGCATAGGGATCTCGAACACGAAAATTACCGTCGCGATAACGGTCGCAATGATCGGCACGTTTATCATGCTCTTGAGATTGATCTTTTCCTTATTATCGCTGCCGTGCTGAAGGAACATCACGCCTACGGTGTACAGCAATATACTAAAAGGTATATTACCGAGAGATGCGAAGAATATTGCATTCTCGCCGTAGACCGCAGCTATGACGGGCACGCCCATGAAGCCGAGGTTTGAAAAGCTGGTAACGAGGCGGTACATGCCCTTGTCGCCGCCCTTTATGCGCATTGCGGCTGGAGTTATGTATCCGACGGCAAGGCAGATAAGCTGCATGACCGTAAGCATGCCTATGCCGAAGAGCATGTCTCCCTTAGTCATGTCAAGGTCTTTGTTTATGACAGATGAAAGTATCATGCCGGCCAGGAACACGTTCATGACCATCTTGCTCAGTCCCTTGTTGAATTCAAGGCCTACGAGCCTAAGCTTTGCGCACATGTATCCAAGCGCCAGGATGATGACAAGCAGCGCCATTTTTTCAAATATAACAAGCATATCGGGTATTCCTCAAGTTAAAAACTTATCATGAGCTTCGCTATCTCAAAGTATATGAGCAGCGAGACAGCGTCGGTGATCGTCGATATCAGTGGGTTTGCCATTACAGCCGGGTCAACGCCCAGCTTCTCGGCAGCTATCGGCAGCACGCTGCCGACGACCTTTGCAAACATGACGATGAACACGATTGCAAGACTGACAACTGCGGCGACGGTGAGCGTTACTCCGTCGTTATTCAGAAGCATTCTGTCGACCAGCAGCATTTTAACGAAATTGACCGCCGCGAGCGTTACGCCGCAAAGTATCGCGACTCTGAATTCCTTCCATATTACTCTGCCGACATCCTCTGGCTCGGTATCGCCGAGCGAGATGCTTCGTATAACGGCAGTAGACGCCTGAGCGCCGGAGTTTCCGCCCGTGCCCATGAGCATGGGGATAAAGCCTATGAGCACGGCCTGCACGGCAAGCGCGTCCTCAAAGGAATTTATTATCATGCTCGTAAACGTCGCCGAGAGCATGAGGAACATAAGCCACGGGACGCGGCGCTTCCACATGTCCCAGGCGCTTGTGCGCGAATAGGGCTTATCCGAAGGCGTCATTGCGGCCATGATTTCGAAGTCCTCGGTGGCCTCGGCCTCCATGACGTCGATGACGTCGTCGACGGTGACGATGCCGACAAGTCGGCCTTCCTTGTCGACGACGGGCAGAGCCATGAGGTCGTAGTCGGAGATCTTCTCTGCCGCCTCCTCTTGGTCGTCGTGCGTCATGCAGAACACGATATTCGTGTCCATAATATCCTCGATGACCGTTTCATCGTCGGACAGCAGCAGGTCCTTGACCGACAGAACACCCTCGAGCTTACGGTCGGCAGAGGTGACAAAGCAGGTGTAGATAGTCTCCTTATCCTCGCCTATTCTGCGTATGCGCGCGATGGATTCGCGCACGTTCATGTATTTTTTAAGATCCACGAACTCGGCTGTCATTATGCTTCCGGCCGAGTTTTCGGGATAATTGAGATACTGATTTATGAGTCTGCGCGTTTCCGGCGTTGCCGTGCGCATGACGCGCTTTACGACGTTGGCCGGAAGCTCCTCCATCATATCGACAGCATCGTCGACGTACAGCTCTTCGATGATCGCCGACAGCTCGGAGTCGGTAATAGAGTTTATTATCTGCTCCTGCTCGGGCGAGTCGAAATTTGCAAATACGTCGGCCGCCATCTGCTTGGAAAGGAGCCTGAACACCATCGGCATTCGGTTATCGCCGATCTCGGACAGGAACTCCGCAACGTCGAATTCGTTCATATCTTCGAGGCGGAGCTGAAGCTCCTTCATTCGCCGCTCATCGAGAAGCTGCATGAGCTCGCCGGCCTGTTTATCGCGCATGGTCTCAAAGTCCATATTCTCCATGTTATCCATAGTGCAGCCTCCTTTCGTGAAAATAACTCTTAATTAAACTATTACCTTCCGAGATACTCGGCCTGCGCCTTGCTGAGAGTATCTATGCCGACGCCCATGGCATCGAGCTTACACCTTGCGACCTCGTAGTCTATCTCGCGCGGAACGGGGACGACGTCGGTATTCAGCCTGCCGCGATTATCGGCAAGATATTTTGCCGACAGCGCCTGGATGGCAAAGCTCATATCCATGATCTCCGCCGGGTGGCCGTCTGCCGCGGCAAGGTTAACAAGTCTGCCCTCGGCGATGGTGAAAAGCGTTTTTCCGTCGGGCATGACATAGCCCTGAATATTATGGCGCGCCTCGTATTTTTTAACGGCCATCTTTTCGAGCGCTTCCATGTCGACCTCGACGTTGAAGTGACCGGCGTTGCTGAGTATTGCTCCGTCCTTCATCAGCGTAAAATGCTCTGCGGTTATGATGTCTCTGCCGCCGGTTACGGTGCAGAAGATATCGCCGATCTTCGCGGCCTCGGCCATGGGCATGACCTCGTATCCGTCCATAACGGCCTCGAGCGCACGGATGGGGTCTGTTTCCGTAACGATGACCTTCGCGCCCAGACCCTTTGCCCTGAGCGATACGCCCTTGCCGCACCAGCCGTAGCCGGATATGACAACGTATTTGCCGGCAATAATGAGGTTCGTCGTACGGCAGATGCCGTCCCACACGCTCTGCCCCGTGCCGTAGCGGTTATCGAACATGTGCTTGCAATCGGCGTCGTTTACCATGACCATCGGGAAGCGCAGGGCTCCGGCCGCGGACATTATGCGCAGGCGGTTTATACCGGTCGTCGTCTCCTCACAGCCGCCGATAACACCGGGAATGAGGTCTGCAAACTCCTCGTGCATGAGGTGGACAAGGTCGCCGCCGTCATCAATGATGATGTTGGGGCCTACCTTCAGCACCTCGCGCAGGCAGTCCTCATACTGCTGCTCGGTGCAGCCGTACTCGGCAAAGACGTTCATGCCGCCGGCAGCAAGCGCCGCGGCAACATCATCCTGCGTGGAAAGAGGATTCGAGCCCGTGACGTACATTTCCGCGCCGCCGAGCTCCATAACGCGGCAGAGATACGCGGTCTTCGCCTCAAGATGGACAGACAGCGCGACCTTGAGTCCCTTAAAGGGCTTTTCATCCGCAAAGCGGCGGCCGATACCGCGCAGAACGGGCATGTTGCGCTCGACCCAGTTTATTTTCATCTCGCCCGAAGGCGCAAGGCTTATATCTTTAATAATGCTCATAAATTGACCCCCTTTTTCACAAAACAATTTATTTTAACACTATAATTTAATATCCGCAAGTGTTGAAAGGCCATGTCGCGCATGATATAATTTACACAATTGCAGTCGAATGACTGTACATCAAGATAAAATCACGTTTTTGAAAGGAATAGTTATGGGACTTATAAGAGCCGGCGTCGGCGCACTCGGCGGAACGATGGCCGACCAGTGGAAGGAGTTTTTCTACTGCGACGCGATAGATAAGGACACACTCGTCGTTAAGGGCGCAAAGCGCATCACCTCGCGCTCGTCCAACACGAAAGGAAACGACAACATCATTTCAAACGGCTCGGGCATTGCCGTTGCCGACGGTCAGTGTATGATAATCGTCGAGCAGGGCAAGGTCGTCGAGGTCTGCGCAGAGCCCGGCGAATTTACCTACGACACCTCCACCGAGCCCAGCATCTTCGCAGGCTCTCTCGGCAAGGCGATACTCGATACCTTCAAGACTATAGGTAAGCGCTTTGCCTACGGCGGCGACACCGGCAAGGATCAGCGCGTTTACTACTTCAACACCAAGGAGATAGTCGACAACAAGTTCGGAACGGCCACGCCCATCCCCTTCCGCGTCGTCGACAGCCGCATCGGTCTCGATCTCGACACGGGCATAAGATGCAACGGCGTTTATTCCTACAAGATAACAAACCCCCTGCTGTTTTACGCCAATGTCTGCGGCAATGTCGAGCAGGACTATGATCGCTCGGAGATAGACTCGCAGCTCAAGACCGAATTTATAAGCGCGCTTCAGCCGGCGTTTTCCAGGCTCTCCGATATGGAGATGCGACCGAATCAGATCCCGGCACACACGATGGAGCTGTGCGACCTTATGAACGAAACGCTCACGAAAAAATGGTCGGAGGCACGCGGCATAAGCGTCGTTTCTATCGCGATGAATCCCGTCAGCATTCCCGATGAGGATGCCGAGTCCATAAAGGAGCTCCAGCGCGCGGCAGCGCTTTCAAATCCCGGCCTCGCGGCGGGCGCTCTCACCGGCGCTCAGGCCGAAGCGATGCGCACTGCAGCAGGAAACAAAGGCGGCGCGATGGCGGGCTTCATGGGCATGGGCATGGCCGCAAACGCGGGCGGCGTGAACGCTCAGGCGCTGTACGGCATGGCGGCCGAGCAGAAGGCTGCCGCTCCTCAGCCGAACGCAAACGTGTGGACCTGCTCCTGCGGAGCGACAGCAACGGGTAAGTTCTGCCCAGAATGCGGCAAGCCAAAGCCCGCGAGCGCAGACGGCTGGACCTGCACCTGCGGCGCGGTGAACAAGGGCAAGTTCTGCTCCGAGTGCGGCAAGCCCAGACCTGCCGGCGTTCCCAAGTACAAGTGCGACAAGTGCGGCTGGGAGCCCGAGGATCCCACGCATCCGCCGAAGTTCTGCCCCGAATGCGGCGATCCGTTCAACGACTCTGACCTTATTTGATGCCTATGGAAACCGAAAGCATACTTCAATACAAATGTCCCTGCTGCGGCGGATTTATTTCCTACGACATCCGCTCAAGCAAGCTCAAGTGCCCTTATTGCGACACCGAGTTTGACCTTGAAACGCTAAAGAGCTACGACGAGGGACTCAAAAACGCCAAGGCCGACGATATGAACTGGAACTCCGAGGACGACAGGGAGCATTTTGACGACGACAGCGGCATGGGAGTTTACGTCTGCCAAACCTGCGGCGGCGAGATAATCGCCGACGAGACCACCTCGGCGACGAGCTGCCCGTTCTGCGGAAACCCCGTCATCTTCAAGTCCAGGCTTTCGGGCGAATTAAAGCCGGACTATATAATTCCGTTCAAGCTCGATAAGAAGGCCGCAAAGGAAGCGCTCAAGAAGCACATGAGCGGCAAAAAGCTCCTGCCCAAGGTCTTCAAAAGCGAAAATCATATCGACGAGGTCAAGGGCGTATACGTTCCGTTCTGGCTGTTTGACGCGGACGCCGACGCCGAGGCAAGATACCGTGCGACGAAGACTCGCTTCTGGTCGGACGGGGATTACGACTACACCGAAACGAGCCACTTCAGCCTGCTGCGCAGCGGCAGCATGGGCTTTGACCATATCCCCGTCGACGGCTCGCGGAAAATGCCGGATGATCTGATGGAATCGCTCGAGCCCTTTGATTTCAGCGAAGCCGTTGATTTTCAGACCGCGTATCTCTCGGGTTATCTTGCCGACAAGTACGACGTACCGGCCGACGAGTGCAACAAAAGAGCGAACGAGCGCGTAAAGTGCAGCTCGGATATCGCCCTGCGCAGCACCGTGGTCGGCTACGACTCCGTCGTTCCCGAGAACGTTTCCGTGCAGTTTTCAGGCGGCAGAAAGCACTACGCCCTCTACCCCGTTTGGCTTCTCAACACCACCTGGAACGGCAATAAATACACCTTCGCCATGAACGGTCAGACCGGCAAATTCGTCGGCGATCTGCCGATCGACAAAGGCGCTTATTGGAAATACTTCGGCGGCATATTCGCTGCGGGCTCGATCATAGCCTACGCTGTCGAGCTTCTGCTGTTTCATTGAGGAGGCGCGGCATGAACAAGAAATTTTTATCCCTTCTTCTCGCGCTCATCCTCTGCTTTGCGCTCGTTCCGGCGGTCTTGGCCGACAGCTCCAAGAGCGTTGTTTACGATCAGGAGCAGCTGTTCGGCGAGGCTGATACGGAGATGCTCAACACAAGGCTTGCCGAGCTGTGCGATACATACAATGTCGATGTCGCCATCGTCACCACGACCTTGCTCGACGGCAAGACCGCGCAGGAATACGCCGATGATTTTTACGATGAAAACGGCATCGGCGGGGGCGATAGTAAGGGCGGCATACTGCTCATGATAAGCTCTGCCGAGCGCAAGTGGGCAATATCCACCGCCGGCTACGGCATCTTTGCTTTCACCGATGATGACCTCGAATATATTTCGGATAATTTCCTGCCGTACCTCTCCGACGGTGACTGGTACAGCGCGTGCACGAGCTTCATAAGCGACTGCGGTCCCTGCCTCGTCGCGGCGGAGGAAGACGATCAGCCGTATGACCCGGATGATTTCGATAACGACTATTACGATAATTATGAGCCCATCACATCAAGCGGCTATTTCAGCATTGCCTGGCTCGGCATGGCGCTCATCGTCGGACTTATCGCGGCGTTCATCGGCATGAGCGTCATGAAAAGCGGCATGAAGTCTGTCTCCATGCGCGAATCGGCCGCCGACTACCTGCGCGCGGGCAGCTTCAAGCCCGGCAGGCAGCAGGATCTTTTCCTGTACCACACCGTCACCATGACCGCAAGACCGAAAAACAACGATAACGACAACGGCGGGCATCACGGCGGCTTCGGCTCGGGCGGCGGCTTCAGCAGCACGCATGTTTCGAGCAGCGGCACTACTCACGGCGGCAGCAGCGGCTCGTTCTGATTGCAAATTTCAAATCACAAAGCGGGGCTATCGGCAGGTAGCTCCGCTTTTTTTCGGAATATATGCAATTTTTTTAACATTTATTTGCCCCTGTAGAATTTGCTACATATTTTGCCGAGCTGAACGTCTATAATGTAAGCAAAGGAAATAAGGTAAAAAGGAGAACATAGTATGGAACTGTATAACGCTCTTATAGAACACACCAACGAGCTTTTGGCGAAGGGCTCGCCAAGCGTCTGGCCGTACAGAGCGGGCAAGGCATGGCCCGATCTCGGCTCGGCGGAGCTGGTGCTCCAGTCGGACGCAGCCTATGAGCTCGGCGCTCTCGGCCTTGGCTCGGCAAACTACATCTGCACGACCACGAGTTCCGATCTCGTGAGCCGTGACGAGGTTCTGCTCTACGGCCCCGACCTCAAGGCCATCAAGAAGGACGTTCCCTTCGCGCGCATAGTTCTGCTGCGCGTCGGCGTTCTCGATGGCGAGGACGAAGAGGTCTACCGTGCGCTCAAGGACATCGAGTTCTGCAAGTATCACGTCTATCCCGAGGGCTACATGGTACGCATGTCGCCGGAGAGCCACCGCGAGCAGGTGCGCGTTTCCAAAAAGGCCATAAAGCGCGGCATAAACTTCGAGCAGGTCGGCTATCGCTACATCGAGGCGTACAAAAAAGACCCCAACGTACTCAACGTCAAGGTCATTTTCATCACCGATCCCACGCTCGACTTCAAGGCGATGCTTGAAAACGCAAAGAAGGCCGACGCTATTACAAGCACCCTGACCCACATCATGGAGGGTCTGCCGACAGACTGCTCCGTCTGCCAGCTCAAGGACATCTGCGATGAGGTCGAGGGCATGAAGGAGCTCCACTTCGGCGTGGGCGACAAGGGCACGAACGCGAAGGATCATCACTGATATTCAATAAAAAAAGACCGCCGATGGCGGTCTTTTTTTATTATCTTCCCGCGCCCAGGAAAAACAGCGAGAGCATACCGGGGCCGACATGGATGCCGGTGTACGGCTCGTGCATGGCGATTATGAGCTCCTTTGGCTCTGCTATCCCGCGCACAAGCTCTGCGAGCTTTTCGGCGTCCTCGGGGCAGTCGCCGTGGCTTATCGCAACGCGCTGATTCTGCGGATCAACGGCCTTGGCCTCGTATTCATGGGCGATGGCCTCGATAGCCTTCTTTCTGCCGCGGAGCTTTGAAAAGACGACTATCTTCCCTTCCTCATCACCGCGCAGGAGCGGCTTTACGTTCAAAACCGTACCCACCATCGCCGCGATGCCGGAAAGCCGTCCGCCGCGGCGCAGGTGCATGAGATCGTCGACCGTGAAATACTCACACAGACCGCTGCGGTCGGACGCGAGGCGCTCTATCAGGGCGTTCATGTTGAGCCCCTCGTCGCGGTAGTCGGCAGCCTTCATTGCAAGCAGGCCGATGCCGAGGCCGGCACCCATGGAGTCGAACACCTCAATGCGGCGCTCGGGATATTTATCGCGCAGCTCCTCGGCAGCCAGACGCCCGGCATTGAACGTTCCGCTGATGCCTGAGGAAATGCTTATATAGACGATGTCGCTTCCCTGCGAAAGCTCCGTTTCAAACGCTTCGGCTATATCGTGTGAATTTGTCATGCTCGTGCGCACCTCTGTCTTGGCGCGGAGCATATCGTAAAACCCGTGACCGTCAAAGTCCTCGGGAGCGGACGGGCACTTTACTATCTTGCCGCCCAGCTCATAGCTGCACGGGATAACATGAATATTCAGCTCTTCGATCTTAGCGGCCGGAATATTTGCCGCAGAATCGGTGAATACCGCAATTGACATCATACACCTCCGAGTGTGGAAGATACGGCGCGTATCTAATATGTTATATTATATTAACGCATTTTTCTCATTAAGTAAATACCTTTGTCTAAATAATAATGAATATTATATTTTCTTGTCACGTCCGCGATTTGGTGCTATAATGTATTAAGTATAGTATAGCTGACGGGAGGTACGACTTATATATAACAGCAAACTTATCGCAGCAAAGCTGCGCCGGTGGGATAAATACATAACCCGCTTTTCTCTCCCGTCGTGGGACGAGCTCCCCGACTTTGATCTTTACATGGATCAGGTCATCTCGCTCGTGGCAAAGTTTCTCGACCTGTTCCCGCACACGCCCGGCAGCGATCCTATCGTCACGCCCAGCACGATAAACAACTATGTCCGCATGAAGATCATGCCCGCTCCGGTGAAGAAAAAATACACGAGGATACATCTTGCGTATCTTATTATGATATGCACGCTCAAGCAGAGCCTGAGTATATCGGTCGTCAGCAAGATCATTCCCATGAACATATCCGAGGACGAGGTAAAGGAGATATACGACGATTTCGTCATGCGCCACCGCAGTCTGTGCCGACTGTGCACAGAGCAGGTAAAGCAGCTCGCCGTCGATGTTTTTGACCTTGATCGTAAGGATGACGCGGCGGTAAAGCACCTCGTTGTCGAGTCGGCGATATATTCGCATCTGTATAAGCTGCTGACGGAAAAGATCGTCGCGCTGGCCATTGAGCCGAAGCCCGAGGAGGAAGCGGAAATAAAGTCCGAAAAAAGCGAATAAACAGATATCCCGAGTGCAATGCACTCGGGATTTTCTCATTCAGTTATTATCTCAAACTGATGCTCGCCGGTGAAGCTGTCGGAAAGGCCGTCGTCTATGTACACGGTCTTGAGCGCCGTAAGTGAGCTGAGCTCCGACCAGTCGGACACGCCGCGTGTGCCTGTAAGGCGCAGCATGGTAAGACCCGTGAAGTCTGCAAGGCCGTTTGTCGAATCGACGGTACAGCGCACGAGCTCAAGCTCGGTTATCGCGCGTTCGCGGTCAAATGCCTTGAAGAAGCCTCCGCTGAGGTTGCAGTCATAAAGCTTAACGCTGCGCAATGAGCTCATGTCCAGCACCTGCGCGATATCGCTCAGCGAACAGTTTGAAAACGCAACGCTTTGGATCCTCGTAAGCGGCTTGAACACCGAAAGGTCCGTGCAGCTTGCGCCGATAAACGACGCATGGGTAAGCTCATGGCACTTGTTCATGTCGCCGAGCGAGCCGACGGGATTATAGTCCGCGCTTATCCTGCGCAGCTCCGGAAGCTTCCCGATGCCCGTCAGGTCTGCTACGCGGCTGCCGTTGAGGTTAAGGCTCGTTATTGAGCAGGCCGGCATAGTATCGAGGCTCGACAGGCTTTGATACTGAAGCCAAAGTGTTTTAAGGCCGGTGAAATACACAAGATCCGACAGGTCATTGACTCCGCCGCGGCTTACGGTCTTTTCATTTCCCTGCCAATCTGTATAGGACGCTGTTTTATCGCTTTGGCTGACCTGCCCGATGCCGGAGACCGGTTCGTGCAGGCTGTACTCATCTCCGACGATATACAACTCCGTAAGCCCTTTAAGCTCGCCGACGGTGATGTCGCCGGTTTCCTTTCCCGTATATTCTCGCGCGGCATTTTCAAAAACAGTGTTTTTAAATTCGCATACCGTACTGTCGGAAAGGGTTTCTATCTGCGTTGTCGGCGTGAGGAGCTTTTCGAGATATCCCGTGAAGTAGCCGACTATCAGCGCCGCCAGGATAAGGCCGAACACCGCGACGGCTATCGACCAGCGGGCGATCTTCCTGCCCTTTCCGGGCTTCTTCTTTTCCTTTTTCTCTTTCGTTTTCGGAGAAGCTGCCGGTATGGCTTTCTGCGTCTCTGTCGTCGGGCGCGGCGCAGAATCGGCAAAGCTTTCGCTGTTTAAAAGCGGTGCGCTGTACAGCTTATCGTAAAAATACTCATCGCTTGGATAGGTATATTTCATAAGCGCAAAGATGTTTCCTATCTGAAGCTCCATGCCGGGCGTAAGCGCCGTATCCTCAATGAAGATATTTATCGTCTTTATCTTCTTCGACTGCGCATAATGCATCTCGCGGCGGCAGTTATCCGAGCGCATATAGGCGTTGGATATGAACGCAACGACAAGATGCGCATCGGCAAGGTGCGAGGCTATGCACTCCTGCCACTCGCTGCCGACCTCTATCCCCTCGTCGTACCATATATTATAGCCTCGGCTGTGCATATCGCTGACGATGGGCAGAACGGCATCATTGTCGGCATGCGCATAGCTTATGAATATGTACGGTTTATCGCCCTCGTAGGGCTTAAAGTACTCAAAGTTGCTCATAATTCTCTCCTTTGTGATAGAAAAATTATAGCCGTGTGCGCACAAAAATGCAATTACAAATCTGTAAATAACAACGCCCGCCGCAGGTGCATAAAATGTAAGGCAGGTTTACTCACCTGCGAAGGAGGATATCTATGGCTCAATTCACAAACCAGGCCAGCATAAGCTACAACGGCGTGACCGCCAATTCAAATATAGTGACCGGAGAGATCACTCAGGTACTCACCGCAAGCAAGACATCGGTCTCAGCAAGCTACCGTCGCGGCGAGGTGCTGACCTATGCTGTCAGCATAACAAACAGCGGTGCCGCGCCCTTTGACGGACTGACCGTTACGGACGATCTCGGCGCATACACCGTCGGCAACACCACAGCGATCCCACTCACATTCACGGGCGATCCTGTCTTGTATTATGTAAACGGAGCTTTGCAGGCCTCCCCTACCGTGGCAGCCGGACCCCCGCTTGTCATAAGCGGTATAAGCGTACCGGCAGGCGGCAATGTACTGCTCGTGTACAGAGCGACCGTAAATGACTATGCCGCACCCGGCGAAGGCGGCAGCGTGGTAAACACGGTCACGGTGAGCGGAGGCGGGCTCACCGAAGCCGTGACCGCCACGGAAACCGTGACGGCCGACACTGCGGCGCTTCTTGGCATAACGAAGGCTCTCAACCCCACTGTTGTCGCCGAAAACGGACAGATAGTCTACACCTTTACTATCCAGAACACAGGAGCCGAATCCGCCGACGCCGCAGCCGGGCTCATCGTTTCCGACACCTTTGATCCCATCCTGCGCACGCCGATAAGCGTGACGCTCAACGGCGAAGCCTGGGGCGAGACAGGAAACTACAGCTACAATGCGACTACCGGGGCGTTTGCAACGATCGCCGGGCGCATCACAGTTCCCGCCGCGACCTACACTCAGGACGCGGCGACCGGTCTTTGGACCATTACACCTGGTGTTACGGTTTTGACCGTAACGGGCAATATCTGATCGCCGATCCTATTTGCTCCAAAACGGAAAGCTCAGGTCATTTGACCTGAGCTTTTTCATTGATCTCTTTTCTTATCTCGGCCAGTGTGGTGTCGTTTTCTATTGCAAACCCGGCAAGATCGTCATACTCGGCCTTGCTGCGCTTGATGCCGTAGCCGGCGGCGGTTTTTATGCGCACGGGGCCGTAGCGGGTCTGCACGGTCTCAATGCTGCGAGTAAGACTGTAGCGGTCACATGTGTACTCCCTCACGCCGAGGGTCGTGGTGTGCTTAAAAATGCATCTGAGCATTTCGTCACGCTTATCGGCACGGCACAAACAGGTAAGCATCACGCCCGGCCTGCTTTTTTTCATGCCGATGTTTGTGAAATACACATCCAGAGCACCGAGCTTAAAAAGCTCTTCCATCGCAAAGCTGAGCTCCTCGGGGGTCATATCGTCGAGGTTGCAGGCAAGCTCGATGATCTGCTCTTTTTTCTCCTCCGTGTCGCAGAGCAGGGCACGCACAACGTTTGCGGCCTCGAAGTCCTTTTTGCCTGTGCCGTAACCGATACGCTCGACCTTGAGTATAGGCATCGGGACGAAATCCTCGGCAAAGTGCTTTAAAAGTGCAGCGCCCGTCGGCGTGCACAGCTCAGATTTTATCTGTCCGGAATATATCGGCACACCACGCAAAATGAACTCCGTTGCCGGTGCGGGAACCGACAGCACGCCGTGCGCACACTTCACAAAGCCCGCGCCGACATTAACGGGCGAGGCAAGTATTTTTTCGGGTGCAAGCTCGTGCATGAGCTCGCACACGCTCAGAACATCCGCCAGCGCATCGAGTGATCCGACCTCATGAAAGTGGATATTCTCTATCGGCTTGCCGTGAACCGTGCTCTCCGCTTCGGCGATGAGTGAATATACCGCCTTTGTGTTTTGTTTCACCTCATCGGCAAGCGGCACGGTGTCTATAAACTTCATTATCTCGGCGATGCTCGTATGATTGTGATGATGCTGCTCGGGCTCACCCTCCTCGTCGCCGTTTATGAGCACCGTGACATGCGTTCCCGTGATGCCGCATTTTGAATCGGGCTTGGCCGATAGTTGTGCCTTACCGCCGAGGGCGGTGTTCATACGCTCGATGAAATCGTCCTTATCCGGGTGCAGCTCCAGGAGCGCGGCAGTCAGCATATCCCCGGCGCAGCCCATGGCGCAGTCGATGTACAGGGTCCTCATTTGCTCTCCTCCCTCGCCTTTTGATCGAGCCTTACGACGGCAAAACACTTTAAAAGCTCTGCTTTTATCGTTTCAAATTCGGCTTGTGCTTTCGGTTGCTGCTTTTCGGTAAATTGCAGCAGCGCGCCGCCGTCGCGCAGGCGGACACGGAAATCGGTAAAGCCGAGGGAGAATAGATAGCTTTCGCTCTGCTCGACTGCCGTAAGCTTTTCTGCCGTTATCTTCTCGCCGGTCGGCACGCGCGTCGCAAGGCAGGCATAGGCGGGCTTATTCCAAGTAAACAGCTCCGCCTCGTGCGAGAGCCTGCGCAGCTCGGCCTTCGTTATGCCGCACATGCGCAGCGGGGAGAGGATATTTTCCTCTTTGAGCACCCTCATGCCCGGACGGTCACCGCCGTCGTCGCTGGCGTTCGTGCCGTCGATAATGGTGTCGTAGCCGTCGGCGCTTGCTGCCTTGCGGATAGCGCCCATGATACGCTTTTTGCAGTAATAGCAGCGGTTTGAGGGATTAGCCGTCACCTCGTCAAACTGCAAAACGTCGACGCTTATCTCTTTCAGCTCAATGCCGAGCTCGGAAGCAAGCTTTCTCGCATCCTCGTGCTCAAACTCGGGCTGGAACTGCGATTTGACATAGTACGGCTGCACATCCGCTCCGTTTTCCTTTGCTGCATACAGTAGATATGACGAGTCTGCTCCTCCGGAAAAGGCGAGCGCCACTTTGTTGTGTTCGGTGAAAAATTCGTTCAGATTCATATCAGTCAAGGTGGTTTATCATGCTGGCTAAATAGCCCGCGCCGAAGCCGTTATCTATGTTTACTACCGACATGCCGCTCGCACAGGAGTTGAGCATGCTCAGAAGCGCCGCAACGCCGCCGAACGAAGCGCCGTAGCCCACACTCGTGGGGACGGCGATGACCGGACAGTCGGCAAGTCCGCCGATAACGGACGGAAGCGCACCCTCCATGCCCGCAACGGCGATGATGACACGGGCGCTCATGACGGTATCCATGTTTGCAAGCAGGCGATGGATGCCGGAAACGCCGACATCGTACAGGCGCAGGACATCGTTGCCGAGAGCCTCCGCGGTCATTGCCGCTTCCTCGGCGACGGGGATATCGCTCGTGCCGCCGGTGGCGATGACAATACGCCCCTTACCGCTCGGCTCGGGCATTTCGCCGATTATGCCGATGCGCGCCATGCTGTTATACTCAAGCGGCAGCTCGGCTTTTATATACTCCGCCGCCTCTTCGGTCAGGCGGGTTATGAGCACGGTATGCTGCTTGTTTTTGAGCATTGCCTTTGCGATACCGAGAATATGCTCCTTGGCCTTGCCCTCGCCGTATATGACCTCGGGCACGCCCTTGCGGATGCCGCGGTGGTGATCCACCTTGGCGTAGTTGCCTATCTCCTGAAACGGCTGCATTTTAAGCTTAAGCGCCGCATCATCGGGGCTTAAGCTCCCGTCGGCGACATGATTTAAAAGTTCTGTCAGTTCGTGTTTGTCCATTTGCTTCTCCTTTCGGAAGCCTCTGCACCATTTTTACTGATTACCGAAAAAAGGGGCGGTAATTGAAGATTACCGCCCCTTTCACCCTGGTGCCGGTGGTGGGACTTGAACCTGCACGCCCGGAGTGAGCACTATAGCCTGAATCCGGTGAGTCTGCCAATTCCGCCACTCGCGCATTTTGTGTCAGTAATGATAGCATTCCCTGAATGCGTTGTCAAGACAATTATTCTGCCTCGCTTTATATGACAGAAAGCAGCTGAAGGCTCAGTCCAAAAAATCTTATAGGGCTGCCCGATGTAAGCCTGTTTCACTGTGATAATAATCTTCTCATACTCGCGGCGCCCGGTATGACGGCGTTTACAGCGCGGCCTGTTTTCATAGCTTTTCCGCCGCAAATCCGCTGCCGGTGAAATACCATATCTCATCAAAGCCGCAGCTGCTCGCAAGCCGCTCGGCCATGTCGAACTTGCAGCATATATCAGCCGCGGAATGTGCGTCCGAGCTTACCGTTATGCGTCCGTTGATGCTTCGAAGATGGCGCAGAAGCTCTGTAGAGAGATATGGTGTCGTTCGATAACCGCGGCTTATCGCACCTGTGTTTATCTCAAAAATCTTGCCCGCCGCGCTGAGCTTGTCCATTGCAGCAAAGGCCGCGTCGCGATAACGGCTGCTTCCCGTATCGTAAAGCGCTCCCTGCTCGTTGTACTTCGTCAGAAGGTCAAAATGTCCTACAATTCCGATCTCCGGCATATCCGCTATCCGGGCATAGTTGTCGAAAAACGCCTCGGCAGCTTTTTCAGGGCCTCCGAGGTGCTCAATGAGCTCTATTGCGCGATCGCGCGTTGAATCTATATAGTAATGCCCGTCGAGCACATGTCCTGAGCCTATGATATACTCATAGCCGTCAAAATTCCTCTCGGCCGCAAGGTCGTACTCAAGTCCGGTATAGAGCGTTATTTTACCCATATACTTTTTCTTCAGTCTTCTCATTTCGGCCTTGAACGGCTCGACGTTTTCCTTTGGCGCGCACCAGTATTCACCCTCCATCGGGGCGTGCAGGCTTATTCCGAGTGAGCTCAGCTGGTGCTCTATCGCCGCGAGTACCATCTCCTCCGGGGTGTTTGTTCCGTCGTCAAATATAGTGTGGCAATGCAGATTTTGTTTTATCATAATGCTTCTCCGTTAAATTTACCGGCTGTACGCCGGGTTTTCTGTAATATGATCGCCGGAGCCGCTCTGTATTATTAACAGCTTCAAGTCCTGCTCTCAGCGGTATCCGGTTTTAATATTACAACATTTTTCGTCAAAGCAAAAGCAGATTAATATAAAAAAACCGCCGCATATCCAAAAATATCGGCATCGCTTCTCAGCTTACGGCGTCTCCAAAATCTTATGAGCAGCTTTCGGCTGCTCATAAGACTTATTTACTTAATGATACTTATTTGCTTTCCCAATCGTAGATCAATGTCAGTCCTGCGGAGTCCATATCGTCCGTCAGAAACGGCATTCCCTCGCCGCTGCGCGAGCGCTGGAAATACAGCTCCTCGCCGGAGGGAGAGATTAGAATCGGGAAGCTTCCGCTCAGGGAGGTACCGACACCGGCAGAGAGCTCCAGGCGCAGGCAGTCATCCTCCATGCGCCACACGCCGTGGTAGAGCAGAGTATGCCCCGCGTTGCCTTCGAAGCGGCAGTGCAGCTTGGCGATACCCGCATAATCAGGATCGCAGTTGCCGTAGCTGAGCTCCAGCAGCCAGTCATCGCAGGCCCATACGGTGTCAGCCAAGCCCAGATTCGTAGGCGGAAGCCACCATCCATCGCCCTCCGGCTCCATACCCTCGGGATAGTCAAGGCCGGTGGTATAGCCGAAGACTGCAAAATCCATCAGCACGGGGGCGCCGTACTCGCCGATGGGCACTATGGGGCAGCCGTGTTCGTCGATCATCGGATACCAGCTAAGCTCCAAGCCGCTGCCGGTCACAAGGTTGATTTCCGTGTCCGGCTCATCGGGCCACTGCTCATAATTGACAAATACCAAGACGGGCTGTGCGTATTCTTCCCGGTAGAGTACCTTGTCCGCCACCGGCTGCACACCGTTGCCCAGTGATCTCCAGATCACACGGTTCACAGCCAGACTGGTACTCTCATCCCGTGGGACAATGCAGTAGAGGTCACCATAGCCCGCGCCGAGCGTACGCTCTTCCGGAATCTCCGTCAGGAACGGCAGTTTTTCTGTCAGCCCGGAGCAATTCTTCCGCAGCCAGCTCGTCAGCGGGACAGTATCCCCCTGCTCCCGATGGCCGAGATAAGCCACCGCGCCGGCCAGCTGCTCATTTCCCGCCATGCATTTTCGCAGCAGGGCAAGCGCCGCTTCTGCCTTCTCAGAACCGGCCTTAGGCACAGAATCTCTGCCCTTGCCGCCTGAGATCTTTCCCGTTGCGCTGACGCCTCCGTCATCCGCATTTGGCTCGCCTTGCCCGCCGCAGGCGGTCAGAAGAAAAATCATCGTCAGGCACAAAAGCATAGTGACGAGCCGGCGTACTGTCAAGCACCTCATACTGTGGTCTCCTCAGAACTTTCCGCTGCGGCCGCTTCCGCCGCCGCCGCTGCAGCTGCTGGTGCCGCCGCCGCTGTCAGAGTCATTATTTATCTTGCTCCGCGTTTCTGTGGTGTGGGTGTAGCGGTCATACTGCTCCGTCAGCTGCAGGCCGCCATCGGCGACATACTCATTGGCCTCCACCTTCTTGTGGACCGTCTGCATCCTCTGCTTCAGCATGAGACAGATGAAGCCGGAGATCGCGCAGGAGGCCACCACAACGATGATGTACATCGGAATGGTGTTCTTCCGCACGGGATTCCCCTCCTCCGCGAGGGTCAGATACTCGTCGCAGGTGTCCAGATAACTGGAAACGCCGTTGTACCAGTCGTTGTCACCGAAGTAACCGAGGAAGGTATCCTCCAGCTGCTCCTGACCGTACTTATTGAACGCCTTCTCCGCGTTTTCGCCGTAGACGAACATGGCGTAGTCGCGGTCATCCATGCTCAGCAGGATAATAATGCCGTCACGGTTCTCACCCATACCGAGCTCATTGGCGTGATAGAGCTGATAGGTCGTTTTATACACGTCGTTTCCGTAGCCGTACTCCGTGAAATCATCCACGAAGGCAACGTAAACGCCGCAGCCGTGGCGCTGGGAAATGTCCGCCGCCCTCGCCTCAAGCTTCTCCCATTCATCAAAGGTGAGCAGGTCGCTGTTATCGAAGATATATTTCATATCGACTCCGGTCTGCTCCGGTGTCTGCGTTTCGGTGACCTCGCCGGAGTTATCCGGAGGACAGTTTGCAAGGATATAGTCCGACGCCGCCTTCATCATGGCGTCCACCGCCTGTGAAAGCGCAGTAGAGCTCATGGTCATGTCCTCGCCGTTCCATGCTTGTGCGGCCATATAAGGCTTGATTGCGGCGTATACGGCGTCTGACAGCTCCTGAGAGCTGCCGCGTGTCTCGCTCAGGAAGGCGTAGACGCACCAGTCGTTCTCAGCCAGTGCGTAAGAGCCGTCCGGCTGAGTTTTCATCAGCAGCGTCAGCGATACGCCTTCCTTATCCTCGCCCAGGCCGTAGTCGTAATTGCCGTAGATAAACGTCGCAATGTCCGAAACGGTGTCATCCGGCTCCAAGCCCTCGTCGGTAAATACATCGACCCGCAGGTCAATGCCGAGATTTTTCGCGAGCTGCGGGAGCTTCTGCTCTCCCTGATAGGTCAGCTCGGCAGAGCCGAGCTCCTCGGTCTCATCGAAGATCGAACCGTACTCCACCGACGCCGCGGCGGGCACACACAGACTCAGCGCCAGTAAAAGCGCCGTCAGCAAAGCTGTTATTGTTCTTTTCATGTCCGTACCCCCCTGTCACATCATCAGCAGCATGGCTCCGATGGAGCCGACGATCGACAAGATCGCCGCGATGCCGGCAAACATGCCCCAGAATTTTCCCCAGCTGACCGGCAGGTCGCCTACCAGCTTTCCGGTCTGCCCGTTCATGGCAAAGAGGAAATCCTTGCCCTGCCATTTGGTGTTGAGCATCCACACGGGCATAAGCGCATAATGCACCTTGCCTCGCTCAAGCTCCGCGCTGCCGTCCAGACGCATGCAGGTGTCGTAGCCCTTCACGCTGCCGAGCAGTGCGGCATCGAGAGTCCCCGTGCAGCGCTGATCGGCGCGCTCGCGGCTGTCCTCCACGCTTACATCGTACTTGTCGGCAAGAAATCCGGGGAGATAGGCCGTGGAAAAGCTTTTCAAGCCCTTATAGTCGTAGGGCTCGATGGAATCCATGTGGTCATCCGGCATTTTGCTGGAGGCATCCACCGGTACTCTCTCAAAGGTGACGGAGCCGGCACGGTAAATGTCGAAGTGCTCCGTTTTAGTGATCTCATAATCTCCGGAGGTATAGCTGTAGGAGCGTGTCGCCTCATAGTGGGCGTCGCCCTCCGCCTTGCCGTCGAACATCCAGAAGGGGACATAAACGCCGCGTATCTCCTGCACATGGTTTTCGTCGGTGAAGGTTTTGGGCAGGAAGATCTTCCCCTTGTAGTGCTCCTTGAGTGCCTTGATCGCATCCTCCCTGCTGAGCTTGAACGGAAGTATGTAGTCCGGCTTGAGCTCTCCGGAGAACTGCCCCGGCACCACCGTGGGGTTGCCGCAGTAGGGGCATGAGGTCGCCGCCGTGCTCTCGTCGCATAAAAGCTCCGCGCCGCAGCTCGGGCAGCAGTAGGCCTTCATTTTGTCCGCCTCCGCGCCCCAGTCGTCGCTGAAGCCGGAGGTATCCCAATCGCCGCCGTCGGCGGACGCTTCTTTCCCAGCTGCGGCCTTTTCCTCGGCCGCCTGCTGTGCGGCAGCGGCTTTCTCCTCCTTTTCCGCGTAAAGCGCCTCGATCTCCGCGACGTCGTAGCTTGCGCCGCAGTAATCGCACTCAAGCTTGCCGGAGGAGCCCACAAAGTGCAGCGGTCCGGTACAGCCGGGGCATTGATAGTTGGTTACCTGTGCTGGCATAGATAATTCCACCTCTTTCATTTTCTCACAAGGAAGCGCCCGCCCGCACTGCGGACGGGCACCGTTTGATACGCTGTGGCCGGGCAGTATATGCCTCGCCGGGGATCATGTTACTTAATCGTCATGTTGCTTAGGATGATGTCAGGCATCGTGCCCGGGACGCAGTCCATATCTGTCAGTCCGATGGACAGCGCACGCCCATCGTCGATCTGCGCGACGTACTCGATCCAGTCGTAGCCGATGCGCTTGTAGGTGCGGCCGTGGAAGGTGATGCCGCCGATCACGCGGTCATCGATATCCTGATAATCTTTAAAGTTGTCCTTGTAGTAGTCGAAGTCCGCCACATTGGCTCTTACCTCGAATCTGATGGCGCCCGCGCCGAAGGCCGTGGGATCGTTGTTTTCCACAAGGCATTTCTTTCCCTCGTCATACGACCAGCCGGACTCGGGGATCTTCGTTATTATCTTGACAGCAACATCATCGTGCGCGAACTGCGTGATGGTTACGGAGAAGTTCTTCATCTTGGCGTTGGCGGCGGCCGCCTTATTCGCCTCGGCAGCCTCGGCCTTCACCGTATCGAGATATTTCTCGATGGCCTCATTGCCGGAGAAGCCGCTGGTGTTGTATGCGCTGACTGTGAAAACGCCCGGATTCTCTTCCGCGAAGTTGACATAGATGAAGTGGCTTGAGTCGTCCTTCGAGATCCACTTGTAGTAGCGCTGGTTCCGCTTCATGTGGTCGCTGTATTCTTCCTTGACAAACTCGCCATCCACGCCGAAGTATTCGGCAAGCTCCTCGTAGGTGGTACTAAAAATATTATTATTGACCTCGTTCATCCAGACGTAGCCCTTCTGCACCGCCTCCTCGCTCACAAGGCCGGTGCCGCCGGGAGCATCCTTGCCCGAATCCCCGCCCTGCGTGGACTCACCGCCCTCCTTGACGAAGGTGATGGTGACATTGTTGCCCCAGAGATCGGTGAGCGTGATGATTCCGTTTTGCAGCGTGCCGTTGCTTTCCAGGCTGTCTCGGGTCAGCTTCAGGGAGCCGTCGCTCTCGAGCGCCCACTTGATGTCAGTCGCGTCGCCGCCCAGACAGAACACGCCCTTGCCGCCGCTTTTGAGTTCAATATAGCTCTCGCCTTCATCATAGACCTCGTCCAGGCTGAGCCACTCGTTGCCGTCGGCGGAGAATTCCGCGCCGATATATTTGCCGAGGTTGGGGTCGGCGGAGTCTCCGCCGTCCTTACTGCCGCAGGCGGTAAGGGAGAGCACCAGCACCAGTGCCAGCGCAAGAGATACAAGCTTTTTCATATTATACTCCTTATCATTTTGACCATGGTGCCGTTATCGCGCTTGCAGCGGCGGCACTATGCCTTTTGAATAACGTTGCAGTTCTTGTTAAGTTAATGAATTATCCGCTACCGGGCATCTGCACCTATGCTGTCGGGCATGGGCTTGCCTGCCTTTATCAAAGGAAGATACCAGTCGTCATAGGAGTAGGGATGAGTTCCTTCATCCACATCGTCCCAGTATGTTCCCCAGGGGCGCAGATATATCTCATAGTGGTATCCGTCTTCGCCGTTTTCGTAGTAACCGTCGATACGAATCAGATCATCACAATCCAGCGTGCCCGGATCAATGATCCATTCCGCATGCTCCAGCTTTACATCCGTGAACTGGCCGCCCTCGGACATCATTGTGCCGTGCTCACCGGTGCCGGAGCCGCTCAGGCTGACATTCACCATGGCCATGGGGCTGTCCTTTGTGTAGTCCTCGTCCCAAAGCGTTACGGTGCCCTTATTGTCAGCTCCGATATCAATGGTGCCGCAGATATCCCACCAGTCGCCCTCCATGTCCTCGTAATAGCCCGAGCAGTCGGTCATCTTCCACCAGCCGAACCAGTCGCCGTTCCACCAGTCGAGCAGCTTTGTACCGGTTTGCGCCGACATTTCCGCGCCTTCCTTCAGAAAGGTCATAATGAGATCGATGCCCCAGTAATCGTTGAGCGTGATGAGACCGTCCTTCAGGGTACCGGTGCTCTCTACGTTGTTGCCGGTCAGCTTCAGCGTGCCGTCCGCGGCAAGGCTCCACTTGATGGTCTCCTTGTCGCCGTCCAGACAGAACTCGCCCTTGCCGCCGCTTTTCAGTTCTATGTAGTTATCGCCCTCGTCATAGACATCGTCCATGGAGAGCCAGTCGCTGTCCTCGCTGGAGGTGACGTTCTGACCAATATATTTCCCCAGATTGGGGTCGGCAGAGTCTCCGCCGTCCTTACTGCCGCAGGCAGTAAGGGAGAGCACCATCATCAGAGTCAGTGCCAGAGATACTATCTTTTTCATACTTAAATCCTCTTATCAACATCAGTTATGCTGAGCCGTTCTTTCGTGCTTCACGCCCGGCTCATCTAATTTCTCTGGATAACGTTGCCGTTCTTGTCAGTGAATTTTCCGGTGACGATTTTTATAAGGTCCACAAGCCAGCCGATTCCGAACAGGCCGCCGGTGAACAGGAACAGTATGCCCGTTCCGATCTTGCCCACATAGAAGCGATGGATGCCGATGCCTCCGACGAAGATGCACAGCAGCAGCAGTGTCAGCCAGTTCAGGGGCTTGTCCGCTCCCGGAGCTACCTCGGGCGCCACATAATCCTCCACCTCTTCATCCGCCAGGATCCTTTTGATGGTGTCAGTCACGGTGTCGATATATTCACCCTGCAGCATCGGTCTGCTGGCCACACCCTTAACGCCCTTGCGCATGATACTGTTCTTGCCGACATCGATGCCGTTGATCTTGGCGCTGCTGCTCGTCGTGACCGGTGTGATCTTGATGTGTGTGCCGTCCTTGACGTGAAGCCAGATGGTAACATCAAGATTCGGCTCCTTTGCAAAGACAATGCGCTCGCCGGGAACGCCGCCCTTTATGGAAAACGGCATCTGGAACGCCGCGGCACGGGCATTTATCTTGTCATAGATTTCCTGAATCGTCATCGGGTTTGGAATATCGAACTCGCGGGGGAAGGTTGCGGTCATAGAGTCCTTTAGGTTTCCTGTCAGGTTTGCCATAATCGTTTCCTCCTATATAATTATTATTTATTTTATCCCTTGCGGGGTTTTGCTTATTTTCAGCTCACTGTCTGGGCGAGCCGCAGTATTCACAGAAGCCTCCCCTGCTGTTGGCGCCGCCGCAGGCAGAGCAGGTCCACGGTCCCGATGACGGGGCTGCTTCCGTTTGCAGCACGGCAGGCGCTTCACCGGGCACGGCATCCGCAGCCGCACTTCCGCGTCGAGCCTCCTCCAGGCACAGGCAGATCTCGTCGCCCATCTGACGGTACTTGCGGTATTCCGCGCAGCTCTCCGGGTCGGGTCTTCCGGCGTTGAAGCTCTTCGGCCGAAGCATTGCCGAAGGCTCAAAGTCAACCGAGCTTCCGTTTAGGCGGAAGCGCATCTCGTCAAAATAGGGATGACGGACCGAAATGACGATCTCAAAGTCGTAGGAATACTCGTAGCGCGGCGGAACATAGCTGACCTCCTTGCCGTCGGCATTTTCACGCATCAGCTCCGTTTTGCTCTCGTCTATGTCCATCCGGCAGCCGGTGATGGCATCATAGTCCAGAATATCCGGATTGGCCTCCTCCAGATCCCGGGCGCGGGTGACGGTAAACCAGCGGTGCTCCTCGTCCAGCAGCACCTTCCGGTCCTCGCCGAGGGCGCGGGTTGTGCGGAACTGAGCCGCCTTTTTCCGGTTTTCTTCTCTGTATGCCAGCTGCTGCTTTATCTCCTCCACCGTGGAGCTGCGGCGGTCGCTGAACCAGGGTGACAGCTTCCTCGCGCATTCCTTGCAGAGATTTCCGTCCTCCAGCTTGCGGTTGCCGAGCAGCCCTATCTTTTCTCCGCACACATCGCAGTATTTCTTATCAAATAATCCCATGGTCTATTGCTCCTGTATATTTGTTTTTTTGAATTGTATTGTTTCCTCGCCTGCCTCCGGCCATTCCAGCCTCAGCAGCAGCGTTCCGGCGTCCTCGCCCTCCCCTGCATTATGGCAAAGCTCAACGATCCTGCCGAGAGCCGCTGTATCCGGACTCCTAAGCGTGCGGATATCCGTTTGAAGCTCCGTAAAGAAAACCTTACCCGGCCGGAGATAGGTAAAATGCAGCGGCGACTCTAAAACCGTCTCGCCGTCCGCCGTGAGGACGATGCCGCTCTCCTCGCCGATGACCGCCTGCCATCGGCCGTCCGTGCTTTTCCACGTTCCCTCCAGCACCGGCCACAGAGCGGAGTTATCCACATAAGTGCGGTCGCCGTCCAGAGGATAGGCAAAGTCCGGATTTTCCATGCCGCCCCGATCCATGATCCGATCGGTCACGAAGTGCTTATACAGTACGGAAAGGGCGATGCCGACAAGCACTCCCAGCAGGAAAATCCAGACCGCCCGGCGCTTCATCCTACGATGTCCCCGTCATCAAAGGGGTCTCCGCACTCAGGGCAGAACTTGGGGGGATGCTTGGGATCGGCAGGCTCCCAGCCGCATTTGTCGCACTTGTACTGGGGTACGCCGGCAGGCTTCTTCGCGCCGCACTCGGAGCAGAACTTGCCCTTGTTCACCGCACCGCAGGCACAGGTCCAGCCGTCCGCTGCCGGAGCGGGTCTGGGACTGCCGCACTCAGGGCAGAACTTTCCAGTGACGGTGGCGCCGCAGCTGCATTTCCAGCTGTCTGCGGCAGGCTTCGGTTCGGGCTTCTTTGCGCCGCAGTTCGGGCAGAAGTTGCCGGTGATACCGCCCTGCCCGCAGGAGCAAGTCCAGCCCTGCATCGCCGGAGCGGGGGCAGGCTGCGCCGCCTGCTGCTGCATTTGCTGCTGCTGTCCCATCTGGAAGAGATTCTGGGCGTTCATGCCGCCCGCCTGACCGGCCAGGCCCATGCCCATAAAGGCCATAGCCGGGCCTGCGCCGGTGTTGGCGGCCGCCGCCTTCATGGCTTCGCTCTGAGAGCCTACGAGATGTGCCGCCGCACGAGTGGGATCCATGAAGGCCGCATTGCGCTGCAGCTCCTTGATCATCTGTTCGTCCTCCTCGTTGGCCTTCACGCTGGAAACACCGAAGGAGACGATCTCCATACCGCGGAGATCACGCCACTTGCCCGACAGCTGCTCGTTGAGGGCGTCGGACAGCTCAAGCGTATGACCGGGGAGAGCGGAATAGCGGATGCCCATTTCGCTGATCTTTGCAAACGCGGGCTGAAGCGCGGTCAGCAGCTCCGTCTTCATCTGACCCGCGATATTTTCAGTCTTATAGTCCTCGCTGACATTGCCGCATACGTTGGTGTAAAACAGCAGCGGATTCTTCAGTCTGATGCTGTACTCGCCGAAGCAGCGGATGCCGATGTCTATGTCGATGCCGGCCCGCTGATCCACCACCCGGAACGGAACGGGGCTGGGCGTACCGTACTTATTGCCCGTCAGCTCCTTGGTGTTGAAGTAGTAGATGCGCTGATCCTTGGGGGCCTCGCCGCCGAAGGTAAAGCGCTTGCCGATGTTCATAAATACGTTCTTTACGTTTTCGCCCAAATCGCCGTAGAAGATGCTCGGCTCTGTGGACATATCGTAGGTGTATTCGCCCGGCTCGGCGCACACATCCACCACCTTGCCCTGCTCCACGATAAGCATACACTGACCGTCGGCAATGGCGATCACGCTGCCGTTGGAGATGATGTTGTCATCACCCTTGGTGTTGCTGGAACGGCCCGTGACCTTCTTTCGTCCCTTAACCGCCAGCACATCCGAGGGGATGGCTTCGCAATAAAAGTATTCCCGCCACTGGTCGGCCATAACGCCGCCGGCCGCGCCTAAGGCCGCTTTGATAAGTCCCATAGTTTCTGTCTCCTTTTTTTATTTGATATCTGATTCTTCCGTTGAAGCTTTGCCTATCGGTCCGGCAGGGAGCTCACGCGGTGCGAAAGCTTCTCCTGCCACAATGTCGCCGCGCACCTGCAAGGTCTTAGCGCAGGCAATGCACATATCCAGGTCCTCACAGATCAGAAAGCAACGGTCGCACACCAGCCTTCCGCAGACCGGGCAGCGGCTGAATATCTCAGAGGCTTCCGCTGCGGCTTTTTCCCGGGCAGCATCCCGTTCCTTCTCATAGAGCGTCCGGAAGATTGCACTCATCCCCTCGGTTTTCGGCTCTGCACCGGCCTTAGAAAAACGAACCGGGCTGCTGTGCCACGTTCTGCCGCATTCCCGGCAGCGGACAAGAAAGCGGAACTCCTCTACGGTAGAGCAGTCACCCATTGCCTCCTTCATGATCCGCTTCATATGTAATCCCTCCTCCCCGGCAGTTTTCCCCAATGTATGCGGCTGTTATGTCTCAATAATTACCCTCTTTTATAAAAAAAGATATAGGCCCAAGTCCTGTTTTTGGCGAAAAACCGCAAAACATGACTTAGGCCTATACGTAATGCACAAATATGGCAGGCATAAATTGTGCATTTCTGATAATGTGAAAATCATATTACTTCATACATAGCTTCGCTGCTTGCCGCTCTGCAGCAGCTCCTCCAGTCTACCGCAGCGCCGGAGCACATCCAAATAGGATTTCAGAGCATCGTAGGAATCCACCCCCAGCTTGCTGTATATATGGCTGTTGTGACCCTTCACAGTGCCCATGCTGATAAACAGCAGTCCGGGAATGTCCTTAACGGTATAGCCCTCGGCATAGTAGCGCAGGATAATGCGCTCCGAGGAGGTAAGTCCCTTTGACCGGTCGATGAGCTCGGATACAAGGCTTTCCACCTGCCGGGGCAGGGCATCCTCGGGCCGGCTCTCACGCAGGCGGCTATGAAAATAGACCGTCAGCTCGTCAATCTCCCGAATGCCCGTAGGCTGCCAGTCATGTTCACAGCTTTTTGCTGCCTCGAGGCCTTGGGCGATAGGCATGGCAAAGCGGCGGGAAAGTGCAGCGGCCAGCACCAGCATCCCTATAAGGAATCCGAGGGAGCCCAGCGTCCAGCCGAGGCGGGCGGTCTGAACCTGATGGCGGTAGCCGCTTTCCGGCACCAGCGTCACCGCCGCCAGCGGATGGCCGTCCGCCAAACGGCCCGGGACGATCTGGTACTTGCCGAGATAGGTCGTGTCGTTCCATGTAAAAGTATCGTAGTCCCGGCCGCTTTGTATCCTCATCTCGCCGGAGGCGGACAGATCCGTCCCCTCCGTGCTGCCCAGCATGGCCTTATCGAGAAGGAGAGTATCTCCGTTCATGGGAGCCAGCAGCATTATGAAGCTTCCGTAGGAGTCGGAGACTGTACTGTGGGACAGGCTGAAATACAGGTCGCTCAGCTCCATACCGCAGACGCCCCTGACATTACCCGCTCCATCACGCACGGGTACGCACAGAAGCGTCACGCTCTCCCAGGTATCCAGAAGCGGTATCCGCTCTGTCCAGAGGCAGCCGCCGGAGAGTCTGTCTCCGTCCCACGCCATGACCTGCCGGTAGCCGGGGATCAGGGAAGTATTCAGCTCCGGGTTCCAGCGATTGTGAAGCTGCAAGCCGTTTCTTCTGGCGGCATCCACCGTTCCCCGAAAACAGGTGACGGTACCGCCGGGGTGGGCGGATCGAAGACCGGAATATCGGAGATACACTCCCGCACGGGAGGTTTCGGATGTTGACAGCGATTTGTTTGCGGTAGCATCAAGGCAGAAATACGCGCCGCTGCAGGTGCTGCCCTCCATTGCGCTCTTCAAAGCAGGGATCAGCATATCTTCCAGCTCCGCGATGAGCTCCGGATTATCATTCAGCGCATCGAATGACAGGCCGCGGCCGGCAAGAAAGCTCTCGACCTCTCCGCTGACAGTGTTGGAAAGCTCAATGCCCTGCGCGGTGAGCACGTCCATCTGGGCGGTGAAAATGGCAGCGGTGTTTTTCTGCTGCAGGGCCGCCGTTTCTCCGAACTGACTCGCCGTGTGGGAGAGAACGCCCGTCGCACTCAGCAGAAGCAGCGCGGCAGACAGCACCGCCAGCACCATGCATAGCCAGCAAAGCGCCAGACGGCTGCCGATGCTGCGGCCTCTTGCCGCTGCGTCGATTTTGCCCCACCGCCTGTTAAGGTACAGAAGCACGCAGCTCCCTCCTCTCTTTTCAGTGTTAATTGCCATAGCTTCTTTTGAACTCGTCCAGCGTTGTATGCAGCAGCTCGTCCGTTACGTCCGCGCCCTGCTCGGAATATTGCACCCGTCCCGCCGTAAGACGCAGGCGCGCCGTTTTTTCAAAGCGTGTCTCCAGCGACAGATAGTCCTCCCGCTGGGGCGGCACATAGAAGGTGTAGTCCTGCCGCGTCCTCAAAAAGGCCTCGTAGAGCGAAGCATACATGGGATCTGTCAGCGTTTCTATGGCGGCAGGCAGATAGTCAAAGCCCTCCTTAGTCACCGGCATATAACCGAGAGACGTGACGAAATCCACATTTCTCTCAGGCTCTGTCAGCCATTTGAGGAAGATCATACAGGCTTTTTCCCGCTCCGGCGTGGACTTCACGGTACAGGCCCCCACGCCCCGCTGCATGACAAGCCTTTCCCCGCCCTCAAATATGGGGCATGGCAGCGAGATGATCTCTACCTTCTCGCTGCTGTTGTCCTTATATGTCACCACGTCGGAATAGTACAGCACACTGGCGGACGAGGCGACGGATGCTATCACATCACCGGTGCGCAGCGGCTCGGTTGCGTAGCCGCTGCCAAGCCACAGTCCGCCGGTCAGTGCAGCTTCGGCATAAGGCTTCCACGCATAGGTAAACCCCGGGCCGAAGGCGAGACCGTCCTCGTCGAAAAAGCTCTCGCCCAGCGACTCAACACCCACCTGGAAATAGTTAAAGTGATAATCATGCGCAAAGAAGCTCTTGCCGCCAGACCATTCGGCATATCGCTCCGCCACGGCATAAAGCCCCTCCCAAGTGGCCAGCTCATCCAGGCTTGCACCTGTATCGGCGGCAAAGCGGTCAAAGGCCGTCTTGTTTACAAATAAGATCTCCGTAGATTTTGCCAGCGGCAGAATGACCGGCCGGCCATCCACCGTCCCCTCCTCAACAAACTCCGGAATGTAGGCATTCAGCTCCCCGGCGGTGAAATAGTCACGGTAGTCCACCAGAATATCATCATCCGGCAGAGCCAGCACGGTTTTGGGGTAGGACACGAAGATATCCGGCAGCTCTGGCGCGCCGGGCTCCTTATAGGCGGCGGCCAGCACGCTTTCATGGATGACGCCGCTGTTGCTGACGCTGTCCACCCTAACGCGAACGCCCTGCTCACGCCCGACGGTATTGTTAAACTCGTCCACCAGAGCATTCATGTTCGAATTCACCTCGCCGCCGTAAACATGCCAGAGCGTAACGGTGACAGTATCATCCTTTGTCTCCCCGCAAGCGGCGAGGCACAGCGCAAAGCCGACGGCCAGTACCACAGCCGCCAGCACAGAGATTCTTTTTTTCATGTATATGCCTCCTCGCTCATGGGGTGAGAGGGCGCGGCGGCTATGCCGCCGCGTCAGCGTGTCAAAAAAGTCCGTGACTTTTTTGCACGCTATAAACGCCACATTTTTTGTGAAAATAAATTTTCACGAAAAATCTCGCTTCGCTCGTCAAAAAGCCTGATGGCTCAGGCATTTTTGATGGCTATAATCCAACTTGAGGCGGGCCTTGCCCCCTCAAGCTCCCCTGCTGCGCGGTTGTATTTAATCGGCAGCATGGTTTTTGACAGCCTGGGGCGCGGCGGCTATGCCGCCGCGCCTTTTGTGCTCTTCTTGGAATCTATGCCCGGGAAATTATTTCATGCAGCGCCAGATGAGGGTGACGATCTGTGCGCGGGTGCAGATGCCCTCGGGCTCGAAGGTGACTGCACTTGTCCCCTTGGTGACGCCTGCCTTGACAGCCCACAGCACTGCCGTCTCGTAGAAGCTTCCGGCCTTCACATCGTTGAAGGGATTGTCCGTGCCGGCTGCCGGGGACTTCTGAGCGCGCCAGATGAGGGTCACGATCTGTGCGCGGGTGCAGATGCCCTCGGGCTCGAAGGTGGTCTCGCTCGTACCCTTGGTGATTCCGTTCTCCACCGCCCACAGCACCGCATCATAGTAGAAGCTGCCGGCCTTCACGTCGGTAAAGGGCATGGCTGCGGACTTGGGCGCCGGGCATCCGGCGACGCGCCACAGGAAGGTAACGGCCTGAGCGCGTGTGCAGCTGCCGTCGGGCTCGAAGGTGGTTGCACTCGTGCCGGTGGTAACGCCCTTTTCAACCGCCCACAGCACTGCATCATAGTAGAAGCTGCCCGCGGGCACATCGACGAAGGGGTTCACGGCCGGTCCGGGAGGCGGCGTTGCGTTCTTTTCGAATATCGCCTTGACCTCAACGTTTCCGGCAGGCATGGTGAACTTGTTGTCCTTAATCGTCACGCCGCCCGTGACTACCTGCCACTGCTTGAAGGTATAGCCGCTCTTGGGAGTCGCGGTCAGGGTGACCACTGTTCCGGCGGTGGCAGAGGTCTTGTCTGCCATGGCCGTACCGTTGCCGTCGGTGCTGACCTTGACGCTGTACTCTGTCGGTGCCGGAGGAGGCGTTGCGTCCTTTTCGAATATCGCCTTGACCTCGACGTTTCCGGCAGGCATGGTGAACTTATTGTCCTTAATCGTCACGCCGCCCGTGATGACCTGCCACTGCTTGAAGTGGTAGCCGTTGTCGGCCTTGGCGGTCAGGGTGACCACTGTTCCGGCGGCGGCAGAGGTCTTGTCTGCCATGGCCGTACCGTTGCCGTCGGTGCTGACCTTGACGCTGTACTCTGTCGGTGCCGGAGGAGGCGTTGCATTCTTCTCGAAGATTGCTTTAATCTCGACGTTTCCGGCAGGCATGGTGAACTTATTGTCCTTAATCGTCACGTTGCTTGTGACTACCTGCCACTCCTTGAAGGTATAGCCTGCGTCGGCCTTTGCCGTCAGGGTTATCTCCGTTCCGGCGGCTGCCGTCGTGAGAGAGGCGGAAGCCGTGCCGCCACTCTCTGCGCTGACCTTGACGCTGTACTCTGTCGGTGCAGAGTCCTTGACGAATTTCGTCTCGCCGCAGCCGACGCGCCGGCAGGTGTAGAGAATTCCGCTGCTCTTGCCCTGCGTTGCGGGTTTGCCGTCGTCCCAGTCATGGCCGAGCTTATTGAGGACATGACCGTAGCGGAAGATCTGTCCGCAGCCGCGCGTGCACTGGTAGTCGCCGCTGTAGCCAACGGCGGTGCAGGTAGGCTTCACCGCATTGATCACCTGGTAGTTGCCGGCAATTTCGTGGAGGGACGAGGTAGACTTGCCCTTCTGCGCGATCCTGTCGCACGCTGTGCAGTACCGGTTACCGGAATAGCCCTTCTCGGTACAGGTCGCCTCTCTTACATCGCGCAGCTCCAGCGGGCCGCTATGCCTGAAGTCGCCGGTATCGCCCTTTACGGTGCCGCCGCAGTCCGTGCAGCGGTAGTCGCCCTCATAGGCGCGGTGTTTGCAGTCGCCCGTTCTGGCGTTATAGCGTTTGCCGCCATGGCTGGCGTCTGTGGTGGCCGAGCCGGTCGTGCCGTAGTAGTACAGCGGCTGCAGCGTGCCGGTATGGCCGGCGTTTGCAGACGGGTAGATATCCGAACCGGCCGTAATGACATGGCCGCAGTCTGCGCAGGCGGTGTCGCCGGTGTAGCCCTTGCGGTCGCAGACCTGCGGCTTCGCATTGAGCAGCGTGGTGCCGCCGCTGTGGTCACAGCCTGCATAGACCGGCTCAAAGAAGAATTGGCCGCCGCCGGGTGCGCTCATGGCGCTGAACTCCGGAATCGTGCAGCCCCACTCAAGGGCAGAGCCGTTGGTCACCAGCTTGAACAGGGTCTTCGCCTCGTTGGTATTCCATTTTTTATTAACAGGCAATCCCGTACCGCTGATGATGTCATACTCGTTGTATTCGCGGAGATACTCCACCTTCCAGCCAATGGCTTTCTGCCCGGTTCTCTCCTCGGGATAAAGCCTGATCTTGTCGCCGGGCTTGACAATCATACGGGTTGCCCGGCCGTTTTTCACCGTCACAAGGGCGGTGTCCTTTGTCCAATGATCGGCTCCTCCGTCATCATCCTTGTCGATTTTCGTCTTTGTGTATTCGCAGACGCTGCATACAGCCTCCATGCCGCCTTTGCCGCCCTCGGTATCGGGGTTTTTGACCACATTCCAGCGGCCCCAGCTGTGGGGAACCATGATGAACTCCTCGCAGCCGGGAACCTTGCACTTTTCGGGGTGGGCATAGTCGGATTCGTTGATGAGCTGCTCCACCGTCTTGGTCGAGCCGCCGATATTGAAGGTATAGTGATAGATATCCTCGAAGCCGGTGCAGTCCCAGTTCCAGCTGTAATCATGGGCATGGCTCTTCACAGGAACTTCATATTCGCAGACGGTGCAGACGAGCATGTCAACCCTGCCGCCGCCCACCGCGTCATAGCTTCTGTCATACTCAAACTTATGCGGGAAGATGCGCTCCTTGGAGCCGCTGGTCATATAATGCGCTTCGTAAAGACTGCTTTCTTCGAACAGGCACGGGAGCTTGTGGCCGTCGCATTTCGGGTCGCCGCCTACGACACCGTTATGGGTATTCCCATTCTCATCGACCCAAGTGACATTGTATTTCGGCGTTATCTCGCCGTCGTCCGTGGGCACACGTACACCGGCCTGCTTATAGCTGTAGGCATGGGCGGCAGTCAGCTTTGCCTCCGCCGTTTTCACGGTGTCCGAAGTGTCGCCGCTTCTGCTGATGACGCAGTAGTAGGAGTAGTCATCCTGGCAGGACTCGGCGGAAACCGACAGCCTCAGCGTGGGGGTGTTCACGTCCACATAGTAAGCTGTCTCCTGCAGCTTGTAGGGTGCCGCCGTGGGATTCGCATTATTCTTCAGATACCACTGATAGGTCAGCCCGTCTCTCTTCAGGCTTTTTGCCGAGACAGAGAAGGTGACCCAGTTATGTTCGCTGAACAGCAGGCCGTTTTCCGGCTCTTCAATATAATCGCCGCTGCTGTAGATAGAGGTCTTACACTTGACGTCCCTCGGCTGGCGGGTGATGACGATGGAGCTGCCGCTGATGTAGCCGCAGACCTTGCACACGCCCTTGGCGTCAAATTCATGGCCGGCGGCATTCAGCTTTTCGTCGCAATAGCGGCAGGGATTCCAGTGCTGCGTTCCGTCGGCTGACCAGCTGGAGGAAGCGATGTGGGTATGCCCGGCGCCGGAATGCTCCGCTTTCAGATGATTCTCAAAATCAGAGTCGCTGAAGCACCAGTCGTCATGATCGCAGCCCATCGCTCTCACGGCATCGAGGCAGCAGTCCTTGCAGCGCTGATCGCAGCCGTCCTCGCAGGGGTCGCTGTCGTGGAAGCACAGGCCGCAGTCCTCGCAGAAGTGATCCGCATAGTCCGTGTCCATTGCGCACATCCCCTCGGAGCAGTCGGAGTTGCCCTCGCAGCACTCCTTGCACAGCTCGCAGGTT
>SFEG01000009.1 GCA_004558025.1 Clostridiales bacterium
AGCCCATAGGATAAGGATAATAGGTATCAGGAAAAATCAAATGATATCAAATCTCCCAAACAAAAGCGTTTAGAATTAAGTTTCATTTTGCGAGTGGGAGTAATTCAAAGCTTGAAAAATCTTAAAGTGACAGTAAACTGTCAGCCTGCTCTATCCTGAACAGACCATATACTAAAAAGGCATTACCGGCTTTTTGCAGTCGGTAATGCCTTTTTTGTTATACACATAGATGATACAAGAAACTTTTTGGAGTCATTTTATATTTGTAATTACAAACGATTATGTGACCGTTTTTGCCGCTTTCGTATATATCGAATGTGATTATCGCATAATCGGAACGCTCTATTTCAAATTGAGTTGTCGGGACAAATTCTCCTAAATCACAGCGTATGAAAAGCTTTTCCTGCTGCAGACCGCTAAAGGATGATCTCAGCTCTCGGCTTTTAAGCTCTAATGTTCCGGCGCTGTCAAAATCGTAATTGACCTTATATATGTTAACGCTGCTGATACCGTATTCTGATTTCAGAACAAATTCGCAGCCCATGTCATCAACGATCAAGCAGTTATCCTCATCTTCGATATCCGTTTCGGAGTCATATGGAATGACGGTAAATTTTTCGTATATAGTGCGCTTGCTCTTTGACACGACCCAAATATGACCGGTTAAATATAAAAGAAAAGCAACACAGGTAACTATTGACGAAACGTTTGAAATAGTATCCCACACAGCGGCTTCACACCTCCGTTACTCTGTATCTTCTGAGGAAAAACAACGGCATCATGACCTTGTTTGTCTTCTCTATACTGTGTGCGCCGAGATACAGCGTCAGAAGCGTTCCGGCGACGACGATGACGTGATAGGGAACAACAGAGAACGCGCTCGAGGAGAATTCTCCGAACCATGCGGCTGCGTCGGCGGTCATGAGCGTTCCAACGAGTGAGTCGATGAGCGCCTTGAGTATGTAGGTAACAATGACGGCGTAGCCGATGGCGATGCATAATGAGCCTGCCAGGCGAAGCCAGCCGAGTATGCCGCCGACCTTACCGGCGGCCTTGCCGCGCGTTGCCCATGCGCCCTCATATGCGCCCAGCGTGCCGGTATGTGCGCGCCTGCCCATGGCAAACTCAGCCGGCAGACCGACATAGCTGAAAATGAAAACGAATAGCAGATATATCAGCAAAAACGCACGCCGCCGTTTGAGCCGAGCTTGTTAGGGAAGCCCCAAACATTGGCCATGCCGACGGCAGAGCCGACGGAGGCGAGTATAAAGCCCCAGCGGCTCGCAAAATTCTTTGTTTTCTTCATTATAACTCTCTCCTAACAAAAAGCCCTCGATCCCGAGGGCTTTTTCATTTTAAAGTATCAAATCGAAAGGCAAATGACGAAAATTTGTAAGTGTATGAATTTAATTAATATCTCAAAAAATTATTGACAAACAATAATTTTGTATTTATAGTGAAATTATCGAAAAACAATAATTTCAGGAGGAAGCGACAATGAACAGAAAAAAGCTTTATGCCCTTCTCGCCGCGGAGAGCGCGTTTATTATCGTGCTTGATGCGCTGACGGTCAGCGTGCCTGATTCGTTTACGTCGATCTGGAACTTCCCCTTTGAGCAGATAGGTGCGGGGCTGCTCGCGCTGCACGATCTCGGAAGCGTGGGCGCGGGCATGGCCTGCGCTCTGTGGATCGGGCTGTCGTTCCTGCTCGCCGTACCTGCCGTGTGCGGCCGGGGCAAAACGCCGTGGGAGCGGGTGCTGCTCATTCTGTTTGCGGCCTCCGTCTGCGTGACGCTTTACGTTATGATGAACCCGATAAAGCTGATGACACCGTATGACGAGACCGGAAGCTTCGTAAAGCTCATATTCAGCATGATGACCTGGTCGGTGCTTGTCCTGTATTTTATCGTGCGCATCGTCCGCCTCCTGCGCGAGGGCGACAGGGATAAGCTCACGGGCTATTTCAAAACGGCGCTGTACGCGCTTGCGATGCTGTGCGCGGCGAATATCGTGCTCTACGGAGTAAGTACGGTGCGGATGAACTCGGCTGCGGCCATCGGAGGACTTGACGCGCTGTTTTCGCTGCTGCTTTTCGCGGCAAACAAGCTGCCGTATGCTTTGGATATAGTGATAATCATTTATATCGGCGAGCTCATGGATGCCGCGTGGGGCGGTAACGCAGAGCTCCTTCCGCAGAGGGCAGAGCGCCTGACCGGTATGTGCTGCTCGACGCTTATAGCGACCGCGGCGCTGTCGGCGGGCTTCAATGTCCTTCAGGTGCTGTTTTTGGATTCCCTTTCGCACGTCGTAACGACCATGCAAATACCCGTTTTCAGCATAGCGTTTACGCTCTTCGCCCTGCTTTTTACGCGTATCGTCGTTGAAAACCGCGATCTGCGCGACGATAACGGGCTTTTCATCTGAGGTGCAAAATGGCGATACAGGTGCATCTTGAGGAGGTTTTAAAGCAGCGCTGCATGACCTCGAAGGAGCTGTGCGCGCTCATCGGCATAACGGAGGCAAACCTCTCTATTCTGCGCAGCGGCAAGGCCAAGGGCATCAGATTCGGAACGATAAATAAGATCTGCTACTACCTCGGCTGTGACGTGGGCGATATTCTGAAATTTGACGGCGTATTGGAGGACGAAAATGAATAAGACAGTAAAAGCTATCATAACGGTCGCTGTGATACTCGCCGCGATGGCGATAGCCTACGCTCTCGGCGCGTCGGGGAATGCTCTGATGGTAAAGGAGGAGCAGGCGGACATGCTCGTCGGTATGCTTATCACCACGCAGTCGCTGCCCGAAAGTGACGACGGCAGGGTCTATGCCGAGTGTGTTGACGGAGAGTATGTGTTTAAGGGCATTGACGGTATGCAGTGCTTTTTCACGAATAAGGATAATGCGATAGTTTCGCATATGGATGAAGCATTTACGGATAAAAGCTGCGGCCTGCATGTAATAAACGACGATCAGCAAAACGTTGAGCTGAAAGCAAAGCTTTATCTCGGCACGAGCTTCGATGATATGCTGTTTCAAACTCCCGTTTATCAGACAGTGTCCGGCGAGGTCTACGCTGTCGCAGGTCAGGGCGCCGATTATTCGGGCGAAGAGGGGATGGGCGGAAGCTTTTCGCTCAGCGAAAGCACTGAGCGCTATGAGGATGGTAAAACAGTTACCTGCGGCACGAGCGTGGATATAGAGGTCGAAGTCGTTTCCGTGCCGGAGAAGATAATCGTTTCGCAGTTTGACGCAGCCGGCAGGCTCCTGTCCGGCGAAAGCTTCGCGCCAGGCGAGCTGCCGGACAGCATGAAAAGCGCGGCAGCGTACATCGTTGTCGGAACAGTCTCGCAGAGCGGAACGAAATATGCGGTGTTCCAGCCCGATGACGGGGGCATATCGGCGCTTTATTGCCGCGCGGACGGCGTGTGCGTCAAGCAGAGCTGCGCTGTGATTTGGGAGGGCAATTGAAATGACATATACATATAATTACTCATCGCCTTTGGGCGAAATACTGCTTGCTGCAAATGACAACAGCCTCACCGGCCTGTGGTTCTGCGGTGCAAAGTATTTTGCGGCGGGGCTGGAAGACGAGCGGGAGGAAAAGCTCACGCCCGCTATAAAAGAAACGCTGCGTTGGCTCGATGAGTATTTCTCGGGTTCAGAGCCCGGCTTCATGCCGCCTGTAGAGCTTTTTGGCTCCGATTTTCGCCGCCGCGTGTGGACGAAGCTTATGGATATCCCCTACGGCGAGACCGTGACCTACGGTGAACTGGTAAAAAGACTCGGAGTTAAGTCCGCGCAGGCCGTCGGTGGAGCGGTGGGGCATAACCCCATATCGATCGTCGTGCCCTGCCACCGTGTCCTCGGCGCTGACGGCAGCCTTACGGGCTACGCCGGAGGAGTGGACAAAAAAGCGAGGCTTTTGGAGCTTGAGCGTAAGCACGGGAAGTGAAAACATGGATGACGATCTTGTGTACGAGGTTCTGTCCGTCGTTGAGGAGATACCCCGTGGCCGTGTCGCGAGCTACGGGCAGATAGCGGCGCTTATCGGGCGCGAGAAAAACGCGCGCCTTGTCGGTAAGATATTAAGCTGTGCGGAGCTTTACGGCGAATATCCCTGCCACCGCGTAGTTAATGCCGCGGGGCGCACGGCTCCCTGCTTTTCGGAGCAGCGCGAGCGGCTTGAGGCCGAGGGAGTTAAATTCAAACCCAACGGCTGCGTGGACATGAAAAATTACAGATGGGAATAGAAAAAGCAGAGCCAAATGGCTCTGCTTTTCTGCTATATTTCGGCACACGGGGTAGGGAAGTTACGGAAGCTGAGCGCGGCGTGCGCAGTCGCCGAAGGCCTTGACGAGCTCCTTTATCTCCTCAACGGTGAGCTCGCGCGGAGTTTCTCCAATGGTGGGATCCTTTATTGCCGAGGGAGCAACGCAGCGAACGCCCGTAACGGCGCTGATCGTCTCGCGGCCGGCGTGGTAGATCTGCGCGAACATCTTTGCACCCTGTGCGTGGACCTTATCGGTGAGGACCTTGAAGCTTGCTATCTGCTCGTCCTTCCAAAGCCCTGCGAGGTTATTCGATGCCGCAGCTTCGGGAACGATGCATATATCCTCGGTTATTATAAGGCCGAAGCCGCCGCGGGCCTTTCTTTCATGATAGGCAATGAACTTCTCGGACGCATAGCCGCCGTCGCGGCAATAGCTTTATTGAATGACTTTTTATAGAAATGGAACATAAGAAAATGGCAACTGCAAAGAAAAAAGCTCCTGCCGAGCCCAAAATCCCGCGGCAGATAAAGAGCAAAATGGTGAAGGAGAAGATCTGCGCCGCGGCGACGGATCTGATAAAATCCCACGGTTATGAATACGTCACGGTCAGCAACGTCTGCAACGCAGCAGAGGTCTCCGTCGGAAGCTTCTATCACCACTTCACGAATAAGGACGATCTGCTCGGCTATTACCTCACCGCAGCGTTTGAAAACTATGCCGCGGAGTTTGAGAATATAAGCGGAGACGATGTCGTTTCGAATGTCGTTCGCTGCTTCGGCCTTTATATAGACTTCCTGCTTGAGCAGGGCTTGGAATTCACGCAGAATTATTACACGACGAAGAACCGCAACCTCAGCGCAAACTCCGCCCAGGGCAACTCAAAGCCTGTGAATATGCCCATCCTCGAGAAAGCCGAGGAGTTCATAATCAAGGCGCAGGAAAACGGCTTTGTGTATAGCGGTGTGGATGCGAAGATTCTGGCTGACGATCTGTGTATCGTCGAAAAAGCCACGATATTCGACTGGTGTATCTGCTCGGGCAGCTATGATCTCAGGGAATACGCCGACCGTATACTCCGCGCTCACCTGCGCGCCTATGTCACCGATGCGTATCTCGAAAAATTTGCAGATAGCTTTAAATAAAAAAGACGGCCCAGCCGTCTTTTTTTCTTTCATTTTCTTGCCCACACGAGGAACATAGGCGCGTCCGCAAGGTCGTTTTTGCCCAATATGCGAGTGCCGACGGCTTTATCAAAGCCGCAGTCAGAGCAGCCGAGCGATTCAAGAAGCTCCGTGTCCCATTCGGGGCGCAGCGTTTTGCTCATCGGCATTGACAGCGTTATTTTTGCGTTTGCCGTCTCAAGCTCCGGGGTCATACCGCAGTGGCCGTATACCTTTCCCTCGGGCAGGTGCGTGCCGTTTTTCTCGTTGTTGCGCACATTGTCGCCGTAGCTTGCATCGAAATTCAGCAGCATGCCGCCGGGCTTGAGCACGCGCAGCCACTCGGCGTAGGCTCGCTCCGGCGCGGGAAGTGTCCAGGTCAGATTACGCGTGACGACGGCGTCGAAGCACTCGTCCGGGAAGCCAAGGCTCTGCGCATCCATGACCTCGAACTCGGCGCTCACGCCGAGATCACCGGCAAGCGCCTTCGCCTCGTCTATCATCGCAGGAGTAAGGTCTATGCCAATGACATCGTGCCCTTTTGCGCCCAGCAGCACGGCAAAATACCCCGTGCCCGTTCCGACATCAAGTATGCGCAGGCCGCTTCCCGGCAAAAGCGAGTCCAGCTCTGCGCCCCAGCGTGCGCTTACCCCGTCACGTATCTCGTTGCGCCGCACGATGCCGAAGTCGTGCGCACGCACCGTCCAGTAATCAAGAACTCTTTTCTCTATATCCATCACTATATCTCCATCACAGATGCTATCAGCTCTTTTGTGTATTCGCTTTGCGGCGCGGAGATTATTTCCTCCGTTTTGCCCTCCTCGACGACGCCGCCGCGCATGACGATTATCCTGTCGCACAGGGTGCTGACAACGGCAAGATCGTGCGAAACGAAGATCATCGACATGCTCTTTTCGTTGCGCAAGTCGGACAGCAACGAAAGTATCTGCGCCTGCGATGAAACGTCAAGCGCACTCGTTATCTCGTCGCACAGCAGAACGCGGGGCGAGGAGGCAATAGCGCGGGCTATCGCAAAACGCTGGCACTGGCCGCCGCTGAGCGAGCGCGGATATCGCTGCGCAAGCTCGGGGCTTAGTCCGACCTCTAGACACAGCGTGTCGAGATCAAGCGCCGCGCCGCGCCCCATGAGGCTCCAAAACGCGTCGCCTATCGAGCTCGCGATCGTTCTGCGCGGATGAAACGACGCCGCGGGATCCTGAAATATCATCTGCATCTCGCGCTTATCGGCGATAGAGCGCTTTATAGGAAGCTCCCTGCCGTCGAGATATATATGCCCCTCGTCGGGGGCTTCAAGGCCGCAGATAAGGCGCAGAAGCGTGCTTTTTCCGCTGCCGGAGGAACCGACGATGCCGAGTATCTCGCCTTCGCGCAGCTCAAAGCTCACATCCCGAACGGCATCGGTTTTATGTCCTGCGCGCTCATAGCTTTTGCTGAGACCTTTAACGTTCAGTATACTGTCCATGCTGCACCTCCATGAGAACAAAATGACCGGGGCTGAGCTCCGTGAGAAGCCCGGAATAAGCCTCCGAATTCTCTGCCGCTGCCGGAAGCTCTCCGCCAAGCCGGGGAGCGGTTTTGAGCAGCGCCTTAGTGTACGAATGCAAAGGCGCATCAAGCAGCTCCCGAGCCGGGGCGAGCTCGACTATTTTTCCGCGATGCATGACTGCGATACGGTCGGCAATATATGCCGCCAGCGCGAGATCGTGCGTGACGATCAGCTGAGAAAGTCCGTCAGTGCGCATAGAGATAAGCTCGTCTGCCACCGTGCGCTGTGTTGCGGCATCCAGCGCGCTCGTCGGCTCATCGGCCAAAAGAAGCTCCTGCTGCATGAGCATTACAAGAGCGAGAGCGATGCGCTGATTCATGCCGCCGCTCATTTCATACGGACAGGAGGCGAGGATGCGCTCGTGTTCTTCCAGCCCGAGCCGTGCAAAAACGTCCCGCACCGAGGGCAAAAATGTGTTTTTATCGTATTTTCCGTGGCTTTTGAGCGTTTCGATAAACTGTTTTTTATAGCTGCGTATCGGATTAAATGCGGCGCCCGGGGTCTGAAATATGAGTCCCATGCCGGAGCTTACGAGCTCTGCGCGCCGTTTTGGCGGCAGCTCCGATAGCCGCTGCGAGTCGAAAACAATGTCTCCGCCCGTTATTTTCGGAAGGTCAAAAATGCCGAGCACTGCCTTTAAAAGCGTGCTCTTCCCGCAGCCGGATTGCCCGACGATGCACAGTGACTCTCCGCGCCCGAGTGAAAACGATATGTCCGATATTACGTCCCCGCTTCCATAGCCCGCGCACAGCCCTTCGAGGAACAAAATTGTGTTATCGTTCATTTTGCCGCCTCCACATCGAGATAGTCGCGCAGGCAGTCGCCGAGGCAGTTGAATACCATGACCGTTATGACGGTAGCTCCGGCGGGAGCGAGCGTCGCCCAGGGTGCCAGCTGCATGTACGCGCGCGACTGGTTTATCATGCTGCCCCACTCTGCGTGAGGCTCCGTTACTCCGATGCCGAGGAAGGAAAGCCCCGCGATGCCTATCATCATAACGCCGAGCTGTGTCGCGGCGTTTACGACGAGCGGGCCGAGCATGCACGGCAGAAGATAATGCAGCATTATCTTTGCGTCCGAGCAGCCGGAAAGCTGAGCTGCGCTTATAAACGGCTCTTTTTTCATGGCGATGACCTGAGCCCTGGCAAGCCGCGCGTACAGAGTCCAGCCCGACAGCCCCATTGCGAGCATGGCGTTTATCATGCCGCCGCCGAGTACGCCCGCAACGGCGACTGCAAGCACCATCTGCGGAAAGGCGAGCATTATATCTACAAGGCGCATGATGACGCTGTCGACAGCGCCGCCGCACCAGCCGGCGATCATGCCGAGCGCCGTGCCGATCACAAAGGTGACGGCGACGAGGACGACGGCGGAGAATATTGACGTTCTCGTGCCCATGATAACGCGCGAGAAAACACATCTTCCGTATCTGTCGGTGCCGAAAAGATGCTCTGCGTCGGGGGAGGCGTTCATATGCGAAGCATTCGTCGCGTTAGGGTCGTTCGGAACGATGAGCGGCGCCAAAATCCCGATGAGCATAAGCGCAGCGGCGAGAACGAGGAATATTACGAGCCTTCGGCGGCTCTTTTTTCTTGCAAGCATGGTAATATCCACTCTGCACCTCACATTTCCCCGACCCTGGGGTCGAGACGGCGGTAGCAGATATCTGCCGCGAGGTTAATGAGAACATACACGCAGCTCGTGAATATGACAAAGCCCTGAATGACGGGGTAGTCACGCGCGGTTATCGAGTCCATGACGAGCTTGCCGAGTCCCGGCCAGCGGAATATGGTCTCAACAACGACACTGCCGCCGAGGAGCGTGCCGACGGACAGAGCAATGATCGTGAGAATGGGGATCATCGCGTTGTGCAGCACGTTTTTAAACAGTATCGTCGAGCTTTTCACGCCACGCGCGCGAGCACCGAGAACATAGTCGCGCCCGAGCTGCTCGAGGATCTCCGCGCGAAACTGGCGCACAAATCGCGAGCACATGGGAATTGCCAGCGCAAGGCAGGGCATGATGAGGCCTTTAAGACTCTCGTCTGCAATGACGGGCAGCAGCCGCGTTTTTACGCAGAAAAAGTACATGAGCAGCACCGAAATAAGAAAATTCGGCAGCGAGTTTCCGATAAAGCTTAAAACGCGCACTATATTATCGGCGATCCCGTCCTTTTTAACAGCCGATATGAGCGCCAGCGGCAGCGCGATGATTAGTGACACGGCGAGGCTCCCGGCGCTTAAAATGAGCGTATAGCGCAGCGCGTGCACGAGCTTATCGGCAACGGGAAGACCGTCCTTATACGAGGTGCCGAGGTCGCCTGTCAGCGCATTTCCGAGCCAATCGGCATAGCGGACGAGGAAGGGCTTGTTTAAACCCATCTCCTCGCGCGCGGCCTCCAGGGTCTCCTCAGAAACGCTGATGCCCTGCGCGTTGAGCTTCTTGAGCGCAGGGTCACCGGGCGATATGTACATTAAAAGATAGGTCAGAAAGCTCAGACCTATTATTATCACTGCAAGATGCAGCAGGCGTTTTAAAATTTGCTTTTTAATTACTTTTCACCTCTGCCTGCACGTCAGGAGCCTCCGGGGGGGTGAGGCTCCTGATATCGGGGGTATTACATATTACATGTCGGTATTTGCGTCGATGCGGTAGAAATCAAAGGGCCAGGTCTCGTGAACTCCGCTGACGTTTTTCGCGGCGACGGTGATGTTATTGAACAGTCCCACGCAGCCGATGGCATTATCGTCGATGGCAAGCTGAACGATTTTATTTGCAAGCTCGGCGCGCTTGGAAGCATCCGTTTCGACCTGAAGCGCCGCTATCATGGAGCTGACCTCGCTGCTTTCAAAGCCCGCGGATGCCCAATAGCCGCCCGGACGAAGTACGGTGTCGATGAAATAATACGGGTCTCCGTTTTTGTCGGCAACCATGCAGTAGAGCGCAATGTCGTAGTCGCCGGAGAGAATATAGGTAGCGTCCGCGTCCTCCTGAGAGGTTAGTGTCGAGTCGACGCCGACGGCCTTGAGCTGCTCCTGCATTAAAAGCGCCAGCGTATCGAGCGAGCGGGCGGGGTAATAGCAGATGTTGAGTTTGAGATCCTGCCCGTCCTTTTCGTAAATGCCATCCGAGCCGAGAGTGTAGCCTGCCTGCTCTATGGCTGCCTTTGCCGCGGCGGTGTCGACCGCGGGCTTTGTTGCCTTGCCGTAGGCGGTCGATGTTCCGAAGGGCCCGACGGCGGCGGTGACCGTGCCGTTTAAGTAGGAAGCTATTGCGTCACAGTCTACGGTGAGGTTTATTGCCTTCCTGAGATCGTCGCTCAGGCGGTTCTCGTTGAGCATATAAAACTGTAATCTCGTCGACGGGATATCCGTCACGGTGTACTTGTCGGGCGATGCGTCGAATATTTCCTTCGCGGCGGCTGTGACGGAGTTATAGCAGTCAATTTCGCCGTTCTGCATCGCCATGAGCTTGGACTCGTCGTCCTGCATGTAGTAGAACACCGCGCCGTCGAGCTTGACCTCGCCGCCCCAGTAATTATCGTTGCGGCTCACCTCTACGGTACCCTCGGGCACAAAGGATTTCAGAACAAAGGGGCCGGTGGCTATGGGTGCGTTGTCAAAGTCCTCTGTCGCGTCAAGATCCATTATCCCCATCTCGGGAGAAGCGAGATCGTTTACGAGCGTGGGATAAACTTCGTTTGTTGTTATAGTGAGCACATTTTCGCTCACGGCCTTGTAATCGTAGTCTGCAAACTGAGCAAAGCGGATGTTCACCTCGCCCACGCGCTGTAGATTATTTATGACCATATCGGCCGTCACGGCGCTGCCGTTTGAAAAATGTACGCCGTCCTTAAGCGTTACGGTCCATGTAAGACCGTCATCGGACACCTCGGCCTTGGAGGCAAGGCAGGGCTGCACCGAGCAGTCGTCGCCCATTTTGAAAAGCGCCTCTGTTATGCCGTAAATTGAGGTGAACCAGCCATAGTATTCCTTGTGAGCGTCAAGGCTCGGGTAGGCGAAGCTTTCCGCGACGCGGAGTATTTTTTCCTCGCTTTTCTTATCGTCGCTGTCGGTACCGCAGGCGGCAAGGCTCAGAAGCATGATAAGCGCAAGAGTGAGCGCTATAATTCTTTTTTTCATTTTAACTCTCTCATTTCAAATTATTTTACGGCTCTTATCAGAAAGCAGGGAGTGGATGCGTAATTGAGCATCTCCTCGCGGCTCCAGAGCCTGCGGCTGACGGAGGTGTCGGCGCTGACATTTTTGAAGCCGAGGTCGAGCAGGGTAACGGTGTCCCAGTGCGGGCGCGCAAGCTTTCCCATCGGCAGCGTGAGCGAGATGCTCTCCATGAGCCAGCTCTCATCATAGCTTTCATAGTCCTCAAAGCCGGCCTGAATGGTGTTCTCCCTGTCGGCCCGGCGTTTGCACTTTTCCTCCTCATCAAAGAGATAGGCATACCAGTTCGAGTCGATGTTGAGCATCACGCCGCCGTCGCGCAGAACGCGCCGCCACTCGCCGTAGGCCTTCACGGGGTCGGGCAGGTTCCAGGTCAGATTTCGCGTGACGATAACGTCAAACTCATTGTCGGAGAAATCGAGCTCCTGCGCGTCCATCTTGAAAAAGCGTATCCTTTCGGCAAGCTCGCCGGCGTTGCGCCTTGCCTGCTCGAGCATACCGTCGGAAACGTCTACGGCCGTCACGTCATAGCCGCGTGCGGCGAGGATGATCGCGTAAAAGCCCGGACCTGTGCCGATGTCCAGCACTCTGAGCGTTCTGCCCTCCGCCTTCGGGAAATTCCTTATGAGCTCGTCAGCCCATTTTCCGTCCCAGCCGTCGGCGAGGTTTTTCTTGACAACCTCGGTGTACGAGCTTGCGCGGCGCGTCCAGTACTGCTCTATCGTGTTCGTGAGTGCGTTCATGGCAATTCTCCTTAAAGGGTAAGTCAAGACTTCTTATGTTTGAAGTTTAACACATGAAAAATCCCCCCACAAGCCGGGTGGGGGGATATAGAATTCAAAAATTCTATACTTTTTTTCGGATGAATGGGCTTTTGAGGGCGTTGAGCAGCGGACTTGTGCCCGGCGCGCCGACCGGACAGGCGGGGTAGCCGCCGTTTTCCAAAACGCGGCGCAGCTCCTCCTCGGAGACGATTCCGGGATCGAACTTTACCGTAAGAACGCCCTTCAGATACGCAATGGAGGCGTCCAGTACGCCCCTTGTCTGCAAAACATCGCCGAGTATGAGCTCCGGGCATTGGCGGCAGTACATGCCTCTTACGCCGGTCACCATTATTTTTTCTTCCATTTTGCCTTTTTCTCCTTCTTGAGACTCAGCGAGTGCATCAGAACGCCTATCGAGCTTGCGGACATGGCAGCGGCGCATATCGACGGATGCAGTATGCCCATCGCCGCGACCGGGATGCTTATAATATTGTAAAACAGCGCCCAGCGCAGATTCTGCCGTATCGTTTTTATCGTCGCCGCGGAGATGTTAAACGCCTCGACGAGCTTTTTAAGATCGCCCGAGGGCAGCAGCACTCCCGCGGCTTCGATGGCAATATCCGAGCCCGAGCCGATTGCCACGGCGCAGTCGGCGGTCGCAAGAGCCGGGGTGTCGTTTATCCCGTCGCCGACCATGCACACGGTCTTGCCCGCGGACTTGAGGCGATCTATCTGCGCGGCCTTCTCGTCCGGGCGAATCTCGAACATAACATTGTCTATCCCGGCTTTTGCGGCAATGGCTCTGGCCGTGCGCTCATTATCGCCGGTGAGCATCCAGACCTCCTTGCCGGACTCCTTGAGCTGCCGCACTGCCTCGGCCGCCTCGGGCTTCAGTGTATCGGCAATGCCGAGAGCACCGATGACAGCGCCGTCGCGGCAGACGCAGATCTCCGCTTTTGCGTCGAGTCGTACATCGGGAATCTCGGCCAATGCGCCCGTGTCGATACCTTTTCGCTCCAGCGCCGCGCGGCTTGCGCATATTATCCTGCTGCTGCCGACTGTGCCGGATATGCCGCTGCCGATATCGTATGCAAAACCCGTGACCTCAAGGGGCTTTTCGTCGGGATAATGCTCCGACGTGTATTTAATAACAGCCCGCGACAGGGGATGCTCCGAGTGCTTTTCAAGCGCCGCGCACAGCAAAATAAGCTCGCGCTCCGTGACCCCCGGCAGGGGATATATGTCCGTAAGCTCAGGCTGCCCGGTTGTCAGCGTGCCTGTCTTGTCGAACACGACGCAGTCTGCCTTGTACGCGTTTTCAAGCTCCGTGCCGCTGCGAAAGAGTATGCCGCGCTCGGCGGCAGCGCCGGAGCCCACCATGAGCCCAGTCGGAGTCGCAAGCCCCAATGCGCAGGGGCAGGCGACCGACAGCACGTCGCAGCAGTTCAAAACAGCCCTTTCGAGATCCTTCGGGGCAAGATGCCTGTACCAGACGGCGAAGGTCGCCGCCGCCGCGCCGATGACGGATGGTACGAACCAGTGCGCAACGGAATCTGCAAATCGCTGCACCGGCGCTTTTTCGCTCTGCGCGCGGCGCACGATATCGATTATCTGCTCGAGAACCGTCGCCTTGCCCAGCGCCGTGACCTGAAGTTCGGCAGAGCCCGCGCGGTTGAGGCTTCCGCCGATGAGCTTATTGCCCTCGGACTTGTCGACGGGCAGACTCTCGCCGGTCAGCATGGATTCGTCAACGGCGCACCTGCCGCCGACAATGATGCCGTCGGCCGGAACGCGCTCGCCGGGACGGATAAGGACGATATCGCCGAGGCGAATTTTATCCACGCTTGTCTCCTCAAATTTATCGCCGCGCTTTACCATTGCCGTGCGCGGCTGAAGGCGCATGAGCTTGCGGATGGCCGAACTCGCTTCGCCGGCCGCGACCTGCTCCATGTATTTGCCGAAGAGGATAAGCGACAAAAGCACGCCGTCGGAGGTGAAATAGAGCTTGAAGTTGCTTTTTCGCGTCAGCGCGACATATGAGCTGTAGGCGTAAATGAGCGTAGATGAGAGCGAAACGAGAAGATCCATGCCGAAAAAGCCGCTTCTAAGCTCGCGCGCGGCCGAGCGGTAGAAGTGCCGCCCGGGGATAAATTGCAGGGCGCTTCCGATGAGAAATTGCAGCTTCGGGTGCACTTCGAGCATGAGCGGCGCCGTGCACGCGGCGCTCGTTACGAGCGTTTTTAAAAGCTCCATGCGCTTTTCAAGCTCCTGATCCTCGTCTCCGCCGCGAATTTCGACTATCTCGGCGGCAAGGCCGCAGTCTGCGCAGGCCTCGGTGAGCTTGCGCGTATCGAGGCAGACAGGCCACATGAAAACGGTGACGATATTGTCATGCACAGACACGTCCTTCACGCCGAAAATATTCGCAAGTGCCTTGACGGCAGCTTCGGGCTCGCCTTCAAAGCGTATATCCGCCTCCTCTACGGGAACGCGAAAGCCCGCCTTTTTTACGCAGACCGCTATATCGCCGAGGCCGAGTTCGTCTTCATCAAAGCTGATGAACGCCGACGACGAAGCGTAGCTTGCCGCGGCTCTGCTTACTCCGGGCAGGTGCAAAAGCGCTCTGTCGAGCCTGGATACGCAGGCCGCGCACTCCATATCGAGAATTCTGAGTGTGATATCTTTCATAGCAATAATGTCAAAATGGGAGAGCATAGCTCTCCCGTGTCTGTTTTGATTACTTACCCTCGGTCAAAAGCTTCTCTTTGAACTCCTTGCGCTTTTTGAGCGAAGCGATGCATGCGGGGACGGACACTGCCGGAAGGTCGAGCAGCAGCGCCCAGTCGATCCAGTCGATGCCCTTTATAAATTGACCCTCGTGCCATACGCCCTTTGCGAGCTTGAAGTAGTTGTGGTTCCAAACGCCCCAGATGTCGGTCGTCGGCTTCCAGAGGTGGACCTTAAGGAATGCCGCGCTCGTTACGATGCCGCTGGAAACGACGGTCATGAACGAGGAAGAGCGCTTGTTGCGGATAAGAAACTCCGAGACAGTCGGCAGGACGTAGACCGCAAGGTTTATGATCCACAGCTGAAGAGGGATTTTGTACTTCCACTTAACGGCCTGGCGGATGTGGTCAGCGTCGTGCAGCAGCGCGGCGGCCAGAATGGCGAGATTCCACTTTTCGATAAAGGAAGCGGTCTCGTCGTCGATGCGAGTGTCAAGGAATTTTGCTTCGTCTTTCTGAGACTTTGTCATTTTCTTTTCCTCCCCGAATTATTTTAAATGTTTTAAGGTTTAATTACCACTTGGTCAATAAAAAATTAGCACATTCTCCGCTGAATGTCAATACGTTAACACAAGAATTTTTGCTTTACACGGCTTCCGTGTTGACATATAATGCAGAGCATAAATGCTCGAGGTGCAGTGATGGACGAAAAGCGAAGAACGATAAGAGATAAGTGTGCAAATCTGCTGTTCAAGAGCCGAAAAATTTCCGATGGCTTTGACAGGGCGTGGAGCATGCACAGCCGCATGTTCGGCGATATAATGGAACCTGCGTTTACGGAGGACGCCGCTTCGCGCCTGGAGCTCGTGAGCGCTCTTAACCTCATGAGCGGGGGCAAGCACACAGCGGGCGCACGAAAGCTCGAAAGGCTGTTTGACGCCTGCCGCAGTGACGAAGATCTTGCCGCGCTCAACTTCTTTATGGGCGTATGCTGCGAAAAGATGGGACTTATCGACATGGCGGCGGCCTATTACGGTGAGTCTGCAAGGCGCGAGCCGGAGTTTTACATGGTATACCTCATGCTCGCAAAATGCCTGCACACCCGGCGGCATTACGAGGCCGCGGCCAATGCATATTTCAAGACTCTCGATGCTATCCTCTCACGCCCGAAAAAGGATGAGGTGCCGGCGGTGCGGGAAGAGCCGCTTTTGGGCTCTGTCCACGGGAATCTTGCAAGCTGCCTTATCATGATGCGCCGCTATGACGACGCGGAGTTTGAGCTGTACGAGGCTCAGCGGTATGACTATGCGCCGCCTCAGATGCTCGTCACGTGGGCGACGCTTTACGCCGCTACCGGGCGCAGAGCCAAGGCGGCGGAGAAAATGAGCGAGCTGAGAAAAATATCGCCGGAGCTCGAGTCGGCCTCGGCGCTGAGCATAAGGGAGATAATCGAGCAGAAAAACTCCCACTTTGCGCCCCGCGTTATCGACAGCGAAAAGCTCAGTGGGTTTTGGGACTGGTTCTGTGAAAATGCAGAGAATCTCAAGGCGCTCGCCTTCGGCATGCCGTCGCAGGATTTGATGAGAGAGACCTACGAACAGGTCTCCGGCATATTTGACGCCGTCGTCGAAAAGCCGGGCTTTGAGTTCGGGCGCGACGGAGATAAGGCGCGCATGAGCTTTTTCGATAACTACAATCTGACCTTTGAGCTGTGGCTCGACAGATTGGTTGACACCGCTCCGCACTCGCTGCGCAGCGATTGGAGCTTTTATTCGATACATTGAGGTGAAGCTATGATAAAGTATGTCTTTATGGATATTGACGATACGCTGCTCGACTTCGGAAAGGCCGAGGCAGCGGCGATAAAAAAGACCTTCGAGCGCATTGGCGTTCCGGCAACGCCGGAGGTCATATCGCGATACAGCGAGATAAACGACGAGCACTGGAAAATGCTCGAGCGTGGGGAGCTTACCCGCGAGCAGGTGCTGGTTTATCGCTTTGACACGCTGTTTGCCGAGCTCGGCATAAAAAATGTGCCCAGCGAGATGGCGCAGGCAAGCTATGAGTATCTTCTCGGCATAGGTCACTATTTTGTCGACGGTGCGCCCGAGCTTTTGGAGGCGCTCAAGGGCAAATATGAGCTCTACATCGTCTCAAACGGCACGGCCTCGGTGCAGGACAGCCGCCTTGAAAGCGCGGGCATCGCGCCGTATTTCAAGGACATTTTCATATCCGAGCGCCTGGGCGCGGATAAGCCGTCTAAGGAGTTTTTCGACCTTGCGTTCTCGCGCATCGAGGGCTTTGAGCGCGATAAGGCGATCATCGTCGGCGACAGGCTTTCATCCGATATCCTCGGCGGCATAAACGCGGGGATAAAAACCTGCTGGTTTAACCCGAAAGGTCTGCCCGTAAGTGGCGATATACGCCCCGACTGCGAGATCCACGCTCTTTGCGAGTTGCCCGAACTATTAGAAAAACTCTGAGGCATTTTGCCTCAGAGTTTTTCGCGGACTGTCAAAAAACCTATGCTGCTGCGGAAAAATAACCGCGCAGCGGGGGAGCTTGAGGGGGCAAGGCCCGCCTCAAGTTGGATTATAGCCATCAAAAACGTCCGGCACGGACTTTTTGACGAGCATAGCGAGATTTTTCGTGAAGCGTAAGCTTCACAAAAAATGTGGCGTGTTTGAAGCGTGCAAAAAAGTCCAATACTTTTTTGACACGCTGAGAAAAACTCTGAGGCATTTTGCCTCAGAGTTTTTCGTTTATAAGTTCAATTTTGCCGATATCCGGCGCTTTTACACAGCAGCCGATATGGTATTGAGCAATAAGCGCACCGCCGAAGGAGCAGCCCTCGATTCCCTGCACGACGGAAAATGTCCTCACATCGCCCAGGCGCAGACCGGCGGCCTTTATGTAGCTCTCCTTGAGCGTCCACAGTCGGCAGAACTCCTCCTCGGGGGATTGAGAGCGCTCGACGAGCTCAGCCTCGTCCGGAAGAAAAAATCGCTCGGCAAGCCTGAGAGAGCCGGCGCGCGCAAGCTCGATATCCACGCCGACGGGCACATCGGCGACCGCACACACGGCATATTTCCCGCAGTGCGAGAGCGAAAAGTGAACGCCGCCGTCGGGGAAACAGGGCTTTTCGTTTTCTGTCAGAACGTAGTCGGTGCGCCCCGCGGCCTTTTTGAGCAGAAGCTCAACGCCGAGACTGCGGCGCTTATCATCGTCGCTTTTGAGCCGCAGAGTTTTCTCCATGCGTTTCGGCGACACCGAGCCCAGGCAGGCGTTTATATCGAGCCCCGTGACATCGGCTATATAAAGCCTTATCATGCGCGCATCGCGTCGAGCGTTTTCTGAATGAGCGTATCAAGATCCCAGCCGCATATCTGTGCGCCGCGCAGGATAACGTCGCGCGAGCAGCCGGCGGCAAACTTCTTGTCCTTGAATTTTTTCTTCACGGACTTCACCTCCATATCGGAGATGCCGGTAGGACGCATGAGGGCGACAGCGCCTATAAGGCCTGTCAGCTCATCGGTCGCAAACAGGACCTTTTCCATGAAAAGCTCGGGCTCGACGTCGATGCAGATGCCGTAGCCGTGGCTTATAACTGCGTGGATGACCGACTCGTCAACGTCCTTTTCGCGCAGAAGCTCCTGTGCCTTGACGCAGTGCTGCTCGGGGTAAAGCTCAAAATCTATGTCATGGAGCATGCCGACGGCAGCCCAGTAATCGACTCGCTCGGGGTCGTATTCCTTTGCAAGCTCACCCATGACCTTGGAAACGGTCTCGGCGTGCTGGAGGTGGAACGGCTCCTTGTTAAACTCGGCGACAAGCTGCCTTGCCTGCTCGACTGTGGGAATGTAGCTCATATGTATCTCCTCCTGAAAAGATGATGCACTATTTTACTGCAACGCTCGGCAGAAATCAACGGAAAATTCTTAATTGACACTGCCGCGCCGATGGATTAGAATTTAAACAGTAATTACTAAGGAGAAGGACATGGAGCATCCCGTTTTGTATATTGTCATCCCCTGCTATAACGAGCAGGAGGTGCTGCCGATAACGGCCCCGATGTTTTTCAATAAGATAAAGGAACTCGCGGATAAGGGCCTGATAGCCGAGAACAGCCGCGTTTTGTTCGTAAATGACGGCAGCAGCGATAATACCTGGGATATCATCTGCTCGCTCGCGCAGAGTGACGAGCACTATATCGGCATAAGCCAAAGCCGGAACCGCGGCCATCAGAACGCCGTGCTCGCAGGGCTCATGGAGGCCAAGGACCGCTGCGATATAAGCATATCCATCGACTGCGACGGGCAGGATGACATTAACGCCATGGACGATATGGTGCGCGCGTATCTCGGCGGCTGCGATATCGTCTACGGCGTGAGGTGCGACCGCGAGAGCGACAGCTTTTTCAAGCGCACGACGGCGCAGGGCTTTTATAAATTCCTCTCTGCCATGGGAGCGGATATCGTGTATAACCACGCAGACTACAGACTCATAAGCGCAAGAGCGCTGCGCGAACTTGCAAAATTCGAGGAGGTCAATCTTTTCCTGCGCGGCATGGTGCCGCTTGTCGGCTTTAAGAGCACGAGCGTTGAGTATAAAAGGGCAGAGCGCATCGCAGGGAACAGCAAATACCCTCTGCGCAAAATGTTTGCCCTTGCCGGAGACGGCATAACGAGCCTTTCCATAAAGCCTCTGCGGCTTATAATGAGCTTCGGCCTCATCGTCGCGCTTTTGAGCTTTTTGGGCGTTATATGGGCGATAGTCTCCGCTCTCGGCGGACACGCCGTCGCCGGTTGGGCGAGCACAACCTGCATAATCTGCTTTGTAAGCGGCGTGCAGCTTATCTGCATGGGCATAATCGGCGAATACATCGGCAAGATATACATGGAAACAAAGCGCCGCCCGCGATATATCATCTCCGAGCGGACGTGGGATAAATAAGGACTTGTTTAATAGACAAATGTTTGTTATAATGCATTCATCTAATATTAAGGACAAGGAGATATCACTATGAACTATTGGAGCACTGCACGCAGAGGCGTTCTCGGCCTGAGCGTGGCTACCATCGCATATTCCATTTGGAAGAAGAATCCCGTTCTGCCTCTGGTACTTTACGGTCTGCATCTTGCGGAGTACTTTGCCGTTGCAAAAAAGGCAGGCAAGAAGGTGTGGTATGACGATACCCGCTGCTTTATAAACACCATGCTTTACGGCTTCACCTTCTGGCTTCCCATGAAGCTTGAGATCGAGTGATAACGAAAAACTCCGCCTTGTCGTCCAAGGCGGAATTTTTATATTGGAGAGAATACGGAAATGCTCAATACGACGCTTTGTTATATAAGCCGCGGCAGCGAGTATCTCATGCTGCACCGCGTGAAGAAGAAAAACGATATAAACCGCGATAAGTGGATCGGAATCGGCGGAAAATTCGAGCACGACGAAAGCCCCGACGAGTGCCTTCTGCGAGAGGTGAAGGAGGAGACGGGACTCACGCTGACCTCATGGCGCTGCCGGGGGATAGTCACATTTGTGAACACGCAGTGCCAAACGGAATATATGCACCTGTTCACGGCCGACGGCTTCGAGGGCGAGCTTAGGACCTGCGACGAGGGCGAGCTTGAGTGGATAGACCGCGCGAAGCTCTACGACCTCACGCTTTGGGAGGGCGATAAGATATTTCTGCGCCTTTTGGAAAACGACGCGCAGCCCTTTTTCCTCCTAAAGCTCAGCTATGACGGCGATGAGCTCGTAAGCGCCGTTTTAAACGGTGAAAAAATAAGATAAAAAAGGCCGGGTAATTTTACCCGGCCTGAAAAACATTTATTCAAACCATGCAACTGCCCGTATGGGCGAACCGTCGCAGTTATCTATCTTCAAAGGGAAGCAGCTGAACCAGAACAGATCGCTGCCGCATAATTCGAGATTTTTGAGATTTTCTATATTCACGATCTCGCATTCTTTAAATAGTGCCTTGTGACGGGTCAAATTGCTGTCGGCAATGGGATCAAGGCCTATCACGTCAAATCCGATGCCCTTATAGCTTCCGGAAATTATAAAATTCAATACATCTTCACCAATGCAGGGGTAGTCTCCGAAATACGCATCCGTTCCCCAGCGCTTATCCCAGCCGAGGTTAAACAGCAGAAAATCCGCCTCATGCGCCTTTTTCCCCACCTTGTGAATACGATCCATTGAAATAGCGCTGCCCTCCGGCAGATCGCGGCAATCTATTACCAGAGCCTTGCCGATAAACTGCTCGGTCGGAAACCGATCGAGCGTTGTTCTTCCCGCATAAAGATGTGCCGGCGGATCCATATGAGTTCCGGTGTGGGAGTACATCTGCAATAAGGTCTCCCTGAAGCCGTCCTTTTCGTAGCTGTTTGCCGGGATGAGCTTTGGCGTATCCGTTCCGGGATAAACCGGCATATCCTCTTTGATGGTATGCGTCAGATCGATCACTCTCATTTTTATCGCCTCCATATTAAGCGCAGCCACGGCAGTTATACCCGCCGTGGCTGCTTGGTATTCTATGCTTTAGTACGCAACGCCCCAGTAGATCATGTGCTTTGCCTTTTTGCCGCAGATGGGGCAGGTATCTCCGAGGTTTTCCTGCTCAAAGGGGATGCAGCGCGAGGACATGCCCGCCTGCTCCTTCATCTTCATTTCGCACTCGAGCTCGCCGCACCACATGGTCTTTATAAAGCCGCCGTTTTCCTCCTGAAGCCGCTTTGCTTCCTCAAGGGAGTGCGCCTCGAAGATGTGCTCGTCGAGGTTTTTCTTTGCTTTGTCGAACAGCCCCTGCTGCACGGCGTCGAGAAGCTCAGGAACCTTCTCGGTCAGCTCCGCGAGTGCGACGGAGGTCTTCTCGCCGTTATCGCGCCTTACGGCCATGCACACGCCGTTTTCAATGTCGCGCGGGCCGATCTCGATACGAAGGGGAACGCCCTTCATCTCGTACTGTGCGCACTTCCAGCCGAGGCTGTTGTCGCTGAGGTCTATCTTAACGCGGATGCCCGCCGCCTTGAGAGCGGCGTACAGCTCGTTTGCCTTTTCGGTGACGCCCTCCTTGTGCTGCGCTACGGGAACAACGATGACCTGTACCGGCGCGATGCGCGGAGGCAGGACGAGACCGCTGTTGTCACCGTGTGTCATGATGACGCCGCCTATTATGCGTGTAGACATGCCCCAGGAGGTCTGGTGCGGATGCTGCTGCTTATTTTCGCGGTCGGTGAAGGTGATGTTGAACTGCTCAGCAAAGCCGGTGCCGAAATAGTGGCTCGTGCCGGACTGGAGCGCCTTGTGGTCGTGCATCATGCACTCGATGGTGTAGGTGTTCACGGCACCCGCAAACTTTTCCTTCTCGGTCTTGTTGCCGCGGATGACGGGCATGGCGAGATAGTTTTCGCAGAGGTCTGCATAGACCTCAAGCTGATGCAACGTTTCCTCGCGTGCCTCGGCCTCGGTCTCGTGCAGAGTGTGACCCTCCTGCCAGAGGAACTCTCTGCCGCGCAGGAAGGGACGCGTCGTCTTCTCCCAGCGGAGAACGGAGCACCACTGGTTATACAGCATCGGAAGATCGCGCCAGGAGTGCACCGTGTGGCTCCAGTGATCGCAGAAAAGCGTCTCGGAAGTCGGGCGGATGCACAGCCTCTCCGGCAGCTCCTCCGAGCCGCCGACGGTGACCCATGCGCACTCGGGCGCAAAGCCCTCGACATGATCCTTTTCCTTCTGAAGCAGGCTCTCGGGGATGAGCATGGGCATGGAGACGTTCTCGTGTCCGCCTTCCTTGAACATGCGGTCAAGCTCCTTCTGTATATTCTCCCAAATGGCGTAGCCGTATGGGCGCAGGATGAAAAGTCCCTTGACGCCGGAGTAGTCGACAAGCTCCGCCTTTGTGCACACATCGGTGAACCACTGGGCAAAGTCCTGCTCCATATCGGTTATCTGTTCAACTTTTTTATCCTTAGCCATTATAATTTCTCCTTAATATTAATAACTAAACTATTTTATCTAAAGCGGCAGAGCTTGTCAATAGATATAAAAAATCTTGACCGCTGTGAACTTTTTGTCTATAATAATATAGATTTAGTATAGCAATTCGGAGGTGACGCATATCAACAGGCAAAAATATATGGCGGAGCTTTCTAAACTTTTGGCGTTTATGTTCAAAGAGGATAAGGAAGATATCCTTGCGCAATATAACAAAATGCTTGACGAGGCCGACGATGAGCAGGCGCTGCTCGAAAGCTTCGGCTCGCCGACAAAGCTCGCCGTGACTATCTCCCGCACCTATAAGCGCTCGGAGCGCAAGCTCGCAGTCGAGGCCGATTCCAAGGAGGAAAAGCCCGCGGCGGAGCATATAATAGTAACTCCCGTAAAAAAGGAAAAGGAAAAGCCGCCCGTCACGGATACGGGGCTTTCGTATGCGGACATAATTGAGGAGATCCGCCGCGAAAAGGCAGCCGAGGAGGGCGTTGAGTACAAGCCCATGTTCTATGATGAGCCGGAGGAGACTCCGGCCGAGCAGGAAGCTGAAGAAACACCCGTTGTTGAGGAAACTCCAGCAGAAAAGACTCAGCCGGAGGAAACCGAGACCGAGCAGGAGCCTATAGAGGAGCCCGCAGCGATCGAGGAAGAAGCCGCCCCCGAGGAGACGGAGACCGAGTCGAACGAGCCCGCGCCAGAGTTGGAAGAAACCGAACCGGCGGAGGAGTCTTTGCAAGAGCCCGAGGAAGCTTCCGAAGAGGAAGCAACCGTCGTCGAAGAGATATCTGAGGAAGCTCAGCCCGAGGAAACTCAGGCAGAGGAAGTACCCGCGGAAGCGGGGCAGACCGAAGAAGCTGCCGAGGAACCGGCCGCAGAGGCAGAGCTTGTGTTTGAAGAGCCCGAGATCGCAGAAGTGCCCGAGGAAACGGTGCGGTACAAAACAAATGTCGCGCTGCTTATACTTTACCTTATCTTTGCCATACCCATCGGCCTTGTGCTGCTGGTGCTGTCGATAGCAGTCACGCTCGCCCTGCTCGGACTCGGCGTACTTGTGATCGCAATAGGCGTAAAGGTCATCTCGTTTGCGTTTTCAACGCTTGTTATATTCGCGGATGTTATGCTGTGTGCCGGAGCGGTGCTCATAGCATTTGCAATTGCGCTTATACTGCTGTGGCTCGGCATACTGATGCTCGTGCGCGGCATTAAGGGCGTTGTCGGCGGCGTTGTATCGCTCGGAAGAAAATTCTGCGTCAAGGAGGTGCCGGTCAATGGATAAGGCATGGAAGATCGTCTCCACAATTGCGGTGATAGCTCTTATACTGGGTGCGCTGTGCATCCTCGCAGGATTTGTTACCGGCGGCGATACGCAGAGAGTCAGGGATATATTCGTCGCGTCATACGACTTGGAGAACAAGATCGAGGCGCTGCGCTCGGCTCTCGGCATCATGACGCTGAAATGAAGAAAACATTCAAAAACCTCGGTGATACCTTGTATCACCGAGGTTTTTTTATCACTCCATCAGCACCCAGCAATCTGTGCCTGGAGCGGCGGAGCATATGGGGACAACGCGCGTTTTCGCGTCACCGAGCGTGACGTAGTCGGCGCATTTTGTGACGATATCGGCAGCGGAGGTGCTTTCGGTTGAGTAATAAACTCTGTCGAATACCTTGAACAGGATATCCGCGCTCTGCCCGGTTACGGTGTCGCCGCCGCTTTCAAAGGCAGACGAGCTTGTTATCTGCACGCTCATCTTCGCCGACGAAGAACGCATCGCACGCGTTACGCTTATTCCGAAGCCGGAAACGGCCGTAACCGGCGTGGGCTTTACAGCCGAGGTCGAGGAGTAAGCAAATTCAATGCCGCTGACCTCCGGCAGACGCATGCCCAGCAGCACGATCTCGTCAACGCCCATTTTTGAAAGCTCGCTGCACAGCGAGCTGATGTAGCTTTTGACCGTAGCGTTCGTCGGGTCGAGCCATGCGCCGCTTGCGTCGGAGTAGGCCTGTCCTGCGGTCGTCTTCAGCGTAAGCTGAGTGTAGCGCGAGGCGAGGGTGTTGTCTACAAAGCAGCACATGCGCACGGCGACATATTTGCCCTGCTCCTTGAGCGAGGATACGATAGATTTAAGATCGACCGTGCCCGAGGTGCCGTAGCCCTTTGCGATATCGGCCTGCGACTCCCACACGAGCATGCCCGTGACGGTTTTTACGTCGAGCAGAACGCCCGTAGCGTCCGGGGATTTGCTCAGGTACGATTCAATGCCCGAGGCCGTGACCGAAGATGCCGGAACGTACACGAGCTTGACGGCGCTCAGATCCTTGCCCGCAGTTGCCTTGATGTTCGAATAGTCGGCCTGACCGACCTCAAGCTGTGCGTTCACTGGCTCAAAGCTCTGCCGGACGACGTTGTCATCATCGGTTTGTACGGTTTGGCTGCTGCCGTCTTCAAGAAACGGTATCTCAAGATGCAGGCCGGAGTTTGTCACGACTATATACTTTTGCAGTCCGTAGAAAAGCATGACCACAAAGGCGATGACGGCCAGAATGATTATCGTGGCTATCAGCGCCGGAGCTGTCTTTTTGCGTTTTCCGCGGTAAAACTCAGAATTGTTAGCCAATTATATCAGTCCTCGATCTGATTTATGCGGCGGACGTGTCTCTCGTCGCCGGAGAAGGGAGTGTCAAGGAAGGTGTCGACAATCTTTAGCGCAAGGCCGGGGCCGACGACGCGCGCGCCCATTGCGAGAATGTTCGCATCGTTGTGAAGCCTTGTCATTTCTGCAGAGAAGCAGTCGCCGCACAATGCCGCGCGGATGCCCTTTACCTTGTTTGCGGTGATGGAAATGCCGATGCCCGTGCCGCAGATTATTATGCCCTTTTCGCACTCGCCATCGGCGACAGCGTGCGCGACCGCCTTTCCGTAAACGGGATAGTCGCAGCTGTCCTCGGAGTAAGTGCCGTAGTCTTTGTATTCAAGGCCGCGCGCGTCGAGGTGCTTCATGACCTCCTGCTTGAGCGCCCAGCCGCCGTGATCAGAACCCAATGCGATCATATCTTTGATCCTCCAAAATAAATATTACGTTTCATTATCTCACAAAAATGCCGCGACTACAAGCTAATTATCAAAACGGCCAGCTCGGCAGCCATTTTAACAGATTCGTCGCCAGCTGTGCGTTGACCCTGACGCCGGAAATGACGGGGTAGAAGGCGATAAACAGCGCGCAGGCAAGACCCGTCAGACCGTAGACATTGAACTTCCAGCCCTTCGTGTTGTCCTTCATGAGCTTGAACACCCGCGCGATGGCCAGCACGAGGAACACCGACGAGGGGAAATAGTGATATTCAAAGGTCGTGCGCGTTATGAACACCCAGGGCAGCAGCTGCGCAAGATAGCCGATGACGATAAACAGCGAAGCATTATCGCGCCGCTTTACGGCAAAGACCGCGCACACGACGATCGCCGCAAGCCCGCCCCAGCACAGCACGGGATTCAGAAATGCGCCGAAGGACGAGCGCGTGCCGTCGTCAAAATATTTGAGGTAGTACAGTATGGGCCGCTCATTTATCACCCACTGCCACCAGCGCGAGGAGTATGGATGCTCGGTGTGTACACCCGAGTGGTAGCTGAACATGAACTCCTGATTGTCCAGCACGAGATTTGCGTAGTCGGCGGTGAAATACATGCCCACTCCGTGCATGCCGCTTGCCAGTCCGTAGGGGTAGTAGCTCATATAATATATCATTGCCGGAACAATGATGAAGAAAACGACGCAGAACGCGCAGTTTTTGAGAAAAGCCTTCAGCTCGAAATTGCGTATCCAATGGATAAGCCAGATCACCGCAAGCCCCGCCCCGGCGTAGAAGCAGGTCCATTTGCACGCGGCACCTATGCCGAAGAAAAGCCCCGACAGCGCAAGATCGCGCTTTCTGCCGTCCGTTATGTACAGGTACATAAACAGGTACATAAGCAGAATGAAGAACACGGAGTAGCTGTCGATGGTCGCTATCCTTGTCTGAGCAAAGTGCATGAAGTCACAGGCGAAGATCGCCGTCGCGCAGGCGCAGATGCGCGTCGATGAAAACATGCGCTTAAGCAGCATGTACATGACCGGCAGCATCAGAACGCCGATCAGAGCGCCCGAAAAGCGCCAGCCGAACGGCGTCATGCCGAAAAGCGAAATGCCTATTGCTATGATGAGCTTGCCCAGCGGCGGGTGCGATATCTCATAGGGGTAGATGCCCTCAAGGTTTTCGAAGGCTGTGCGCGCGTGGTATATCTCGTCGAAATACGTGCTGTTCGTGTAGTGCTGATAGTTGGGCACGGTGTCCTGCTCGTCAAAAAGCTCGGGCGCGTCGGAGCTTTCGCCCACGAGCTCGCCGCCGCAGCGTATCGCCATCTCGCCGAGCCGGACCTCGCCGGAGGCCGTGAGGCGGATATAGCGCGCAGCGCCGAGCCGGAGCTCGTCGAGCTCGACGTCGTTCCACTTAAACAGCGCAACGTAGTTCTGCTCAAAGCTCGCGAGGTCAAACCAGCTCTCGCCGTCGTCGGAGAGCTCTATGCGATAGCTGCCGGTGTTGAGGCCGGAGTAGATGCTGATGCTGTCTATATCCCTGACCTGCCCGAGGTCTATCGTCACGCTCTCGCCGCTGTGAAACTCGTGGAACGACTGCGGAGCGTCCATATCGCCGAGGCCGACAAAAGCGGCAACAGCGTACACGAGCGTTATGATGCCGAGCGCTGTCGCGTCGCGCCTGCGGAAGGCGCTTTTCGGCCTGTCCTCAAGCGTAGCCGAGGCGGGGGAGGGGCAGCCGAAAAAGAATAGCCCTATGAAAAGGAGAATAAGTATCGGGAAAACATATGTAAGCCGCACGCTGCGCCTCCAAAGTCAAATAATAATTAATCATTATATAAAATACTTTGCCGCTTGTCCACAAAACAGGACATCGGTCTTAAAAATTTAACATATATTTTTGTGACGGCTTGACATAAAGCGTATTTGGAGCTAAAATTAATCGGATAATATTTTAGACAGCTGCGCCCATTTGGGGATGAAAACTGTGCGCGGCTGTCATAAGACGCCCGGGGAGGCGCCTTTGTGAAAATATTAGATTCAATTTTACGGACGCGAAGCGCTTGATGCCGCGTCTTACCCTTTAGATCACCCAAGCACTAAACCACCGCAAAATTCTTAAAGAATGGAGGTGTGTTTACTTTCTATGAACTTATGGTTAGCAATCGTTCTTATCGTTGCTTTTTGTATTATAGGATTTGTTCTCGGCATGACTTACCGCAAAAAAGTCGCCGAGCGTGAGATATCCAGTGCAGAAGATGAAGCAAAAAGAATAATTAATGATGCCATAAAGAGCGCCGAGAGCAAGAAACGTGAGGCTCTCGTCGAGGCAAAGGAAGAAATACACAAAAGCCGCTCGGAATTCGAGCACGAAGAAAAGGCACGCCGTGCCGACCTGCAGAAGCAGGAAAGACGCCTTCAGCAGAAGGAAGAAAACCTTGACCGCAAGACCGATTCCCTTGAGCGCAAGAACGAAACTCTTGCCCGCAAGATAGCCGATGTCGAAAATCAGCAGAACGAGATAGCCCTTATCAAGAAGAGCCAGCTCGAAATGCTCGAAAAGGTATCGGGATACACGGCCGATGAGGCAAAAGCATACCTCATCAACGCCCTCAAGGACGAGGTAACGCATGAAATGGCCGTCAAGGTCAAGGAGATCGAGGCCCAGTATAAAGACGAGGCCGAGGAACGCGCACGCGAGATCATCGTTACGGCTATCCAGCGCTGCGCGGCAGACCATGCAAGCGAAGTCACCGTATCCGTCGTACCACTCCCCAACGACGAGATGAAGGGACGCATCATCGGCCGCGAGGGCCGCAATATCCGCAGCATAGAAACGCTGACAGGCTGTGATCTTATCATCGACGATACGCCCGAAGCGATAACCGTATCGAGCTTTGACCCCGTTCGCCGCGAGGTGGCGCGTCTTGCTCTTGAAAAGCTCATTGCCGACGGGCGCATCCACCCGGCGCGCATCGAGGAAATGGTCGCCAAGGCTCAGAAGGAGGTCAACGCCACCATCAAGGCCGAGGGCGAGCGCGCGGTGTTCGAAACGAACATCCACGGCGTAAATCCCGAGCTCATAAAGCTGCTCGGCCGCATGAAGTACCGCACGAGCTACGGTCAGAATGTCCTGCAGCACTCGATCGAGGTGTCGCACATTTCCGGCCTTATCGCAGCGGAGCTCGGCGTCGACGTCAACACGGCAAAGCGCGCAGGCCTTCTGCACGATATCGGCAAGGCCATCGACCACGAGGTCGAGGGCAGCCACGTCTCCATCGGCGTCGATATCTGCAAGAGGTATAAAGAGAGCGAAGCGGTCATCCACGCTATCGAGGCGCACCACGGCGATGTCGAGCCGCGCACGGTCGTCGCCTGCATCGTTCAGGCCGCCGACGCTATCTCGGCCTCCCGTCCCGGCGCACGCCGCGAGAACATCGAAAACTACGTCAAGCGCCTCGAAAAGCTCGAGGAGATATCCAAGAGCTTCCCCGGCATTGCGGGCAGCTACGCCATCCAGGCCGGACGCGAGATCCGCGTTATGGTCAAGCCCGAGGATGTTTCCGAGGATCAGATGGTGCTTTTGGCGCGCGATATCGCAAAGAAGATCGAGGAGGAGCTTACCTATCCCGGTCAGATCAAGGTCCACGTCATCCGCGAGACCAAAGCCGTCGAATACGCAAAATAAGAACAAAAGCAGAACGGAATATCCGTTCTGCTTTTTTACGGCGAAAAATAAAAATCCGCACCGAACGGTGCGGATTTTTGAGATGTTGATTAGAGATTATTTGCCGCGAGCCAATCTGCGATGCTGTTGCAAACATCGGCAACGCCCTGATCGAAACCAGTTTCGCCGTGAAGATTTGCGATAGCTCTGAAAATCTTAGAAAGCATGTTTGTTTTCTCCCTTCCTAAAGTTTAAAACGATTTGAATCTAATTAGATTTGGGTAATGAACTCAAGGTGTTCCTCGATGAAATCGAACATGTCATCACCGCCAATGCCGAAACCCATGACGAGATTTTTAAAAGCGGTATAAATAGGACCCATTTTCATTTTCTCCCTTCCATATTATAGTTTTTTGAGACTATTTCCATGCATATGTTACCACAGGAAAACACTTATGTCAACCGTTATTTGCCGCAATCGGTATAATTGCGGCGAAAACTGTTGTATTTTGTCGCCGAAAAAGATTGAAGAACCGAGAATTATACGCATTTTGTTTATTTGTAAACGATTAAGAAAATATTAAAAGCGCCGCATTTTGCGGCGCTTTTAAGCATCTAATTCTATTTAAATTAGATAGGCATCCACTCGAAGAAGGGATCCATTGCCTCAAATTCGTCCTTTGCGTTGGGCTCGTTTGCAAGAACGATTTCTTTTATAAGAGTGTAGATAGTTTTCATTAGTTTTTCTCCTTTCCTTTAGTTTTAAAACTGCTTTAATGACTATTTCCGCGATGATAATATCATTAAAAAACCATTAAGTCAAGGAAAATAAATAAAATAACTAAAGAAAATGGCGGAACGTGTACTTTTTGGACACATTCCGCCGATGGTGTTTAATTAACTCAGATCTCCCAGGTTTCGATTCCTTCTTCGAGGACTTCGCCGTTGTTGTACGCCTCGATGATCTTCTGTATCGCGTGGTCGGCAAAAACGGTGCTTATCTTATCCTCGGTGGCCTCGGGCCATTCCTCGTCGGTAAGCTCGGGTATCTGCTCGATGTTGCGCATCTGATTTACGGCCTTGCGCCAGCGGTTCTGATTCTCCACCGTGTGGCGCACGAGGCGGTCGTCGGGCGCAAGCTCGGTCACGTCGAGCTTTCCGAGCACGCGGTCGATGACTATCGTGCCGTGGCCGTTTTCCTCCTTGCCGTGAGGGAAGTACCAGTAGACGAGCTGCTGGTCGGATTCTTCTTTAAGTTTAAAAGTTACCATATCTCATTCTCCGAAGTGTTAAATTTGTATATAGGCATTATAACACGACGATTGGGAAATATCAATCAAATCAATCAATATGAATGATGCTCTCCATGAGCTCGGCGGCGGAGACGTTGGGATTGTGATAGTGCTCGCGCTTTACGCTCTTTTCGCTCAGCGTGATGGCCTCCTTCGGGCAGTATTGCAGGCAGCTGAGGCACTGGATGCAGTTCGTGCCGAAGGTCGGCTTTCCGTCGACGAATTTTATATTGCCCTTCGGGCAGAGCTTTTCGCACTGGCGGCAGCCTATGCATGCGTCGGTGACGGCAAATTTCTTTGCTTTGCCGGCGGCGAGCTTCGGCCAGACCTTGCTCTCGAGCGCGTTGAGGCTTTTTTTCGGGGGAGCCTTCTTGCTCTTGTCGCCGCGCAGGATGGCCTTCACGAGCTTCTTTGCCATGCGCTCGCTGCGCTTCTGCGCCATTGCGGGGGTCACGGGCGGCAGCATCAGCTGATGCGGGAAAAGCCAGATGCACGAGCACTGGTGGGAAAGTCCCGCCCACAGGTCGAGCTCAAAGCGCTCGTTTATCTTGTGCAGGCCGCAGCCGAGGTAGCCGGCGTACTGGCCGACCGCGAAGGTGTACGCGCTCGGGGAAATTTTAATGCTGTCAAGATAGCTCTCAACGTCGCCGGGCAGGCCGCCGCCGTAGCAGGGAACGATGAAGCCGACGCGCTCGGCATCCGTGACGTCGGTCTTCACCGGCGCCTTGCGCATCATGATGATGTCCGTGTCGCCCAGCCCCTTTGCGATGTTCTTTGCAAGATCCAGGCAGTTGCCGCTGCCGGAATAGCAGAAAATAACGTTCTTGCTCATAGTATCTACTCCTTCAAAAAAATCTTCATGTTAGAATTGTAACACAGAAGAAAATATGATACAATAGTACCGCAACGAAGTAATACAAAGGAGCAAAAGATGTATCATATAAAGCAGGATAAACGCGCGCAGGCCTCGGTCGAGCTCATTTGCGAGGGGCTGAAGCAGTGTTTAAAGGAAAAAAGCTTTGAGAATATATCTATATCGGATATACAGCGCGTCTCGGGAGTGAGCCGCTCGACATTTTACCGCAACTTCGACCGCATCGAGGATGTGCTGGCGCTTATGTGCGACAGTGTGTTTCAGGAGGCATTCGGCGCGGGCTACGCGAATATAAGCGAGGCGGTGTTCAGAACGTGGTTTCGCCACGCCGATATGATAGAGACTGTCGTAAGCATCGGACGCGGCGATATGCTGTATGAAAGCCTGCGTCGCTGTTCGGATCATTTGCGGCCCGGCATACCAGGACTCAGAGATGCGGCACTGTTTGACTATCTCGTGTCCATAATATCCTCGTCGATGATGGGTATCATGATAACCTGGGTCGAGCGCGGCTGCCGCGAGAGCGAGGAGGAGCTCAAAAACATGATCCTGCAAAGCTTCAAGGCGATGAAATTCATTGGCCTGGCATGAAAAAATCCCGCCCAATGGACGGGATTTTTTGATTACTGATATTGCAGGAAGTTCTGCCGCGGCTTTGGCCGGTATTTGACGCCCGATACCAATCCGACAGCCGCATACATCGCGACGATCGACGAGCCGCCGTAGCTGAAAAACGGAAGCGTTATGCCGACAACCGGGGTGATGCCGATGCACATGCCGATGTTGACGAAGGTCTGGAACGCGAGCGCTGCCGCAACGCCGAAGCAGATGAGCATGCCGAATGGACTGCCCGAGCGCAGACCGATGACGCAGCAGCGTATGATGATTATGCTCAAAAGCACGATTATCGCGATGCAGGCGACCATGCCGAGCTCCTCGCCGATCGAGGCGAAGATGCAGTCGGTGTGCCGCGCATTATAGCTGCTCTGCGCGAAGCTTCCTTCGCCGAAGCCGACGCCGGTCCAGCGGCCGGAGGCCAGCGCGTCCTTGCAGTGGTTTGTCTGCCAGGTTATGCCCTGACCGGTCGGGTCAACAACGTCCGGTATATACGGCGCGAGGATTCGCTTTTTCTGATAATCCTTGAGCAGGAAGTTCCAGAACAGAGGCACCATCGCCGCGACCGCCGCCGCTGCCGCCGCCATCCAGTACCACGCGATACCGGCGCAGACGAGCATGATGACGAAAATGGCCAGGAATATGAGCGCACTGCCGAGATCGTTCGGAATAACGGTTATGAGACCGAAGTAAAGCGCCCAATGCAGTCCGAGCTTGATGATCGACGGGAATTTGTTGAGCGTTCGCTGCTCTTTATAGTTTGTGACCTGCTTTGCCAGCAAAACGATGAATATGACCTTAACTATCTCCGACGGCTGAACGCCTATGCCGGCAAAACGATACCACGAGCGCGAGCCGACCTCGTCGCCCTTTCCGAAGAATACAAGACCCAGAATGAACAGAACGTTGAATATCGTAAGATACACCCATTTGTCCGCGATAAGGTCGGGGTCGATGACTGTGAACACAACGAACGCCGCAATGCCCAAAAGCATCGCAAAGCCCTGAACGACGACGTATCGCGTCCAGCCGTAGGACTTCGTCATGCTGTAGATCATGACAATGCCGAAGACAGTACATATAGTGCAAACGGCGAGAAGGAAGATATCCGCCCGTTTGAAAAAGTCTTTAATTTTACGGGAATCGATTTTTATTGTCGCCGCCGCCCTTCAAAAATGCTCGATTTCACAAATTATCGCAATCGGACACGCTACATTTTAGCATATTATTGCCCTTTACGCAATGCAGTATCTTGTGGTATAATTCAAATTCAGAAAAAGTTTAAAAACGAGGTGAGATCGATGCAGACATATATAAGCCGCAGCGAGGCCGAGACCGAGCGTATCGGCGAGCGGTTTGCAAAGGATCTCCCCGACGGCAGCGTCATTGCCATGTACGGCGACCTCGGCGCGGGCAAGACCGCCTTTGTGCGCGGAATGGCAAGGGGTATGGGGCTTTCCTGCCGCGTGTCCAGTCCGACGTTTACTATCGTTAACGAGTATATAGGTGAGCGCGAGCTTATCCATTTTGATATGTACAGGCTTGAAAGCGCGGATGAGCTGTTCGATATCGGCTGGGAGGATTATCTCCGCCGCGGCGCTGTGTGCGCCGTCGAATGGAGCGAAAAGGTCGAGGACGCGTTCTTCGGCGACGAGATCGTCCTGCGCATTGAAAAGCTCGGCGACAGCGAAAGAAAGATCATCATTGAGGAGGGAAATGCAAAATGCTGATACTGGCCATTGAATCCTCCGCAAAAGCCGCATCTGTCGCGCTTATGGAGGATGAAAAGCTCATCGCGCAGTACAGTCAGTGCAGCGGACTTACTCACAGCCGCACGCTTCTGCCGATGGTGGACGATATGCTTAAAAATACTGAAAATACGATCGCCGGCGTTGATCTTATCGCCGTCGCTCACGGACCGGGTTCCTTTACGGGGATCAGGATAGGTGTTTCCACCGTTAAGGGTCTTACGTGGGCGGCAGATAAGATGTGCGTCGGCGTTTCTACGCTTGAGGCTATGGCCTGGCACGGTGTGTCCGCGGGCGGAGTGATCTGCCCCGTGATGGATGCCCGCCGCAGTCAGGTGTATAACGCCCTGTTTGAGATAAAAGACGGCAGACCGCAGCGCCTGTGTGATGACCGGGCAATAGCTCTCTCGGAGCTTGCCTGCGAGATACGCGGCAAAAACGCGTTTTTAGTCGGCGACGGCGCGGAGCTTACATACGAATATATGAAAAATGAAGGCATCGACTGCCGCATTGCTCCGCCAAACCTTCTGTATCAGAGCGCCTGGGGCGTCGGCATGGCAGCACAGGGCAAAACGCCCGGTACGGCCGACGATCTGCTGCCGGTGTACCTCCGCCTGAGTCAGGCCGAGCGCGAGCGCCAGGAGCGCATGAACATGAATAAGTAATTAAGTATAGAAACCGGCTTGCCGGTGTATATAAATAGGCTCCTTTCGGGAGCGGACTAAACAAAGGAGAAAAATAATGAGCAAGGTATGCGTATTTGACCACCCCCTCATCCTGCACAAGCTGTCGATCCTCAGAGACAAGGGAACCTCTGTCAAGGAGTTCAGAGAGCTTGTTTCCGAGATAGCGATGCTCATGTGCTATGAAGCAACGAGAGATCTCCCCCTCGAGGATGTCGAGATCGAAACTCCCGTGGCAAAGGCGACCGTAAAGCGCATTGCCGGCAAGAAGCTCGCGATCGTTCCCATCCTGCGCGCAGGCCTCGGCATGGTCGACGGTATGGTCAGCATGATGCCCAACGTTAAGGTCGGTCACATCGGCCTGTTCCGCGATCCCGAGACTCTCGAGCCTGTTAAGTACTACTTCAAGATGCCGCCAGACATCGAGGAGAGAGACGTTATCGTCGTTGACCCCATGCTCGCCACCGGCGGCTCGGCCTCGGCTGCTATCCAGTTTTTGAAGGATGACGGCGTAAAGCACATAAAGCTTATGTGCATCATCGGCGCTCCCGAGGGCGTTGAGCGTATGCAGAAGGATCACCCCGACGTGGATATCTACGTTGCGGCTCTCGATGATCATCTCAACGAGCACGGCTACATCGTCCCCGGTCTCGGCGATGCCGGCGACCGTATCTTCGGAACGAAGTAAGAAAAACTTAATAAAAAAATCCGCAGCGAAAGCTGCGGATTTTTTTGTTATCTGAAATCAAAGAGCTTACAGGGGGATATATTCAAAGCGTCGCAAATATCAAAAACAACGTCGAGAGACACGGCGCAATCGGCTGTTTCGATGCGGCTCATATGTGTGCGGCTGATATTCACAAGCTCCGCAAGCCGCGACTGCGAAAGGCCGCGCTCCTTGCGGTAGTATGCGATATTCAGACCGAGATATTTATATTTATCAAGCTGTCGAGAGTCCATTATCTCACCCTTATATATTTTATCCGTTGTGCGCTGAATATGCCACAACGTATAAAATAACAAATATAACTTGACAAGTTACAAAAGTTTTGACATAATACACATAGCGTCAAAATGTGACAGCACTGAGAAATAAGAAAGGTGAGTTGAAATGAACGAAAACAATAATGAAGATATTCTTCGAAGCGAAGAATGTGCCGAGCAGGCGGCAGACGGGCAGAACAAGAAGCGATCGGCGCTTGAGTCTCTGAAATACCGTTTTTCGCCGAAAAAGTTGAAGTCCACGGTCGCGATCATAGTGGTTCTTGCGATAGTTATAGCGGGCGGCGTGATGTTTCTTAACTACAGAAGCCCGAGTTCGATAGCGGAGAGATATGCCAAGGCAGTTGTGCTTGGAAAAACGGAGACGATGCAGAAGCTCTCGGCCTATGATACCCATGAATATATGATCAACATAGGGAAATACGACACCGAGGAAAAATTCTTCAGTGAAATGAGCGATACGTATAAAGAGGACATCAATAGCTGGTCGGATTATGAGCGATTCATGTCCGAGCAAGCCGATGAGTCCATAATCGATGAGTGCGGTGATTATAAGCTGAGCGTTGAAGCTAAGCGTACTAAGGACTTGTCGGTAAAGCGAATACTGTCAGCGCTCGACAGCGACATCGAAAGACTCGAAAAGTATGCCAACTTTGATAAAGACAGCATTACGGACGGCAAGCAGGTCGATGTTAAAGTTACAATTGACGGCGAGGATGACACGGAGCGCTCTATGTTCTCGATATATTTGGTCAAAGTCGACGGTCAGTGGAAGGTACTGCAATTTGAAATCGAAACTCTTTAGTGATAAATGAAAAATCCGCAGCGAAAGCTGCGGGTTTTTTGCATGAAACTTGCTGAGCGTACACGTGACACAACGGAAATAATAGGCCATACTAAATCTGAACAGGATAGCCACATTTAAAAAATTTGCAGATCAAAGGCATGATTAAAATATGAAAGCTTTGCGAAAATGGTGCGGAAGGAATGCACTTAGGCATATTGCGGTCGCGCTTGGGCTTACGCTTATGGACGTGCTGCTGTTTTTGGCGCTTTGGAAGCTATATTTGCATCTGTTTAATGACCTTGTTCCGAGCACGGTAAAAAACAGCGATGTGCTGCTGTATGTAAGTCCGGTCCTGTTGCTGTCAAATTTTATGCGTCTTGAAGTAAAGCCGCGCAATGACGAAAGGGCTGACTCCAAGGCCAAAGGCGCGGCGGAGGTGATCATTGCGGCGCTGATATGCGGCGCTATGTTGCTGCTGCCGCTCGGCAAGCCGGGAGCGATCGGCGTTATACTTTGGCTTTTGGGCGTGGTTTGCGTCTTGATGCTGATTTTTGCGTTTTCCGAAGTGCTCAATAAACTCGGTGATAAATAAAAAATCCCGTCCGTCGGACGGGATTTTTTATGTGCTTTTATGCTTTCAAAAGCTTTGCGAGGAGCTTGGGCTTAATATCCGCGCCCTCCGCGTCGTCGGCAAAGTAGAGCCTGCTGAACGCGATGGCGAGAACGAAATACTGCCCGCTCGTGACGGTGAACAGGACGTGGCCGGCCAGCGTGAGGTAGCCGAAGGTCATGCCGAGGGCGATGAAGAGGGCAAAGGCCATGAGGTCAAATTTCTTGAAGAATGATTTTATAAATTCGACCGCCGCCCAAACATAGATCCAGAGCATTGCCGCGGCTCCTATGATGCCGTAATATATAACGACCTCGAACAGATCCATTTCAATTATATATTCGACCGAGCTGCGGCCTATGCCGAACAGCCATGTTGCCGGTCCACCCCACTGGAAGCGGTGGAGCTGCTGGACGAGCTTGCTGCTGCGTCCGCTCAGCACGGCGACCTCAACGCCTTCCTTCTCGGCGACGGTGGACGGAGCGTCAAAGCATACGGAGATATCGCCATAAAGCCTGCTGAAGCTGACAATGCAGCCGAGGATAAGGAAAATGATGAGCACGACGAGCAGCAGCCACAAAATGCGAACTGCGCGCGCCTTGCCGTCCTTGCGCATCCTGATGAGCGCGAAGATGAGGATAAGCAGATACGTGCCTATAGCGGCGATAAACGCCGTCTTTGAGCCTATCAGCAGCAGAGAGACTATCGCCATTGCGGGAGCGATGACCGCAATAACGGACTTTTTTGAAAAAAGCTTATCCATGCGGTCGACAAAGCTTGCGACGGCTATCGGAAGAGTGACCGTCAGAACAGCGGTGATATCGTTTCCGGAGTAAAAATAGCCTCTGCATCCGCGGTAGCCGAGGGGGTCCGCGTAGGTATAATATCCGAGCTTGAAGATGTAGGGCACGAGAATGCCGAGTGAACATACGATACAAGTGTACCGTACTATGCCGAGCAGCTTTTCAATAAATTCTGCTTTGTCATGACACAGGCTGCGGAACAGTGAGATATAGGCAAACAGCATTGCAATGTTGTAGCAATACTTGATGAAGTACTTAACATCGGTGCCGAGAGAGATGCTTGCACCGGTCATCAGCAGTACGCCGATCGAAGCACAGAAGGCAAGACCCATTATGACGAGCGTGCCAATGGCGACCTTTTCGCGCCGCATCAGAATGTACAGACCGAACACGGCGAGCATCGCAAGGCGGATATAGAGGCTCGGAGTGCTTGAAAATTCAGCTTTTGCGACGTCAAGCTCGGTCGCACCGAGAACCTCCTTTATATAAAGCCCTGTGAAGAAGTCTATAAGTGGGTTAATTATAATGTACAGTACGAGCAGCTTTTCGATAAAGCTGCGTGCAGGAGAGTGTTTTTCTATCATGTGAGCCTCCCGATATAATTGCAAACTTACTTGACATAATATCCTATTGCGCTGCAAATTTCAAGAACAATGCGTAAAAAACGCTTTATGCGACAAAACAAGACAAATTGTCGGCTGCCGCCGCGGAAAGTAAGTTAAGTTAGAATTGACAGAAAAGTAGAATGAGTGTATAATCTTCAGCGGCGAAAGAGGTTGGGATGATGAATATTAACAGCATAAACAGGAAACTGAATAAAAAATTCGGTGGAGCCGTCACAGCGGAGCTCACAGATAACTGCATAGTGCTCAGAGGTGAGCTCGGCGATTGGAATGCTATTGTCGACGCAGGCCTTACGGCAGCAACGCCGCATTCCGATATACATGTTGTAAATGATATAGTGTACACCGGAGCGCAGCCCGAGAAGATGCATATGCCGACACTAAACGACAAGGCGCTCGACGGCGATAAGCCCGACGTTCTTGTCATCGGCGGCGGCATATCCGGCTGCTCGGTCGCGCGTGAATTATCGCGCTATAAGCTCAATGTTCTGCTTATCGAGAAGGAGGCAGACCTGGCGCTCGGCGCATCCGGCCGAAACGACGGCGAGGTGCATCCCGGAGTCGATCTTTCCAAGGGCTCTTTAAAGCATAAATATATCCGCCGTGCAAATCACATGTACGAGGAGCTCTGCCGTGAGCTGGACGTTCCGTTCAAGCGCACGGGGCAGTATGCCTGCTTTACGCACAAAAGCTGGCTGCCGTTTGTCAGTCTCTATGCAAAGTGGCGCAGAGACCATGACGGTATCGAGGATACGCGCATCGTCATGGGCGACGAGATACGCAAAAAAGAGCCGAAAATTTCGCCCGACGTGGCCTTTGCTCTGTCAAACCCCTCATCCGGAAGTGTGAGTCCGTATAATCTCGTCATAGCATACGCGGAAAACGCCGTGCACAACGGCGCGCGCGTTTCGCTCAACACCGCCGTTACAGGTATGGATGTTCACGCCGGCGAGATAAAAGCCGTATACACCAACCGCGGAACGATATACCCGCGCGAGGTCATAAACTGCGCAGGAGTTTATTCCGACGTTGTCGCGCAGATGGCGCAGGACAGATTTTTCAGCATCCATCCCCGCCGCGGCACGAACTCCATTCTTGACAAAAAAACGGGCGCGTCATTCGGAACCATTGCCTCCGTTGTCGGAGCGAAAACTCCCGGACACACGCACACCAAGGGCGGCGGCATACTGCACACGGCGCACGATAACCTGCTCATAGGGCCCGACGCCGTCGAAACGCCCGAGCGCGAGAATACGGCCACGAATGCCGACAGTATCGCGCGCGTTTTTGCAAAACAGAAGATAACCATGCCCACTCTTACGGAGAAGGACATCATAACATATTTCACCGGCGTTCGAGCCCCTACATACGAAGAGGACTTCATAATCGAGCCCGGCAGAAAAACTAAGAATATCTACCACGTTGCCGGCATACAATCTCCCGGACTTACGACCGCTCCTGCCGTTGCGCAGGATGTCGCGGCCTATGTCGCCGGACTCTTGGGTGCTGAGAAAAACGAAAGCTTCGACCCAGTGCGCAAGGCTCCCCCGCATCTTGCTCAGATGAATGATGCCGAGCGCGCGGAGCTTATAAAGAAAAATCCCGATTACGGCGTCATCGTGTGCCGCTGTGAGGAGGTAAGCCGCGGCGAGATACTCGATGCGCTGCGCAGCCCCATATGCGTGCCGACGATCGACGGCGTGAAGAAGCGCGTCAGACCCGGAATGGGCAGATGCCAGGGCGGCTTCTGCTCGCCGATAGTCACGAAGATCATAGCCGAGTACCTGGGCGTTCCGCTCACGGAGGTCAAAAAAAGCTCCGAGCAGTCGCCTGTCGTATTCGAGAGTAAAAAGGGGGGCCGTGGCAATGCATGATTACGATGTTATCGTTATAGGCGGCGGCCCTGCCGGCCTTGCTGCAGCGGTCGCGGCAAATGAGAGCGGCGCAAAGGTACTCATCGTCGAGCGCGAGGAGCGCCTCGGCGGCATGCTCAAGCAGTGCATACACGACGGCTTCGGCCTGCGCACCTTCGGTGAGCGCCTTGCAGGCCCCGAGTATGTCGAGCGCTATATGGATAGAGTCGCGCAGTCGGATATAGAGGTCGCGTGCAATACATTTGTAACGCGTGCGGAAAAAACGGACGGCGGCTTCGCGGTCACGCTCGTCTCACGCGAGGGGCTGCGCACCGTCACGGGCAAGAGCCTCATCCTCGCTACCGGCTGCCGCGAGAGAAGCGCAAAGCAGGTGTTTATCCACGGAACGCGCCCGGCGGGCGTGTTCACAGCCGGTACGGCGCAGCATTTTACAAACCGGCTCGGCGTTATGCCGACGAAAAAATGCGTCATCCTCGGCTCGGGCGATATCGGCCTTATCATGGCGCGCCGCCTGACGCTTGAGGGCGCGGAGGTCCTCAGCGTTTATGAAATAAACCCCACGCCATCGGGACTTACGAGAAATATCTATCAGTGCCTTACCGATTATAATATCCCCCTGCACCTGAGCCACACCGTCACGCGCGTGTTCGGCAAAGATCGCCTTGAGGCGGTCGAGGTCTGCGAGGTTGACGAAAACTATAAGCCAATTCCCGAAACGGCGGAGAGGATCGAGTGCGACGCGCTTATCGTGTCCGTCGGGCTTATCCCCGAAAACGAGCTTGCCCAGTCGCTCGGCGTTGAACTCGACCGTCACACGGGCGGGCCTGTATGTGACGCTCAGCTTATGACAAAGGTTCCGGGCATATTCTCCTGCGGAAATGCCCTGCATGTAAACGACCTTGTCGACTTCGTGTCCGAGTCCGGCGCGGAGGCCGGAAAAAACGCGGCGGCATGGTGCGGCGCAAAGCAGAGAAGGGTCGATATAAGCATCGGCGACGAATTTCTGTACCTCGTTCCGCAGCAGCTCGATCTCGACAGCGACAATTCGAAGACGGTATTTTATTTCCGCTCAAAGAAGGTCGTTGAAAAAAGCGTTCTTCGCCTTAAAATAAACGGCGAGGAGGCCTGGAAGAAGACCTATCCCTTCCTGCGTCCGCCCGAGATGCAGCAGCTTACGCTCGATATGAGCAAGTTCGATATAGACGAAAACAGCGATGTGCGCTTTGAGATCGAGGTGGTAAAATGAAACAGCTCGTATGTATAGGCTGCCCGCGCGGCTGCCGCCTCACGATCGAGGAAAAGGACGGCGAGTTCATCGTAAGCGGCAACAGCTGCCCGAGGGGCAAGGCATTTGCCGTAAGCGAGATGACAATGCCCAAGCGCACCATATGTTCAACGGTCAAAACTTCATTTCCCGACGCGCCGGTGCTGCCGGTCAGAGTGTCGGATGATATTCCCAAGGATAAAATATTTGACGTCATGCGTGAAATTAACGCCGTGACGCTGACAGAGCGCATCGGCAGGGGAGATGCCGTCATAAAAAATGTGCTCGGTCTCGGCGTGGACGTCATTGCAACAAGCGATCTTTTAAAACAGAAATAAAGATGTAATGCAAAGACGGAGGGAGAAATAATGAACAGACCGCTGATCCTGACTTACGATGTCGGCACTCAGAGCACGAGAGCCATACTGGTCGATAAGCAGGGCAATATTGTGGACAAGGAGCAGGTCAAGTACGCAGAGCCCTATTTCCGGCAGCGTCCGGGCTGGGCGGAGCAGAAAACGGATTTTTACTTTGACAACATGTGCAAGGCTTCGACGGCACTCATGGCGCGCAATGTCGACAAGGTGCCCGATATAATCGCCTGCGCAGTCACCGTAATCCGCGACACGCTCGTATTCCTGGACGAAAACTACAAGCCAACGCGCGATATCATCCACTGGCTCGATGCGCGCAAATGCGTTTACGACGATCCCTTCCCGCTGTGGAAGGAGGCTGTGTTCGAGCTCATCGGCATGGGCAAGGGCACGAAGATCGTCTACCGCACCTCGAAGGTCAACTGGGTGCGTCAGAAGCAGCCGAAGGTCTGGGAGCGCACGAAGAAGATAGTCTGCCTGCCGGCATACCTCAACTACCGTATGACAGGCCGCCTTGCCGATACCCCGGCAAATACAATTGCGCACATCCCCATGGACTATAAGAAAAAGCGCTGGATGAAGGAAAACGACCTCACCCGCTGCTTCTACGATGTCCCGCAGGACAGACTTTATGAGCTCATCCCCTCCGGTGAGGTGCTCGGCTATATCACAAAGGAAGCCGCCGCGCTCACCGGTGCGCCCGAGGGTCTGCCCCTCATAGCCACGGGCGCTGATAAAGCCTGCGAGACGCTCGGCCTTTCGGTCGCAAGCCCCGACAAGGCGTCCATTTCCTTCGGCACGAGCTCGACTATCGAAATGTACTCCGAGCAGTATTTCGAGCCTCAGGCCTTCCTGCCCTCGTATCCGTCGGTCATAAACAAGGCCTGGAACCCGGAGATACAGGTGTTCCGCGGATTCTGGATGCTCAGCTGGTTTATAAAGGAGTTCGGCGACAAAGATAAGGAAGAGGCGGAAAAGCTCGGCGTATCGCCCGAGGAGATTCTCAATAAGAAGGCCGCAGAGATCCCGGCCGGCTGTCAGGGACTCATGCTCCAGCCGTACTGGACGCCAGATGTGCTCAAGCCCGACTCCTACGGCGCTATAATCGGTTTTTCCGATTACCACACGAAGTATCACATTTACCGCGCCATCATTGAGGGCATCTGCCTTGAGCTGTACATGTCAATGAAGAGCATGGAAAAGCGCGGTAAGAAGCACATAAAGGAGCTCTACGTCGGCGGCGGCGGCTCGAAGAGCGACCTTGCCTGCCAGATTCTTGCCGATACCTTCGGTCTGCCCGTCAAGCGCATCCACACGCACGAGGCCTGCTCGCTGGGCGCAGCGATGGTCGCATTCGTCGCAAAGGGCGAGTTTTCAAGCTTCGACGAAGCGATAAAGAGCATGGTTCACGAAAAGGACGTGTTCACGCCCGATCCCAAGAACCATGAGACGTATATGAACATGTACAACAAGGTCTATCGCAAGATATACAAAAATGTAAGACCGCTGTACGCAACGATGAACAACCTTAAGGAAAGGAATATGATCTGATGAGTCATAAGAAGTATGAGGGCTTCGAGCCCAAATGGGTAAACACCCCCGCGCCGGCGAACAGCTACCGCTCGATATTCCGCTGGGGCGATCCGGAGTTCTTCAAGTTCCCGAAGGAATCCCTCTATAAGATGATGAAGGAGGTCTTCAAGCTCACCGACGATGACTTTAGGGAATATTCCGACGATATCGGCTTTGACCCTGTCGATCTGTCAGATCACCCCGTGAAGCTCGCGCAGGAGCATCTTGACGCGCTCAAGGAGATAGTCGGCGAGGAGGGCTTCTCCATCTCCGACTACGACCGCCTTGCCGTTGCCTACGGCTTTACGGCATACGATATACTTCGTCTGCGCCACAAGATCATCGACTCCGTGCCTGATGTCGTTCTGTATCCCGACACGACCGAGCAGGTCGAGAAGATCGTCGCGTATTCGACAGAGCACGACATCCCCCTGTACGTTTACGGCGGCGGCAGCTCCGTCACCCGCGGCGTCGAGCCCATAAAGGGCGGCATCTCGCTGGATATGAGACGGCGCTTTAACAAGGTGCTCTCATTTAATGAGATAGACCAGACCATCACCGTTCAGGCCGGTATGTCCGGCCCCGACCTCGAAAAGACGCTTCAGGCGGCTCCCGAGCTCTTCGGCGCAAAGCGGCAGTACACCTGCGGCCATTTCCCGCAGAGCTTTGAATATTCCTCCGTCGGCGGCTGGACGGTAACGCGCGGCGCAGGTCAGAACAGCACCTACTACGGCTGCATAGCGGACATCGTCCTCAGCCAGAAGTACGCTACCCCCATCGGCACCATCACCACCAGCCACTATCCGCGCGAGGCCTGTGGCCCGGACCTTAATCAGATCATGATGGGCTCGGAGGGCACCTTCGGCGTTCTGACCGAGGTCACGCTGAAGATATTCCGCTGGATGCCGGAAAACCGCAAGAGATTCTCCTACATCTTCAAGACCTGGGACGAGGCAATGAAGGCAGCGCGCGAGATGATGCAGCACGAGTGCGGCTATTCCTCCGTGTTCCGCCTGTCCGACCAGGAGGAGACGAGCATGATGCTCAGGCTGTACAATGTCGACGATACGCCGCTGTACCCGCTGCTCGACAAGCTCGGCTATAAGGATATGGAGCGCTGCCTCTTCCTCGGCTTCACCGACGGCGAGAAGGGCTATTCCAAGAACGTTGCGAAGAATATTGCAAAGATCGCCCGTCAGCACGGCGGTCTGCCCCTGACCGGCTATGTCACAAAGAGCTGGGAGAAGGGCCGCTTCAACGACCCGTACCTGCGCGATACGCTCATGGACTTCGGCATCACCACCGATACCCTCGAGTGCACAGTCAACTGGTCGAACATGGAGCAGGTTCACCTCGATGTCCGCAAGGTCTGCCATGCGCTGCCGAACACGGTCGTCACGACCCATATGTCGCACTGCTATCCGCAGGGTGCGAATCTGTACTTCATCTTCCTGACGAAGATGCAGGATGAGAAGGCGTTCAAGGCATACCACACCACCATTCTCGACGCTATCCAGCGCTCCGGCGCGTCGATAAGCCACCACCACGGCATCGGCAAGATGTTCGCGCCCTGGCTCGAGGGCTACGTCGGCGAGAAGGAGTACGGCGTGTTCAAGGTACTGAAGAACTACTTCGACCCGAAGTACAACATGAACCCCGGCGGCACCATCGGCCTCGACCTCCTGCCCGAGGAAAAGAAGTTCGACCGCCAGTATACCGATTACGAAGCTCAGCCGAAATTCGACTGATAATATCATCGCCGCACTGCTATTTTGCAGTGCGGCGTATTTTTTCCTTGAATTATTCAGTGCACCATGCTATAATACAAAAGCTGCGGAGAATTAGCTCAGCTGGTTAGAGCGCTCGCCTCACACGCGAGAGGTCAGCAGTTCGAGTCTGCTATTCTCCACCAACTTTAAAGGCCTGAAAGTTAAGACTTTCGGGTCTTTTTCTTGCTTTTTTGTCATAAGAAGACTATCAGATGACAACGGTGAAGCAGCTGCCGGTTCCCGGCGCGGAGGTGACGCTCACTGTACCGCCGTGAAGCTCGGCGATCTCCTTTACAAGGGACAGACCGAGTCCGCTGCCCGAGTTTTCGCTTCGCGAGGCGTCGGCCTGCCAAAAGCGCTGCCATGCCTTTTCCTGCTCCTCGGGCGTCATGCCAATGCCGTCGTCGCGCACAGTGAGCGTGGTTTTCTTGCCGTCGCTGCCGAGCGTGATCCAAATGCTGCCGCCTTCCTTGCCGTAGCGATAGGCGTTTTGCAGCAGATTTTGAACAAGGCTCGCAAAAAGCTGAGTGTTGAAGCGGGCGGTAACTCCGTCGGCAATGTTCGTATGCAGGCTTATACCTCGCCGGTTTTCCGGCATGTAGTCCTCGCACACCTCGCGCACGAGCTCGGACAGGTCGCCCTCGCTCAGGGGATAACGCTCCGTGCCCTGCTGAAGGCGCGTAAGGCTCAGCAGATGATTCACCAGCGAGGACATATTGTCGGACTGCTCGTCGATGATGTCGAGCGTTTCGAGAAACTCTTCGCGCGTGAAGTCCTTGCGGCGGGAGCGGTCGCAGCTTGCCTTTATTACGGTTATGGGCGTGCGCAGCTCGTGCGACGCGTCGGAGGTGAATTGCTTTTCCGCGGAAAACGAGCGCTCGAGCCTGTCGAACATACCGTCAAAGGTGTTTGAGAGCGCTATTAGCTCCGAGGAGCCTTTGCACAGCGCAATGCGCCGGGAAAGATCATTGCCGCCGTTTATCGAGTTTGCCGTCTGCGTTATCTTTTCCACCGGGTCGAACGCACGCTTGGATATCATCCAGCCGCCGAGGATGCTTATGATAAGCATCACGGGCAGCAGCATCAGGGTCATGACTATTGTTGTGTGTGCCGTGCCGGAATCGTCGTTTTTCGGAACGATGCCGCGTATCCAAACGGGCTGACCGTCAAAGGTCTCAAGCTGCGCGTCGTAGACGTAAAATTCGTCGCCGTCAAGGGAAACGGTCCTGATCTCGTATTCGAAAAAAGGGATATCCGCGGGGTTTAAGCCGTCAACGGTGACACCGCGCAGAAGCTCTCCCGCCTCGTCGTAAAACGCGCAGTAAACGCCGCGCGTGTAAAAATCGACCTCGGCCCAGGCGATCTCGCTGTGTTCGGTCTCGAATTTGCGCTCATTGTGCATGACGGTCTCAACGAGCCTCTCGGGCGAATCGTCGACAAGCCCCTTTTCGTCGACCCACAGAATGAAAACAAGCATCACGAGCGACAAAAGCAGCATCATAACTGCGATCCACACCGTAAGTCTGAGCTTTGCGGACATGCTCAGTCCTCCCTGAGCACCCAGCCGATGCCCCAGACGGTGTGGATAAGCTTTTTGTCAAAGCCATCGTCGACCTTCTTGCGCAGATAGCCTATGTATACGTTAACGACGTTTGAGCCGCCCTCGTACCTGTAGTTCCAGAGGTTATTCTCTATCTGCTCGCGCGAGAGCACCATGCCCTTGTTACGGATCATGTACTCGAGCAGAGAGTATTCCTTTGCCGTGAGCTCGATGAGCTTCCCGCCGCGGGTGACCTGCTTTGCGGAGATATCGACCCTGAGGTCGGCAAGCTCGTACACATTCGAATGATTATCGCCGCTTTTGCGAGCCATGACGTGGATGACCGCTATAAGCTCACGAAAGTCGAAGGGCTTTACCATGTAATAGTCGCCGCCGGACTCAAGCCCGCGCACCTTGTCGGATACGCTGTCGCGCGAGGTGAGATACACGACCGGCGTCTTGCAGCCGTTTTCGCGTATTCTGCGGACAAATTCAAAGCCGTCCATCTTTGGCATCATGATATCGAGTACGATAACATCGTACTGCGCGCACTCGCAAAGCTCCAGCGCCTCCAGGCCGTTAAAACAGGAGTCTACGCTGTAGCCCTCATCGAGTATCGCCTCGGATATCATTCTGTTAAGGTGCTTTTCGTCTTCAACAACGAGTGTTCTCATATCATTTCCCCTCCCGTTTTTCCCTATTTTATTTGCGAAAAAATATATTGTCAATGCTCTCTAATTAATTTATAATAAATATGGCGTAATGTAACTATGGGGTATTATATGACCTCGGGTTTATGAATCTTTAGATATCCTCAAGGAGGACAACAGCATGAAAAACAGCGTTAAAAGAGTGCTGAGCATGTTCCTGTGCCTGACAATGGTGCTGGGGCTGTTTTGCTTCACCCCCGAAGCCTCGGCGCTTGACAGCAGCGGCTATGAGTGCACAGGTTCGGTCGAGCAGCTTCTCAAGGGGAGCACCGACGCCGTGGCCGGGCAGAACTACCGTATCGTCAATAACGACGATATCATAGCGCTCGCCGACTATGTCGCGGCCGGCAGAAATACAAAGGGCGTCACCTTCTATCTGAAGAGAGACGTCGATATGCGCCGCAACACATGGAACGGCATCGGCACGTCGCAGCATGCGTTTGAAGGAACGCTCGACGGCTGCGGCTATGCTGTCCTCGGCCTTATAACATATCTGTTCAAAAACGCAGGCTCGAACGCGGTCATCATGAACCTCGGCGTAAACGGCGTATCAAACGGCGCGGATGCAGCGGGCATCGCTTCGACCCTCTCCGGCAAAATAGTCAACTGCTGGAGCGCCGTGCGCGTAAACGGCACCGGCAATAACGGCGGCCTTGCGGCTATCGTCACCGGCGGCAAGATCATAAACAGCGCAAACTACGGCAAGGTAAGCGGCACCGGCAATGTCGGCGCTATTGCCGGTAAGGTGACAAATGCCGAGATAAGCTGCGCGTATCACACCTATTACAGCGCAGATAACGATATCGGCAGCAAGGATTCGGCCAGCCGCATCGACACCATGCGCTTTGCCTCGAGCCCCACGATGTGCCCGACCGAAGCGGAGAAGACAGTCGGCAACGTTACAAGCGACGATCTTCTGGCGCTGCTCAACGCCTGGGTCTCGGCCGACAGCGGCACGAGATGGCGCAACTGGACCTTCAACACGGACGCCGACAGCATCGACCGCGTCGGCGGCAGGTATCCCATGCTGGCATACCCCGGCTATGCCTCGGAGACTCCGATCTACACAAACAGCGTGCCGATGGAAACGCTCTACGAGTCGAAGACCGACGCGCAGTCCGGCATATGCTACAGCATAGGCGATGTTAAAGAGCTCGAGATGCTCGCAAAGTTTGTAAACGAGGGCTATGATACCTCGGGCGCGACATTCTTCCTCACGGCCGATCTGAGCGTCGTCGTAAACGGCTCGTTCTACAAGGGCGAGAGCTGGGTGCCCATCGGCAGCAGCGAGACCAACAGCTTCAAGGGAACCTTCGACGGCCAGGGCTTTGTCATAAACGAGCTGATAATCAATAAAACGAACGACCCCGGCGGCCTGTTCGGATACGTCAACAGCGAGCAGGCGGTCATCAAAAACGTCGGCGTCGGCGGCGGCATAACCGCGAACGACTATGCAGGCGGCATCGTCGGCTTCCTCAGAGCGGGCACGGTCGAAAACTGCTGGGTCAGCATGAACGTAAACGGCGATAAGGCCACCGGCGGCATCGTCGGCTACATGGATAACGCGAAGATCTATAACTGCACAATGTACGGCACGGCGACGGACAACCACAAATACGGCGGCATCGTCGGCGAATCGACCGTAAACAGCACCGTGCAGTACTGCTACTACAGCAACGATAACTCCTACGTTTCCGGAACTCCCGACGCAGGGACCTACAGCCTCGTTCTGGACTTCAAGGTCGTAAGCGGCGAGTATAACCTCACGAGGAGCATAAACATTAACGGTCAGAAGACACTCAAGGTGCTCAATGCCTTGAACTATTGGGTCGATACCCTCGGCAAGGGGCAGAACATGCGCCACTGGAAGCAGGATAAATCGGCTGCGAGCATCGCACGTCTGCGCGGCAGCTTCCCGGCGCATATCTACTTCAACGACTCGGCCGCGCTTGAATACATAAGTGAGCAGCCCGGCGAGACCGACCGCAATGACAATCCCTATAATGTCACATACAAATGCACGGCCACGATGACCGAGCTTTATGAGAGTAAGGCCGACGCTCTGCCCGGCGGAAACTACAGTATATCCACCGGCGACGAGCTCGGACTTCTTTCAAAGTACGTTCAGGAGGGCTACTCGACAAAGAAGGCAAACTTCTATCTTACAGACAACGTAAACATAACGACCCAGGGGCTCGACACCGAGGGCGCGGGCTGGGTTCCCATCGGAACGACGCTCAATAACCACCAGGGCATATCCACGATAACCTATTTCCGCGGCAACTTTGACGGCTGCGGCTACACGGTCACGGGACTTTATTTTGTCTCCGACTTTATCGATATGGCGGGTCTCTTCGGCCAGTGCTGGGGCAGCACCATAAGAAACCTCGGCGTTGCCGGTGAGGTGCTCGGCGACGATGAGGTCGGCGGCATCGTCGGCAGGGCGAACGACTGTGTAATCGAAAACTGCTGGTCGTCGGTAATTATCCAGGCCTCGACCGAGGTCGGCGGAATCGTCGGCTATGCGCACAACTCCACCATCTCCAACTGCGCGGCCTACGGACCGCTGTACACCACCAGCGACGAGGGCGAGAAGTCCGGCTTCGTAGGAAGGTCAAACGGCTCGACCTTCAATAACTGCTACTATCTCTACGGCCTTATCGATGATTTCTACAATAAGACCGATAAGGACAGCGTCTTTAACGACTGCATGTACTTCAAGTACGATGTGGACGGAACGCAGAAGTGCACGCTCAAAACGGCCATCACCGTCGACAGCTACACCGGCGACGATATGCTCGAGGCACTCAACGCCTGGGTCTATATGCAGAACAATGAGCTCTACTGCTCGTGGCACACGGCCTCGTCCATAACCGAGATCCCCGGCGCGAACGGTTACTTCCCGGTGCTGGTCAATTGTCAGATGAGCGGCACGGGCGCCGATGACGGCTACTGCGGCGATTACGAGGCTACGGATACCATGCGCGGACTGTACAGCACCCGCTCCGACGGCGTTGAGGGCGGCTGCTACAGCATAAGCAATATGGACGACCTCGTCGCGTTCAGAAAGTACGTCAACGAGGGATATAAGACCAGCAAGATAATATTCTTCATGACCCACGATATCGATATGTCCGTCCAGTATTCGGCCGCGAGCGGCACCTCGTGGACGCCTGTCGGCTCGGTAAAGGAGCCGTTCAAGGGCATATTCGACGGTCAGGGCTATACGCTCAAATATCTGTACATCAACAGCAATGCCGACGATCAGGGCTTCTTCGGCCACGTCACCGGCAATAACGCCGTCGTAAAGAACCTCGGCATAAGCGGCTCGGTAACGTCCAAGGGCGTAAACTCCGCGGCCATCTGCGCCGACTTCAACTTCGGCACGATAGCAAACTGCTGGACGAGCTGTGCCGTCGCGGGCGCGTCGAACACCGGCGGCATCATCGGCGGCGGCAACATGGGCACCGTCGTAAACTGCACGAGCTACGGCGTTGTAAACGGTGCATCCACCTACGGAGCAATAGCCGGCGCACCCGTCGGCACGCAGCTTAAATACTGCTACTATCTCTACGGCACATGCCAGCAGGCCTATCCGACGGATAAGGGCGTTCTGTATCCCACGGTGCAGAGCTTCAACGGCACCGGCGCTGCCTGCGTCATGGCAGAGTATGTCAACGTTGAGGGTACGCGCACCAAAAACGTCTCCTCCGCGCTGAAAATGTACGTTGACGCGCATCCGGAGGTGAACTACTGCTACTGGGGTATAGGCGACTCGGAGGAGTACTACCTCCAGGGCGTAACTGGCTTCCCGGTTCTGATCTCAGCGTCGGACACCAAGGGCGAACACGATTATAAGCAGTATCAGGCGCAGTTTAAGGATAAGAAATACTTCTCGGTTCTGGCCGCGCTGAAGGACGCAAACTCCGCCGAGGGCGGCGGCGTTGTAACGTTGCTGGTAAATGCGCAGCTTAAAAACCGTGAGGATATCGCTTTTGACGACGATGTAACGCTCAACACCTCCGACTTCTCGCTCATCATCATGTCCGAGGTCTCCGTAAAGAGCATGAATCAGATACTCGGCACGTTCATCATAAAAAGCGGCGGCACGATAAACCTTGACGGTGATAAGTTCCTCTATTCGCATATGAAGTCAGACGATTCGTGCAACAGCGCGTTCTACTCCAAGGAGAGCCTGACGATACAGACCGTTGAAACCGATGATCCGACGGCGTATGATCTGACGTTCTACAGCGGCGAATTTATCGTAAACGCGGCGCTTGATTCCGGCAATCCGCACAAGATACCCGGCGGCAGCAAGCTTACGATAAAGGAGCGCGCAACGCTCAATGTGGAGCGCAACGCCCGCATAAGAACGACCGGCGGCGCTGAGATCTACGATTACGGCACGATAAAGATAGGCAACGCAACGCTCGACCGCAACAAGGGCAGCCGCATCGTCGGCGTGCTTGAGGATAAGAGCGGAAAGGTGAGCCTGCCGTTTATCTACTACGACGGATATCATCTGCGCGGCTGGATGGCAAACGAGGAGCTCTATGCCGCCGGCAGCACCGTCGATGTTCCGACGGAGACGACCTTCACGGCGACCTGGGCGATAGGAGACAGGATGGATCCGTACCCCGGCGATGACAGCTACACCGACGGTGAGATCACCTATGATTTCAAAATCCATGTCATCCAGTCCACTGGCGGCAAGATAAGCCCCGAGACGATGAACGTCGCGCGCGGCGAAACACTCAGCTTCACCGTCGAGGCCTCGGAGGGCTACTACATCAAAAATGTCCTCGTTGACGGCAAGAGCGCAGCACTCGACGATAACGGCGCTTATCAGTTCATAAGCGTCGGCGAGGATCACACGATCACCGCGCTGTTTGCACAGTACACGAACAGCGGCTACAACAGCTATGTCAACAAATTCACCGACGTTAAGGAAAGCGACTGGTTCTATAATAACGTCCGCTTTGCCTACACGATGGGTCTCATGAACGGTACCACAACGACGACGTTCTCACCGGAAGAGCCGACAGCACGAGCGCAGTTCATAACCGTTTTGTGGCGCATGTCCGGCTCGCCTGTCGTTCCCGGCAGCGGATGTCAGTTTAACGACGTCGCAAGCGGCACCTATTACTATGAGGCGGTGCGCTGGGGTGTGGCAAACGGCATAATAAACGGCTACTCGGCAACGGTATTTGACCCGAACGGACAGGTGACCCGTGAGCAGCTTGTAACGATGCTCTTCCGCTACGCGAAGAACTATGCCGGCGACGATGTCGCAAAGTACGATACGACCAATATCCTCGGATATTCGGACGTTCTGCAGATATCCAAGGGAATGACTCAGCCGTTCCAGTGGGGCATAGGAGCCAAGATCATAAGCGGCACGAGCGCGACCACGCTCACGCCGCAGGGCACGGCGACCCGTGCGCAGGTCGCGGCCATCCTTTCGCGCTACTGCAACAGCTTCGTTCTGAAAATCCCAGTAAATATGTAAAGCCTTTATCTCCCGGCCTAAGGCCGGGAGATTTTTTCTCGAAAAAACATGGCTTATCCTATTGATAAAATAGGATAAGAATATTAATATAATGTCGTTATATAACAGTGCTACATGAAAGGAGAGCCGAAAATGTCCATTGACGATATGTCCACGCTTGAGCGCATACACAGTGCAGCGAAGGCTGAGTTTACGGAAAAGGGATATCGCTCGGCCTCTCTTCGCAGTATAGTGAAGGCCGCCGGGGTGACGACCGGCGCACTCTACGGCTACTATGTCGGCAAGCAGGAGCTCTTTTCCGCGCTTGTTGATGAGGAATATGAGTACATGCTGAGCGAATATAAAAAAGCGCTCAACGCTTTTGAAGAGCTCCCGGCAGAGCGCAAGCCCGAGCAGATGGGTCACGCCGGACGTGAATGCATGAGAAAAATGCTTGAGTATTCCTATGGCCACCGCGACGCGCTGTTTCTCATCCTTCAGCGCTCGGAGGGAACGAAATACGCCGGAATGGTAGATGAGATGGTCGAGCTTGAGGTCGACGGAATGCATAAATATTACGAGGTGCTGCGCCAACTCGGAAACACAGTGCCGGATATCGACGAGCGCCTTGAGCACATCCTCGTCCCAGGTATGATGAACGCGTATTTTGAGATGATAATCCACGACATGCCGCATGACGATGCGCTCAAATACCTTGAAGAGCTCAACGATTTTTACACGGCGGGGTGGCTAAAGCTGGTGGGAGCCGAACACCTACCGGTTTTGACAGGCTGATTTTCACTCATGCTGCGTTAAAACCCTTGGAAATACGTCAGTATTCCCTGCGAGCTTTGCCTTGCCTGAGCAAAAATCAGCTCTGTCAAAACTGCAAGTCACCTGTCAGCAGGCAATTTTACGGCATCCTCGATACTGGGCTGACGCAATATATGCACCGCGCCCACGGTGAGCGGCGGTTTTACGGTTTAGTCAGCAGGTGCAGCACCGGGCTACCGCAATATATGTATAGGATGGAGCGCAAGATGGAGAATTTGGTAATGGCAACGATATTATGGGTTGCATGGATTGTTTTAATCTTTTTTTCAGATTTGTTTTATGAAATTATGTCTCCCGGTATGTACTCAGTAATTAGTGTTGCTGTCCTTGTTTGCGCTATTGTGTCAACAGTACAGGGCAAAAAGAAGCAGCAAAAGACGGTTGAAAATGAAAAGCGTGCAGCAGCATATGTACCTCCAACGGGCTCTGTTGCAGCGGAAATTCGTGCTGCCGTTCCGCCACCGCCGACAGCTCAGGAATTGGATCAGCGCCACCGTCGTGATATGGAAGCGAGGGTCAATAGTATTATCGAGGAATGCAAAGCGGCAGCGCAAGAAGGAAAAAGAAAAATATATGTTACTGTTGAAAGTTATGAAAGTTTCTCCGATAAAAAGGAGTGTGAGTATGACATAAATTGCCCTGAGAAAGAGTTATATGATGAACTTGTTAAACGCGGCTTTTTTGTGGCTTTACCAAATGTGTGAGTAGCTCAAGGGGAACATTTGTTGGGTTCAGTGAATCAGGTGATTCTTACGAGCACCATTATTATGTGAATATTGGGATGACTGTGCGCTGGTAAGAGTAGTACCCGCAAAAAACATACCGAGTCAATGCTAAAAGAAAACCGGAGCTTTACTCTACAGAGCACAGTAAGCAGCATAACAAGACATAACAAAAAGCTCAGGTCGTTAGACCTGAGCTTTTTCACGCCTGTTTACTTATCAGTGGCATCCGCAGCTGCCGCCGCAGCCGCAGTCCTCGCCGTCCTCGTGGCTGTGGTCGCCGCAGCCCGAGCAGCCGGAGCAGCCGCCGCCGCAGCCGCCCTCGTCGGACAGGAAGGGGAGCTGGCCGCGCATAAGAAGCTCTGCTGCATCGTCGGAATTGCCGCAGAAGCCGGCAAACGCGACAATGCCGTAGGCCGCCAGCGCCGCTCTTGCGTGGACACCGATGTTGCCGACGATGACTGCGTCGACGTGCAGGCTGTCCATAAGATCGGCGACCGCCTGATGGCCGGATTCCTTGACCTCGACAAGCTCCTTGGAGAGGATCTCGGTATTGTCGTCATTCGTCTTGTAGACGGCGAACATCTCGGCATGGCCGAAGTGCTCGAATATCTCATTGTCCTTGTAAGAAACTGCGATTATCATGCGTTTTCTCCTTTTTCTATAAAGTCTGCCAGCTCGTCAAGAGCGTCGGCGTTTATACTTTCGATCTCGCCTGCGTCGACCATTGTTGCAACGACGGGGTCGATGGGAAGACGCGCGGTGTGCTTTATGCCGTATTCCTTAGCGACGGCGTCGACCTTGCTCGAGCCGAATATCTCGTGCTCCTTGCCGCAGTCGGGGCATTTGAAGTAGCTCATGTTCTCGACTATGCCGAGCACGGGGATGTTCATGAGCTTTGCCATGTTAACGGCCTTGGCAACGATCATGGACACAAGCTCCTGCGGGGAGGTAACGATGACGATGCCGTCAATGGGCAGCGACTGAAAAACGGTCAGAGGAACGTCGCCCGTTCCGGGAGGCATATCGACAAACATGTAGTCGACGTTATCCCACAGCACGTCGCTCCAGAACTGGGTAACGACGCCCGCGATGACCGGGCCGCGCCACACGACGGGGTCGGTCTCATTATCGAGGATGAGGTTCACGGACATGATCTGCGTACCCTTGTTTGAATAGCAGGGGATGAGCATCTCTTCCGTGCCGCGGGCATGCTCGTGGATGCCGAAGGATTTGGGGATCGACGGGCCTGTTATATCCGCGTCCAGAACGGCAGCCTGATAGCCGCGGCTCTGCATCTTGCTTGCAAGAAGGCCGGTAACGAGGCTCTTGCCGACGCCGCCCTTGCCGCTGACGACGGCGATGACCTTTTTCACGCTTGCGGCCGGATTGAGCTTTGCGCTCAGATCCTGAGCCTCGCGCTCGCCGCAGTTTTCTTGACAGGTCGAACAATCATGTGTACATTCGCTCATTTTAAAATACTCCTAATATCAAATGTTAATGAATACATATTAACACTACTTAAACCTTTTGTCCAGTCGGCGGACGAGATACATTGCTGCAAGTCCCGTGAACACGCCGGTGACGATGGCCGAGGCCAGAAGCACAGGCGCATAGAGAAACAGCGAGGTCGTTTTTGTAATTAATACCGCCGCGCAGAGCTGGCCGAGATTGTGCGCAATAGCGCCGAATACGCTCACTACCCACAGAAGCTTTCCCGAAAACGGCCTGAGCGTCAGACACATGACGGCATAGGCCAGGACTCCGCCGGCAATGCTGAATATAAACGCCGATACGCCGCCGGTGAACACGCTGCCCATCGCGATGCGCACGAGCAGGATAAGCCCCGCCTCGCGCCGCCCGAGCATGACCATGGCGATGAGCGTGACTACATTCGCAAGGCCGAGCTTCACGCCCGGAACGGGAACGGGAGCGGGTATCTGCGCTTCGATGACAAAAACGATCAGCGAGGCGGCCGTGAACATCGCCATAAGCGCGAGCTTTCTCGTCTTAGCCATCTATATCGCCCCCCTCTATCTCTATGGTGAGCCTGTGTGGCAGACACACGATGGGGACGCCGGCGCGGCTCACCTTACCCCCGTCCATGCAGATATGGTCGCGGCAGTCGGCCTCGGTGACGCTTATTCCGTCATGCTCTATGTGTAATTTATTATACCCAAACTCCGTTTGTATTTCCATGTCATATGCAACAGCGACTGCGCCAAGGTCGATCTTTTCGTAAATTTCACCGTCGACGCGTATGACTGCTATCGTGCCGTGCCCGCCGCTGCCCTTGAGCAGCAGGAAGGCCGCCGCGCATATAATGAGCAGCGCAGCGAATATCAATGTCCATGTTTTCGCACTTTTCATATTCATGAACCTATTGTAAATAAATCCGGCTTGCTTGTCAATGCAGTACATTTATGATATTATTAATCAATATCTGTGAGTTGGCAATACTATTAAATTTAAAAGAGGTGAAATGCTTGGCGGACATGATCGTCACTGTAGCTTCTTATATACTTCCGCTGTTTGCGATAATAGTCCTCGTTCGCTGCATGCGCAGCATGCTCGGCAACAAATCACAGACCGAGATATGGGGATATATCCATAAGGATGACGGCGTTGCGCTCATAAACCATTGGGAAAACCTCATCGGCCGCTCGAAATCGGCGGATATATGCCTGCCGTACGCCTCGGTCAGCCGTGTACACGCGGTTCTTATCCGCAGTCCGAAGGGCGTTTGGCGCATATTCGATATCTTCTCCAAGGGCGGAGTCTGGGTCAACGGCGAAAAGGTGCAGGGCATGGGCACTGTCGTGCGCGACGGTGATGTTCTGAACCTTGCCGGAAACAGTGTGCGCTTTCGCGATATAAGCGAAAAGCAGCGCGACGCTATCGAGGCACGCAGAACGCAGAGCTGGAAGCGCGTCCACCCGGCGGTGACACTGTTTTTCCTGACAATTTTTCAGGCTATACTCCTGCTTGAGAATCTGTGCACGGCCGAAAGCGAGTATGCAGCGGGCATACTGCTTGGCTTTGTGCTGCTTATATTGCTCGAGTGGTTCTGCTATTTTGCCATGCGCAGCATACGGCGCACGGGCTTTGAGGTCGAAACGCTGGCATTTTTTCTGTCGTCTATAGGCCTTTCGGTCATAGCCTCGTCCGTGCCGGACGAGATGTTCCGGCAGATAATTATCGTCTTCGCGGGTGTCGTTGCGTTTTTCATCCTCGGCTGGTGGCTGCGCGATCTTGACAGGACGAAGACCATGCGCCTGCCGCTTGCTATACTGTCGGTGCTCATACTTATGGCGGTCTTGGTCATAGGCAAGGAGGCGCACGGTGCGAAGAACTGGATATTCATCGGAACGCTGTCGATCCAGCCCTCGGAATTTGTAAAGGTTGCGTTCATCTATGTCGGCGCCGCCACGCTTGACAGATTGTTCAGTACGAAGAACCTTATTCTGTTTATTGTGTTTTCGGCACTGTGCGTCATATGCCTTGCCTTCAGCAGCGATTTCGGAACGGCGCTGATATTCTTCGTGACCTTCCTCGTGATATCCTTCATGCGCTCGGGCTCGATAGCGACTGTTGCACTTGCGGTAACGGGTGCAGGCATGGCAGGGTTCCTGATGCTTAAAATGAAGGACCATGTGGCGCGCAGATTTGCAACCTGGGGTCATATCTGGGACGCCGAGAACATTTGGGACGGCGGCTATCAGCAGACCCATGCGCTCTCGGCCGGAGCATCCGGCGGACTTTTCGGAAAGGGCGCGGGCAACGGCTGGCTCAAGGATACCTTTGCCGGAAATACGGACACGGTGTTCGGCGTTATGTGCGAGGAGCTCGGGCTCATCATCGCCATCTGCGCTGTGCTCGCCATACTCGCACTTGCGTTTTTTGCCGTGCGCAACTCCGGTCACGGCCGCAGCGCGTACTATTCGATAGCTGCCTGCGCGACGGCGAGCATGTTCATGGTGCAGGTCGCGCTCAACGTGTTCGGCTCGGTCGATATCCTGCCGTTTACCGGCGTAACGTTCCCGTTTGTGTCGCGCGGCGGCACCTCGGTGCTGGCTTGCTGGATGCTCTTGGCGTTCATAAAGGCAGGCGATACGCGAAAGGGCGCAAGCTTCGTTGTGCGCCCACCGGAGGCGAAAACGAGAAAGCAGCAGCGTGAAAGCGCTGCGCCGGAGGAGGAAACGGCATGAAAAAAGTATCTCTTCGTGCGTTCTCCGCGCTTCTGATGGCTTTTCTCATTGTCATCGGACTTTTTGTGTATGTCGGCCGGTATATAAAAGACGGTGAGATGTGGGCGCTTTATTTTGACCAGTCCACCTCCGGCAGCCAATATACGCTCACAGACCGCAACGGCACCGTGCTTGCGAAAATGGGCGGCGGCGAAAAAAGCTACGCGGAAAACGCGAACACGCGCATCGCCTGCTATCACGTTACCGGCGACTATATCGGCAATGTCGGAACAGGTGCTCTGAGCTCGTTTAAGCGTGAGCTCTCGGGCTTTAATCTTATAACCGGCATCGAGGAGCAGGAGGACGTAAACCTTCAGCTCACTGTCGATGCGGACTTAAACATCAAGGCATATGAGGCGCTAAACGGCCGCAGCGGCGCAGTTATGATCTATAACTATAAAACGGGCGAAGTGCTGTGCATGGTATCGTCGCCGTCCATTGACCCGTTAAACCCGCCGGAGACGCTGCCGGACGGCGCGTACATCAACCGCTGCATCAGCGCGTCGTTCACGCCGGGCTCCGTTTTCAAGCTCGTAACGCTCACGGCGGCACTTGAGAATATGGATGATATCTACCACCGCACGTTCAGCTGCGCGGGCTCTATCGATGTCAAGGGCGTCAAGATAAACTGCACGGGCGTGCACGGTCAGCAGACCATCGAGCAGGCGCTTTCAAACTCCTGCAACTGCGCCTTTGCCGAGATATCGCTCGAGCTCGGCCCGGATATCATAGCGCAGTACGCCGAAAAGCTCGGCATAACGACCTCGCTCAAGCTTGACAGCATATCGACTCAGGCGGGAAACTACGATAAGGACAGCTCCATGAGCGCGTCCATGGCGTGGTCGGGCATCGGCCAGTATAACGACCTTGTGAGCCCTTACGCCATGATGCGCCTCGCTGGCGCTTACGCAAACGGCGGAACCGCCGTTGAGCCCTCGCTTCTCGGACAGTCGGACAAAACGACGCAGCTTCTCTCGGCCGACACGGCGCAGAAGGTCGCGTCCATGATGAACTACAATGTTGTTTATCACTACGGGCAGGATCGCTTCCCGGGACTTAATATATCCGCAAAGACCGGCACGGCCGAGGTCGGCGACGGCAAGGCCGCGCACGGCTGGTTCGTCGGTTTCTTAAACGATGAGGAGCACCCATACGCTTTCGCGTGCATCGTTGAAAACGGCGGCAGCGGCCTCGGCGCGGCCGGCGGCGTTATAAACACCGTACTCCAAGCAGCGGTAAGCAAATAATTTAGGAGAAACGCAATGACAGACATATCCGTCAACGGACTTGTGAAGTCCTTTGAATTGGGTAAAAACATACTTGACGGGCTCAGCTTCGACATTGCCGAGGGTGAGCGCGTCGGCATTCTCGGCCATAACGGCTGCGGCAAAACGACGCTGTTCCGCATTCTGACGGGTGAGATAGACTATGATGAGGGCGCGGTGGCGATAGCCTCCGGAAAGCGCCTGGGGCTCATATCTCAGATCCCCGTCTATCCCGACGGATGGACGACCGAGGACGTTTTGAAGGACGCGCACCGCGAGCTGTACGCCATAAGCGCACGCCTCGACGAGCTTGCCAAAAGAATGGAGACCGACCAGTCGGACAAGCTCCTTTCGGAGTACGACAGGCTCTCTGCCGACTTTGCCCGCCTCGGCGGATACGACATGGATACCGACCGCAACCGAGTGGCAAACGGACTGGATATCCCGCAGAGAATGCGCGAGCAGCCGTTTGACCTGCTCTCCGGCGGCGAGCGGACGAGGGTGAACCTCGCGCGCCTCATCCTTGAAAAGACGGACATATTGCTGCTTGACGAGCCGACGAACCACCTCGACCTCCGCGCGACGGAGTGGCTTGAGGACTATCTCCAGCACTTCAAGGGAACAGTGCTTTTAATAAGCCATGACCGCTATTTTATCGATAAAATAGCCCAGCGCTGCATCGAGATAAACGAGGGCAAAGCCGAGTTTTACAGCGGCGGGTACAGCTTTTATGTCGTCGAGAGGCAGAAGCGCTTCGAGGAAAAGCTCAGAAAATACGAAAAGGATCAGGCCAAGATCGAGCAGCTCACCCGCGCCGCCGAGCAGATGCATCTGTGGGCGTTCATGGGCAATGATAAGCTGCACAAGCGCGCGTTTTCAATGGAAAAGCGCATAGCAAAGCTTGAGCAGACAGCAAAGCCGACCGAGGCAAAAAAGCTCTCGGCGAAATTCACCTCTGCCGATTTTCATGCCGACGAGGTGCTCGTTTGCCATGATGTGTCCAAGGCCTTCGGAGCAAAAAAGCTCTTTGACGGGCTTGAGCTCACCGTCTCCGGCGGCGAGCGCATCGCGCTTATCGGCGATAACGGAACGGGGAAGAGCACACTCGTAAAAATGATAATGCAGCAGGAGCTGCCCGACACAGGATACATAAAATTCGGCCCATCCGTGCGCCCTGCGTACCTGCCGCAGATAATACATTTTTCAAATGAGGAGCGCTCGCTTCTCGACACGATGCTGTACGACTGCCGCTGCCAACCGCAGGAGGCGCGCGACAGGCTGGCGGCCTTCGGCTTCCGCGGCGAGGATGTTTTTACGCCTGTCGGGGCTCTCTCGGGAGGAGAAAAGAGCAGACTCAGGCTGTGCATGCTCATGGGCAGTGACATAAATCTGCTCATCCTCGACGAGCCGACGAACCATTTGGACATTGCCAGCCGCGAGTGGATGGAGGATGCCGTGTCGGACTATTCCGAGGCGCTACTGTTCGTCTCGCACGACCGCTATTTTATCGAAAAATTCGCAACGCGAATATGGTATCTTGACGGAGGGAAGCTTATCGACTATCGCGGAACATACGAGCAGATGCGCGAGTATCTCAAGCGTCAGGAGGTCTTTACGCGCACGGCCAAGGCCGAGGCGAAGGCCTCAAAGCCCGAAAAAGCCGCAAAGAAGTCGTCGCCGAACAGGGAAAAGCGCATTGCAAAGCTCGAGCGCGAGATCGCGGCGCTGGAAAAGCAGGTGGGCGAAATAGAGGCGCTTGAGCAGGAAAACGCGAGCGATTATCAGAAGCTCATGGAGCTCGGCGTTCTGCCCGGCGCACTGGTGCTCGTGGGGCTCATACTGCGCTTTTTCTTCACCGGTATCGGCTATATAGCATACGCGCTGTTTTTTGCGGCGGCGCTCGTTGCGATAATGCGCTTCTGCCCGAAAACGTGGATAAAGCGCACGGTGTGCGCACTTACGGCGATAGGGCTTATCTATCTCGCGATAGTCGAGGTGCCGGTAGTTCGTGCTGCCTCCGGCGACGGGGACAGGGAATATGACTACATAATCGTCCTTGGCGCCGCGGTGCACGGCGATACCCCCTCGCTCTCGCTCGTTGAGCGCGTGCGAGCCGCGCGAGACTATATGAAGGAGCATCCCGATACCGTTGCCATAGTCAGCGGCGGTCAGGGCGCTGATGAAAACATAAGCGAGGCCGAGGCTATGTCGGCGTGGCTTACGGAAAACGGCATCGACAAAAGCCGCGTCATTTTGGAGAATAAGGCGACCTCGACGCTTGAAAATCTCGAATACAGCTTTAATATAATCCGCTCGCGCGGCGGCGATCCCAATGACGGCACCGCGGTCGTCACGAGCGAATACCACATATACAGGGCAAAGCTGCTGGCGCAGTCGCTTGATGTCAGCGTCGGCTCCGTGGCCGCGCATACGACCTACGCGCCCATCATGCTGAACTATTTTCTCCGCGAGGCCTTCGGCGTAACGTATCAATGGATATTCGGCTGAATGAAAATAGTATAAACCCTCCCGAACAGGCATAGTAATGTACAAAGCCTTACGGGAGGGATCTTTTTTGAAAAAACTATTAGGCAAAATCAAAAATCGCAAGGCGGCAGCGTCGGCGGTCGCGCTTGTGGTGCTCACGGCGGTGATATTCTGGACGACGAACAGCCCCGCTGTGGTCGGAGTCTCGGCCTCCGACAGGCAGCTTCCGATCTACTGCGTTCAGCGCGACGATAAAACTGTGGCGCTGTCCTTCGACGCGGCCTGGGGCAACGAGGATACGCAGGAGCTCATAGATATTCTCAATAAGTACAACATACACGCGACGTTCTTCGTCGTCGGTCAGTGGGTCGATAAATACCCCGAGTCCGTCAAGGCGCTCAGCGATGCCGGAAACGAGGTCATGAGCCATTCGGACGATCACGCGCACTTCGCGCAGCTTTCGGCAGATGAGATAAAGTCAAATATCGCCGCCTCGAACGAGAAGATAAAGAACATAACCGGCACGGAGCCGACGCTGTTCCGCTGCCCCTACGGCGAGTATAACGATACGGTCATCAGCACAGTAAACTCCATGGGCATGAGCGCCATCCAGTGGGATGTCGACAGTCTCGACTGGAAGGGCATATCCGCAAGTGACATATCCGACCGCGTCCTCAAAAACGTCAAATCCGGCAGCATCGTCCTGTTCCACAACGCCGCCGAGAACACGCCCGAGGCGCTGCCCGGCATAATCGAGGGCCTTATCGCCGACGGCTATAAGATCGTGCCCGTATCGCAGATCCTTCTGACGGGCGACTATACGATCGATAACACCGGCATGCAGTGCAAAACAAAAACAAACAGCGGTGCGAAAGAAAATGCGTAAAAAACAGCACCTCGGGCGAACCCCGGGGTGCTGTTTATATTCGGCTTATTCCTTGTTGTCGAGCCAGTCTGCGACTTTGGTCTCTTCGATGTCGAGACCGCCGGAGATAAAGGCGACAGCCTCGTTGAAGTTCATAGCTCTCAGACGAGCATAGTTGCTTGCGCCGGCACCGGGGCCGTCGTTGAGTCTGCCTTCGATGTAGCCGCATTCGTAGCACATGTTCAGAGCATACTTGCGGTGGGTATCGAGGGTCATTTCATGTCCGCAGCGAGGGCATTTCATGGTGGATTCCTCCTCTTATTACTCTTGTTTTCTTTGCAGATTCCTTGCTTTAACTATTATAGTCCAAACATTGACTCTAAGCAATAGTTATCTCATTTTTTGTGTACAAAATTGCTCACATATGGAGTTGCGCCAAACGCAAATTTTGCGGAAAACTATAATTTTTTAAAAATAAGTATTGCAATTGCCGTGTAATTGTGTTAATATAATCGGGCGTTAGAAATCCGGGTGTAGCGCAGATGGTAGCGCGCTTGAATGGGGTTCAAGAGGCCGCTGGTTCAACTCCAGTCACTCAAAACAGTCATCACAAAGTGATGGCTGTTTTTGCTTTTTTAAAGATTTGACGGCATAATAAAAAATGTGTATAGTAATACCGACGTTGCTCGGTATAATACAAACCGGCAATGTTATATGGCTGGTTGGCGTGTAAATATGCTGTGGAGGCGAGTAAGATGAGCAAAGTGTTTTTCGGTATTTTCCTTACTACTTAATTTCATGTGTGCTCAGTCTGCTTATGATTCAATGGTTGATTAATGACATATTTATAGCCAGCATTGCAGGCAAATACGGCAAAGCATTTAATAAGTCCATTGATATAAAAAGCGAGTATTCACTGCCACAACGAATAAACCAAAAGTATATAGAAAAATACGTGGCGACCGAGTATAAACGAGCATACAGTAACTACATGTGTTTAAAAAAAGGCGTTGCTATATATTTTGTGGTTGCGTTTTTAGCGCTTTTGTGCATTGGCGAAATGTGTGAAGAATACAAAATGATATTAGTATGGAGAGTTATAAGTGGGATTAATACGTTGATAATGCTTTTCCTCTTTTTACATTTTGATATCAATAGGCAATCAAAATACACTCGTCATAAATAATATTTAGATAAACAAGTAGACTGATAGAACGCCTTACAACTAAAAATCAAATTGGCAGGAGCGTATCGCATGATATGCTCCTGCTTTCCTTTTGCTCGCAAAATACCGGTACGAAAGCGGCGTAAATAACGGGCGCTTGCAGAAAATGACGTTTGGTAATGACCAGACTGTTCAAAAGTGACGCATTGTGCTATAATACTCAGAAGATAATTTGAAGGAGGGGTTTAATGGACAGAAAAAGAGACCTTGAGATCGCGCAAAGCTGCCGCATGAGCCCTATTGAGGATATAGCAGAAAAGCTCGGCATAGGCGGGAACTACCTCGAATGCTACGGGAAATATAAGGCCAAGATCGACCTGAGCTACCTTGCGGACACAAAGCGCGAGGACGGTAAACTCATTCTGGTCACGGCCATAACGCCGACCCCAGCCGGCGAGGGCAAGACGACCACGGCCATCGGTCTTGCCGACGGATTGCGCAGGATAGGAAAAAACGCGGCCGCAGCACTGCGCGAGCCGTCTCTCGGTCCGGTGTTCGGGATAAAGGGCGGCGCCTGCGGCGGAGGATACGCGCAGATAGTTCCTATGGAGGATATAAACCTGCACTTTACGGGAGATATCCACGCGATAGGCGCGGCGAACAATCTGCTGGCCGCGATGATAGATAACCACATCATGCACGGCAACGCGCTCGGCATTGATATAAACAGGATAACCTGGCGCAGATGCGTCGATATGAACGACAGGCAGCTGAGGTATATACGCGACGGTCTCGGCGGCGAAAAGGACGGCGTCGAGCGCGACGACGGCTTTGACATAACCGTCGCAAGCGAGATCATGGCGATACTGTGCCTTGCCGAGTCTGCCGACGACCTCAAGGCGCGGCTTGCGCGTATAGTCATCGGCTATGATATGAGTGGCCGCCCCGTGACCTGCAGCGAGCTCAAGGCGCAGGGCGCAATGGCGGCGCTTCTGAAGGACGCGATAAAGCCGAACCTCGTGCAGACGCTGGAGGGAACTCCGGCATTTGTCCACGGCGGCCCGTTTGCGAACATCGCCCACGGCTGCAACTCTGTTCTTGCAACGCGCATGGCGCTCAGAGCGGCAGACTACGCCGTAACGGAGGCCGGCTTCGGAGCCGATCTCGGCGCGGAAAAGTTTTTGGATATAAAATGCCGCGCATCGGGACTGCACCCCTCGGCGGTCGTTGTCGTCGCAACGATAAGGGCACTGAAAATGCACGGCGGACTGGATAAAACGCAGCTTGACAATGAAGATCTTGCGGCACTGGAGAGGGGAATGCCGAACCTCCTGCGGCACGTTTCGAATATTAAAAATGTCTACAGACTCCCGTGCATCGTCGCGCTCAACCGCTTCCCGAGCGACACGGAGGAGGAGCTCAAGCTCGCAAAAAAAATGTGCGCACAGCTCGATACGGATATCGTTCTGTCCGACGTTTGGTCACATGGCGGCGATGGCGCGCGCGAGCTTGCCGAGACGGTGGTCAAGCTCTGCGGGGAGGACAGCTCCGGCTTCAGATACTGCTACGAGGACTCTCTCGGCATCGAGGATAAAATAAACGCCGTGGTCAAAAATATATACGGCGGCAGCGGCGCGGTTTTGTTGCCCGAGGCGCAGCGTCAGGCAGCGCGGCTCACAAAGCTCGGCTTTGATCGATTGCCCGTGTGCATCGCAAAAACGCAGAGCAGCTTTTCCGACGATCCCAAAAGGCTCGGCGCACCGGAGGACTTCACAGTAACTGTGCGGCAGATAAAGGTTAGCGCCGGCGCGGGCTTTACGGTCGCCCTCGCGGGAAATATCATGACCATGCCCGGATTGCCGCGCGTTCCGGCGGCCGAGGGCATAGACGTTGACGATAATGGAAGGATAACTGGACTTTTCTGATGGATTTTAGCAGAATGCTCGGCTACACCGAGGCACTGAGCAAAAATAACGACCGCACATGGTTTCACGATAACCACAAACAATACGAGCAGGCGCAGGAGGATTTCCTCATGCTGCTGGACGTGATGAAGTTCGTTCTGGCAAAGGACGCGCCGGAAATCGGCGATCAGCTCCTGTTTGAAAACCCGAAGAACTTCATGTACCGCATACCGCGTGACATGCGCTACAGCAAAAACAAAACGCCCTATAACCCGGCGTTCAGAGCCTATATGTCACCGCATAAGAAGGATTTCCTGCCGCTTTCGTACTATATTCACATAAGCCATGAGCGCTGCATCATAGAGACCGGCGCGTGGCCGTGGGAAACGAAGCGGCTTAACCGCCTGCGCGAGCATATCGCCTATAACTATGAAGAGCTCGACGCGATATGCGCCGAAAACGGGCTCATGGTCTGGGGCGAGCAGCTAAAGCGCACGCCGCGCGGCTATGAGGCCGATCATCCCGCTGCCGACTGGCTGAAGTATAAGTTCTGGCTCACGGAGTACAGCTTCACGGAGCGAGACCTTACTGACCTCGACACCTTCGCCGAGGCCGCGGGAGCGGCGGTGCGCAGGTTCGAGCCGCTCAGGCAGTTCCTGATGGCCGCGTTTGACGAAAGAATATATGAAGACGAATAAAAAGAGAGCATTCAATGAATGCTCTCTTGTGTTATGTAAACTTAAATCATAAACACATCGCCGTAGGGATACGGGCTGCCGGGCTTTTCGAGCGTCCAGCGCTCGAAGGCCGTCTTATCCTTTATCACCATGCCCGAAAGACGCGATATGCCGAGCGCCTTGAGCTCGGGACACATTGGAGTCGTTGGGCCGATGATGATAGTCTCCGCGTTTTTTGAAAGCTCCAGCAGACGTGGCAGAGTCTTGTTTATGGCGGCGCTCGCCGTCATGATGACTATATCGCAGTCGGGCAGAAGGTATTCACAGGCCGAGTCGGGATAGTCGCCCGGTTTTGGGCTGCGTTCAATTATGTAAACCTCACTCGCACCGTCGAGCGCTCCGGGCTGAAGGCTCATATGGCCGATAAGGGCGATCTTTTTGCCCTCGGTCACCATGCCCTTGGTGCAGCTTTTGTCGAAGCCGCACTGAGCGCCGAGCTCGTGCATGTGCTCGCTTGTATTGTGAAACGCGTTTATGACCGCCATGCCCTCGGACGCTTCGAGAAGATTCCATGACCTTGCCGCACCTGCGGCCTCACGCGCGGGCATCCCGACAAGCGTGGGGAACATGCGCTCGCGGCTTTGCAGCGTATCGTGCAGCGCTATGCCGTATCGCCCGTCGCTGAGCTCGGCCGCGATCCACGATTTGCCGTGAACTATACGCGAAACATATAGCTCCGGCGAAATTCCATCTATCAAAATATCGTAATAATCCATAACTCAGCCTCCGAGAGCATTATATCACCGCTTGCGCCGCCGTGGCAATAGATGATATAATACTCTGTGTTTGGAGGTATTGCAATGATATTTGACACCCATGCGCATTACGACAGCGGCGCGTTCAACGCCGACCGTTTTGAAATACTTGAATCCATGCCGGAAAAAAACGTCGGGCTCATCGTCGACCCCGGCTGCGATCTTATAAGCTCGCGCGATGCGATAGCGCTCGCGGAGAAATATGACTTTGTCTACGCCGCCGTCGGCTGGCACCCCGAGGATATAGACAAGCTCAGTGAGGAGGGTTTTGCCGAGCTTACTAAGCTTGCCGGGCATCCCAAATGCGTCGCCGTCGGCGAGATAGGGCTCGACTACTATTGGGACGCCGAGCACAAGGACGAGCAGAAGACACTGTTTATCCGTCAGATCGAGCTCGCGCTTCGGCTCAATAAGCCTATCATCGTCCATGACCGCGAGGCGCACGGCGATAGCTTCGATATAGTCTGCCGATATCCCGAGCTGCGCGGCGTGTTCCACTGCTATTCCGGCAGCGCGGAAATGGCCGCCGAGCTTTTAAAGCGCGGCTGGTACCTTGGCTTTGACGGGCCGATAACCTATAAAAACGCGCGCAAATCGATAGAGGTTTTGGAAATGTGCCCGCTTGACCGCATGGTGATCGAGACCGACAGCCCGTATCTCACGCCCGTTCCGAACAGGGGAAAGCGCAACGATTCCTCAAACCTCAAATATGTTATCGAAAAGATAGCCGAGGTAAAGGGAATTAGCCCCGAGGAGATCGAGCGCGCGACATTTGAAAACGGCAAAAGGCTTTACGCAATGGAGGATATGTGATGTACGCACCCGAGATAATACTCAGCGGCGCGCCGAACGCGCGCGACCTCGGCGGGATCGAGACAACAGACGGCAGAGTGCTCAGACACGGCCGCCTTATCCGCAGCGGCATGCTCTCGCGCCTCGACGATAATGACATAAGCTATCTTAAAAACGCCGGGCTGCGCACGGTCGTCGACTTCCGCACACTGGCAGAGCGCCTGCAAAAGCCCGACCGTCTGCCCGAGGGCGCGGAGTACATAATCTGCCCCATACTCGAGGATAAGGCCGAGGGCATAACGCGCGATAAGCCCGAGACGGAGGATGAGGAGGCGCAGCGCACCGTTAAAATGGCGCGTCGGCTCATGGAGCGCGACCCCGACGGCGCGGCGCAGATGCGCTCACTGTACCCTGTGATGGTGACGATCGAGCACTCGGTGCAGCACTACAGACAGTTTTTCGAGATACTCCTTCGCCACGAGGAGGGAGCGCTTTTGTACCACTGTACCATGGGCAAGGATCGCGTCGGAACGGCGACGGCGCTCATTCTCTCGGCGCTCGGCGTTTCACGCGAGAGAATATTTGAAGACTACCTCATAACGAACGCGCGCTGCGCTCCGGGAACAGAGAGGCTCATAGCCAACTGCAAAAGGTACACCGACGACGCTGCCGAGCTTGAGTTTATCCGCATCCTCGACACCGTTCGGGAGGATTTTCTCGGTGCTGCGCTCGAGACAATCGACGAAAATTACGGCGGCATGGGCAATTTCCTGCGCGGGCAGATGGCGCTCGACGATGAAAAGCTTGCGCGCCTGCGCGAGCTGTATCTTGAGTAAAAAACAATGTGATATGAAAACAGCACAGCTCATTGTGAGCTGTGCTGTTTTTTGTATCCCTCGCCCCAAACGAGCATGGAATCCAAAATGGGCTTGAGACTCATGCCGAGCTCGGTCAGAGAATATTCCACGCGCGGCGGTACCTCGGCGTACACCTCGCGGTGAATAAGTCCGCTCTCCTCCATTGCCCGAAGCTGAGCCGTCAACACTTTCTGCGACACGCTGCCCACGGATTTTTTAAGCTCACCGAAGCGCTTTTTCCCCGGCAGAAGGTCGCGCAGGATAAGCACCTTCCACTTATCCCCGATGAGAGTCAGCGTCGTTTCCACCGGGCAGGCCGGCAGCTCGTTTATGTTTTTTGTGTCGCTCATATCTATCCCTCCAAACAGCACCGAATGCCGAAAAAGCCGGCAATCACGCAATAGTTTCCTTTTGGTAACTACGGCACAATATTGTGCTTAATTTACAAAAGGGGACTACGGCGATTGTATAAGGCCAGCGAAAGAAAAAAGTAAGCTTTCGAGATCAAAAATATTTTGGAGGTACTTATCATGAACAAAGTCGTTGAATTTCTGAATACCAACCCCGTACAGTATCTGGCACCGTTGGCCGTGACGGAAAGGCAAAGTGCCGTCCCTTCATGTTCGCGGGCGAGATGGACGGCAAGCTGTGGTTCTGCACCAATAACACCAAGGATGTCGACCACTGCTTTCAGAAGGCCGGATTTGATAAAAAGCGGCTGTTTTACACCCAGGGCGATTACGGCCTGTTTCAGTGCTCAGAGCCCTGCTGTCAGGAAACCTTTGATAACGAAGCCGTGATCCGCGAGATGCTGGAGCGGAAAAAGAAGATGAAAATTCCCACGGAGCTTATTCCCATCTGTCCGCAATGCGGAAAACCGATGACGATGAACCTCCGCTGCGATGACAGCTTCGTCGAGGACGAGGGGTGGCACAGGGCGGCGGAGAGGTATGAAAATTTTCTGCGTACCCGCGACGGACAGAAAATTCTGTTTTTGGAGCTCGGTGTCGGCTACAACACCCCGGTCATCATAAAGTACCCGTTTTGGCGGATGACCGCGAAGAATCCGAATGCTGTCTATGCCTGCGTAAACCTCGGACAGGCAGATTGCCCGCAGGAAATTGAGCGGCAGTCGATATGCATCAATTCCGATATAGGCAGCGTAATAGAATAAAAAGCGGTCGATTATATTTTCGACTTACCGGCGATTTGAGGCCGAACAAGTGAAAAGCACGACTATAACACGCAAAAAGTTTATACAAATAAACAAAAAGTGTTGCAACAACACAAATGCTGTGATATATTATTAACGATATTGAGGATCGCGTCCCCCCGTGATCCGGCTCCCGAGGTCACCGTGCTTCGGGAGCTTTCATTTTTGCCTTGAAAACACCCGGCTTGTGTGCTAAATTATGTCCATCAAATATCATTGACTAAGGAGAAAATTTTATGGAAATCGGAATAAAAGGCAAGGTCGAGACCGTCGTTGACGGCAGCAACACCGCAAAATTCGTAGGCTCGGGCTCGCTGGACGTTTTCGCGACTCCCTGCATGGTAGGCCTCATGGAGCAGGCGGCTCAGATGTCCGTCGCGCCGTATCTTGCCGAGGGCGAGGGAACTGTCGGCACGAAGCTCGAGATAAGCCATGACGCGGCAACGCCTCTGGGCATGAAGGTCTGGGCAGAGAGTGAGCTTATCGAGATCGACCGCCGCCGCCTCGTGTTCGAGGTCAAGGCTTTTGATGAGTGCGGTCAGATCGGCGCGGGTCGCCACGAGCGCTTTATCATCAATAACGAGAAGTTTATTGCAAAGGCTAACGCCAAGGGAGCAAAGTGATGAAGCATTTCATCGTGCTCATCGGCAACTACGGCTCGGGCAAGACGGAGATCGCGATAAACCTCGCGGTAAACTCCGCAGCCAAGGGGCTCAATACACTGGTGGTCGACCTCGATAAGGTCAACGACTATTTTCGCATGAGCGACCGCGTGGAGCTTCTGAAGGAAAATAACATTAACCTCGTATCGCCGACCTTTGCCGGCCAGGGAGTTACGCCGAGCAATATGTCCGCGGCCGTGGCTTCGGCCTTCGCCGGTGACTGGGATCTGTGCGTGTTCGATGTCGGCGGCGACGCGGCCGGCGCTATGTCACTCGGCAGATATCACACGGATTTTGCCGCCCTTGAGGATGGGCAGCTTGAGGTTTATGATATCGTCAACGTCTTCCGCCCCATGTCCGAGAGCCCGGAGAAGATCATAAAGCTCAAGGAGGAGATGGAGGGCTTTGCAAGGCTTGAGGTAACGGGCTTTGTCAATAACTCCAATCTTCTGAACTTCGCGAGTGCCGACGATATCCGTCAGGGCTACGATGTCCTGCGCGAGACCAGCGACATGACCGGCATCCCCGTCGCTCACACGACAGGGCGCAAATGCTTCCTCGACGAGTTCCTGCGTGATGGGCGCGATCCGAAATACATCGGCGAGCCCATCGGTCTTGAGACCTATATGCACCGCTCATGGGAAGCCTTCACGAGCCTGGGACTATAAAAAATACGGAGTCATTTTTGACTCCGTATTTTTCATCCCTCCATGACATGCAGTGCACGTATGGCAGCGTTTTCGATGCGGCTCTGCACGTCAAAGGCGTGCCGCTCAAGATAATAATCCTCACTGCTGCCGGTGAGCCCCTGCTCCCGCAGCTCAAGGACTGTCTGTGCGCAGATATCCTCGATGACCTGAGCCTTGAGCAATCTTCCGTCGGGCGCGTTATCACCCGTGAGCAGGAATTCGAGCGCATCGGCGAGCTCAGGAAGCTTTTCCAGCCCACGCATGCCGCGCAGCAGCCATTTGTAGTACGGTGCGTGGCGGCGGTTTAAGAGAAACACCGCCTCGGCCGTGTTTTTCACAAACTCGCTTACGGCGAGCATCGCCGCGCCCTCCTCGCCGTGCGCAAGGCATCGCGAGTAGTTGTACTGCCCCGACTGCGCCATGAACGCCAGCCGCGCGGCAAGCTTTTTGCGCCGCACATCCTCGGGCATACCGTGGGCTATCTCATTGCGTATGCGCGAGAACTCACCGAGATCGTCACGGAACACCTCGCCGCTGACTGCCTGCGCAAGAGCGTATGAGGGCAGATGCAGCCAGTCGCGCCACGCCTCGGGAGCGCCGGAGCAGCCGGTAAAGCGCCGGTAGAAGTCGCTTATGCGCATAACGCCGACACCCGACGTGCCGAGAGCAGAGGACTTTGATACTTTGCCGCCGAACAGACCGCGCATTTCACGCGACAGAGCAAGGCCGATCGCATCGTCGTCTGCGTCCGTAAGCCACAGGCAGAAGCCGGGCTCAAAATCATGATCGTGCGAGACGTCGTCGTCAAAGCCCAGGCACTGAGAGCCCGCGCCCGCAAGCCCCACGGCGATGCGCATTTCAAATTCGGGGAATCGTGTGTGTATCAGTTCCGCACCCTTTTCAAGATAGAGTGCTCTTGCCGCGTCAAGCCCTTTCATTTATCTCCTCCATGCGCTCGCGCAGCGCCTTGACGTATATGAAATAGCCGAAATGATCAAAGGCCGGGATGCATTTTGAAAGCGTAAACGCGTTGTATCCGTCTCGCGGCAGCGCGGGATCGGTGAGACAGTCGTAGGCTCTGTCGAGCATGGGCTCAATATCCTGCTCGCGCCCCATGCGCTCGTACAGCTCCGCGAGATTGCAGAGTGTGACGGCCGTGTCGTTTCCGGGATCCCTGCAGCTTTTTATGATGTCAAGAGCCATCCTGAAATGCCGCTCTGCGCTCTCATAGTCGCCCGTGTCCTGATAAACAAGCGCCATGTTGTTGTAAAGACCGGCAAAGCGATAATCAGAGGGGTCAAGCTGCTCGGCATATATACGCGAAGCATGGTGCAACAGCGGCAGCGCGTCGGAGGCTTTGCCCAGAAATTTCATCGTCGTCGCGGCATTTAATATGATCGTAGCGCCAGATACGGTGCCGCCTAAGCGGTGCAGGCGTATAAGCTCAAGCCCGCGCTCAACTGCGGCCCCGGCGGCTTTTTTATCGCCCGTGCGGCGGTGCAGCCCCATGAGCTCGCTTTGTAGCGAAAGCTCGCCTCTCCAGTCGCCAGCGCGCAGGGCGATATCTGTCCAATGCTCAAGTAGCATTTGCGCCTCGGACAGATGTCCGCCGTTTTGCAGCCTGTCGAGCTCGGTTACGACCCTCGGAACGTCAACGGCTCTCGGGCAGGGCTCAGCGTCGGGATGCCCAAGGAACATTGACGCGTCAAAGCAGCAGCGCGGTTCGGAATGCTTCATGTTATCACCTCAAGTATATTCTACTACTTAGCGGCCATGCTTTACAGTGGCGCTTGCAACTGCCGGAAAACCAGGTATAATTAAAGCATGAAGAATTTGCTTATAAAAATTTTCATATGCCTTGAGGCGGCTGTGTATCTCGCGTTTACGGCGATGGATATCTACGCTTTGGGCGACAGCAAGTGGCTCAAATTTGCCGGTATCGCGCTGTGCTTTGCCTTTTCCGCGTTTCTGAGCGTGAAGGGCGGCGAAAAGCTCGTGACGGCGGCAATCGGCCTTGCTATGGCCGCGGACGTATTTCTGCTGCTGCTCGACAAGTATTACATCGCCGGAGTCGGACTGTTTTTCATCGTTCAGATACTGTATTTTTTGCGCATATACCGCGCCAACGGGCGCAAAGGCGCGTGGCTGGTGCGGCTTTTCCTGTTTACAGGCTCAATTGCGCTGCTTCTGAACCTGGGCTGCGAATTTCCGCTTGTGCTGCTCGTCGCTGCGTACCTTGCGTTTTTTGTTTGCAATGTGATGCAGGCATCGGGAAGCGAAAACAAGCTGTTTTTCGCCGGACTGTGCGTGTTCTTATGCTGCGATATCTGCGTCGGCCTGCACAATATGCCGACGGTGCTGCCCGAGTGGCTGCGCCGCACCGCCGACATCGGAATGTGGACATTCTATCTGCCCTCGCAGGTGATGCTGGCGCTCTCGGGAAAGGAGCGTGACGTATATAAAGCACCAGATGAAGATGAATAAGCTTTTGTCCGTCATAATGAGCATTGCCGTCGCGCTTGCGCTTCTTACGGGCTCGATAGCCGCGCCCATACTCATCCGCCCGTTTTACTATGCGCAGATACAGCCGCTTGAGCTCGAATCTGCCAGTGGCTTGAGCAGAGCGGAGATAATTCGGGCTTATGACGAGGTGCTCGACTACTGCATCGGCGTAAGCGATGAGTTCTCAGCCGGAGCTCTGCCGTTTTCCGAGTCCGGAAGCGCGCATTTTGCCGATTGCCGTGTGCTGTTTTTGCTTGATCTGCGGCTGCTCGCGGGGAGCCTGATTGTCATCGTTCTGCTAAAATTATACGACAAACGCTATAAGCTGCCGCACCTCGGCGGCCACGGTGCGCCGTTTTGGGGCGCGGCCGGAATGACGGCGGCGCTTGCGCTTATCGGTATTGCCGCCGCAACGGATTTCGACAGAGCCTTTATAGTATTCCATTCGCTGTTTTTCCCCGGCAAGGATAACTGGGTGTTTAACGCGGCGGCCGATCCCGTCATCCTCATCATGCCCGAGGCATTTTTCCGCAACTGCGCGATACTTATCCTCGCGGTGCTGCTCATCATAAGTGCCGTTATAATAATTTCGGATAAAAGAAAAGGCTATGCAAAATAACGCATAGCCTTAAATATTATAATAAAATAATTAATAATCGACGGGCTCGGAGAACGGGCGCTCAAGGCACTCGGGGTGCTCGAGAATGAACTTGAGAAGCCTTACGCTCTTTGAGTAGTAATAGCCGTCGGCAAGACGCTCGTCTATGGTAAGTCCGAGGTCGACGCTGTTGCGGTATTCCTCCTCTCCGTTTTCGTTGCGGAAGATGCGCTCCTTCATTTCGCCGACAACGACGAAAATGGAGGTCGTGCCCCAGTTGGTGAGGTGGTGGTAGCCGCTTCTGAGCTTAATGGAGCCGAGGTTCGAGAGAATGACCGAAGCGTAGTAGGGGTCAGCCTCGATGAACGGCTGCGGAACGATGCCGTGGCGGTCGAGCTGGCGCATGAGCCAGATGAAGAACTTGACGAACCAGCGCGGCAGCTTGTTGAGAATATCCATGGTGTTTGAGGTGGCGTTGCCCGCACCGTCGCTTTTCTTCTCGCGGTAGATCTGCCTGCGCAGCTCCTCATGCAGCGAGTCTATGGTGGAGTCCTCGGTTGCGTAAATGAAGGCCATGCCCTCCTCGGAGTTGTCATCAAAGTGTTTTTTTACGACGAAGGAGGCGCTGTATGTATTGCGCTGATAGTTGTTCTTGTTTGCAATGAAGCGGTTGAGCTTCGGCCGCAGTATGATGGTCTTGAGTATCGCGGCGACAATGAGATGGAACAGAGTGTACTTAAACTCGGGATTCTCGGCGTTTTTTGCGGCGAGGTACTTATCGATGTTCGTGAGGTCTATGCGCTCGGATATGAACGCCTCGTTATCGCAGCGGTTGGGGTAGATCATCGGCATGATAAGATGCATGCCGTCCTGCTGACGGATAAGCTTGCCGTCTCTGCGGTCGCCGAAGCGGCGTTTTTCTTTACTCATAATTATCCCTCAAATACTTTAAATTTTTTAATAAGTTTGTCTTTAATACAGCAATTTTATCATATAGTTTTAATAAGTCAAGGAATATATTTGTTGACAAGAGCAGTCAATGTATGCTCTAATATCTTTTATAATTAAAGAGCAAAATCAAAGAGCAAGGTGAAGATAATTGAATTTTATAGACATATTCCTGATCGGCATTGCGCTGAGCATGGACGCGTTTGCCGTGTCCATATGCAAGGGACTTTCGGTCAAAAAGGTCAGCGCGAAGCATGTGCTCACGGTCGGCGTTTATTTCGGCGGATTTCAGGCGCTCATGCCGACGCTCGGCTTTTTGCTCGGCTATAAGTTTGAAAGCTTTATCACGAACATCGACCACTGGATAGCCTTCGTCCTGCTTGCGATCATCGGCGGCAATATGATAAGGGAAGCGCTCGGCAAGGACGAGGACGAGGAAAACGACGATTTTTCGTTCAGGGCCATGCTGCCGCTGGCTGTTGCAACGAGCATAGACGCGCTGACCGTCGGAATAAGCTTTGCGTTTCTCGGCGTCGATATCGTAACGGCGGCGCTGCTTATCGGCGCGACGACCTTCGTCCTGTCCGGCGTCGGAATATTTGTCGGAAATATATTCGGGTCAAAATACAAGTCTAAAGCGGAGCTCGCGGGCGGTGTTGTGCTTATCCTCATCGGCCTGAAGATACTGCTCGAGCACCTCGGAGTCATAAGCTTCTGATATTATGAAAGAAAAACTTAAAATGTATCTGCCGATAATCGTGATGCTCGTCATTGCGCTCACGGCGGGAATTCTCATATGGCTGGATATCCTGAAGGTAGATCAGATCATCGCAGCGGTAAACGATAACAGGCTTATAGCGGCACTCGTTATCCTTGCGCTGTTTGCCTTCAAGGGCTGCTCGTGCATACCCTATGCCGTTATCCTCATAGGCTGCGCACTCATATTCGAACTGCCGCTTGCGATACTCATAAATACTGTCGGTACGGTATTGTGCATCTCGGTGTCGTATCTCATAGGGCGCTTTTCAAAGGGGCTTACCTTTGAGGGCATAATGGAAAAGCACCCGAAGTTCCGTCGCTATTTTTCCAATGCGGAAAATTACAGTTTCACCTTTGTGTTCTTTACGCATACGCTGCATCTTTCCACCGAGGTGCAGGGCGTTCTGTTCGGGCTCCTGCGCACACCGTATTGGGCGTATGTCTCGGGCTCGATGGTCGCGCTCATCCCGAGCATGCTCATCTACACTGTCATCGGCGACGAGTTCGACTTCACAAATCCGCTGTTCTGGGCCTTCGTCGCGCTCGACGCGCTCACCGTGCTCATCGGCTTTGTCTATGCCAAGAAAAATCTCATAGATGGCGGCAGCAAAAAAGCTTCGGAGGAATAGTTCTTCCGAAGTTTTTTAAATTACTGTTTTAAAACAGCATATCCTTTGAAAAGACGATATCAATGCCGCCCATGGTTATCACGTCGCCGGAGAAGATGCGCTCCTTATGGTCGATGCGCTTGCCGTTGAGGTAGGTCCCGTTTGTCGAGCCGAGATCCTGAATGTAATAGTGCCCGTCCTTAAGCTCTATCATAAAGTGACGGCGCGAGGCCTTCGGCACGGGGTAGACAAAGTCGCAGTCTTCACTGCGGCCGAATATCCACTCGGTCTTGCCGCTTTCAGGCTCGTGCACAGAGACATTCACCGTCGCGTCGCCGAAGTTGTTTATAAAATCAAAAAGCCCCTTGAACTTATCTCCTGCCATAAGCGCACCTCCAATACACAAATGAGTATATCAATAACGAGAAGATTAAGCAAGAGTAAAAGAACGTACTGCCCGCTTGAAAAAAATGATGTTTTGAGATATTATTAACACATTCAACTGAGTGAGAGGTAAGCCTTTGAGAAGAATTGCGCTATGGGAGGCAAAGCATCCCAAAACGGTTATAATAGCGTCGCTTTTGCTGCTTATCCCCGCGCTTTTGGGCTTTTTGGGAACAAAGGTAAACTACGATATACTCTCGTATCTTCCCGACGAACTCGAATCCGTGCAGGGCGAGCAGGTGCTGGATAAAACGTTCAACACTGCCGGAATATCCATAGTCATAACCGAAAACATGCAGCCGAAGCAGACGCTGGCGCTGAAAAACGAAATACTCAAGGTTGACGGCGTGTCCTCGGTCATCTGGGTCGACACCATTGCCGATATCGGCATCCCGGCCGATATCCTGCCCGATGTTCTGAAGAATATTTTCTACAGTGCCGACGGCAGTCAGACGATGATGCTCGTGCGATACGACAACACAGGCTCGGACGACAGTCAGCTCAAGGCCATCGCGCAGATAAAAACGCTGCTGGGCAAAAATCAGTTCCTGAGCGGCCTGTCCGTCGTCGTTGACGATACACGCGAGATCGCCGAAACTCAGGCACCGCTTTACATCGCCGTCGCCGTCGTTCTGGCGCTCATCGTCATGAGCGTTCTCATGGAGTCGTGGTTTCAGCCGCTCATCATCCTGTTTTCGCTCGGCCTTGCCGTTATTTACAACATGGGAACGAATATCTTCCTCGGGCAGATATCGTTTATAACCCAATGCGTCGCGGCTGTTCTGCAGCTCGGCGTTACGATGGACTATTCCATATTCCTTATAGACCGCTATGCCGAGGAAAAGCAGCATTTCGACACGCGCGAGGACGCCATGGCCGAGACCGTTACGGTGTCCATGACGGCGCTCATGGGAAGCTCGCTGACGACGGTGTTCGGCTTTTTGGCGCTGTGCTTTATGAAGCTGGGGCTCGGATTCGATATCGGCTTTGTCATGGCAAAGGGCGTTGTTCTCGGCATACTGACGGTAATATTCATTCTCCCGTCGGTTGTGCTGCTGTTTGAAAAGCAGATAATAAAATACCGCCACCGCAGCTTCGTGCCGAACTTTACGAGGCTTAATAGATTCACACTCAGGCATAGAAAGGCCTTTGCGCTGCTGTTTTTGGCGCTGCTCGCTCCGACGTATTTCCTTCAGAAGAATATTGACCTGTACTACAGCATGGATAAGGCGCTGCCGTCGTATCTTACCTCGATGGAGGGGCTGAGTAAGCTCAAAACGGACTTCGGCATGGCCTGCACGCAGTTTATAATAATTGACGATGACATGCCCGCCGATAAGCTCATCGAAATGGAGCGAAAGCTCCAGAGCCTTGACGGCGTATCGTCTCTGCTCGCTTATAACTCGATCGTGGGCGCGGCTATCCCGGATGATATCATCCCGGACGATATCATGTCGCTGTGCAAGCAGGACGGAAAGCAGCTTATGATGATAAACTCAAGCTACGGCGCCGCGACCGATGAGCTCACAGCACAGCTTGATGAGATGGACTCGATAGTTAAATCCTACGACCCCGATGCCTATATAACCGGCGAGGGCGCGATAACTCAGGGGCTTATTGACACGACGGATGTTGACTTTGCAGTCACGGCGGTGCTGTCCATTGCGGCGATATTCATCCTCATCGCAATATGCTTCAAGTCGCCGACGCTGCCGGTAATACTTGTTCTGTCCATTGAGCTTGCCATATGGATAAACCTCTCGATAAGCGTCATTATGGGCAGGGAGGCCTCGTTTGTCGATCCCACGGTCGTAAACTGCGTGCAGCTCGGCGCGACGGTCGACTATGCGATACTTCTGACGACGCGCTTTCGTGAGGAGCTGCGGCATCTGCCGCGCGACGAGGCGATGCTCAAGGCCGTTGCCGCGGCTCAGCAGTCGATATTCCAAAGCGCGGGTGTGTTCTTCGCCGCGACCTTCGGGGTATACCTCGTCTGCGATATCTATATCGTTCGCGGCATGTGCGCCCTGCTTGCGCGTGGCGCGATAATAAGCGAGATCGTTATAATATTCCTGCTGTCGCCCGTGCTGTGCGTGTGCGAGAGCCTGATCGCAAAAACGACCCCGAGCTGGAGGTTAAAAACATGAAAGCTAAACGATATATTGCCCTGCTGCTGGCTCTGAGCATGCTGCTCGCACTGCTGTCCGGCTGCGGAAAAAAGGACGACGGCAAGGCCGAGAATACGCCCGCGCCGACAAAGCATCCCGAGTATGAGTTGACGGATAACGCCGTCAACAAAGAGGAGACCGTTTATATAAACATATCTCCCGACGGCGAGGTGAAAAAGGTCAGCGTCACCGACAGGCTGCACACAGATATGCCGCAGGTGCGAGTTGAGGATAAAAGCAGCCTAGGCGATATTCAGGACGTGAAGACCTTCCTTGAACCCGTAAAAGACGGCGATAAGCTGTATTGGGATATGGATTCGACAGATCTGTATTACTCGGGAAGCACCGATGACGCGCCGCCCATGAAGATATCCGTCAGCTACACGCTCGACGGCAAGGAAATAAAGGGCTCGTCTCTTGCCGGAAAAAGCGGCAATGTGACGATAAAAATAAGTGCGCAGAACACGCTGAAAAAATCGGTCAGCGTCAGCAGCGGCACATATGATATTGCCTGCCCCATGCTGTTTATCTGCGGCATGATACTGCCGGATGAGAATTTCAGCGAGGTATCTACCCCCAACGGAGTGCTCCTGAGCGACGGAACACGTCAGCTCGTGTTCTTCGCCGGCGTTCCCGGCATGAACGACAGCCTGGGGCTCGACCAGCTCGGCATCCCGCTTACAGAAACGCTCGGCGGCAGCGAGTACACCGTCACCGCAAAGGCCGAGAATTTTGCGCTCGGCAACATGATGTTCGTGGCAGTGCCCTTTTCCTCGATATCCTCTCTCGGACCGGATGATATAAAGGTCGGGACCGAGAGCGTCAAGGGTATGCTCAGCGATATCCAGGGGCTCATGGGTGCGTTCAATTCCCTGAATCTCAGCGATATGGTGCAGATGCTCTACGGCGACGCGCAGCAGATAGAGCAGCTTGTAAACTCCGTCGGCAGAGCCGCGCAGCTTTATAAGGAGAACAAGGCGCTCATTGACGTTTTGAATAAATATGTCAACGAGGGAAACCTCGCAAAGCTTGAAAATCTCCTGGCGGATATGCAGCGCATTGACACAAGCCGCCTGCAAACGCTTGCGCAGTTTACGCATCTCAAGGAGCTTCTGGAGCTCCTCGGCAAGTTCAACACAAACATCGGCGCGCTCGCGCAGTTCACGCGCGATTATCTCGATATGGCGCCGACGTTCGAAAACTTAAACCGAGACCTGTCCTCGCCGGAGGTGCAGCAGTCGCTTAACAATCTGCCGACGATCATAAGCGAGCTGCAAAACCTCGTGAACGTCATGCACGCAAGTCAGGAAATGCTCGAGCGCATGACCGGAATGCTCGGCGGCGAGAGCATAAACAGGATAATCGAATTTACGCAGAAGCTTGAGAACAGCGTGAGCATCGAAACGCTCACAAAGGCTCAGCAGCAGTCGCTCACCGAGCGCATGCAGGCATGGATAGATTTCGGCAACAGCTATGATATCTTCACTCAGCGCACCGAGAAAATGACCTCAACCGTCGTGTTCGTGTACAAATCCGAAGCGATAGGCTAAATAAAAAAAGACCGCATGTGGCGGTCTTTTTTATTATATGTATTATTCTGTCCAGAATATTGAGTCGTCGTTTTTGACCCATTCGTCGACATCGACGATGCTGAACGTATCCTCACCGGTGCGGATTATGACGCGCTCTATGCCGGCATTTATGACCTGGCGGCGGCACATCGAGCAGCTTGTGGCATTTGTAAGCAGCTCGTGCGTCTGCGCGTCGCGGCCGACGAGATACAGCGTCGAGCCGATCATGTCGCGCCTTGAAGCAGAGATTATCGCGTTTGCCTCGGCGTGCACGCTGCGGCAAAGCTCGTACCGCTCGCCGGAGGGTATCTTCATCTCGGCCCTCGCGCAGCGCCCGGCGTCGGTGCAGTTTATTCTGCCGCGCGGTGCGCCGTTATATCCTGTCGAAATGATCTCGTCATTGCGCACGATTATCGCGCCGTACATCCTCCTCAGGCAGGTCGAGCGCTGCAAAACGGCGTCGGCGATATCGAGATAGTAGTTTTCCTTGCTTGTGCGCTTATCCATAAGACCGTCCTCCGAAAGCGATGATACACCATTTTACTGTTTCTGCGCCTTTTCGTCAATAGCGCTGCTGTTTTTGATGTGATTTCCTATGATCTCGGATACCTCGGATATCGTCACGAAGGCGCTCACGTCCGCTTCGTTTATGATGCGCTTGAGCTGGCTGACCTCAACACGGGTGATGACGCAGTACAAAACGGTTTTTGTGCTGCCGGACACCAGACCCTCGGCGGAGATAAATGTGCAGGTGCGCCCGAGCTGCTGATAAATAGTATCAGCAATGTCGTTTGCGTGGTCGGTTATTATCATCGCGGCCTTGGCCTGCTCCATGCCCTCCTGCACGATGTCGATAAGCTTGAAGGTGATGAAATAGGTCAGAAGCGAGAGCATCGCCCTGTCCCAACCGAAGAGAATGCCGGCGGTTATGTAGATAAAAATGTTTATCATGAATATGATCTGACCCGTGGATGCGCTGACGTTTTTGGAAAGCAGCATCGCGGCGATCTCCGTGCCGTCAAGGCAGCCGCCGTGGCGCAGCACCGTGCCGACGCCGATGCCGAGCAGAACCCCGCCGAAAACGACGGCAAGAAGCTCGGAGCTCGTCACTGTCGGGATGAGCTTGCAGACCTCAAGAAAACCCGAGAACGCAGCCATCGCGATAACGGCGCGCAGTAAAAATCTTTTGCCCAGCGCTTTGTATCCAACGAAGAAAAACGGGATGTTTATGACGATGACGAGTATGCTCAGCCGTATGCCGGATAAGTAGCTTATCATCATGCTCACGCCCGTCACGCCGCCGTCGAGGATCGTGTTCGGAATCAGAAAGCACTCGATGGAAAACGCGGCGCAGGCAGCGCCGATGATTATCATGACAACGGGGAAGAGCTGCTCTTTGAAAAAGCGCTTCATTGCTTCACCTTCCTGATATAATATAAAAATTGCGATATAAGCATATTATACCGCAATTTAAATCCAATTGAGTAAACTAAGGGTAAACCATTCAGTCACCCTCGACCATTCGGTAGCCCACGCCGATCTCGGTAAAGATATACTGCGGCTCGGCGGGGCTTTTTTCGATCTTGCGGCGGATGTTTGCCATATGCACGCGCAGCGACTGGTTGTTGCCGCGGGTGCCGGGACCCCACAGCTCCTTGATTATATAATCATAGGTCAGCACCTTTCCGGCGCATTTGCCAAGCAGCGCGACTATCTTGTATTCGTTCTGCGTAAGGCCGACATTCTGACCGTTAACGAGTACCTGATGCTTATCATAGTCGATCTCAAGATCTCCGGACTTGAACTTACCGGTGGTAGCGATGGTCTCATTTGCAAGACCCGTGCGGGTATGTCGGATGGCGGTGCGTATGCGTGCAAGCAGCTCGCCTGCGCCGAAGGGTTTTGCTATATAGTCGTCCGCGCCGAGGTCCAGGGCCTCGACCTTGTCGCGCTCATGCGAGCGGGCTGAGACAACAACTATGGGCAGAAGCGTCCATTCGCGCACGCTTTTTATGATCTGAAGCCCGTCGATATCGGGCAGACCGAGGTCGAGAACGATAAGGTCAGGACAGTGCGAGGTTATCATAGAATACGCCTCCGCGCCGGAGCGCGCGACGATAACATCGTAATCGTTCGAGGTGAGTATGGTGCGCAGAAAGTTCGATATGCTGCGCTCGTCTTCAACGATGAGTATCTTGTCACGTATGTTCATTCTTCGTCCTCCTCCATGGGTATTGTGAAAGTGAATACGGCGCCGCCTTCGGGGCGGTTTGCCGCGCTTATTGTTCCGCCGTGAGCGGCAACTATCGCCTGACATGCGGCAAGGCCTATGCCGCGGAATCTGTTGCTGTCGAATGTTTTGCCGTCCTCCGGATCGATCTGTCCGCGGAACAGAACCGGTATTATAGCGGGATCAAGTCCCGCGCCGTTGTCCGCAACCGAGACCAGAGCCTGCCTGCCGCTGCATTTTACGTCAAGACAAAGCTCCGTCATCCCCTCGGCGTGCTTTGCGGCGTTGTCCAAAAGGTTCATGATGACCTGCTCTATGAGCATTGCGTCGACGTTTACCATAAGCGGCTCGTCGGGTATGCTTACCTTGAGATTTACAGCCGAGTGGCGCTTCTTGAAGTTTGCTATGCACTCGCTGAGGATCTCCTCGATAAGCTCAGGGCTTTTTTCGATATTGGCCTGCTCGGTTCCGCTCATGCGAGTTATCGAAAGCAGATTCTCGACCATTCGAACGAGCCACTCGGCATCCTGCTTGGCGTCGCCCAAAAGCTCGACCTTTTCCGGGTGAGAAAGGTGCTCGTCCTCGTTCATGACCGTGTCGATCGAACCGATTATAGAGGTCAGCGGCGTGCGCAGGTCGTGCGATATCGCGCGCAGAAGGTCTGCTCGCAGCTTTGCCTGCGCGGCTTCATGGCGGAGTTTTTCCTGCTCGCGCGAACGGGTCGTCAGCGTCGATATGACGATCGAGACCGTAAGCATGGTTAAAAACGTTATCGGATAGCCGTATATGGAGAAGTTGAGCTTCATGTACGGATATGTAAAAGCGTAGTTTACGCCGATGACGCTTATGAGAGATGCGACAATTCCGTAGAAATATCCGTCCGTCATCAGCGAAATGATAAGCACCGCGAGAATAAATATCATCGGAACGAAGGTATCCGTCGTTCCGACGCGGCTGAGCGAGGAGCACAGTACCCACGCGACGCCGAGCATTATTGTAAATATCAGCCAGTTGCGCACCGTACGCAGTATTTCGTTTTCGATTTTATGATGTTTTCTCGTTTTCATAAGTTAATTATAGCATATACCATATTAAGACTGTGTTAAGAAATTTATACGTGCTTGACAGAGTTTTTGCAAAGGCTGTTGACAAATCCAGCGGTATGGCGTATTATACTAACAGCAAACCCCATTTGCTAAATAGGAATTGAAAGGAGCGGCGGACGTGCATATTGCAAACGTAATAGTTATGAACACCTGTTGTTGTGGCATCTGCGCTTGTCGATGTCAGCGTCGTCGCATGCCTTGATACGGTGTTAAAGCCATGTTTGCAGCGGCGATGCTTTAAGGCATCGCCGATTTTTTTATGCCGAAATTCAGATGAGAGGAAAAAGCAATGAAAATCTACAAGTCAGTATCCGAGCTCACGGGGCGTACGCCGCTCATGGAGCTGAGGAATATCGAGGATGAAAACAAGCTCTGCGCGCGGCTGCTCGCAAAGCTCGAGATGTTCAATCCCGCGGGATCGGCAAAGGATCGCGTCGCAAAGGCTATGCTTGACGATGCCGAGGCGAAGGGCCTGCTTGCTGCCGGCGGCACGATAATCGAGCCCACCAGCGGCAACACCGGCATTGGCCTTGCATCTATAGGCGCGTCGCGCGGCTACAGGGTCATCATCGTGATGCCCGACAGCATGAGCGTTGAGCGCAGACTGCTCATGACGGCCTACGGAGCGGAGCTCGTTCTCACCGAGGGCAAAAAGGGCATGACGGGAGCCGTCGAAAAGGCAGAGGAGCTCAAGGCATCCATCCCCGGTGCCGTTATCCTCGGTCAGTTTGAAAACCCGGCAAACCCCGCAGCGCACAGAGTCACCACCGGTCCCGAGATATGGGAGGATACCGACGGCAAGGTCGATATCTTCGTCGCGGGAGTCGGCACGGGCGGCACGATAAGCGGCGTGGGGCAGTATCTCAAAAGCCGCAAAAAGGGAGTTAAGGTCGTTGCGGTCGAGCCCGCGACCTCGCCGCTGCTGTCCGAGGGACACGCAGGGCCGCACGGACTTCAGGGCATCGGCGCGAACTTTATCCCTAAGGCGCTCGATCAGAGCATTTATGATGAGGTAATCACCGTCTCCGACGAGGAGGCCTATACCGCGGGACGTGCGCTCGCCGCGCGCGAGGGCATACTTGCGGGCATAAGCTCCGGCGCGGCGCTGCACGCGGCGCTCGTGCTTGCAAAGCGCCCCGAAAACGCCGGAAAATGCATCGTTGCGTTTTTGCCCGACACCGGCGAGAGATATCTTTCCAGTCCAATGTTTAAGGAGGGTGACAAGTGATGTTTGACGAGCTGCTTGAAACCGTAAACGCATACCTCATGCGAGACCCGGCGGCAAAAAATCCGTTTGAGGTACTGTTTTTATATCCCGGCGTGAAGGCCGTGTGCTATCACCGCCGCGCACACTGGTGCTATGAGCACAATCTCATGTTCCTCGCGCGCATGATATCGCAGATGGGCCGCCACCGTACAGGCATCGAGATCCACCCCGGCGCGAAGATCGGCCGCCGCCTTGTCATCGACCACGGCATGGGCATCGTCATCGGCGAAACTGCCGAGATCGGCGACGATTGCCTCATATACCATGGCGTCACCCTCGGCGGTACGGGCAAGGACAGCGGAAAGCGCCACCCGACGATCGGCAATAACGTCCTTATCGGTACGGGCGCAAAGGTGCTCGGACCGTTCAAGGTCGGCGATAACAGCCGCATAGCGGCAAACTCCGTCGTGCTCAGCGAGATCCCGCCCGACAGCACTGCAGTCGGTATTCCCGCGCGCGTCGTAAAGCGCAAGGGTGTCAAGGTCGACTACGCGACCGAGGTCGACCAGGTCAGCATCTCCGACCCCGTCGCCGAGGAGCTCGCGGAGATAAGAAAAGCTCTGTGCGAGATGAACACAAGGCTTCAGAATATGGAGACAAAATAAAAAAATCCGCAGCATTTGCTGCGGATTTTTTACGTTTAATTATTCTTGAGGATAACGTCGTGGCTGCCGCCCTCAACGATGCTGACGGAGGAGACGAGAGTGAGCTTTGCGTCGCGCTTTAAGTCGGAAAGATTGGTCACGCCGCAGTTGCACATGGTGGACTTTATCTTGTAAACGCTCTTTTCGAGGTTGTCGTGCAGCGGACCTGCGTAGGTGACGTAGGAATCGACGCCCTCCTCGAAGCTGAGCTTGCTCTGACCGCCGAGGTCATAGCGCTGCCAGTTGCGCGCGCGGTTCGAGCCCTCGCCCCAGTATTCCTTGACGTAGCTGCCGTTTACGATGAGCTTTGCGGTGGGGCTTTCGTCGAAGCGGGCAAAATATCTGCCCATCATGAGGAAGTCTGCGCCCATTGCAAGCGCGAGAGTCATGTGATAATCGTGGACAAGGCCGCCGTCCGAGCATATGGGGACGTATATGCCGGTCTTCTCAAAATACTCGTCTCGCGCTGCCGCGACCTCGATGAGTGCCGTCGCCTGGCCGCGGCCGATGCCCTTGGTCTCGCGCGTTATGCAGATAGAACCGCCGCCGATGCCGACCTTGACGAAGTCAGCGCCCGCCTCGGCGAGGAAGAGGAAGCCGTCTCTGTCGACTACGTTGCCCGCGCCGACCTTGACGCTGTCGCCGTATCTTTCGCGGATGAAGTCGATGGTTTTCTTCTGCCAGCAGGAGAAACCCTCGGAGGAGTCGATGCACAGAACGTCCGCACCCGCGTCGATAAGCGCGGGAACGCGCTCGGCATAGTCGCGACTGTTTATGCCCGCGCCGACAATGTAGCGCTTGTGCTCGTCGAGTATCTCGTTGGGGTTATTCTTATGCTCTGCGTAGTCCTTGCGGAAAACGAAGTAAAGGAGTCTGCCCTCTGCATCGACTATCGGCAGGGAGTTTAACTTGTGATCCCAGATGATGTCGTTTGCTTCCTTGAGCGAGGTGCCCTCGGGAGCGGTGACGAGCTTTTCAAGCGGAGTCATGAACTCGGAAACGCGGGTGCTGAGCTTCATACGCGATACGCGGTAGTCGCGGCTGGAGACAATGCCGAGGAGCTTGCCGGTGGCAGAGCCGTCGTCGGTGACAGCCATGGTAGAGTAGCCGTTGCGCTCCTTGAGCTCGAGCACGTCGCCGAGCGTCGCGTCGGGGGTTATGTTCGATGCGCTGGGAACAAAGCCTGCCTTGTAGCTCTTAACGCGCGCTACCATCGCCGCTTCGTCCTCTATTGACTGAGAGCCGTATATGAACGATATGCCGCCCTCCTTGGCCAGCGCTATCGCCATCGTGTCGTTTGAAACAGACTGCATGATGGCCGACGCAAACGGCACGTTGAGGCTCAGCGCGGGCTCCTCGCCTTTTTTGAACTTCACAAGGGGCGTCCTGAGAGTGACATTGTCGGGAACGCAGTCCTCGCTTGTGTAGCCGGGGATGAGAAGATACTCGCTGAAGGTTCTGGAGGGTTCGTTAAAATAGATCGCCATATTGCTTCTCCTTATTCTCAAATATTAAATGCTATTGTCGCATAAATAAATAAAACCGTCAATTGACAAATTGACGGTTTTAGCGACTGTGTTCTGCGCTTTTGTTGTCAAACAATGAAGCCGCCGCCGAGGACGCGGTCGCCGTCGTACAGCACCGCAGACTGTCCGCGAGCCGGAGCCCGCACGGGCTCATCGCACACTATGCGCACCTTATCGCCCTCGACATATGCCGTGCAGGGCGGGTTTTCCCACTTCGTGTGCCGCACGCGCACCGTCGCGCGCACGGGCTCTGTCGGAGCCTCGCACAGCCAGTTGAAGTCGTGCGCCGTGACCTCGGCTTTGAAAAGCTCCTCCCAAAGAGCGAGCTCGATCTCGTTTGTTTCGGCGTTTATCGCGGATATGTACAGCTTGCGTTCGTTATAAAGCCCCGGACGGCGCTGGCCGACAGTGTAGCGGTAAATGCCATCGTGGCGGCCGATGACCTCGCCGTGGAAAACGAAGTTTCCGGCAGGGGGGAGCTCAGCGCGGGCTGCGAGCCAGGAAATATAGTCCTTATCGGGAATGAAGCAGATCTCCATGCTGTCCGGCTTGTGTGCAACGGGGAGCTCAAAGCCCTCGGCGAGCCTGCGCACCTGCGTTTTTTCAAATCTGCCGAGCGGCAGAGTAAGGCGCTCGAGCTGCTCGCGGCGTATGCGGCAGAGCATGTAGCTCTGGTCGTTTGACGGCATGCCCTTATACAAAACGCCGTTTTCCGCCCGCGCGTAGTGGCCTGTTGCGATATTGTCAGCACCGATCTCGTCCGCAAATTCAAGCAGCGTTCTGAACTTGAGCGTCGGATTGCAGATTATGCAGGGGTTCGGTGTTTCGCCTCTCAAGTAGCTTTCCGCAAAGCGGGAGCAAACGCGCTCATCCAATTCCGCGTGAACGTCGCGCACCTCGAGCGGGATGCCGATAAATTCTGCGGTGTTCACGGCGTCGGCGAGGGACTTTTCGTCGGTGTTATCCATATACAGGCCGTGGACCTCAAAGCCCTCGTCCTTTAAAAGAAGCGCGCAGACGGCAGAGTCCACGCCGCCGGAAAATCCGAGCACGACTTTTTTCATCTTCTGCCCTCCATCCAAACCATGAGCACCGAAATGTCCGCGGGCGACACGCCGGAGATGCGGCTTGCCTGACCGAAGGAATGCGGCCTTATCTTCTTGAGCTTTTCGCGAGCCTCAAGGCGAAGACCCGTGACGTCGTCATAGTCTATATCGTCCGGCAGGAGTCTGTTTTCCATGCCGGCAAAATCCTCGACCTGCTTGAGCTGGCGCTTTATATAGCCTTCGTACTTGAGGCTTATCTCCGCCTGATACCACACTGGGCGCGGGAGCGCGGGGCGCTCGGGGTCGAAGGGCCTGAGTCCCTCGTAACTCAGCTGCGGGCGGCGTATGAGATCGGCAAGGGAAGCGCCGCTGACGACGGCAGCCGTGCCGTTATCCTCAAGATAGGCGTTTAATTCCGCAGACGGCGCGATATGCGTTTTTTCAAGCCTTTTTATCTCGCGCTCGACCTCGGCGTATTTTTCCTGTACCGAGTCATAACGCTCCTGCGATATAAGTCCGATGCGCAGACCTATGCCGCAAAGGCGCTTGTCGGCGTTATCCTGTCGGTGCAGAAGCCTGTATTCGCTGCGCGAGGTCATCATGCGGTAGGGCTCGTTCGTGCCCTTGGTGACAAGATCGTCGATGAGAGTTCCTATGTATCCGTCCGAGCGGCGCAGTATCATCGGTTCCTCACCCTTGAGCTTTAAGGCGGCGTTCACGCCGGCGACAAAGCCCTGAACGGCGGCTTCTTCGTAGCCCGAGGAGCCGTTAAACTGCCCCGCGCCGTAAAGACCGCGAACCTTTTTCGTCTCAAGCGTGGGATACAGCTCCGTGGGGTCTACGCAGTCGTATTCGATGGCGTAGGCGCAGCGCGTCATCTCGGCGTGCTCAAGTCCGGCTATAGTGTGCAGCATTTTTATCTGCACATCCTCGGGCAGGGAGGAGGACATGCCCTGAATGTACAGCTCCTGCGTGCCGAGACCCATGGGCTCAATAAAAAGCTGATGGCGCGGCTTGTCACGGAAGGTCATGATCTTCGTCTCGATGCTCGGACAGTAGCGCGGGCCGATGCCCTCGATAACGCCGGAGTAGATCGGACTGCGGTCAATGTTGTCGAGAATGATCCTGTGCGTTTCCTCGTTCGTGTATGTAAGATAGCACACCGCCCGGTTTTCCGGCGGCACGGTCGTTTCGAAGGAAAAGCCCTCGGGCTCACTGTCGCCCGGCTGAAGCTCCATTTTTGAAAAATCGACGCTGTGCGCGTTGACTCGCGGCGGAGTGCCGGTCTTGAAGCGGCGCATGGAAAGCCCCAGCGCCTCAAGGCAGGGGGTCAGACCCTTTGCCGCGGCAAGCCCGTCGGGACCCGAGGAGCGGATAACGTCGCCGACTATCGTTCTGCCGTCAAGATACGTTCCGCAGGCAATGACCGCCGCGCGGCAGGAGTACACTGCGCCAGTGTGCGTTTTAACGGCGCTGACGGCTCCGTTTTCCGTGCGTATCTCGACGACCTCGGCTTGCTTTACGCGCAGATTTTCCTGATCCTCAAGTGTGAGCTTCATTACCTCCTGATATTTTCTCCTGTCGGCCTGAGCACGCAGCGAGTGCACCGCCGGACCCTTGCCGCGGTTGAGCATACGGTACTGTATGCAGGCCTTGTCGGCCGCCTTTGCCATCTCACCGCCGAGAGCATCAAGCTCACGCACGAGATGCCCCTTGCCCGTGCCGCCTATGGCGGGGTTGCAGGGCATGTTGCCTATGCTGTCGAGATTTATCGCAAAGCATATCGTGTCAAGCCCCATGCGCGCGGCGGCAAGCGCGGCCTCTATTCCCGCGTGTCCCGCGCCGATGACGGCTATATCGCATTTTCCGGCATTATATTCAGTCAATTTCGTTCACCCTTATATCGTACATAATCAGAAGTCTGCCGTTTTTAACGCTTATTTCCGCCTGGGGGGAAACAAAGCTGTTACTCACGCCGAGAGGAAAGTCGGAAGTGAGCTCAACGTCGCAGATCTCGTATTTGAGTCCCTTTATCGAAACACCCTCGGCCTTGCCGTCTATGCAGAACACGGAAACGTCGCCCTCGCCCTCGAGGCGGAGGGCTGAATTCTCTATCGCCGTCCAGACATACTTCTCGCCGAACAGCCAGCCGCGCGCACCGTGGCTCAGAAGATACATGAGTCCCTGCATATTCGCAATCGTGTGATCCGGCCGCTTGCCGCCGAGCGCGCCGTAGACATAGAAGCGCTTATAGCCCTTTTCAAGGCCGAGCTTTAATGCAAACATCGTGTCCGTATCGTCCTTCTCGACGGGAAGCTGCATGACGTTCGGGTGCTTCGGCGCTTTTCCGAGCGAGTCGAAATCGCCGAGCACAAGGTCGGGGATAATGCAGTTTTCAGTGCAGTACTCATAGCCTGCGTCGGCCGCGATAACATAGTCGCTGTCGTCGGGCGTTTCGCGCAGACCGAAAAAATCGCCCGCGCCGATTATATAACATTCATGTCCGTTCATGATAAGCCCCAAATATGAATTTTTGTTCTATAATACTTTATAATATCATATATGCCGGCAAATTAAAAGCCCGGCTGCAAGCTTGTGTAAACAATCCGTGAAGACGCTTGCTTCCGCACGGACTTTAATATATACTGATGCTCCCTTTTGAAAGGGATATCATCCGAAAGGAATTGAAAAAATGAAAAGATCAATATCAGTTATCCTCGCGGCGGCACTGCTGCTCACGGCACTTACGGCGTGCTCGTCCGGCAAGGGAACGTCTCTCACGAGCGCGGAGCTTGCCGCCATTATCAACGAAAACGGAAATGAAATGACCGAGTATAACCCCGCCGCGGCGCTGGACAGCGGCGACGAGAATCTCGAAACGCTTCTGCAGTGGCAGGAGTGGGATAAGGCTGACTTTGAAGCGGGCGCTTTTTCCTTCTCGCTCATGAATGTTCAGGCCTACACGATAGCGATCGTAAAGCCTGCCGAGGGACAGAAGGATACGGTGCTCAAGTATTTTGCCGACTATCAGGAGCGGACGGAGACAAGCTTCGATAAATACCTCGCCGACCAGTACGATATAGCGAAGTCTGCCGTGACGGAGGAGGTAAACGGCTATATTGTCTTCGTCATGGCCGAAAATGCCGACAGTATCGCCGCGAATATCAAAGCAAAGCTTAATTAATGGTTTGACTTGCCTTTGCCGCCGTGATATTATGTAAATCAGCAAAAACTTTGTTGGAGGTGCGGCATGGCAGACAACACCGTGTTTGACCCACAAAAGCTGCAAAGCGGCAATCTTGCCGACTGCGAGGAGCAGCAGATACTTGAGCTTGCGAAAAAGCTCTGCCGCATAGCCGCCGAGGAGTGCGGCGAAAACGGCTTCAGAGGCGGCATACGTCCGGGCAACATCTTTGTTGCCGAGGATGGACGCGTCGCGGTCGGAAAGGCGGGCAAGGCTGGAGAAAACGGCTGGACTAAGCTTGAGCTCGAATATATGGCACCGGAAATGTTCTGGAATGGCGAGGAGAGCGCGGCTGCGGATGTGTATGCCATCGCGCTTATCATGTACGCCGGCTTAAACGGCGGCAGACTCCCGTTTGCCGAGGCAGGCGAGCAGAGCGCGGAAAAACGCGCCCATGCACTGCGGCGGCGCATGAGCGGCGACAGCTTCCCGATGCCCGAGGGCGTTTCCGAAAAGCTGCTTGAAATTTTAAAGCGTGCGCTGGCGTTTTCGCCTGAGGAGAGATACTCAAGCGCGTACGATATGCTCAGGGCACTGTGGGAATACTGCGGCGATGAGCCGGAGGAGATAAAGCGCAGGGAGCCTGCTCCCGAGCCTAAGATAGCGCCTGCGCCTGAGAAGAAATCCAAACCGAAGCCGGAGTTAAAGCCCGCGCCGAGCCCGAAGCAGGAAAAGCCCGCTCCGAAGAAGGAGGCGCCGAAGACTCATACAAAGCCCGAGACGAGAGCGGCGGAGGCAAAGCCCGCACCGGTAAAGCCGCCCCGCAGTATCCATGAAAAATGCTCGGAAAGGCGTTCGGCCATCGCGCTTGCGGCGATATGCCTGCTGCTGGTCGGCGTCGGATTGGGGCGCGACAGCATTAATATTAACGAGCCTTCGCCCGTTGTACAGACTCAGCAGCCCTCGGCAGAGCCCACGACGATACCGAGCACTGAGCCGACGCAGACTCCCGAACCGAGCAAGGCTCCCGCCGATGTGCAGTATATGCTGTATTCCGAGGATATCTCCTGGCAGGCGGCGGAGGACAGCTGCCGTGAGCTCGGCGGACATCTTGCGACGATAAAGGATGAAGCCGACTACGATAAGATATGTCAGCTGCTCGCCGACTGCACGGCACAGTATGTCTGGATCGGCGCGTATCGCTCGGACGACGGTCAAATAAAATGGGTCGACGGAAAAAGCCATGATTTCTATGCCTGGGATCAGGGCGAGCCGTCCGGGACCGATTCCTACGACGGCGCGGCGGAAAATTACATCATGCTCGTAAAGCAGGCCGACGGCACATGGCTTTACAACGACAGCCGCGAAAACCCAATGGTGCAGTATTCGCAGTTCTACAGCGGAAAGCTTGCTTACATATGCCAAATAGGATAGAAAAAGCTCCCCCAATTGGGGAGCTTTTTTGATGCGGAAATAAAAAAGGAGCAGCCTAAGCTGCTCCTTAAATGTTATGTTGCGTTTCTAAAATTAACCGAAGAAGCCGGTGACCTGTGCGTACAGAACGAATGCCATACCGATCGGAGTAATGATCTTGTAGCAGACGTTGAAGAAGCCCTTACCCCAGAACTTGTGTCCGGACTGCTCGCATTCCTCAACGACCATGTCGATCTTCCAGATCCAGCCGATGGCGAATGCCATGACCAGTGCACCGAGAGGCATCATGATGCCCTCAGACAGCATGTCGTAGAAGTCGAGCCAGTCACAGTTCCAGCCCTTAGCGGTGTTGACATAGTAGGTCTCGTTTGCGTCGAAGGCCGCGTCTGCCGCAACTGCGGAGTAGTGGCCGGTCTCATCGACAGTGTAGTATGTAGTATCCTTTGCAAATTCGGTGATATTGCCGGCTTCGCCCCATTCCATGCCGAGGATCTCAGCCGGAGTTCCGAGAGTTGCGCCATCGTTCACGCCGGTGCCGAGACCGTCAAGGCAGGTGGGCAGGCAGAAGATGAAGATGATGATAGCAACGATGATAGCATATTTTTTGCGTCCGGGAGCCTTGCCCTGCTCAACATTCTGGTCGACCTTGAAGGAGGTGATGACCTCGAGCAGAGACATGGAGGAGGAGATAGCTGCGATAAAGACGAGTGCGTAGAACAGGAAGCCCATGATGTTGCCGATGTAACCCATCTTATCGAATACGAGCTGCATGGACAGGAACAGAAGTCCCGGGCCGGAGCTGGTGTTGCCATCGAGGAATGCGTAGCATGCGGGCATAACGATCATGCCGGCCATGATAGCAACGAGAGTATCGCAGATAACGATGATAACAGCATTCTTCTGAACGCCTTCCTGCTTACTGAGGTAGGAGCCATAGGTGATCATAGCGCCCATGCCGAGAGACAGGGAGAAGAACATCTGACCTGCCGCGGTCTTCAGAACATTAAGGAAGTCCTCCTTAAGCGGCTCGAGGTTCCAGCCGAACATGAACTTGTAGCCGCCGCCTGCGCCGGGCTGGCATGCGACATAGATGATGACGATGAGAAGCATAACGAACAGAGCGGGCATGCCGTTGATCGCGATGAAAATCGCGGTCCAGAGGATCATGCTGCCGCCGTTGCAGATAAACTGACCGAAGTAATCCGCGATGTTGTCAACGCCCCAGGTGTTCCAACCGAAGATAGCGGTCAGATAGCCGAGTGCGTAACGGGTGACCATGCCGCCGAGGACGAAGTAGAAGCAGAGGACCAGGAATGGTACCAGAACTGCCATGTAGCCGAGCCATGTGAACTTCTTGCTGAGCTTGCGGTAAGCCGCAACAGGGCTCAGGCCGGTTTTGCGGCCGATGGTGAGCTCGCCAACCATAACGGCGAGGCCGACGAAGATAGCAAGAACGAGGTAAACGAGCAGGAAGGCGAAGCCGCCGCTCATACCCATCTTGTACGGGAAGCCCCAAATGTTGCCAAGACCGACTGCCGAACCGATAGCGGCCATCAGGAAACCAAAGTTGGAGCCAAACGAAGTGCGATTGTTTTCCATAACTTTCTCTCCTTAAAATTAATGCTTTCGCTGAGACCTATTTTATTTGTTAAAAAATTGATTACAATAGCTTTATACCGAAATTAACGCTATCTTAACACGAATTAATAAGGCCTTTACAGAAATTTATGCGATTTGCTGCAAAAATGGTAATAGTTTATTCACAAACGTGGTCAAAATAGCTCGAAAATACCTCCGAGGGGCTGCAAACTGTTAACAAACAGGCTAAAAACACGTTAATTTGCCTAACAGATCGTTAAATGCCTGACACTTACCGGCTATGCGTTCGATTAATATACGTATTATAAATATGTATAGGGTAAAAGAAAAATGCAGCCGTTTAATAATAAAAAACGACCCCGCAGCATTACAGCTGCGGGGTCGTTATCGTGTTCGTATCAATGTGTGTTGAAATAATCAACTGCCGCCTCATTCGTGAGTATAAGCTCGCAGTCGCCGTTATCGAGGGCGGCGAAGTATTCCGCAGCGCCACCGTTGACGCGAGTTATCTGCCCGAGCCTGCGGCTTACGGAGGCGTTATTGTTTATAGTATCGAGCGCGGTCTGCGTTGTTCCGATGTATAAAAGCTTATCGCGCACGGAGCTTGAGCCGCTGCCCTTGCCGGCAAGAACGATATCGGTCGACATGTATGTGATCAGTATCGTATAATCCGGGCACTCGGTATCAAGCGCAACACCGCCCCAGGCGCAATCGATGTTGCCGGAGTTGAGTTCGACATATGCATCCTCGGAGTGTATTGGCTGGATCTTGAGCACCCAGCCGAGCTTTTCGCAGACCTTTTTCGCAAGATCGACATCAAAGCCGACATACTCGCCGTCCTTTTGGAAGCTCAGCGGCGCGGATTCGAGGTCAACGCCGATTATGAACGTTCTCTCCTCGATATAGCCGAGCTCATCGAGCGCGTCCTTTTTGGAAGGAAAGTCGACAGCGCGGCTGCTTCCGAACCACTGCGTGCTCAGATCGTCTATAACGCCCTCGTATGACAGCTCCCTGAGAGCTTTGTCAATATAGTGATACGTCGAGTCGCCGTTTCGAAAGCCTATGGAGTATTCCTGCGAGCCCAGCGATTTTACGACCTTATATTTTCCGCTCCCGCCGCAGGCGCACAGGCCGAAAACCATGGCCAGCGACAGCGACAGGCATATTATTCTTTTCTTCATTGGAGTCATACCGCCTTTCGGGAAAATAATACGCGAAAAATGTTAAGAAATCAAGGCAGTGAATTTTCCTCGCGTTATCGCGCTGCCGCTCAGGCTGAGGCTTCTTACCTGTGAGCCGGAGTAGGTCGCGGCGGCGCTCAGCTTTCCGCGAGGCTGCGACAAGCGCACGCTTGCGTATTCGCCGTCTAACTCGGCAAGATATGAGACAACGGAGGCTGTGCCGCTCGCGCATGAGCCCTCCCACACGGCTGTGCCAGTGGACTCGACGTAAACAAGCGGCGTGAGCGTGCGTTTATCCCTGTCAAAGAACATAAGTCCCAGCGCATCGGACTTTATCTGCCTGCACCATGCGCCGATGACGCGCTCTGCCTTTTCACGCGTGAGCGCGTCGGGTGTGACGATGGCGTGACATATGCCCGGAAAGCGCACGAGGGGCAGCGTGTAGCAGTCAAAGCCGTCAAGGAAGCTGCACTCGGATATGGACTCCGGCAGCGGCATTGCGACCTCTCCCTGAAAAGTGCCCGGAGTAAGAATGTTGCCGGATACCTTCACCGGCTCCGGAGCGCCGGAAACCTCGATGAGCATATCGCCCGCGTCAAGGCCTGCCTGCTGCATGATGACAGACGCGGCAGACAGCGTCGCGTTGCCGCAGAACTCGCCTCCCATCATCTGCAGGCGCACCGCGCAGCAGGGGTCTTCGGGCACTTCGAGAAAGCCTACCTGCTCGGCTTCGGGATCACGCTCCATGAGGAGTGCGGCAATGCGGCTCTGATCTTCTCTCGGCACGAAGCTGTCTACGATGAGCGTTATATTGCCTGACGGATCAATTTTTGTATAGCTTATATTCATGACTGACCGTAATTTTTAAGAAACTGCTTTGTGCGCTCGGTTTTCGGCGCGCCGAATACTTCCTCGGGATCGCCCTGCTCGACGATAACGCCGCCATCCATGAAAATTACGCGGTCGGACACGGCGCGGGCAAAGGCCATCTCATGCGTTACGATGACCATGGTCATGTGCTCCTCGGCGAGCTTTTTTATGACCTTGAGAACCTCTCCCGTGAGCTCGGGGTCGAGCGCGCTCGTCGGCTCGTCGAAAAACAGTATTTGCGGATCCATGGCCAGTGCGCGCGCAATGGCAACGCGCTGCTGCTGACCGCCCGAGAGCTGGCAGGGGTAAGCGTCGGCCTTTTCCTCGAGGTTCATTTTTCTCAGCAGCTCCATGGCCTTCTCGCGTGCCTGCTCTTTATCGCGGCCGAGGACGCTTATCTGCGGATCTGTGAGATTTTTAAGCACGCTGTAGTGGGGGAAAAGATTGAAGCTCTGAAAAACAAGGCCGAAAATGCTGCGTATCTTCTTTAGCTCCGCCTTGTCGGAATAAACGGACTTGCCGTTTGCGCCGATCTTTGCCGCGTATTCGCCGGAATATATGAGCTCGCCGCTGTCCATCTCGGTAAGCAGCGTTGCGCAGCGCAGAAGTGTGCTCTTTCCCGAGCCGGACGGGCCGATGACCGACACGACCTCGCCCTCGGAAACGCTCAGGCTTATGTCCTTGAGAACGTGGAGCGTTTCGTTATTGAAGCTTTTCTGAACGTGGTTTAACTCTAATATCTTCATTGTAACGCTCCTTATTGGTAGTAATTCATGGATTTTTCCGCCCTGCCCATTACAAAGTCGACGATGGCGTTAAACACGAAGTAGAATACGCCGGCGACGATGAAGGGAACAAAGCTCGTCTGAGAGTTCGCGAGGTTCTTGCCGATGGTGAACATCTCAACATAGGAGACGGTGAAGGCCAGCGAGGTGTCCTTTACAAGGGTGACGACCTCGTTTGTCATGCTGGGCATGATGCGCTTTATGACCTGCGGCAGGATGATGCGGAAGAATGTCTGCGCCTTGGAGTAGCCCAGTATTTCCGAGGCTTCGTACTGGCCGACAGGGATAGACTCTATGCCGCTGCGATAGATCTCAGCAAAGTACGCCGCATAGTTTATCGCAAAGGCTATAACGACCGGGATAAGCTTGTTTTTGGAGACGGAAAACTCGAACAGGTAATACGGCCCGTAGGTCACAGCAATGAGCTGGAGCATCAGCGGGGTTCCGCGCAGAACGGAAATGATGGCGCGCGTCACGTTTGAAACGACCTTGTTTTTGCTCATTCTGAGCAGGGCAACGACCATGCCGAGCGGCAGAGAGAACAGCAGCGTCAGGAAAAATATCGCGCAGGTTCCGCCCATGCCCTCGAGCATAAGGTTTATCATTGTTATAAGCTTCATAATATCCTCATTTTAAATGTGTATTAACGCGCACGATCCCGAAGGCGCTGCGCACCTTCGGGAAATGTGCCTTATGCTTTATATTAATTACTTGTTGAGAAAGATCAGGTTGTTGACGATGTCGGGGTACTTATCGGCGATCTTCTGATATGTGCCGTTTTCAACGAGCTGATCGATAGCTGCCTGGATCTGGTCGCACAGCTCCTGGTCGCCGGAGCGGAATGCTATACCGTACTGCTCGGCGCCGAGGTTCTCGTTGATGATGGAGTAGCCCTCGTTCTCTGCGACATATGCAGCCGCAACGGGGTAGTCGACAAACACTGCGTCAACGCTGCCGCCGCCGAGCTCGGTGAAGCAGCTCAGGAAGCTGTTGCAGGTAACGACGTCCTTGAAGGTAGCCTTGAGGTCGGCAAGGTCGCCGTCGAGGAGGGTCTGACCGGAGGTGCCGAGCTGAACGGCAACGGTCTTGCCTGCGAGATCCTTGGAAGAGGTGTAGCCGCTGTCGGACTTAACGAGAAGGACCTGGGTGTTATCGTAGTAGGGCTCGGAGATGACGTAGCCGGCCTCCTTCATGCTGTCGAGGATGGTCATGCCGGCCCAGATGCAGTCGCACTCTTTGCTGTCGAGCTGAACGAGCTTCTGATCCCAGTTGAGAGCGAAGATCTCCATCTTCCAGCCGAGCAGATCGCAGACTGCCTTAGCGGTCTCTACGTCGAAGCCGGTGTACTCGCCGTCGTCGCCCATGTAGGCGTAGGGGGGATACTCGGGGTCGATGCCGACTACGAGAGTCTTGACGTCGTCGTTTGCTTTGGTGTCGTCGTTGCTGTTGTCGTTGCCGCAGGCGCACAGTGCGAAGACCATCATAAGCGCCAGCATCATAGCGATAATTCGTTTCATTTTTCTTTCCTCCAAAACGTGTGGTTGAGTTTTTAGTTTGTTATCACGCTGCTATAATAACACATTAGCGAAATAAAGCAAGACCTTTTTGCAAATTTATCTGTGCAGTTTCTGCACAGTAATTCTGCTTACTTATTAAATAAAAAACATGCGGCGTTTGAAAACGGCGATTTGAGCATAGACGAGGCAAAAGAAATGCTGCTTGACGACTTCACGGCGGACGAATTAAACGAGCTTATCGAGATATACAGCAGCTTCTGATTTAGCTCGGTTTACTTCGTTCTTGAAGGAGTACGATTATGGAACTGTTACTTACGCAAAAACTGCTGTTGGATGGGCTGAAATTGTTTCGAGTATCAAAAGGTCAATGTATGGTGATTATGATGCTCATGGACACAGAAGAAAAGCGCTGGAGCTTGATGGAATACTTGCAGAAGCATCTAAACGCCTCGGAAGAAGAGATAATGACGCAAGCGCGAAGGATAACGACGGCGTAAGCTACTCCCGCGAGCCGGAGAGACTTAACGAGCTGCGGCGGCAGAATGAGCGGAAGCTTGCACAGGCTACGGCGGAGGATGCCGCAAACGAGAACGAGCGCGGCCTTGATCTTAAGGCCTCGCTCGTTTTTTATGTTCTATGCATTTGCCGGGGCTGTAGGTTCGGTATTGTCCGGGGTCGGACGCTTCATGCCGACCTTCAGCAGCAGCGGAGTTACAAGGGTCGTCACTATGACCATGAGGACTACCGCGGGGAACATCGTTCCGGATATGAGCCCGGCCATGCTGCCCTTCTGTGCAACTATCAGCGCGACCTCGCCGCGCGATACCATGCCGAGACCGATGGAGACGGAGTCGTAGGTCTTGAAGCCGGTGAGCCTTGCGCCGATGCCGCAGCCGACGATCTTGGTGATGATGGCGACGAGGGTCAGGACAACTGCGAACAAAATGAGGTTGCCGTCAAGCCCGGCAAGCTCGGTTTTTATGCCGATGGAGGCAAAGAATATAGGGGAGAAGAGCATATAACTCATCGTGTTTATACGCTTGACTATATAGGTTCGCGTCTCGCTGTGGTCGCTGAGCATGATGCCGGCAAAGTACGCGCCGGTTATATCGGCGATGCCGAAGAAGTGCTCGGAAACAAAGCTGAGCAGGAAGCAGAAGGCAAGCGCGTAGATGGCTATGCGCCTGTGGATGCGGTCAAACCTCGAGCGCAGTCTGCCAAACAGCTTGTGCACGACGATCGCCACGACGGCAAGGAAGATAAAATACGCGATGATGCGGACAAATACCATGGCAGGCTCAACGGTGGAGTCCGTGAAGCCCGTGAGCACGGTCAGAACGATGATGCCGAGCACGTCGTCAATGACGGCGGCGGCCATGATCGCTGTGCCGACGCGGCTTTTGAGCTTGCCCATCTCACGCAGAGTCTCGACCGTTATAGACACCGAGGTAGCGGTCAGAACGACGCCGATGAACGCGGCCTTTATCATTTTAAGGCTGTCAGGCTCGCCGTTGAACAGAAGATAACAGCCCGCACCGCCGAGAAACGGCACGATAACGCCGATCGTGGCTATGACGAGAGCCGACAGCCCCGTATGCTTGAGCTCCTCGAGGTCCGTATCGAGGCCGGCCATGAACATGAGGATGATAACGCCGATCTCGGCGGTCTTTACGAGAAAGTCCGATTCGCCGATGAGCCCGAAGCAGCTCGGCCCGAGCAGCAGACCCGCGATCAGCGCACCTACGACCTGCGGCATGTTGACCTTTTCGCTCGCAATGCCGAGAACTTTTGTTGAAAGCATAATGAGCGCGATTACGATAAGAAAGCTGTAATCCATGTTGAATTTCCCCCAAAATCACAGTTGAAATTATCAAAAAAACCACAATCTTGAGGCGTTCCGCCTCAAGCGCAAAGCGGATTGTACGCGCTTTTTCGGAAAATAGCAAGTTAATTTTTTGCCCCTGAGATGAGCGTAATTAATATGGCTATGACTTCGCGTCATAGCGGTATTGCTGTGCAAAAAACGCACCGAAAAATTATACAAACTGTGGCATATGTACTTTAATTCCTATTGCGAAAGTGGTATATTAATATCACATTATTAATATAGGAATTACGGAGGTGATATGATGAACGTGACCAGCAAGGGTCGCTATGCGCTGCACATAATGATAGACCTTGCCCAGCACAGGGACGACGGTTTCATATCGCTCAAGACCGTGTCCGAGCGCACGGAGCTTTCAATGAAGTATCTTGAAATGATAGTCGGCAACCTCAAAAAGGCCGAGCTCGTTTTAAGCTCGCGCGGCAAGGAGGGCGGCTATAAGCTCGTAAAAGACCCGAAGGACTACACGATCGGCGAGATACTCAGATGCATGGAGGATAACCTTGCGCCGGTGGCCTGCATCAAAGAGGGCGAGATACAGTGCGATCACTCCGGCGGCTGCCTGACGGTGCCGATGTGGAAGGAGCTTGACGATATAACAAACGCCTATCTCGACACCGTAAGCCTTGAGGATCTTCTCACGGGCGAAAAATGGCGAAAAAAGACTTGACTAAGTCAAAACAAGGTGCTACAATCCCTACAGAATTTATAGGATATACAAACGCGAAAGGAAGATAAATAATGTTCGTTTACGCAGATAACGCAGCAACCACCTGTGTCAGCAAGACCGCGGTCGACGCGATGATGCCCTATCTTACCACCCAGTACGGAAATCCTTCAAGCCTGTACGCCTTTGCTCAGGAAGCAAAGGAAGCGCTTGAAAATGCAAGAAAGACCGTCGCCGACATCATCGGCGCACAGCCCAAGGAGATATACTTCACCTCCGGCGGCTCCGAGGCGGACAACCAGGCCATAGTTTCAATGGCAAAGGTCGGCGCTCTCAAGGGTAAGAAGCATCTTATATCCACAAAGTTTGAGCATCATGCAGTCCTGCATACGCTCAAGAAGCTCGAAAAAGAGGGCTTTGAGGTAACGCTCCTGGATGTTCACGAGGACGGTGTTGTCCGCCTTGAGGATCTCGAGGCCGCAGTCCGCGAGGACACCGCACTCGTTACCATCATGTTCGCAAACAACGAGATCGGCACAGTTCAGCCCATCAAGGAGATCGGCGAGTTCTGCCGCGCAAGAAAGATCCCCTTCCACACCGACGCTGTTCAGGCAGCCGGCCATATGCCGATAAACGTTCAGGAGATGAACATTGACCTGCTGAGCATGTCCGGCCACAAGTTCCATGCTCCCAAGGGCGTCGGCGTTCTGTACGCAAAGAGCGGTATGCCTCTGTTCAATATCATCGAGGGCGGCGCTCAGGAGCGCGGCAAGCGCGCCGGCACCGAGAATATTCCCGGCATCGTCGCACTTGCGGCGGCTCTCAAGGAGAGCGTTGACAACATGGAGGCCAACACCGCGAAGATCATCCCCATGCGTGATAAGCTCTTCGCCGAGCTCAGCAAGATCCCCCATTCCAAGATAAACGGCTCGCTCGAGCACCACGTTCCCGGCACTGTGAACATGTGCTTTGAGGGCATCGAGGGCGAAAGCCTCCTGCTCCTGCTCGACGCAAAGGGTGTCTGCGCATCGTCCGGTTCGGCATGCACCTCCGGCTCGCTCGACCCCAGCCACGTTCTGCTCTCTCTCGGCCTGCCTCACGAGGTAGCGCACGGCTCGCTGCGCCTGTCGATTGGAGAGTATAACACTATGGAGGAGATCGACCACATCATCAAGGTCGTCCCCGAGGTCGTTTCCTACCTGCGCGATATCTCCCCCGTGTGGGAGGAGCTCGAAAACGGCACCAAGAAGCATCTTATTTAATAAACAACACACCGTGATATAATAGGAGGAACTTAGTTATGGCACTTTATAGCGATAAGGTAATGGATCATTTTCAGAATCCCCGCAATGTCGGCAAGATGGACGACGCGGACGGCGTAGGTGAAGTCGGCAACGCAAAATGCGGCGACATCATGAAGATGTATATAAAGGTCAATGACGGCATCATCACCGATGTTAAGTTCAACACCTTCGGCTGCGGCAGCGCTATCGCCACCAGCTCCATGGCCACCGAGCTCATCAAGGGCAAGAAGGTCGAGGATGCGCTTGAGCTTTCCAACAAGGCCGTTGTCGAGGCTCTCGACGGTCTGCCCGCGCACAAGATACACTGCTCCGTCCTCGCCGAGGAGGCAGTCGCTGCGGCAGTCAAGGATTACTATGACCGCAACGGTATCGCGTACGATCCCGAGCTGTTCAGCAAAAAGCTGCATGACTGCGAGCACTGCGCAGAGTAATTTGAGTATTAAAAAGCCCACCGCTATAGAGCGGTGTTCATAAAACAGTTAACAGCCACAGTAGTTTTGCACTGCTGTGGCTGCTCTTGTATCTTATCCTGTTATATGATAATATGGGGCCGACAAGATATACAAATCGGGAGTTGTAGAGGTGAATCCATTGAAAGAAGATGTATATCAAACTTCTTGCGGAACAATTCACTATTGGGTAAATATTTTAAGTCTGGATGCAATCACGCTCGTTTTTCTTCCGGGACTGACCGCCGATCATAGATTGTTTGACAAACAAATTGAGCATTTTGGCAGAAAGTATAACATTGTCGTATGGGATGCACCGGCACACGCAACTTCATGGCCGTTTCAGTTCGACTTTGACCTGTTCGACAAAGCCAAGTGGCTAAATGAAATTTTAGAGCGAGAGAAAATCGTAAAACCTGTAATTGTCGGCCAGTCAATGGGTGGATATGTGGGTCAAGCTTTTGCGCAGCTTTATCCGGATCAACTGAAAGGTTTTATTTCTATTGACTCTGCACCGTTGCAAAGAAAATATGTGACGGCAGCTGAACTTTGGCTTTTGAAAAGAATGGAGCCAGTATATGCTCACTATCCGTGGAAACTGCTTTTGAAATCAGGTACTGACGGTGTTGCTACTTCTGATTACGGCAGAAATCTGATGCGAGAAATGATGTTGGTTTACGATGGAAATCAGAAACGTTATGCACAAATTGCCGGGCATGGCTTTCGTATCTTGGCAGCAGCGATAGAAAAGAATTTTCCATATGAAATCAAATGTCCGGCTTTGTTGATATGCGGCACACAGGATCATGCTGGTTCATGTATACGGTATAATAAGGCGTGGCATCGAGATACACAAATTCCTTTGCAATGGATTGAAGGAGCGGGTCATAATTCCAATACAGATAAGCCAGAACTGATAAACGCCTTGATAGAGGAATTTCTTACAAACATCTAATTAATGAAGCGAACAACCGAAAACTTCCAGTTTGCCGGGATGCTGTAAAATACTTTCCGGACAAAAGGGCGCACTTCTATACTCTCCTGTCGGGAGTATCGTCGTCCTGCCGAGCTTCATTCGACCTCAGCAGAAAAACTGTATGACCGAGGATGTTGCGTCACTTTTTTCCGTCAAGGTGGCTACACCCCCTTGCGCCGCTAAAGCGGCTATCCCCTGTGAACTTGCTGGCGGCGAACGGTTTTAACAAACCGTTCGCCGCCAGCAAGTTTAAATTATGTGTAGAAAACAATCCTCCGTATGATTGCAACCATGCGGAGGATTCACTGTTTTACGACCACCGCTATGGCGGTGGGCTTTTTGCATAAGTTGGTGGGCTTATTCGGATTTTAGAATTTGCTTTATATCTTCAAGCTTCTCGGCGAAATAGATGCCCGCCTGCCGCTCCTCTGAGGAAAGCCCTTTTTCGATCATATGCGCCAAAAGCGCCTTCAGATCATTGCAGTAGCCGTTGAGATTATAGAGAATACAGGGAGCGGCCAGGTGCTTCAAGGACACCTTTGACATGACCTCTGTGATTTCCTCCAAAGTCCCCGTGCCGCCGGGGAAGGCGATAAAGGCTTCGCCCAGCTCGATCATCTTTGATTTTCGCTCTGCCATGTCCTTTGTTACGAATAGCTTTGTCAGCCGGTCGTATTCATAGCCGGCATCAATGAAGAACTGCGGCTCCACACCGGTCACGGAGCCGCCCGCGTCAAGGACGCTTTCGGCGAGCTCTCCCATCAGCCCGCTTTTCGAGCCGCCGTAGATCAGCTCGTTTCCGCTTTGCCCGAGTCATGTGCCGAGCTCGCGAACCGTACACTTAAGCTCAGGGTCATTTCCTTCGTTTGCGCCAAGATACACGGTAATATTCATATAAGATTCCTCCGATCACATCACAATCAAAATAAAATGAAAACGGCAGTCAGACTTTTTAGCCTAACTGCCGGTAGGTACTCACCCGTTAACATTATACTCAAAAGCAAATTGCTTGTCAACGGCATTGCGCAGAGAAATTCTCGGACGCTATTTTCCCGCTTCGGGCAGGCAGTGCATGCGCAGCGTGTCGAGCGTGCGGAAGCCCTCGGCGTGGAGCGAGAAGCTGCGCAGACCGAAGTCGAGCGAGCGGATTCGCAGGTACATCGCTATCGCCCTGCCCTCGGCACTTCCGTCGGGAAACTGGCTTTTGTGGCAGCCGAATATGGCCGACAGCTGCCGCTCAAGGAGCACTTTTGAGGTCTTTACATATCGATTCGGCGAGGCCGTCATGTAGTACGCTATCGCCTTAACGGGAGCGGCGGACGCTCCGTGGTGCTGCATTATGCCCTCGTATGGGGCAAAGTACGCGATCTCGGAAGCAGCCCTGCCGACGTTCAGATGGTCGGGGTGACACTCGCTTTTTACCTGCGGATCGGGGCAGAGAATGACATCGGGCTTAAATTCTCCGACGACCTTCGCAATGGCGCTTTTAAGATCATTGAGCTCGTAAAATCCGCCGTCGCAAAACGGGAGAAAGCGAACGTCCGCAACGCCGAGTGCCGCCGCCGATGCCTTTGCCTCGGCCCGGCGTATCGGGATAAGCGCCTCGGGCGGAACGGTGCCCGAGCCGTACCGTCCGTCAATGCAGCACAAAAACGCGACGTTCTTTCCGGCACTTACGAGCTTTGCCGCCGTTGCACCCGCGCCGATCTCGATATCGTCCGGGTGCGGGCCGATAAACAGGTATCGATCAAAGCTTTCAAGCTTCGGCAGGGGAGAAGCGAGGCTGACGGCAAGCTTTGTTATGCTCATGCCGTTTCTTCCTTGCGCGCGGCTATCTCGCAGCAGATGCGCTCGTACTCGTCCTCGTCGAGCTTGTAATGCTTTTTATAAAGGAAGTAGCTCAGAAGCATCAGTATGCAGGGGATGATGACCATGCACAGCAGCAGTGCCAGAGTCTTGCCCGGCTCTATACCGGCGATGATATTGTCGATGGCCGTAATCTTACCCTGCTCTGAGATAAGCTTGCGTGCGCACTCGTTTTCCAAGTCGGATATGCGGTTTGTGTACTGAGTTACGCCGAAGATGATATAGCTGAGGTTCGTCACGAGGACGATGAGAGCAGAGGACATCTTGGTCAAAAACGGGCGCAGTGATGTGATTATCGCCTCATCGCGCGAGCCGGTGCGGTATTCGTTGTATTCGACGGTGTTTATGATGGAGATCATCATGATGAGGTAGTAGCCGTACTGACCGAAGTTTGAAAGCGCGTAGCCGACGGTTATGATCCAGAACTTGAGCATCGTCGAGGGCAGAGTGAGACCGGCAATGAGCATGAGCGCGTAGCCGACCATGGAGATGCAGGCGAGAACGGTCATGAGCTTTTTGCGCTTAATGTGCCGCGAGATAGCGGGGTAGAAGATCATCAGAAACGCTGTCACGGACATGCCGACGATGGAAAACAGCGAGAACAGACCGCCCTCGTAGCCGAAGTCAAAATATATGTATGTTGCGCCTATACCGCCGACTATAAGGCCGTTGCCAATCTGCTGAAGCAGGAAAATGAGGCTTATCCACAGAAGCTGATCATTGCCGGTGATGGTCGTCCAGATCTTCTTGAAGCTGATGGGCGGCACATCGGTGTATTCGCGGTTTTCGCGCACTCCGAATATGGTAAAGCACAAGAACAGCGGCGCAATGATGCAGATAATCAGCGCGATGCGCCCGTAAGCAATGGTCGTGCTGCCCCCGATGGCCATATCTCCGACGGTGAGCATGGGGATGAGCACGCTTGCTATCGTTCCTCCGATGCCGGCAAACAGCGTTGCACGAGAGGCAAACTGATTTCTCGCGTTTGCGTCGGTCGAAAGCGCGGGCACCATGCCCCAGTAGGAAATGTCGTGCATCGTGTAGGTTATCGAGTACATGAAATAGATAATTCCGAAGAACCAGACAAAGCTCCAGCCCTGAAGGTCGGTATTGAAGGCGAGATACACGACGACCGAGGTCGAGAGTATGCCGATGACGAGCCAGGGCTTGAATTTGCCCCAGCGTGTGCGCGTGCGTTCGATGATGTTGCCCATTATGGGGTCATTGAGCGCGTCGAATATTCGCGCGGCGACGACGATAGCCGTTATCGCGCCGAACTGAGCATTCGTGAGGCTGCGCGTGAACAGAACATAGGTTATGATGCAGCTCGTGAACAGGTAATATATCATATCCCTGCCGACGGTGCCGAGCGGGAACATGATAAGATTTTTCTTTCTCTGCTTGAGATCTTCCATTGTAATCTCCCATCCTATTTAAATTAACTTCCATTTTATCAGCCGAAAGGAATAATAGCAAGGAAAACGCGGCTGCATGAGTGATGAAGTTTGGGGTGCAAAATTGTTGCAGATGCACAAACGGCGTTATAAAAATGCGCAAAAGTGCGCAAAATTCGGTCTTGCGAAATGTGTCGATATCGGATAGAATGTGTGTTATTCAATAACATGCGAGGTGGTCAAATTGCAGCAGCTTATCGAGCGCATAAAGCGCGACGGCGTAGTCAAGCCCGGCGGAGTGCTGAAGGTAGACAGCTTTTTAAATCATCAGATCGACCCGAAGCTGAGCTACGACATGGCAAAGGAGATACACAGACTGTTTGAAAACGAGGATGTCAACAAGATCCTCACCATCGAGGCCTCCGGCATCGGCATGGCCGTTTTGACGGGGCTCGTGTTTGACTGCCCCGTGGTCTTTGCAAAAAAGAGCAAGACAATAAATCTCTCGGACGATGTGTATTCAACGACCGTTTATTCCTTTACCCATCAGGTCTCAAAGCAGGTGCTCGTCTCAAAGCGCTATTTGAATCCCGGCGACAGAGTGCTGATAGTCGATGACTTCCTTGCAAACGGCGCGGCGCTCGAGGGCCTGTGCGATATCGTCGAGCAGGCGGGAGCTACGGTCGTCGGAGCGGCTATTGCCATAGAAAAGGCCTTCCAGCCCGGCGGCGCGAAGCTGCGCGCAAGAGGCCTGCGCATCGAGTCGCTTGCCCGCATCGAATCGATGGGCGATGACAGTATCGTCTTCTGTCAGGAATAAACATGCACAAAAAACGCGATGAAATAATGTTAAACTTGGCTAAAAACCAGTCTTGACTTTTTTCGACGCAGTTGATATGCTAAACGTGTTCCCCATGAGGGACGCTGAAAACAGAATATTTTCGATATATAGCAAATGATATGGATTTGAAGTCTCTACCCGGACGCCGTAAATGACCGGACTATCGAAGTTTAATATAAAAGGGAGCAGCTTTTCGCTCTTCCCTTGGCTTTGGTATTTATTTTCGCCGGTCACAGATCCATGTGTCCGGCGTTTTTTGTTTGTATCAAAGCTCATTCGAGCTTGATAATAGAATTTTTTGGAGGGTAACCGAAAGATGATGAAGAAAATCACCGCACTGCTCCTGGCGATGGTCATGGTGTTCGCACTGTGCGCCTGCAGCAACAACAATGACGACAAGAAAGACGATGACGGCAACAAGACCGCATCCGACATCAAGGTTGGATTCATATTCCTGCACGATGAGAACTCCACCTACGACCTTAACTTCATGAACGCAGCAGAGGCTGCATGCAAGAACCTCGGCGTCGAGTATGTTTTCAAAAAGAACATCCCCGAAGATCAGAAGTGCTACGACGCAGCCGCAGAGCTTGCTGAAGAGGGCTGCAACATCATCTTCGCCGACAGCTTCGGCCACGAGTCCTACATCATCGAGGCAGCAAAAGAGTTCCCCGATGTTCAGTTCTGCCACTCCACCGGCACTCTCGCTCACACCGAGAACCTTTCCAACTACCACAACGCATTCGCTTCCATCTACGAAGGCCGCTACCTTGCAGGTATCGCAGCAGGCCTCAAGCTCAATGAGATGATCGCAAACGGCGACTTCACCGCAGACGAGGCAAAGATGGGCTATGTCGGCGCATTCACCTACGCAGAAGTTATCTCCGGTTACACCTCTTTCTTCCTCGGCGCACGCTCTGTATGCCCCAGCGTCACCATGGACGTAACCTTCACCGGTTCCTGGTACGATGAGACCGCAGAGAAGGAAGCAGCCAACACCCTCATCAAGAACGGCTGCAAGCTCATCAGCCAGCACGCCGACTCCATGGGCGCTCCCACTGCATGCGAGACCGCAGGCGTTCCCAACGTTTCCTACAACGGCAGCACCGTTTCCGCTTGCCCGAACACCTTTATCGTTTCCTCCCGCATCGACTGGACTCCTTACTACGAGTACGCAATCAAGGCAGTCATGAACGGCGAGACCATCGACACCGACTGGACCGGCACCCTGAAGACCGACTCCGTTGTCCTGACCGACGTTAACGAGAAGGCAGCAGCCGCAGGTACCGCAGACGCTATCGCCGAGGCAAAGGCAAAGCTTGAAGACGGCAGCCTGAAGGTATTCGACATCACCACCTTCACTGTGGAAGGCAAGCAGCTTGACAGCTACATGGCAGACGTCGACACTGATAAGGATTACACCGCAGACACCGAGGTCGTAAAGGACGGCGCATTCCTCGAGTCGACCTACCGCTCCGCTCCTTACTTTGACGTTCAGATCGACGGCATCAACCTGCTAGACACCAACTTCGGCAGCTGATATACCGAATAAGCAACATTAAATCAAAAGGAAGCTCCGCGCATACGGAGCTTCCTTTAGCCACTTAAGCTGACGGGCGGCAGGGGTTCGGCTCTCGTCAGCTTATTCGGCCGCACAGGAAAGAGCATGAAATCATTCGCGCTTTTTCCTGCGCAGCCACTATTACACATCGGGGGATACGAGATGGATAATAAAAACGCCGCCGTGAAGATGCGAAACATAAGTAAATCCTTCGGCACGGTAAAAGCTAACGACAAGATTTGGCTCGATATATACAGAGGCGAGATACTTGCGCTTCTCGGCGAGAACGGATCGGGCAAGACCACCCTCATGAATATGCTCTCGGGCATCTATTTCCCCGACGAGGGCGAGATATTCATCGACGATAAAGAGGTCGTCATACGCTCCCCCAAGGATGCGCTCAACCTCGGCATCGGCATGATCCACCAGCACTTCAAGCTCGTCGACGTTCTCACGGCGACGGAGAATATCATCCTCGGTCTCGAGGGTAAGGGCAAGCTCGACCTCAAGGCAGCGGCAAAAAAGATCCGCGAGATCTGCGACGCTTACGGCTTTGACGTCGACCCCGACCAGCATATTTACGAGATGAGCGTTTCGCAGAAGCAGACCGTCGAGATAGTAAAGGTCCTCTATCGCGGCGCGGATATCCTCATCCTCGATGAACCGACGGCGGTGCTCACTCCGCAGGAGACCGATAAGCTCTTCGCTGTTTTGCGCAACATGCGTGACGCGGGCAAGGCGATCGTTATAATAACGCACAAGATGCACGAGGTCGAGGAGCTTTCCGACCGCGTCGCCGTTCTGCGCCACGGTCAGTTCATCGGCGATATGCCGACAAAGAACACAAACGCCCAGGAAATGACCAACATGATGGTCGGCCATGCGGTCGAGCTGAATATAGACCGCCCCGACCCCGTCGATCCGAAGCCGAGGATCGAGGTCAAAAACCTCACTGTGCGCAGCATAGACGGCATCGTCAAGCTTGACGATGTATCCTTTACCGCCAACAGCGGCGAAATACTCGGCATAGCAGGCATCTCCGGCTGCGGCCAGAAGGAGCTGCTCGAGGCGATCGCCGGCCTTCAGCCGACCGAGAGCGGCAGCGTGAGCTATATAAAGGATGACGGTGAAAAGGAAGAGCTCCTCGGCAAGGATCCGCTTTCCATAGCCGATCTCGGCGTTGTATTGTCCTTCGTTCCCGAGGACAGGCTCGGTATGGGACTTGTCGCGAATATGGATCTCGGCGATAATATGATGCTCCGCTCGTTCAGGAAGGGCAAGAGCATATTTACCGACAGAAAAGCCCCCCGCAAGCTCGCGGAAAACGTTGTTGACGAGCTTGAGGTCGTAACTCCCGGCATAAGCACACCGGTGCGCAGACTCTCCGGCGGCAATGTTCAGAAGGTGCTCGTCGGACGCGAGATAGCCTCCGCACCGACGGTGCTGCTCACGGCCTACGCCGTGCGCGGACTTGATATCAATTCGTCCTATACGATATATGATCTTATAAACCGCCAGAAGCAGAAGGGCGTCGCCGTAATATACGTCGGCGAGGATCTCGACGTGCTGCTCGAGCTGTGCGACAGGATACTTGTCCTGTGCGGCGGCAAGGTCAGCGGCATAGTTCCCGGCCGCGGCGCAAAAAAGCGCGAGGTCGGCTTGATGATGACGAAGCTGGGAGGCGAGAAGGCCGATGAAGAATAATAACAGAGAGCCGCTGCTGCATATCGTTAAGCGCGGCGCACTGCCGTGGTACAAGGCCTGGGGCATCCGCCTTCTGGCGATAGTTATTGCGCTTGTAGTCTGCGCGATAGTCACCATGACCGTCACGGGCGAAAACCCCATTCAGGTTTACGCCACAATGATAGACAGCTCCTTCGGAAGCGAGCGTAAGGTCTGGATATTTGCACAGAATACAGCAATACTGCTTGGCGTATCGCTTGCCGTAACTCCGGCGTTCAAGATGAAATTCTGGAACATCGGCGGCGAGGGTCAGATCCTCGTGGGCTGCCTTGCGGCAGCAGCGTGCATGATCTGCCTGGCCGACACGGTCTCTAACGGACTGCTCATCGCGATAAGCGCGGTCGCCAGCATCGCTGCGGGTGCGATATGGGGCGGCATCCCGGCGTTTTTCAAGGCAAAGTGGAACACTAACGAGACGCTGTTTACCTTGATGATGAACTATGTCGCGACTCAGCTCGTTGCATTTTTCGTTATCATCTGGGAGGTTCCCAAGGGCGCGGGGCAGATCGGCATCATAAATCAGAGCACGCAGATCGGCTGGCTCCCGCAGGTCGGCGGCAATAAGTATATGCTCAATGTTTTGGTCATACTTGCCCTGACCGTTTTGGTGTACATTTACCTTAACTATTCAAAGCACGGCTACGAGCTCACCGTCGTCGGTGAAAGCGAGCGCACAGCGCGCTATGTCGGTATAAAGGTCGAAAAGGTCATTATCCGCACTATGCTACTGTCGGGCGCTATCTGCGGCCTCGTCGGCTTCCTGCTCGTCTCCGGAACCGACCATACGCTGTCGACCTCGCTCTCGGGCGGCCGCGGCTTTACGGCGGTCATGATCTCCTGGCTTGCAAAATTCAATCCCATTATAATGATCTTTGCGAGCATGCTGCTTGCCTTCCTCGATAAGGGCGCAAGCGCGATATCCACGAACTTCGGCCTTAACCACTCGTTTTCGGATATCCTCACCGGCCTTATCCTGTTCTTTATCATCGGCTGTGAGTTCTTTATAAGCTACAAGATAAGCTTCCGCAAGGCGGCAGGAAAGGAGAGCGCTGAAAATGTTTGACATAACATCATTCTTTCCCCGCGCCGTAATGCAGGGCGTGCCTCTGCTCTTCGGCGGCACGGGCGAGATCATAACCGAAAAATCCGGCAACCTCAACCTTGGTATCCCCGGCATAATGTATGTCGGCGGCATATGCGGCGTTATCGGTGCTTTTCTGTATGAGCAGTCGACAGCTGAACTCAACAGCTTCCTTGCAATACTCATTCCCGTTCTGTCCTGCCTGCTCGGTTCGCTGCTCATGGGCCTGCTGTACTGCTTCCTGACCGTAACGCTCAGAGCTAACCAGAACGTCACCGGTCTTGCAATGACCACCTTCGGCATCGGCATCGGAAACTTCTTCGGCGGATCGCTAATAAAACTCACCGATGCTGAGGTGCCCTCCATCGCCCTGTCGGCTACAAGCAAGGTGTTCAGCAAGTCGCTTCCCTTTGCCGACAGCCTCGGCTGGTTCGGAAAAATGTTTTTGAGCTACGGCTTTCTTGCCTATGCCTCGGTCATAATCGCCGTCATAACGGCTTACGTCATAAAGAAGACCCGCGTCGGCCTCAACCTGCGCGCCGTCGGCGAGAGCCCCGCGACAGCGGACGCTGCCGGAATAAACGTTAATCGCTATAAGTACATTGCCACCTGCGTCGGCAGCATGATCGCAGGCCTCGGCGGCCTGTATTACGTCATGGATTACGCCTGCGGTGTATGGTCAAACGATGCCTTCGGCGACAGAGGCTGGCTTGCCATCGCGCTGGTCATCTTCTCGATCTGGAGACCGAATCTTGCGATCATCGCGTCGATACTCTTCGGTGGCCTGTACATCGTGTATCTGTACATTCCGGCCGGAACGCAGCTTTACATGATGGAGCTTTACAAGATGCTCCCGTATCTTGTCACCATCATCGTGCTGGTCGTTGTGTCCATGCGCAAAAAACGCGAGAACGAGCCCCCTGCGGCGCTTGGCCTTGCGTATTTCCGGGAAGAACGATAGATATGAAAAATCCTCGAAGCTCTGCTTCGAGGATTTTTTGTGATTTTTATTATAATGTTCCGAGGTAGCCCTCGAGAATGAGACTTGCCGCGACCGCGTCAACGGTCTTGCGGTGCTTTCTTTCTTTTTTGCCGTTTGCATGGAGTATCGCGTGCGCTTCGACGCTGCTGCGGCGCTCATCCCACATGACGACGGGAATGTCGGTCTTGCTCTCTAAAAGCAAGGCAAATTCGCGGCATTTTTCCGCCCTCGCGCCCTCCGTGCCGTCCATATTTTTCGGCAGCCCGAGCACAAATCGCTCGACCGAGCGCGACTTTGCCTCGCGCACTATCTCGTCTGCCAGCGCGTTTGCATCCCACTGATTCACCGTCCATGCCTCGCCGACGAGGATGTTCATCGCGTCCGAGACGGCAAGCCCCGTGCGCGCGTCGCCGTAATCTATACCCATTATCCTCATATCGTCACCTCACTTAAGCCCGAAGCACGCGCGTATCTGCCCGCATATGTACAGCGAGCCGAAGGCGCAGACCATCGCGTCCTGCTCCTGCGCGATATCACGCGCAAGGTCGACGCCGTCCTCAACGGTATCGGCAGTGCAGACCTCACGGCAGCTTCCGCGGAAGAGCTCGGCAAGCTCCTCGGCCGGGAGCGCACGCTCGGAGTTCGGCGTTACGCACACGCAGGCGTCAAACAGCGGCGCAAGCGTTGCGGCGATAGCCTTATAGTCCTTATCCTTAAAAACGCCGACGAGCGCGACGCGCTTCTGATACGGGAAGTAGTGCTCCAGGCATTCGCGCAGAGCGGCCGCGCACTGCGGATTGTGTCCTCCGTCGAGCACGAACCAGGGATCGTCCGTGTGCAGGACCTCGAACCGCGCCGGCCACGCGACTGAGTAAAGTCCCGCCTCGACAGCCTCATCGTCGATATCCCAGCCCTGCTCGCGCAGAACATTCAATGTTTCGAGCACCGTTGCCGCATTGTGCAGCTGATGCTCACCCAAAAGCGGTATCGCGTAGCTTGCGCCGCCGTAGGAAAACACCTGACCGTCTATGGAGTCAAACTCGACTTTTATATCGTCAAAATCGGGAACATACAGCTCTGCGCTCATCTCGCGGCAGACCTCGCGCACGACTTCCATCGTTTCACCGTACTGCTGATACATGACGACCGCAGCGCCGTATTTGATGATACCGGCCTTTTCGTAGGCTATCTCGGACAGAGTTCCGCCGAGAATGGCCGTGTGGTCAAGGCCGATGTTGGCGATGACGCAGCATTCGGGGCAGGGGATGACGTTCGTCGCGTCGTATCTTCCGCCGAGGCCTACCTCGAGAATGACTATCTCGCAGCCGGAATCGGCAAACCAGCGCAGCGCGGCGGCGGTCATCATCTCAAACTCCGTCGGGTGATCGTCCATGGCGTCTGCATGCCGCTTTATCTCCGTAACGATCTCTGCGAGTACATTATCCTCTATCTGCTTGCCGTTTATCTGCATGCGCTCGTTGAAGCGGCTGAGATACGGCGAGGTGTAAAGCCCTGTTTTGAAGCCCGCTCTGCGCATGACGGAGGCGAGCATCGCGCAGATGCTGCCCTTGCCGTTTGTTCCGGCGACGTGGACAAATTTGAGCTCCGACTGCGGATTGCCGAGCCGCGCAAGCAGCTCCGTTATGCGCTCGAGCCCAAGGCGCGAGCCTCTCCACGAGGTGCCGTTAATGTATTCAAGTGACTGTTTATAATCCATATTCAGACCTTCATTTAATATATTTTGTGATAAAAGCGTCTATTTTCGCCGCGTATGCCGCGCCGCTTGTGAACATCGTCTCTATATGCCGAGTGCCCTCGGTGAAAAGGCAGTCCTTTTCGTTCGGGCAGGCATCAAATGCGTGCGGCGCGTTTTCAAACGGAACGGTGGGATCGTCCATGCCGTGGGCAAACAGCATCGGGCATTTTGCGTGAGCGAGGTTTCCTGTCACGTCGGTATCATCAAGGCTGTAGCCCGCGATGTGCTCGTTCATTTTGTCAATCAGCCCGTAGGCGAGCCCGAGCTGCGAGCGCAGTATGGGACGCGCGTCGACAAAGCCGCTGTCCTCAACTATAAATTTCACGGTATCGGGAACGCGATCGCTCATTTTCATGACCGTCGCCCCACCGAGGGAAAAGCCGTGCAGAATTATCTGAATATCGCCGCCAAACTCGTTTTCCAAAAAGCCCAGCCACTTCAGGCAGTCGGCGCTTTCAAAAACGTCATAGCCGAACCAGCTGCCGTCCGAGAGACCGGACGCGGTGTTGTCCGGGCAGAAGATATCAAAGCCGCGGCTGTGGTAATATTCGTGAAGCATGCCGGCAGTCTCCGCGTGCTCGGAGTGATAGCCGTGGACGATAAACGCGATCTTTTTGCCGAATTTTTTGCCGCAGGGGAAATAAAAGCCCTGCAGGGTCTCGCCGCGCTCTGACTGTATCGTATAGCAAAGATGCACCTTGCTCTCCAAAGCTTCCGCACGCTCGTCGCGCCAGACATAGTATTCAGGGCAGTGTGTTTTCTTATCCAGCAGCGTATTGAGCAGCGGCGGGCGGCGGCGCGCAAAGATGTATTTATAAACATCCCATACCGCAAACGGCAGTATCGCGGCCAGTAAATACTTTTTATTCATGTCAGTTTACCGGGAGGACAGCGCCGACGCTCGAGAGCAGCGAAAACGCGATGACGAGTATCTGAAATACCAGCGAGCCGAATTTTCCGCAGATGGGGGAGGCACCGGTGCGCTTGCGCGAGCGGTTGTAGGCTATGATTATGCCGATGCCGGTGACGATCTGAATGATACTCGCAAAGCGCGTAAAGCCTACAAAGCTACTGACACCGAACAGAGCCAGCACGAGGCAGGGCAGGGAGGCCAGAAGCCAGCAGAGGTTTTTGCTCCAGCCGGTCTGCTCACCGACGATATCGCGCAGGTTCAGTGTGTTGGCCCAGAAAGAGGTAGCAAGCGCCAGGAGCGTGAATATGTAGCCGACTATGGCGACCCAGCCGCCGAGATGACGCGAAAGATCGACCAGCGCGCCGTCCTCGGAGATATCGCTGCCCGCACCGAGCAGGGTCATGAGCGTTATGATGAAAATGAGCGCAAGGTTAATGCCGAGACCCGTTGCGATAGCCGCACGGATGCGCTTTGCGTTGCCATTGAGTCCCTTTACGACCTGCGGCGTGCTCATAACGGCTGACAGCGAGAAAGAGACCATGCCGAACAGTGCCAGCGCGTTATTAAAGCCCTGCCAGCCGGTGGGGAGGGGGCTCACATCGCGCAGAAGTGTTGCGACAAGCAAGATGCCGACAACGCCGACCATGGAAAACACCGCGATCTTCTCGCAGATTCCTACGAGCTTCATGCCAACGAATACGACTCCCGCACCGAGAACGTAAAATATCAGCATGCCGACGATATCGGGCAGACCGAACCAGTTTCTGAACACTGCCGCAGCGCCCGTGAGGAAGGCGCTGACGTTCACGATGACCGAAACGCCCAGCAGAATAAAGGCCGTCCACGTGAAAATCGTCTTTATTTTTCCGGAGAAAAGCTCCGCGTCGAAGCATTTTACAAACTGTGCGCCGTCGTTGTTGAGGCTCAGCTCTGCTATGAGAAAATGAAGAACGAGCGCCACGGCGTAGCCTATGAGCAGAATGAGTATCGTTTCGCGGAAGCTATTGTGCGCCGCGAGATACGGAACGGACAATATGCCCGCGCCGACGCCGTGGCCGACGATTATGCTCGCGGCCTCCATGAAGGTAAGTTCGGATTCACCCTTTATCTTAGCCATTTTTTCTGACCTCCGTCAGCAATAATTTTTCACCATTTTACCACAGCAAGCCGTGTATTACAATAGCTGTGTTTTGCGTTATGTAAACTTAAATTGCAAAAAATGAGCAGCCGTTTTGGCTGCTCATTTTGAATATTCTTTGCCGACGAGATAGTCAAGGCTGACGTTGTACAGATCAGCAAGCTTTACGGCAAGCTCAAGAGGAAGAGATCTCTCGCCGCGCTCATATTTTGAGTATAACGATTGATCGCACATTAAAATTTCAGCGACCCTTTGCTGTGTAAGATCATGATCCTCGCGCAGATCACGAATACGGAGCTTCATGTAATATTTACTCCACATTTACGATTATTCGCATGGTTTCGGGCGGCAGCTTCACCACTTTGCGGTCGTATGTCATGAGGCCATTGACTTCCTCCTCCACGTCGCTCAGCTGGGTGTATACCGCAGCGGCGAGCCCCTGCTCGTAGGCGGGCTTTATCTGCTCGTTGTAGAGCTTCTCAAGAGCCTTTTGCAGATCCTTTTCGCTCTTGAGCTTTTTGTAGCCGAAATCGACGCTGCCGAAGCTGTGATCTTTACAGCGGAAGTTGTAGCCGCCGAACTCCGTGAGCATGACCGCGCGGCCGAGCTTATCGGGCTTGAAATTGTACTTTTTGAAGTAAACATGCAGGCTCTTTGTCTCGCCGATCTTCTGGTCGTGCCAGCCGGAGGCGTGGTCGATCGTGCGCGTCGGGTCGATATTTGCGATCTTCTCGGCGATACGAGCCGCGTCAAACTGACCCCAGCCCTCGTTAAACGGTACCCACATGGCGATGCACGGGCAATTATACAGAAGCTCTATCATCTCGTTAAGCTCCGATTCGTATTCGACCCGCCCCTCGAGATTCTCGCGCACGAAAAGCTTGTAATTTTTATCGCTCAGGTGTATGCCCGTGACAAGGGGAGCGGAGATCACGGCCGGGTTATAGCTGCCGCCGCCGTTTATCATGTCCTGCCAGACGAGCATGCCGAGCCTGTCGCAGTGATAATACCAGCGCAGGGGCTCGATCTTTATGTGCTTGCGCAGCATGTTGAAGCCCATGTCCTTCGCGGTCCGGATATCGAAGATGAGCGCTTCGTCAGACGGCGCGGTGTACATTCCGTCCGACCAGTAGCCCTGATCGAGCAGACCGTTGTGGAAATAGGGCCTGCCGTTTAAAAACAGACGCTTTACTCCTTTTGAGTCGGACTCGACGGAGAATTTGCGCATGGCGAAGTAGCTTTCGACCCTGTCCTCGCCGCAGGTGACGGCAAAATCGTAGAGCTTGGGGTTTTCCGGCGACCAGGGCTCAAAATCGGGAACGGGAATAGTCGCGGGGAGCTGATACTGCTGCCCGCCGAATATGGCGTAGGCACGGCTGTCGCCGACGGTGTCGGCGCGAACCTTGACGCAGGCGTTGTCGAAATCCGGGGTTATGTGCAGCTGCCTTATGCAGTCGTGCGGAATGCACTCGGCCCAAACGGTCTGCCATATGCCGCTCTGCGGGGTGTACCATATGCCGCCGCGCTTGAGTTTCTGTTTGCCGCGCGAGTGATACGAGGTGTCGCTCAGATCGCGCACGCTCAGCGATATCTCGTTTATGTCCTTTGAAAGAAAGCCTGTCGCGTCAAACTCAAACGGCAGATAGCCGCCATTGTGGCGATACGCGCGCAGACCGTTTATGTACACAGTGCAGCTCTGATCAACCGCGCCGAAATGCAGGATGACGCGGTGCCCGTCGGGAAGCTCGGGCTTTGCCCAGTCGCGTCTGTACCACAGATACTCGTCGGGTCTCAGAACGCGCCCGACGCCTGACAGCTCACATTCCGGGGAGAAGGGGACGAGTATCCTGCCCTCCCACTTATCCGGCTGCTTTTCGCCGGCGGCCGTGAAGGCATAGTCCCACAGGCCGTTGAGATTTATAAACGACTCGCGCCGCATCTGCGGACGGGGGTATTCCGGGAGCACATTGTTCTTATCGAGCTTTTCGCCCCATTGAGTAAGCATGGCAGAACCTCCAATTAATTATATATGTATATATAATACAGCATAAACGGACGTTTGATAAGCCCCAAATTTAACAAAGTGCAAATGCAGATCGAATATTGACAATTAAACCACAAGAAGCAAAAATTGCGTTAAAATATGTGCAGTTGTTAATCATTTGTCATGATAAAGCGCCAAAAATCACAAAAATTCCACGAAAATCGAGTCATTGATTGTAGACACAAAACATAGTTTATGCTATATTTAAGATTGCATAAATTAGAGAGGTGATGTAAATGCCCTATAAGTTCCGCGGTGGCGTACATCCTGATTACATGAAGGCTCCTGAAGAGCCTGTCGTGGTCATTACCCCGCCGCCCCAGGTCGTTATCCCGATGGCACAGCACATCGGCGCACCTTGCCAGCCTATAGTCAAGGTCGGCGATTATGTAACGATGGGTCAGAAGATAGGCGACAATCCCGCGCCTGTTTCCGCCCCGGTGCATTCTCCCGTTTCCGGCAAGGTCATAGCGATCGAGCCCAGACCCCATCCTCTGGGCGATATGATCCCGGCTATCGTTATCGAAAACGATTACCAGGATACCCCCTGCACGGATCTCGCTCCCCTGACCGAGGAGCAGCTCAAGGATCCGGAAGCCATCCTCGGCCGTCTGCGCGAAGCAGGCATCGTCGGCATGGGCGGCGCAATGTTCCCCACCGCTTTCAAGATCAGAGGCGGCCTCGGTAAGGTCGACACTCTTATTATCAACGGCGCGGAATGTGAGCCTTACCTTAACGGCGACCACTGGACTATGAAGCTGCATCCCGAAGAGCTCCTAAAGGGCATCGAGCTTGCACGCATAGCCAGCGGACTGGACAAGGCATATTACGGTATTGAGAAGAACAAGATGGACGCTATCGAGCTTCTCAATTCCAAGAACCCGGCTCAGTACGGCGTTGAGATCGTGCCCGAAGAGGTCAAGTACCCCCAGGGCGCGGAGAAAATGCAGATCAAGGCTATAACGAACCGCGAGGTCAAGCCCGGCGGACTGCCCGCAGGCGTCGGCTGCAACGTTATCAGCACCCAGACTGCGTACGCTATCTACAAGGCATGCTATCTCGGCATTCCCTGCTTTGAGCGTATCCTCACCGTCGGTGGCTCCGCCATCAATAAGCCCTACAACCTGCAGTGCCGCGTAGGTACCTCCTTCCGCTACATCGTCGAGCAGTGCGGCGGCTTCGTCAAGACCCCCAAGAAGATAGTTCTCGGCGGACCTATGATGGGACTTATCGCAACGAACATCGACGCTGTAAACATCAAGGGTACGGCCGGTATCCTGTTCTTCACTGAGGAAGAGGACAGGACCGTCGAAAATCCCACCTGCATACGCTGCGGCAAGTGCATCACCGTATGCCCCATGGGACTTGAGCCCGTTTACATGTACGCATACTTCAAGAAGGGCGACTTCGAGAACATGAAGAAGTACCACATTCTTGACTGCTTCGAGTGCGGCAGCTGCTCGTATAACTGCCCCGGCAGAATGCCGCTGACCCACTCGTTCAAGACCGCCAAGCTCCTGTTCGCTGCCAAGGCAGCCGAAGAGAAGGCAAGAGCGGAAGCTGCTGCAAAGGAGGCCGAGAAAAAGTGAAAGCAAAAGAGTATACGTTTGACGCTTCCTATCAGCCTCAGGTAAGGACCAAGACCGATACCTCGCGCATAATGCTCGATGTTATCATCGCGCTTGTGCCTGCAATGGCATTTGCGGTGTATCAGTTCGGCTTTAAGGTCCTGGCGCTGCTCGCTATAAGCGTTGCGTCGGCAGTTTTCTTCGAGTGGGGCTACCGCAAGCTCATGAAAAAGCCCAGCTCGATAAACGATCTTTCCGCATGCGTCACCGGCATACTGCTGGTGCTGTGCCTGCCCGTTGACGCTCCCCTGTGGATGCCCGTCATCGGCACGTTCTTTGCCATCGTCATCGTAAAGCAGCTTTACGGCGGCATCGGCAAAAACTTTGTTAACCCCGCGCTGGCGGGACGCGCGTTCCTGTTCTTCTCGTGGACGGCTACCATGACGACTTGGGCAGTTCCCAAGGCTCTCGGCAAGCTCGTTGTCGAGGCTGACGCCATCACCATGGCAACTCCGCTGAGCATCCTCAAGGGGGGCGGCGATGTTGCTGCCGCAGGCTTCAACTTCGGCGATATGTTCCTCGGCTTCATGCCCGGCTCCATCGGCGAGATCAGCGCGCTCGCACTGCTCATCGGCGGTGCATACCTGCTCATCCGCAAGGTCATCAACTGGCGCATCCCCGTTGCCTTCATCGGCACCGTCGCCATCCTGACCTTCATTTTCCCGAGAAACGGTTACTCGAACGTCGACTGGATGCTTTATAACCTCCTGTCCGGCGGTCTGCTGCTCGGCGCCTTCTTCATGGCGACCGATTACTCCTCCAGCCCCGTAACGCTCAACGGTCAGCTGCTGTTCGGCTTCGGCTGCGGCGCTCTGACTGTTCTGATCCGTTACTTCGGCGGCTTCCCCGAGGGCGTTTCCTTCGCAATTCTTATCATGAACCTGTGCGCATGGGCGATCGATAAGGGCACCCGCGGCCGTCAGTTCGGCGTCACAAAGGAAGACCTCAAGGCAGCGAAAAAGGCAGCAAAGGAGGCGAAAGCATAATGAATAAGATAGTAAAGCTTACCCTCATTCTGTTCCTCGTCTCCGCAATAGTCGCAGGCATCCTCGGCCTGACCAACATGGTCACCGAAGAGCCCATCAGACTGTATAACGAGAAAAAGACCTCAGAGGCCTACAGCACGGTCATGAGCTTTGACAGCTACGAACCCGTTGATTACAGCGGCGACCGCAGCGAGGTCACCAAGGTCTATAAGACCAATAACGGCGACTGGATCGTTGAAGCCGAAGTATCCGGCTCGCAGGGCATGATCACCGTCGCAGTCGGCGTCAACGCCGATCTCAGCTGCAACGGCATCTCGATCATCTCCAGCTCCGAGACCAGCGGCCTCGGCTCCAAGGCCAGCAACGCCGAGTTCAAGGATCAGTTCGCAGGTCTCTCGGCCGATCAGGCCAAGGTCACCAAGGACGGCGGCCAGATCAACGCCATCACCGGCGCTACCATCACGTCCCGTGCAGTCTGCACGGCAGTCGGCGCGGCTATCGAAGCTGTCGGCACGCTGGGTTAAGGAGGTCAGACATGAATATTAAAAAACAGTTCAAGGACGGCCTTATTACCAATAACCCCGTTCTGGTTCAGCTTCTCGGTATGTGCTCGACCATGGCTATCACCACGATGTTCTTCAACGGCATCGGCATGGGCATATCCGTACTTATCATCCTCACCTGCTGCAACGTCGTTATCTCCGCAATGCGCAAGGTCATCCCGAATGACATCCGTATCGCAGTGTTCGTCGTTATCATTGCAGGCTTCGTCACGATCGTTGACCTTCTGCTTCAGGCATATGTTCCCGCGCTGAGCGAATCCCTCGGCGTGTTCATCCCCCTGATCGTCGTCAACTGCATCATCATCGGCCGCGCAGAGGCGTTTGCTGCGAAAAACAGCATCGGCGCTTCCGCTCTCGACGGTATCTTCCAGGGCCTTGGCTACACCATCGTTCTCACCATCATGTGCGTCATCCGTGAGTTCCTCGGTTCCGGCTCCTTCGGCAAGGGCATCATCAACACCGTTTCCGGCATCGGTACCGGCAACGGCCTGCAGATCTTCCCCGAAGAGTTCGGTGCAAAGCTCCTGACCATGCCCTTTGGCGGCTTCCTTACCCTCGGCTGTCTGATCGCGCTTATGCAGTATGCTCTGCGCAAGTCTGCCGAAAAGAAAGAAAAGGAGGGAAATAAGTAATGCTTACAAGTATTCTTTCCATCTCCCTCGGCGCAATACTCATAAACAACTTCATCTTCTCGCAGTTCCTCGGCTGCTGCCCGTTCCTCGGCTGCTCGAGCAAGGTCGACACCGCTGTCGGCATGGGTCTCGCGGTTACCTTCGTTATGGGTCTTGCGTCCGCTATCTGCTGGGTAGTCAATGAGTATGTCCTCATGCCTCTCGGCCTTGCGTTCCTTCAGACGCTGACCTTCATCCTGGTTATCGCCGCGCTGGTTCAGTTCGTCGAGATGTTCCTGAAGAAGTCGATCCCCTCGCTGTACTCGGCACTGGGCATTTACCTGCCCCTTATCACCACCAACTGCGCGGTTCTCGGCGTTGTTCTTCTGAACGTTCAGAATAAGTACAACTTCCTCGAGTCCACCGTTTACGGCATCACCGGCGGCCTCGGCTTCCTGCTGGCTATCGTTCTGTTTGCTTCCGTGCGTGAGCGCGTTGAGTTTGCAGAGTATCCGAAAAGCTTTGAGGGCTTCCCGATCTGCCTTGTCACCGCTTCGCTGCTCGCTCTGGCCTTCATGGGCTTCAGCGGCATGAAGATTTTTGGTTAAGGGGGACGATGATATGCAATTAGTAATTTACGGTGTTATCGTTCTCGGTGTTCTCGGCGCTGTGTTCGGCGCGATCCTCGCGTTCGCATCGAAGATCTTCCACGTCGAAGTTGACCCAAAGCAGGAGCAGGTCCGTGAGTGCCTGGCCGGCGCGAACTGCGGCGGCTGCGGCTTCCCCGGCTGTGACGGCTATGCCGCTGCGGTAGCAAAGGGTGAGGCTCCTGTTAACAAGTGCGTTGCCGCAGGCCCCGAAGCGGCGGCAAAGATCGCTGAGATCATGGGCGTTTCCGCAGGCGATGTGGAAAAGATGGTCGCATTCGTTCCCTGCTCGGGCACCGAAGGCCACGCTTCCAAGCGCTTTAACTACAAGGGACCCCAGAACTGCCAGGCTGCAATGCTGTTTGGCGGCAAGAGCAACATGGATTGCCGATTTGCCTGCATAGGCCTCGGCAACTGCGCAAATGCCTGCCAGTTCGGCGCGATGAGCATCGTTGACGGCGTTGCAAAGGTCGACCGCGAAAAGTGCGTCGGCTGCGGCGCATGTGTCGACGCATGCCCGAAGAAGATAGTCAAGCTTGTTCCCTATGACCAGCACGTTCTCGTCGCTTGCTCCAGCTGCGATAAGGGCGCTGCCGTCATGAAGATCTGCGACGAAGGCTGTATCGGCTGCATGAAGTGCCAGCGTGAGTGCCCTGCAGACGCAATCGTCATCAAGGATAATCTCGCCCGCATCGATGTTTCCAAGTGCGTTCAGTGCGGACATTGCTCCGACATCTGCCCGCGCCACATCATCAAGGTGCAGAACTGATATCTTTCAAAACTCAAAAGCTCCTGCTCGTAATGGCAGGAGCTTTTTTGCATAAAAATCACCGAACGGGGCAAAATACGAAAAAAGCCATCGGAGTGATAAGCATGAGCGTTAAGCACAAGAAAATAATCCTCGCCGTCGCACTGATATTCGCGGTGAACATTCTCATAATCGCGCTTGCTCAGTCGGCGGATGCTGCGCTTTACAAGCGCGGCTCGTCCGGCGCAACGGTTACGCAGATACAGACACGCCTTAAAAGCTGGGGCTACTACAGCGGCAGCGTAGACGGCATATACGGCAGCGCGACCGAGCACGCGGTCAAATACTTTCAGCGAACCAACGGGCTGACAGCCGACGGTCAGGCAGGGGATAAGACCCTCGCCGCTCTCGGCATCTATGAGCAATCCGGCTCCGGCTCGACTTCTTCGGGCGATGTGTATCTCCTGGCGAGGCTGATCTCCGCCGAGGCGCGCGGCGAGCCGTATATCGGCCAGGTCGCGGTCGGCGCGGTGGTCTTAAACCGCATCGATCACCCCTCGTTCCCGAATTCACTCTCGGGTGTCATATACCAGAGCGGGGCGTTCTCATGCCTTTATGACGGACAGTTCGATCAGCCCATTGCCGACAGCGCCTACCGCGCTGCCCGCGAGGCTCTTGCCGGTTCAGATCCGACCGGCGGCGCGATATATTATTTTAACCCTGCCACCGCAACAAGCAAATGGATATGGTCGCGCCCGCAGATGCTCACGATCGGCAGCCATATATTTTGCGCTTGACTTAAATTAGTGATAATAATAAAATAACAGTAACCGGCGCCGCAGCGCCGTACATAGAAAGGTGAGAAGTATGAACAAATGCCCAAGATGCGGAACATATATCCCTGACGGCGGCAAGGTCTGCCTCTCCTGCGGCTGGAAACCCGACGCGGGAGACAGCTTCATGGATAATCCGATACTTAAATATATGCAGGAAGCTTTCGATGCGGCAAGCCCCGAAATGAACGAGAATGATAAGATTCCCGACGAATTCAAAGAGCGCGACCTCGCGGCAGTCGGCTATATCGGCCCTGTGTTCCTGTATTCGCTTATTAAAAACAGCGGCTCGGAGCTTGTGAAGTACCATGCCAAGCAGTCTGCGATGCTGCTTGTAATGCATATGCTCAACGGTGTTATCGGCGTTGTACCCTATGTCGGCAAGCCGGTCAAGAAGCTGAACACGATGCTGCTTGTTATTCTGGCCTTCCTCGGCGCACGCAATGCTTATTTCGGAAGGAAAGAGCCCGTGCCCTTTGTCGGACAGATAATTTCTTCAATAATGGGGGCTCTTTGATATGAAGTTTGTTACATATAAATATAAAGGCGCGGAGCATGCCGGCGTGCTGACTGCCGACGAAAGTGCAGTCATCCCGGCAGCCGAGCTCGGCCTCAAGGCCGAAAGCATGCTCGAGCTCATTGACAAGCTCGGCGGTAAGCTGCCTGCGGTATCTGACAACACAAAAGCGATAGCTCTTGCCGATGTGAAGATTGAAGCGCCCATCCCCGAGCCGCGGCAGGATGTTATATGCCTGGGGCTCAACTACCGCGATCATGTCGAGGAGGCTACCCGTGCCGACGCGGTGTTCGACGTTCAGCGCGGCGATGCAGTTTACTTCTCAAAGCGCCTCCAGCGCGCCGTTGCACCGGGAGATAAGATCGACGGGCATTTTGATATCTGCGACAGCCTTGATTACGAGGTCGAGCTCGGCGTCATTATCGGCAGGGACGCAAAAAACGTCAAGGCCGCCGATGCGGGGAAGTATATTTTCGGCTATACGATAATCAACGACGTGTCGGCACGCAATCTTCAGACGCGCCATAAGCAGTGGTACTTCGGCAAGAGCCTTGACGATTTTACGCCGATGGGGCCTTGCATCCTCTCGGCCGACACTGTCGGTGCGATGCCCGAGCTCAATATCCGCTGCTATGTCAACGGCGAAAAGCGACAGGACAGCAATACGCGCATGATGATATTCGATATTCCTTATATAATAGAGGAGCTGTCGGCGGGAATGACGCTCAAGGCGGGAACAGTCATTGCAACAGGCACGCCCAGCGGAGTCGCGTTGGGGATGGATCCGTCGGTGCAGAAATATCTTGTCTCCGGCGACGTCGTCCGCTGTGAGATCGACGAAATAGGCGTTTTGGAAAACACTATAGCATAGTGAGCATAATGAACAAAAGCTGCTGCGTGCCGATTGCGGCAGCTTTTGTTATAAAAGTACATCTTGCGATTTTGCAAGCGAAAAAACACAAGATTTAGAACTTTCAAATCGATTAAAAAAAGATGCGAAAATGTTTCAAAAATACCTTGACATTTGCACTTTGCGGTGCTATGCTATCTAAGCACTTCGGGAAATGACCGAAAAGATCGAAAAGAAAAACTTAAAAAGTTTTGAAAAAAGTTCTTGACAAGTCGCCTCGAATCTGCTAATATATAAAAGCTCACCGCGCAGCGGTCGAGCGCGTGTACCTTGAAAATTAGATAATGTAAGAACAGCTTATGCAAAATAAGCACCGGAAAAGGGTTCAAGTTTTTCGAAAAGAAAAGCTTAAATTAATTTCTT
>SFEG01000040.1 GCA_004558025.1 Clostridiales bacterium
ACAGAGCGTAAGGAGCTGACCCTGATAGTCTATGCATTGTCGGCCTGCCTTGACGGACTGGGGCAGCTCGGCGCAAACCACACAGTACCCGTCGCAAAAGATAAGTTAGATAAGTACATAAATAAACAGGCGCATCAGCAGGAGGATTAATTATGAAAATCAACTGGAAGGTTCGTATTAAAAACAAGGTATTCTGGCTCGCGCTCATCCCCGCGCTGCTTCTGCTCGCGCAGGTAGTAGCGGCGGTGTTCGGCTACGAGCTGCATATTGAGGCCATAGGCGATAAGCTTACGGCGGTGATTAACGCGCTGTTCGCGGTGCTGGCTATACTCGGTGTAGTCACAGACCCGACGACCGCCGGAGTCAGCGACAGCAAGCAGGCTATGGAGTACGAAAAGCCAAGGGCGGACGAATAATTACAAGCGAGGGCACATCGGGCGGGGGCTACTCCGCCCTATTCTTTTAGACAGGAGACTAAATGAATGGCGAGCAATACAAATTTTCCGCAGATAAGCTCCGCTGCGGACAAAATCAAGGCCGTGTCGTCCTATGACGGCAACAACGGCGCGGTCTCTTTTGACAACGACGTTGATTATCAGGCGCGAATAAATGCCGCTGTAGCCGCCGGTGATATGACCTCGGCGGCCATGGCCGAACGCCAGCGCAACGCCAAGATAGACGCGACGGGCAGCTCTTATCAGAAGACCAATAATTATTCGCAGTATCTCACGAACGGTACGCAGAACAGCGGCAATACTTATTACGATAAGGATGTTAACTATCAAGCGGAGATAAATAAGGCAACCGCCGCAGGTGATATGCAGACAGCGGCGCTGCTCGAACGTCAGCGCAATGCCAAGATATCCGGCGAGGGTATAACCGATTACCAGCAGACCCGCGAGCACGCCGCGTATAACCCGTCCGCTTCTAAGACGTACAACGGCCAGAGCTACAATTCAGAGCTTGACTACATGGCCGGTATGATGCAGGCCGTGCAGAACGGCGACCTTGAAACGGCGCGTAAGCTTGAGCAGACGCGCAACGCCAAGATAGACGGAGACGGTCTGGACTACGAGAAGACCAACCTGTTCGGTACGCAGGAGCAGAAGGAACAGCCGACCGAACAGCCGCAGGTGGTCTATGCCAGCAGCGGCGGCTCAAGCGGCGGTTCGGGTAACGGTTACAGGTACTCGGATGTACTGCAAAATCCGAACGACCTCGTGTCCTCCATGATAGAGCAGCTCAACAGCTGGCGCGAAGCGGCGGCACAGCAGTCCGCGCTCAAGCGAGACTACGCGGTCGAGCGCGGAGTGAATGAGCTGCAAAGGGCGCTTGAGGACGCTCAATTACAGTTCCAGACCCAGCGCGATCAGGTCTCGAAGGACGAGCGCAAGGGACTGGACAACTCCGCACTGTACGCCGAGGCGAGGGGCGACAGAGGCGGCATAGGTCAGGAGCAGTATAACCTCATCCAGTCCTCGGCCGCGCAGAACCGTCTGGCCGTAGCGCAGGCGCAGACAAAGCTCTCGACCGATACCGCAAGACAGATAGCTGATCTACGTGCGCAGGGTGAGTTCAGCAAGGCAGACGACCTGTTGTCGCTTGCTCAGACTTACCTCAGCCAGTTGACACAGCTACAGCAGTGGGGCGCGGACTACTCGCTGGACTTTGCCTCGTTCCAAGAGTCGATACGTCAGTGGGAGGCCGAATACGAGCTGCAAAAGGCGGCGCTTATGGGAACGCTCAACGGTGCGCCCACGCTTGACATGCAGAAGTACCAGACCTCAAAGCAGCAGTGGCAGGACGAGTTTAACTGGAATAAGCACACATGGCAGAACGAGTTTGACCAGTCGAATAAGCGCTGGCAATCCGAGTTTAACCAGTCTAATAATCAGTGGCAGGCCGAGTTCGGCCAGTCTCAGACCCAGTGGAACGCGCAGTTGGGCAAGAGCCTGATGTCGGCGGGCATAATGCCAAGCGAGACACAGCTTCAGGCAATGGGCATAACCAAGGCACAGGCAACGCAGTATATCAGCGCTTTGAACGCGGCATCGTCAAATAACAGCGGGAGTGGTGGAGGGTCAGGTGTAAAAACGCCGAGCGGCAAAACGCCGAGCGGCAAAACGCCGAGCGGCAAAACGCCGAGCGGCAAAACGCCGAGCGGCAAAACGCCGAGCGGCAAAACGCCGAGCGGCGATACGGGAAGTTCCGACAGTGCGGGCAAGGTCATACCGCAGTTCAACGGCAACGGCTCAGGCACGTCGAGCTCCGCGCTCACCAGTCTGACGTGTCATCCCGATGAGGGTGTGATTGTGTGGAACGGCAGGACGTATTCCAGCGTTGCCGATTGGATGGCCGACGTTAAAACAAACCCGAACCTCACCCCCGCACAGGCGGAGATTTTGAGGGCAAAATACAGAGCGCAGACCGGCAAGTCTCTGTCGGACTACGGATATTAAGGAAGGTACTATGGCTAAGAAAAAGGATAACGGTCTTTTCGGTGACGGTGACTCAAAGGCTCTTGCAGCGGCGGTTGCAAAGCACACCGAGACCGAGTACGCAAAGGCGAAAAAGGTTACGACCGCGACCACGAGGCGTGGGCTGTCGGGCGATTTTTCTGGCGACAAGACTAAAAGCCAACGGACTGCCTATTCTCAGAGACGCAGTAATATAGACGTTCCCGAGCTCAGCACACCGAAGTCCTCGGTGAAGGCAAACACCACGACCACGCGGAATACCGACCTCAGCTCGATATCGGATGACACCCTTATCAGCGACCTCCATGAGCTGAACAAGGCTCTCGGCTGGCGCTCGCGGGGTATGGACTATATGAGCGAGGGTGCGCGGTCTGATTTGACTCGCGGCAATAATGTCGCGGTGCAGTATCTGTCAGAGCTTAAGAAACGAGGCTATGACACGACAGAGCTTGATAAGGAGCAGAGCGATTTCGGGTCATATCTCAATGACTACACCAGCTTTTTCTCCCAGTTCAAGGACGAGGACGACTTCAACGAGCGGTTCAAGTACCCGAATAAGTACGCTAACAGCAAGGGTAAGGACATCGAAAGCGCGATAACCGAGCTGACGGGCGGCAGTAACGTAGACCTGTCGGAGCTGAGCTGGCTCAAGCGCAACAGGTACTCGTACTACACGACCGACGAGCTCAAGAGCCTTGCCAAGCAGCTCAAGTCACAGATTGAGAAATCAGAGAATGACGACCGTGCTCTGGCGCGTCAGGGCGCGGGCATACTTGGCGCGGACAGCGATGCCACCTCCGCTCTCAAGGCGAGGCTCACCGCCGTGCAGAACGCGCTGCGCGACAGCGCATATGCGGACGAGGCCGAGAAGTGGGATGAGGGTTACAGGAAATACTTCTACAGCAGCTACGGTAAAGACCTCAATACCATAGCCAACGACCTACAGGGCAACTCCGTCAGCGCGGCTGCGGCCGTATCGGGTGAGCTGTCCAACGCCCGCAAGGCTGTGCAGCGGATGGATAAGTATCTCCGCTCCAAGGGCTACTCAGACGAGGAGATAAGCAGCCTCAAGGCATATGCACAGTCGCAGAACAACGCGAAGAAAGCGTATGAGAACGCGGCGTACTGGCAGTCGGTAGCGGACAGCGGGTTCTGGGGAAAGGTCGGCGCGTCCGTGGCTTCCGTTCCGGCGAACCTCCTGTCGGGCATGGCGTTTGCAGATCGTGCCTTGCAGAAGCTCACCAACCCCGCCGACGCGTTTACCGGCGAACAGAGAGCGCTCGACTACAACAACTCACCTCTGGCGTATTCGGGTGAGAACATGAGGGCGGCGGTATCGAGGAACATGAGTGACGTCGGCTCGTTCCTGTACGGCACCGGCATGAGCATCGCGGACTTCCTTGCCGCGGGCGGCGCGTCCAAGGCAACAGGCATGGTCGGTAAGGTGTTCAAGGCCGCCAATACAGCAGACAATGCCGCTGACGCTGCCAGAGGTCTGACCACGCTACAGCGGCTCACCAACGGCATGGGCAACAGTGCAGAGCTGATGCTCTCCGGCGCTGCGGCGAACTCCGCCATGCGCTCGGCCAAGGAACGCGGCGCATCGGACGCCGAGGCGCTGGGCTTCGGCTTCCTTAACGGCGCTGCCGAGATGTTCGGTGAACACGCCTCGATAGAAAACCTAAAGCACGTAGCCAAGGCTATAGGCGACGCGGCGTCGAACCGTACCGTAAAGAACGCCATAAAGCAGACACTCCTGCAAAGCGGAGTGGAGGCGTCGGAGGAAGCCCTGACCAGCGTGGCTAACACTATCTCCGACCTCGTTGTCATGGGCGACCGCTCGGAATACGCGTCGACCTTGCAAAGCTACCTTGAGCAGGGCGAGTCGGAGAACGACGCGCAGAAGCACGCAATGCTCGACTGGCTCGGTCAGGTAGCGCTTGATGCGGCGGCCGGTGCTCTCTCCGGCGGCGTGACCGCTGGCGTAACGATAGGCTCTCAGACGGCCTCTGCGAAGGTACGCGAGACTCTGGTGGGCTGGGAGGAGAAATCCACCCTGCAATATCTCAACACCATAGCGACCGCTTGCGAGTACGCGGAGGGAAGCAAGACCCGCAAGCTTGCCGAGGAGCTTGCCGCACGGCTGGACGGCAAGAGCAGCCTCACCGGCGCGGAGATCAAGAACTCGGAGATAGGCAAGCTTACCAAGCTCATGCTTGAGGAGCGGGAACTGGCTCCGCAGAAAGCGCAGGAGAGTATGTCCAACCCCGCCGAGGCGTTCAGACCGGCAGGGGCCGCTACAGAAAACGCGCAGGAGCCGCAGACTTCTGAAACAGAGAGTGAAAATTCAGCGAATGAACCCGCCGTAGTGAATGCGACCGCACAGGCGTTTGAGGCGCAGGGCATAGAAACGACCGACGCGCTTGCACGGGCTGAGGTGGTTGACCGGTTGCTGTCGGGTGACACTGTGTCTAACCGAGAGCTTGAGCGCATAGGCAGTCTCAAGGACATGGAGGGCGTTACCGCGTTTGCCGAGCTGACGGGCAAGCCTATACCCCAGAACCTCACCGCCGCCAAGCTGCGCAGGTACTTTCGCGAAACGGCGGCTGAGATCGTCGAGCAGCGGAAGTCTGACGCGACCACGGTGCTCTCAACAGAGCTTGCACAGCAGCGCGGTCTTGAGGACGCACAGGCACTTGAGGCGGAGTCGGCGGTCAGCGAGGCGTTTAAGCCGAATAATGTTGACAACACCGGCGGCATAGGGTATACTGGAATATCAAACAGCAGTCAGGAGGGAACAGTAAATGCAGGAACTCAATCAGGTGTTCAAACCGCAGACGCAAGAGACAGCGGAGCGACCCTTGACGGCGACGGAGGAGCTGGAGCGCGACTGGATGGGCTGTCCGGGGGAAAAATGACGGACGAGGAGATACTGAGCGCCCTAAAGTCGTTCGCCTAAGCGGAGAGGATAACAAGTCAATAGAGAACAGCGGCAGCGTATCGGTAGAGCTTGACGACTTTACCAATGAGCCTGCCGCTTTTTCATCGGCCCTTGACAAAGCGCGTAATGCCGACGCCCGCAACGGCTGGGCGGTCACACCGCAGAGCGCAGACAGCCTTGCCGAGCGCGGCGTCAAGCTGCTCATGAAGGCAGACGGTGCCACGGGCTTGGGCGTTGCGCCCGACGGCGATATCATCGGCGTGTTCAAGAACCCCAACAGCAATGTAAGAGGCGCACTCCGAACGCTCATCCCGTCTGCAATAGCAAACGGCGGCACAAAGCTCGACTGCTACGGCAAAGTCCTTGTCGGACAGTACGCTAAGTACGGCTTCATCCCCGTTGCCCGGACTAAGTTTGTAGCCGAGTTCGCCAACGAGGGCTGGACACCCGATAAGGGCGAGCCGGATATCTACTTCATGATGCACAACGGCGACAGCGCGGAGGTGACGCTGCGGAAGTCCATTAACGGCGAGTACGAGACGTATACGCAGGAGTATCTCGACAGCCTGCCGCTGATGGACTACGAGGACGCGGAGAAGTACCGCGATGGTCTGCTCAAACAGAGGCAGCAGAGGTTCAGCTTTGAGGGCAAGACCGCGAAGCTTGCCGACGGTACGGAGCTGACGTATGACGAG
>SFEG01000003.1 GCA_004558025.1 Clostridiales bacterium
CAGAACTGCCGATACGAGTAGAACTTTAGACCGCTGTCCCGACACTTCTTCACATACCGATTCCAGAGAACCTTGAGGGTCATGTTCTTCCGGGAAGACATATCCTTTGAAACCGCCTCGTAATCCGGCAGTTCATAGGAGACATCCCGTCCAACATGAGTGGTAGGTTTCCGTGGATAGACGACCGCAGCAATGCCGTAGTTGGTGATTCCCTTGGGCAGCGGATACTTCAAATCTTTGCACGCCTTGAATGCACGCAGAAAGTCATTTACCCCCGATTTGCTGACGCCGAGGGTTTCGGCAATTGCGCTACCAGTCATCCCCAATGCGCAATGTTTTGTAATGATGTCCTTGTAGTCTAACATCCATTACCCTCCTAATAGTGAATTTCCGCTGTTGCGGATACCACCATTATGGAGAATATCTGGACTACATCAAGTTGTTAGTGGCGGCTGTTACTCAGACCGCACCGCGGCCGTTCTGCTCCGCACCAGCGGCCGCTGGCCGCCGCCGTATGCACACCGCAATGATCACAATTATAATTTTTGAGCTCTTTTTCATGTTTTTCGTCCTTCCTTTTTTCAATTGGTTTGACTTTTTGCAGCCGTCCGAGCAGCTCGCTTCCCAGAACACCACATATTGCACCGCTTGTCAGTGCGACCGAGACATACAGCAGCAGCACAACTCCGCTCAAACGAAATACGATAAAGTTTGCGGTGATGCTCGCAGCCGCTGCCGAGAGCATATTCGCAAGCACGAAAGCGTATTGCGTTTTCACATCGAGCTTTCTCGCTGCCCACATGACGCAGTCGATGACAAATCCGGGGACAATGTAGCCTATCGGGGACAGAGCCCCCATGCTGCCCACCATTCCCAAAGAAAGAGCGATAGCGCTCTGCACCGCACCCATGATCGTGCCGCACCAGAACTTTGGCATAAGCCCGACTGCCACGATCAAAAACATGAGGGAAAAGGCCGTGCATATCCCTCCGGGTATGTGAAGAGCGTCCGCAAGGACATTTGCCGCGGGCGCAATGAGCCGTTTTGAAAACAGCCCAAGGTCGCAGCACAGCGCCATGACAATAAGGCGCTTTAGCTTGTCTTTGTTCATATTTTACTCCTTTTCAAAAACGGAAGGCGCAGACGTTTCCGGCTGCACCCCGGTCTTACAGCCATGACTTTCGTTTTAGGCTGCAAGACTCGGAGCTTTTTTTGTTTTGATTTACGCGGTTATTTTGATGACGTCGTATTTGTCAAGCTTGCCGACGGCAGCCTTGACCTGCCCGAGGTTATGGCAGATAAGCGCTTTGTACTGCTTGCCGTTTTCGGTAAATACAAGCTCCTCGGCGGGCTTATCGACATACCAGCCGCCGGCCGCAAAAAGTTCGGCGTAGCGCTCGCACTTTTCATATTCAGCAATTTCCCCGACCTCGATCGGGCGCTTTACCGCGGGCCTGCCGCCCGTGCGCATCATGATGCGGTACAGCTCGCGGGCGTTGATGAAATAGTCAACGCAGCCGGTCTCGGCCGCCTCGGCGCCGGCGGAATTATTGTCGCTCACAGAGATGAGCTTCGCGCCGGGATGATGCTCGTGCATATAGTCGCCGAAGCACTTTTCCCTTGAGTCATAGAAAGCAAAGTTTTCCTCAAGCTCCGGGAAATGCGAGCGCAGGAAGTTCTTTGCCGCGTAATTATCCGTCAGGATGACAGGTTTTTTGCCGAGATTCTTGTCCAGCAGTCCGGCCGCCTGAGCCATCGACTGCGCGCGGGCGTATGCCGGGGAGTACACATGGTCAACGCCGAGCTTCTTGACGGCAGCTAAGAGCTGACCGTATTCAAATTTCTCTCCGAACAGCTTCTCAAGCTCGTCAATAACGCATGAGCACACCATGGCCGCGGTCTCCGTGCCATACTGATGGGCAAAATACACGACCTCGTCCTTGTGCTCCTGCATATACAGCGCGCCCGTCGGGCAAACCTCGACGCACCTGCCGCAGCGGATGCAGCCGTCGGCCTTCATGCCGTTTTTCGCACCCACGGTCTGACCCTTTTCCGTTTTGAGCGTGCCGAGTATGCCGATGCCCTGCGCCTTGCAGATATCTGCGCAGCGGCGGCATTTGATGCACTTGTCCATGTTGCGGATAACGCTGCCGGTGGAGGCGTCCACGCCGAAATCGTGCTCGTGAGGCTCGAAGGGCAGCACATCGACGCCGAACTCCAGAGCCTTTTGCTGAAGCTCGCAGAAGCCGTCCTTAACGCAGTCGCAGAAGTAACAGTCCTTGCAGAACCTGGGGTCAAAATCCTTTGCCAGCGTCGAGCCGATGCGCATGCAGTGGTGGCAGTCGACGGTGTGCTGGCGGAACATTTCCTCGACTATCGCCTTGCGCTTTGCGAAAAGCTCGTCGGAATCGGTGGTGATGACCATGCCGTCTGCGGCCTTGACGGCGCAGGCGAGCTTTTCCTTATCCTCGCCCTTGACGCTGACCATGCACAGCCTGCACGCGGCCTTGGGCTTGAGCCCCTCGTAGGCGCACAGCGTCGGGATGTAAATGCCCTTTTTTCTTGCGGCCTCAAGTATCGTCGTTCCATCGGGAACGGTCACGCTTTTGCCGTTTATTATTATCTTCACATTTGCCATGTCAGCACCTCCTTAAATCGCCTCGACCCGACACGGCGTGTAGCGCCATACGGGGTTGCCGGTCAGCTCCTCAAGATCCTCGTGGCTGGTGAGAACATTGCAGTGCTCGCCGACCTTTTTACCCTCGAAGGTATATCCGAAATGGTGAGGGATCATGCAGTAGCCGCGGCTTGTCTGCCAGGTGTACTCAACAGGGATCTCAAGACGGCCGGCCTTTGTGGTGACGCTGACCATCTGTCCGTTTTCAAAGCCCAGCTCTTTTGCGTCCTCGGGGTTCATTGCAAGGGTGTAGGGGTGACGGAACTTATAGGTCGCGGGATTTCGCATGCTCGCGTTCATGCCGTCGTCGGAGTGGCGGCCGGCGGAGAGTATCATGTTGCAGCCGCCCTGAAGCTTTAGGGCTTCTTCCTCGGCCTCGGGGGTGATGCGCTTCATGTATTCGTCGATCTCCCTGCACCAGGTGTGGAACTTGCCGTCCTTGGTGCGGATGTGGTTTTTGAGCATATTATCGGGATCGTTCATGCCGATGATCGCGCCCTCGGGATGATTATCGACAAGCTCAAACGCCGCGTCCATCTGACACCAGTCCTTGAACATGGGGATTTTGGACAAAATGGGGTGTTTCTTTTTGTCTGTTTCGACGGTGACGACGCTCTTTCCGCAGATGGGGCTCGTGAGCAGGCCCGCCCATGTGATCGCCCTTCCGGCAGAGCCGTACGCCTTACCGAGCGTGAGCGCGATAACGGTCGCGAGCTGGTCAAAGTATTTAAGGTGACCGGCCGCGGTCCAGCCGAGAAGCTTTACGAAATACGTCATGCGGTCGCCGGTAAGAACGGCGTCCTCGGCCGCTTTGTACAGCCACTGCGGAAGCGTGGGGATAAGCCCCATCGCCTCCGTCAGCTCCGCGAAGATCTGAACGTCCTCGCGTGGCTCGCCCTCGGGTCTGATGACCTGCTTGCGTGACTGGAAAACGATCTCGGGATAATTGAGGGTGAATGCGTTAAAGTCGCCGTTTCCCTCGTAGGTCGTTCTGCCGGGCAGAACATAGTCGGCGATCTGCGTGACCTCGGTCTCGGTGCAGTCGATGGCGACAAGAAGCTCAAGCGAGCTGAGTGCCTCCTTCATCTTGTTGCTGTCCGGATAGCTGCGCAGGGGGTTGCCGAAGGATGTAAACATTATGCGTATCCTGTCGGGATTTTTGCCGAGGATCTCGTCGGGAATAATGCCGACAGGAAAAACATTCAGAACAGGGAAGCGGTTGGTGACCGGAGTACGCCAGGTCTTCGGGTCGTTTTCATCGCAGAAGGTGCCTCGTTCAATGACGCATTCCGGCACAACGCTGCCGCCCTTGACGAGCGCCATGCCGCAGATGATGGTGAGGATGATGCACAGATAGCTGTTCATGGTATTGTGTCTGCCGAAGAACAGACCCAGATCCTGATGCACGCCCCACTTCTTGGTGGTGAGTATTCTTGCAAACTCCTCCGCCTGCTGTCTCGGGATATTGCACACACGCAGGCACTCATCGATATCGACATCCTCAAACCACTTTTTCGCCTTGTCCCAATCGGCGACATATTTGTTTATGTAGTCCTTGTGCTCCCAGCCTTTTTCAAGGATTATCGCAATAAGCGCACGCATAAACAGCGAGTCCGAGCCGAGAGCGGGCATGATGTGCATATCCGCCATGCGGGCCGTCTCCGAAAGGCGGGGATCTACGACTATGACCATCTTGTCGGGGTCCTCCGAGAACTCACGGCAGACCTTTCTTGCGTCGGGGATCTGATGCGAGACATAGGAGTTTGAGCCCCAGTAGACTATGACCTCGTTGTTATGGTCGTCCGGCTCAAGGAAGTGCATCTGGTCGCCGAGGATCTTGCCGTGACTCCACCAGTTGCCCATGAACTCGATGCCGATGGGGTTAAACATATACTGCGAGCCGACAGCCTTGAGCAGCGCCTTTGCCGTCGCGTACGGTGTCTGAGCGGAGCCGAGCGCGCAGCCGAGGACGGAGAAGGAGCGCGGGCCGTGCTCTGCGATGATCCTGTTTGCCTTTTCGGCGATCTCCTTATACGCCTGCTCCCAGCTTATCTCCTCGTAGTGGTCGCCCACCTTTTTGCGCGGATGCTTTATCCTGTCGCCGTGATCGACAAAATACTTTGCCGTTCTGCCCTTTCGGCAGCAATAGCCCTTTGTGCGCGGACTGTCAGGGTCGGGCCGGACGCTGACGATCTTGTTGTTTTCAACTTCCATTTCCAAGCCGCAGCTTAAAGCGCAGAAGTTGCACTGAGTCTTTTTCCAAACTCCCATATTTTCTCCCTTCGTCATTTTTGCATCGCGTGCTTTTATTTTTACATCATTTGATGAGGAAAGCCTTTTCGTTCAAATCTTCGGCGGAGATATTTGCATTATGATAGCGGGCACGGCGCTTGGTGACGCTGCCGATGTCGATAGCTTCGCTCGGGCAGTACTGCACACAGCTCAGGCAGCCTATGCAGTTCGTGCCGAATACGGGTCTGCCGCCGGAATATGTAATATTTCCCTGTGGGCAGATCTTTGCGCACTGACCGCAGCCAATGCATTTGTCGTTTGCGGCAAACTTCTTGATGCGCTTGGAGTTCTGCCCGGAAAGGAGCTTGCTTTCAAGCGCAAACAGGCTGCCTTTGGGCGGCTTTTTGGGGCTGCACTTCATTGCCTTTATGTCGGCGGCAAACTTTTTTGCCATTGCTTCGCTGCGTTTTTGAGACGCCTTTTTCGGCATCGGCGGCACGGTGAGATAATGCGGCATGAGCCAGATGCACGAGCAGTGGTTCGACATACCGTTCCAATAGTCAAGATCCACGATCTTGTCGATCTTGTGCAGGCCGCAGCCCTTATAGCCGGCGTACTGCACGATAGCGAACTTGTATGCATCGACGCCGATGTGTATTGATTTCACATAGCTTTCCACATTGCCCGGCAGACCGCCGCCGTAGCAGGGGAAGATAAAGCCCACTCGCTTTGCCTCTGTCGCATCCGTTTTGACCGGAAAGCTTCGCATCATGACAATCTCGGTGTTGCCGAGCTCTTTTGCGATATTCTTCGCCATGTCAAGGCAGTTTCCGGAGCCGGAATAACAATAAATCACATTTTCGCTCATGTTGTCATTCTCCTTTAGTTAAAATTATATAGTCGAATCGTCGAGCTTGCGGTAGACGCCGATCTCGTTTATGACCTCGCACACCTCGTTATACCGCCTTACCGCATCACGCAGCGCATCGTCGGAAACATCCGTGCCGAATGTCTCGTGCAGCTTTTCGAGATTTCTTGCACGGCACATTCTCGTCAGGTGGCGCACGGCGTTTTCGTCGGCCTTCATGGGCGTATCAACATGCTGCACGAAGAAATCGGGCTTATCCTTGACTGCTCGACAAGCCCGTTTCCGCTGTCCTGCAAAAGGTCTTCAAAAAATGCGAGATGCTTTAGATCCTTCATTGCTTTTCCTCCGCCCAAAACCGAGTTGGTTTAATAAATAACTTACAATACTATGATACTAAACGACGCCCTTTCGTTCAATTCACGGCAGGCAGATTCTAAATTACTCATAAAAAACACGCTTTGTATTTGCCTACATAGTTTTGAAACAGTTTGACAGAAACTACATTATCGTATATAATGTCCGAAAATCATGGACGCACTGTACGGAGGGCGAAACTCATGGCAGAGGATATTACAAGACAGCAGCATCGGATAGTCTCGGCGGCAGTAAAGCTGTTCAGAAAGCTTGGCTATGAAAAAACTACCGTCAACGACATTTGTAAAGAGGCGGACATTGCCCGCTCGACCTTTTACCTCAGCTTTGCCGGGAAAAAAGAGATAATCAACAAGATACTCTCGGATGCCCGTCTGGACAGGGAGGATTTTTTTGAGGACTTCATCTCGGCGTCAAACGACTTTGAGCGGATGTGGATACTGTGCAACCGATACCTGACGGTTGCTATCGAATTCGGGCCGGAGCTGACGGGCGCATTGCTCCGTCTGGAGCTTATGCAGGAGCTGGACATCCTCGATGCGACCCACAAGGTCGATGAGTGGATGATCCGCTTGACGGCAAACTGCCAAAAATCGGGCGTCATACTCAGCCCGGAGCCTGCGGAAACGATTGCGCCGATAGGTGTGGATATTGCGTATTATTCAACATACGAGTGGTGCAAGAAAAATGGAGCATTCCCTCTGCGGCAAGTCGTCCGCCGCAGAGCGGAGGCTGTGTATAATGTTGCGCCCGAATACCGCATGAGCGAAGCTGAGCTGGCTGAGCTATAGGCAAACGGAAAGCCCGAGCCCATCATTGCATTGAAGTCCACGGCAATTCAAGTTTTCGGCGCAAAGCAGAACACGGTGCAGTCCCCCCCTTTTTTTTCGGGGACTGCACCGTATCCTTCATAAAAACTTCGTTATGCGCCTGTGTCTAATGATGATTCTCATTTCGGGAACCTTCATCTGCAACTATAACCGCGCCCTGACAGGCGAGATAAATGACAATATCATAGGATACCTCGGAAACCTGACAAAGTCGTGAACTCGTAACGTACATCTGTGAGGACGATTGCCGCTGTAAAACTGAATGAATTCGTCTAAACGCTGAAGAAAATCTCGCTCAAAACGTTATGCTCTGCGATCCGATTCTTCTATTTTGCGATTTCTACCAGTATGAAGAAGGCTCAGACGCTTACTATGCGCTTCATCATTACTTAGCGTGTGTATTAGTTTTTGAGTCCGAGGAAGAGTATCAGCTTTTCAACCACTATGCTCGCTATCATTGGGGAAGAGACCCTGATCTAATAAAACAGGATGTTCATATTCCGTATATTCCCAATATTGAGGGGCAGAACCATTACAAAGAGCAATATCTTAATGTTCAAGTGCTGCAGAGACAACTAAGTCAATTCAGATGTGAGCAGGCCAGCTCAGATTCTGGGCTATTTTAGCACTTTCTACCACGGTGGTCTACGTCCAGTTGACTGGAAAACCGAGAAAATTTTACAGTCAGTTCGGTTGACATAATATTTTTTCTGCCTTGTCAAATGCACCCCAGAAGCAAGAAGTGCACCCCACTTTTCGACCGGTGCACCCCACGTGTAGAATTGTATTAAAATGGCCTACCTTTTCCAAAATATAAAGCACCCATCTTTTGATGGGTGCTTTATATTTTGAGATAACACGAGGATTTGAAAGGCGGCTCTTGGCAACAGTCCGGTGGACTGTTGCAACCGCCGTGGCTTTTCCGCAGAAAAGCAAATCCCTCCTTCTCCGCCATTAAAAAAAGCCCCCATCTTTTGGTGGGGGCTTTTTTGCCCTATTCATTTGTCCAATGCTTAAGCTTCGGGAGACTTGTCTCAAAATAAGCCCGTGCCTGCTCGGGCGGCCACTGCTCGTTTGACATGTGGCCGACGAGAAAATCCGTGAGCTGCTCTATGCTCGCGTAGACAAAATTCCCGTCCGAGTAGCACCACTTACAGTAGTCCTCGTTGAGCTCGCCGTCGGGCTCATGGCTTATGATCGCGTCATCGTCCAGCGGCATGCCGCAGCACTGGCATATGAGCCTGCGCGGTGAGCCGAGCAGCGTGTTTATCGAAACGTCAAACAGCGCTGACAGCAGCTTCAGCGTTTCCGTATTCGGAACGGTGTCGCCGTTTTCCCAGCGCGAAACAGCCTGACGCGTGACAAACAGCTTTTCGGCAAGCTCGTCCTGCGACATGTCCCTGTCCGTTCTGAGCTTTAAAATTATATCCTTGGTTTCCATTATTATCACCACCCGGAACCATATTATCACCGTTTGGGAGAGCCGTAAAGCAACGCGCTGTTGCTCTTATTTTATATCAATGCCGCCGAATACGCAGGTATCGTTTATGTACAGCGTGTGCTCGCCGCTGCGGCCGGCGCCTGTTTTGTCGTCAACTCCGCCGAATATCGAGGTCGAGCGGACTTTTATCTTGATATCGGCGGGAACATAGATCGTTATTCCGCCGAAAATCGCCTTTGCGTTTATCACGCAGTCGCCGTTTATGATCGCGCGCCGCAGGTCGCACTCGACAGCGCCGAATACGGCGTTGAGCTCGGTGCCCTTAAACTCTTCTCCGGAAAAATCAAGCTTTGCGCCGGAGAATATGCCGCTTCCGCTGCCGGACACCCAGCCCTCCGTATCACCTCCGCTGCGCCTGCCGCCGGGGCGGACAGCGCCGATGATGAGCCGTATGCCGATTATTACGATCACTGCGGGCACGAGCAGCTTCCACAGCAGCGAAAAATCCAGTACCTTCTGATAGCACAGCAGCGGTATCACGCCGATGCACAGGAATATTATGCTGCATGTTTTGTCGCGCTCGGAGATGAGTCCGATAAGGCTCGGGATGATGAAAAACAGCGTCCACCAGCCGTCAAAAAATATGTTTATGTCCGTGATGCCGAGCGCGTTGAGCGCAAGGATGACGCCAATCGCTACGAGGGCTATGCCCCAAAGGATCCCGCTTGTCTTTTTCATATCGTCTCTCCTTGAAAAACGTTATTCAGGTCGTTTGTCAGGCCCGTCAGATAGTGGCCGAAAGATCGTAAAACTCGCTGAGTATAGTTAATGTGAAATCTTAAAGAAAAGCCCGGTATCACGTCAAGCGGCGCGATGCCGGGCATCTTTTTTGCCTTAATCTATTTCATTGCCGGGAAATTTGGGGATGCCGTCAAAGCCGGCCTGCAGATCAGCATCCGTGGGAATGTAATCGCTCATCTCGCCGTTATGGAATTTTTCATAGGCAACCATATCAAAATAGCCGGTGCCGGTCAGCCCGAAGAGTATGGTTTTTTCCTCTCCGCTCTCCCGGCAGCGAAGTGCTTCGTCAATAGCCACACGGATGGCGTGGCTGGATTCGGGAGCGGGCAGGATGCCTTCTACACGGGCAAATTGCTCCGCGGCTTCGAAAACCTTGGTCTGCTCTACGCTGACGGCTTCCATAAGCCCATCATGGTAAAGCTGGGACAGAGTGGAGCTCATTCCGTGATAGCGAAGACCGCCGGCGTGGTTGGGCGAGGGGATGAATCCGGAGCCCAGCGTGTACATTTTGGCCAGAGGACAGACCATGCCGGTGTCGCAGAAGTCGTAGGCAAATTTGCCGCGGGTAAAGGAGGGGCAGGAGGCCGGCTCTACGGCGATGATGCGATAATCCTGCTCGCCGCGCAGCTTTTCACCCATGAAGGGAGAGATCAGTTCGCCCAGGTTGGAGCCGCCGCCGGCGCAGCCGATGATAATGTCGGGCTTGATGCCGTATTTGCCCAAAGCAGCTTTGCTTTCCAGTCCGATCACACTCTGATGCAGCAGGACCTGATTCAGTACGCTGCCAAGCACATAGCGATAGCCGGGCGTAGAGGTGGCGACCTCCACCGCCTCGCTGATGGCGCAGCCCAATGAGCCGGTCAAGCCCTGCTTTTTGGCATAATAGGCTTGTGCGTGCCGGGATTGAGCAGCGGGGCGGGCTTGTTCTTCATGTCTGCACGGACGTTGTACCATGCTTTGGGCATCTCGCTCTCATCCAGATAGATCTTGTAAGGGATCGTGTTTTTGTTGCTCATGGTTTTGTCTCCTTTTCTACTGAATTGAATTGGGACAAAAGAAAACGCTTCTGCGGTGCCACCCGGCTTGACGCAATCGTTATTGCGCCCTCTCTGTGTATGCTATCACATACCGCGTTTTGTTAACGGAGACGCAGACTCTCCGGCGCACCTATTGCCATCGGCATTCGGATTGCCCTCGGAAGGCCATTCGTTTCTGCTCTCGGCACCGCCTTTCCACCACCGGCGGCTCTCTGAAGCTCTGATACAGGAAGTACTTACCCTTCGTCATCGGTTTGTGTCCTTAATTTAGCACAGTGCGTGGGTGATGCCAAGAAAAAATTAAAAACACCGGCAGAATATTTGCGAAAGCCTTTCGGGAATGTCCTCGGTTCATGCTCTGAAGATTTTTATAGAAAACCTTATTTATAGCTTTTAGGGTCGTTTGTCAGGCCTATCAGATAGTCGGCCGAAAGACCGTAGAACCGGCAAAGCTTTATAAGATCGTCGATCTTGAGCTCTGCGCGCCCCGACTCGATATGACTGTAGCCCTGCTGAGACTTGTTGAGCACCTGCCCGATTTTTGCCTGCGTATAATCCCTGTCCTCGCGAACAGCGCGTATTATATCCCGATAATTCATGTCGATCTCCTGAATGATATTTAGGAAAAAATATCACACTCAATCTTTGAGTATTAACAATTACTCAAAGATTGAGTATAATCACCTTGAAATTACAATTCTTCGGTGTGGAGGGAGGTGCCGACGGTGTCAAGATGCTATTACCTTGATTACAGGTCATACGGTCTGCTGTCTTCCGCAAACGACAAATATATATGCAGATTATGTAAGCAGGAATTTGCAGCGGACAGCGCACAGGTAAGGTACACCTGCAATTCAGACAGCGGAGACCGGTACAAAGACTGCGAAGTTTACAGATATCATACAAAATAATTTTTATTAATTAAGGAGGATGTTGGCGTGGAGAAAAAGACTTGCCCCGTATGCGGCTTTACCGCGCGGCCGCTCTGCTCGGATTATGGGATACATTGGCGGTATTGCTGCGAAAGATGCAAGACCATTTTTGTTGCGTAAAAGGAGAGAAAGACAATGTTAAGAAGAATAGCATCAAAAGCAGTACTCTATGTGAGTGATATGTTCAAATGTAGCACCTGCGGTTACGCAATGCGCGTCCGCGTACTCGGCGACACATGCAGATGTCCGCAGTGCGGCGCAACGATGCGCCGTATGGGATAGAGGGAGAATGGTACAGGTTTTTATAAGGAGGTTGTAAATATGGGTTTATTTGACGGTGGCGCGAAAAAAGAGCAGCTTGCTGAAGAGATAACGGAGAAAATGAGAAAGTCCGCTCTTATCAACACGCTTTGCTTATTTGAGGAAAAGGAAGAAGAATGGATACACAGCATAGTCAACTACGATGACAATGGAAATCGCAAGGTGATCGTAGCTCCGAATGTGTTTTATATTTACCGTTTCGGCAAGGAATTCAATGTGAATTTCAACACCGAAACCGGAGATTTTGCCGAGGTATCAAAAACGTATATTGCTGATGATCTGTATCTTAGATTTTCATCGTTGGGATTTCGACCGTTGACAGTGCGACTGAATGAGAAAGGGCGTGAAGAAATATCGCTCGGAAAGATGCTGTTTCTGTTGGCTACGACGATTAGAGAACGAATGCAGAACATGTATCCCAATATAGAGTTTTCGGAGATAAACGAGACGTGTTATACTCAAGGCAAGGAGCATGTAGCATTTACTTATGCTATTCCAAAAAAGCCGTTTATAGAATGGATATGAAGAAATAGAGTGCAGATTTTCGATCTGCACTCTATTTTGCTTCGCATAATCGCGCTTGCACTTTGAGCCTGCGGATGTTACAATATCTTGTTGAAAATGCGCTTAAAATGAAAAGGAGGATTTCCTTTATGAAATTAGGTATTGTCGGACTGCCGAATGTCGGTAAGTCCACACTGTTCAACGCGATAACGAACGCGGGCGCGGAGAGCGCAAACTATCCGTTCTGCACGATAGAGCCGAATGTCGGCATGGTCACCGTGCCGGACGAGCGCCTTGACTTTCTCGCGTCGATATACGAGCCGAAGAAATACACCCCTGCGGTCATCGAGTTTGTCGACATAGCCGGACTCGTCAAGGGCGCGTCCAAAGGCGAGGGTTTGGGGAATAAGTTCCTTTCGAACATCCGCAACACCGACGCTATCGTCCACGTCGTCAGATGCTTTGATGATGAAAACGTCATCCACGTCGAGGGCGGTACCGATCCCGCGCGCGATGTCGACATCATTGATCTCGAGCTCATTATGGCCGACATGGAAATGGTCGAGCGCAGGATCGAAAAGGCGAACAAAAACGCCAAGGGCGACAAGAAATATCTGCACGAGGCCGAGGTGTTCCAGGGACTTCTTGAGCACCTGAACGAGGGCAAGAGCGTGCGCAGCTACGAGTGCGAGCCGGACGATATGGAGCTTATCGCGACGAGCGACCTGCTGACCATTAAGCCCGTTATCTATGCCGCGAACATGGATGAGGACGGTATCGCAGATTATGAAAACAACGCCTATTATAAGCAACTTTGCGATATCGCCGCCAAAGAAGGCGCGGAGGTTCTGCCCATCTGCGCAAAGCTCGAGGCCGAGATCGCGGCTCTTGAGCCGGATGAGCGAGAGATGTTCCTTGAGGAGCTCGGCATGAGCCAGTCGGGACTTGACCGCATGATAAAGACCTCATACTCTTTGCTCGGCCTTATATCCTTCCTTACATGCGGAAGTGATGAGTGCAGAGCCTGGACTATCCGCCGCGGAACGAAGGCTCCCCAGGCGGCCGGCAAGATACACACCGACTTCGAGCGCGGCTTTATCCGCGCCGAGATCGTCGCCTTCGACGATCTCAAGACCTGCGGCAGCATGGCGGCGGCAAAGGAAAAGGGCCTCGTGCGCTCCGAGGGCAAGGACTATGTCATGCACGACGGCGATGTTACGCTGTTCAGATTCAATGTGTGATGGACGAGATAATGTTTGTCCTTGAGCTCATCGGCGCGGCAGCCTTTGCCGTGTCGGGGGCTATGGTCGCCATCGAGAAGCGGGCCGATATCTTCGGCGTACTGTTTTTGGCGGTGACTACGGCGCTCGGCGGCGGCGTTATCCGCGACGTGCTCATAGGAAGGATACCGCCGGTCATGTTCGTAAGCTACTGGTATCTGCTCATATCGGTCGTTGCGGCGCTTGCGGTGTTTATAGACGCGTATCTCAGAAGCGAGAAGTATAAGCTGCATCTGGACAAGCTCGACGCTGTCAATAATATCTTTGATGCGATAGGCCTTGCGGTGTTTACGGTTTCCGGCATGAACGCGGCTATGCCCGTGAGCGATAATGTCATCCTCGTTTTGTTCGTCGGCATGTGCACCGGCGTCGGCGGCGGCATGCTGCGCGACGTTATGACCAACACCATGCCCAAGGTGCTCAGAAAGCGCGTATACGCGGTCGCGTCGCTTCTCGGCGGCGGACTGTATTACGCGATGTACGCTCTCGGCGTAAATCAGATCGTGTCGCTCGGCTGCGGAATGCTGCTCATCTTCGCGCTGAGGCTCTTTGCTACGATCTTCAAGTGGAATCTCCCGTCGGTGAAGCTTGATTAAAAATGTGTTAATTCTGCGCATGCGATATTGACGCTGCGGCAGAGATGTGATATCTTAACATAAATAAAAGGGAGTAGCGTGCGCCATACGGCGTTCGGCATGTCGTCATCTCAACCGTCAGGTTCGGTGTGCCGAGTACGATATTGTATTTTGTATTTGCAAGACTTTTACGGCAAGAATATTGCTGTGAAAGTCTTTTTTTATATTTTAATTTAGAAAGTTTAGAAAGGATTTGAGAAATCAACAAATGGACACAGATTACTTCACGCTTGTTCTCGGCGAGCTCGTGCCCAAGCGCATCGCAATGAAGCGCTCGGACAGCATCGCCCGTTCCGTGAGCGGACTGATGATCGTAATGTCGTCGGTCTTGAAGCCTGTAATATGGCTGCTGACCGTTTCAACGAACGCGGTGCTGCGGCTGTGCGGGATAGACCCGAATGACAATGCGGAGGAAGTGTCCGAAGAGGAAATAATCATGATGCTCGACGAGGGAGAGGAAGCGGGCTCTATCGAAAGCGGCGAAAAGAAGCTTATAAAAAATGTTTTTGCTCTCAACGACACCTCCGCCGAGAACGTTATGGTGCATCGCTCGCAGGTCTGCTTCCTCCGGATGGACGATCCCCGCGAAAAGCTGCTGGACGAAATTGCAGAAAGCGGTTATTCGCGTTTCCCCGTCTGCGGAGAGAGTGTCGGCGGTGTTGTCGGCATAATCACGCTTGAGGATATACTCGAGGAGCTTGTAGGCGAGATATGGGACGAAAACGATGAGATAACGGAGAACATAAAAAAGCACCAGGACGGAAGCTGCGGCATACTCGGCAGCACGCCGCTTCAGGAAATGTGCTATGAGCTCAAATGCAGGATCGACAGCCAGGCCGATACTGTCGGCGGCTGGGTCATCGAGCAGCTCGGAGCTATTCCGTCAAACGGAGACAGCTTCGACTGCGGAGATATGTATATTACGGTCACATCGACGGACAAAAGACGTGTGCTCGAAGTCAATGTGAATATGAAGGAGGAAGCATAAATGAAGTATTATTGCGAAGAAAAGGAACGCGTTATTGCGGAACTTGAAAGCAACGAAAACGGCCTGAGCGAGACCGAAGCCGAGCGCCGCCTTGCCGAAAACGGGCCGAATAAGCTCGCCGCGGCAAAGAAGGACTCGATAATTAAGCAGTTTTTAAAGCAGCTTGCAGATCCCATGATAATCATTCTGCTTGCGGCAGCGGCGATAAGCGGCGTGCTTGCGATAACGCAGGGCGAGAGCTTTGCAGATGTTATCATCATTCTCTTCGTTGTCGTTGTGAACGCTGTTCTGGGCGTTTATCAGGAGAACAAGGCCGAAAAGGCGATAGAAGCCCTGCAGGAGATGTCGGCGGCAACGTCCAAGGTGCTGCGCGGCGGGAAAATAGTCACCGTTCACAGCGAGGAGCTCGTTGTCGGCGACGTTGTGCTGCTTGAAGCGGGCGACGCAGTTCCCGCGGACGGCAGGATAATAGACAATGCAAGCCTGAAGATCGAAGAGGCCGCCCTGACGGGCGAATCCGTGCCGGTCAGCAAGTTTATAGATATCATAAACCTCACCGACGGCGAGCGGGACGTTCCCCTCGGCGACAGACGCAACATGGCATATATGGGCTCGACGGTCGTTTACGGCCGCGGCGCCATGATCGTCTGCGCAACCGGTATGGATACCGAGATGGGCAAGATTGCCGATGCGCTCTCGCAGGCCTCCGACGGGCAGACACCGCTGCAGATAAAGCTCACTCAGCTGAGCAAGGTGCTCACATGGCTCGTGCTCGGCATATGCGTGGTCATATTCGCTGTGCAGCTTATAAGAGCGGGCGGACTTGATTTCGAGGTCGTGCTCAGCTCCTTCATGGTGGCCGTCTCCCTCGCTGTTGCTGCAATACCCGAGGGGCTTGCCGCCGTCGTTACGGTGGTCCTGTCCATCGGCGTTACCAACATGTCTAAGCGCAACGCCATCATACGCCGCCTGACGGCAGTTGAGACCCTCGGCTGCGCGCAGGTCATATGCTCGGATAAGACCGGCACCCTTACGCAGAACAAAATGACCGTTGTCGATCATTTCGGCGAAAATGAGCGCGAGCTTGCCAAGGCGATGGCGCTGTGCTGCGATGCCGAGATAGACGAGGACGGCACCGTCACCGGCGAGCCGACGGAGGCTGCGCTCGTCGCCTGGGCAAATTCGCTTGAGCTCAATAAAACACAGCTTAAGGAAACCTACCCGCGCTGCGGCGAAGCACCCTTCGACTCGGGCAGAAAAATGATGAGCACTCTGAACACTTCGCCGAGCGGAGTTATTCAGTATACCAAGGGCGCTCCCGATGTGATAATCGGATGCTGCACGCACTATCTCGAAAACGGGCAGGCTGTTCCTATGACGGAAGCCTACCGCGCCGAGATACTTAAAAACAACAAGGCCATGGCCGATAAGGCTCTGCGCGTTCTGGCCTGCGCGATGCGCGTGTGGGACAAAATGCCCGAGAGCACCGAGCCCGAGGAACTCGAGCAGAATCTCTGCTTTGTCGGCCTTACGGGCATGATAGACCCCGTGCGCCCGGAGGTGAAGGCCGCTATCGACGAGTGCCGTGAGGCAGGCATACGCGCCGTTATGATAACGGGCGACCATGTCGACACGGCGGTCGCCATAGCAAAGGAACTCGGCATCCTGCGCGAGGGTGACAGAGCAGTTACCGGCGCGCAGCTTTCGGAAATGAGCGATGAGGAATTCGAGCGCGAGTTTAAGAACATAAGCGTTTATGCCCGCGTTCAGCCCGAGCACAAAACGCGCATAGTTTCCGCATGGCGCAAGGCGGGCTACGTCACCGCAATGACCGGCGACGGCGTGAATGACGCACCTTCCATAAAAAGCGCCGATATCGGCGTCGGAATGGGAATAACGGGCACAGATGTCACCAAGAACGTTGCCGATATGGTGCTTGCCGACGATAACTTTGCCACCATCGTAGGCGCCGTTGAGGAAGGCCGCAGGATATACGATAATATCCGCAAGGCCATCCAGTTCCTCCTGGGCTCTAACATGAGCGAGGTCATAAGCATATTTGCGGCCACGCTCATGGGCTTTACGATCCTGAAGCCCGTGCACCTTCTGTGGATAAATCTCGTTACCGACTGCTTCCCGGCACTGGCGCTGGGCATGGAAAAGGCCGAGGGCGATATAATGCGCCGCCGCCCGCGTCCAGCAAAGGACGGCATATTTGCCGGCGGCATGGGCTTTGATATAGCCTATCAGGGCGTTCTGATCTCCGCGCTTGTGCTGGCGGCGTATTTTGTCGGCCACTACATCGAAACCGGTGTCTGGACTATAACAGACTCCGCCGACGGAACGACCATGGCGTTTCTTACGATGTCCATGGCCGAGATATGCCACAGCTTCAACATGAGATCCCTGCGCGGCTGCATCTTCACCATGGGCACAAAGAACAAAGCCCTGACGCTCGCCGCGATAGGCAGCATCGCGGCTACGACCCTCGTGTGCGAGGTGCCGTTTTTGGCAAACGCCTTCGGCTTCACTCCTGTATCGTTTGTCGAGTATGTCATCGCAATGGGCATAGGCATGGTCGGCATGGTCATTGTCGAGTTCGTAAAGGCACTCCAGCGCAGGGCGATGCGCAGACGCGGCGAAATATTGTGATTTTCGGTTGACACGGGTGCGATTGGGTGATAATATTTAAAAATCAGCAATGACGGAGAACAATGACGGAATATCCGCACAGAGATAAAGGCCACAGGCTGCAAGCCTTTTCGGAGAAAACGTCGGAGACCGCTCCCGAGCCGAAGCAAGGAAATGTGCTTCCGCGCCGCGCCCGTTAAGCGCATGATGAGCCTCATCAAGGTGGGACCGCGTAAATACTACGCCCTTGACGCATTGCGTCAGGGGCGTTTTTTTTGATAAAGGAGTAGATACCATGGAAGAAAATAAGTACACTTTTGAAAATCCCGAATTTAAAGACACTTATCGTCATACCACGAGCCATATCCTTGCTCAGGCCGTAAAGCGCCTTTACCCCGAGGTAAAGCTGGCCATCGGCCCTGCTATAGAGAACGGCTTTTATTATGACTTTGACGCTCCGTTTGCCATAACTCCCGAGATCCTCGAAAAGATCGAGGCCGAGATGCGCAAGATCTGCAAGGAGAAGATAAAGCTTGAAAGATTCGAGCTTCCGCGCGAGGAAGCGATAAAATTCATGGAAGAGCGCGATGAGCCGTACAAGGTCGAGCTCATAAACGACCTGCCCGAGGACGCGGTCATTTCGTTCTATAAGCAGGGCGACTTTACCGATCTGTGCGCGGGCCCGCACCTCGATTCGACCGGCAGAGTCAAGGGCAATGCCATAAAGCTCACCTCCTGCACCGGCGCTTACTGGCGCGGCGACTCCAACCGCAAGATGCTCCAGCGCATTTACGGCACCTGCTTCATGAAAAAGGATGAGCTCGACGCGTATCTTGCCCGCATCGAGGAGGCCAAAAAGCGCGACCACCGCAAGCTCGGCAAGGAGCTCGGTCTGTTCATGCTCACCGAGGAGGGCCCCGGCTTCCCCTTCTTCCTGCCCAAGGGCATGATCCTTAAAAACACGCTCATCGACTACTGGCGCGAGATACACAAAAAGTATGGCTACGTCGAGGTCTCGACCCCGATGATCCTCAACCGCCAGCTGTGGGAGACCTCCGGCCACTGGTTCCATTACAAGGAGAATATGTACACGACCGTCATTGACGACGAGGACTTTGCGATAAAGCCCATGAACTGTCCCGGCGGCATGCTTGTCTACAAATCCGAGCCGCACTCCTACCGTGACCTGCCCCTGCGTGTGGGCGAGCTCGGCCTTGTTCACCGCCATGAGCTCTCCGGCGCTCTGCACGGACTGTTCCGCGTAAGATGCTTCACCCAGGACGATGCACACATCTTCATGACCTGGGATCAGATGAAGGACGAGATCAAGAACGTCGTCAAGCTTTTTGACGAGGTCTATTCGCTCTTCGGCCTGCCCTACGAGATCGAGCTGAGCACCATGCCCGACGATCACATGGGCGACGAGAAGGACTGGGAGTTTGCGCAGAACACCCTCAAGGAAGCAATCACCGAGATGGGCAAGAGCTTCGTTATAAACGAGGGCGACGGAGCGTTCTACGGCCCGAAGCTCGACTTCCATCTTGAGGACAGCCTCGGACGCACCTGGCAGTGCGGCACCATCCAGCTCGACATGCAGCTGCCCGAGCGATTTGAGCTCGAGTATGTCGGAGCCGACGGCGAGAAGCATCGCCCCGTCATGATCCACCGCGTCGTGTTCGGCTCTATCGAGCGCTTCATCGGTGTTATCACCGAGCATTTCGCCGGCGCGTTCCCGACCTGGCTCGCTCCCGTTCAGGTCAAGGTCATGCCGATAACCGACCGCGTTGACGACTACGCGAAGTATATCGCAAAGCGCCTGGATAAGCAGGGCTTCCGCGTCGAGACCGATCTGCGCAACGAGAAGATCGGCTATAAGATCCGCGAGGCTCAGACCCAGAAGATCCCATACATGATCATCGTCGGTGATAAGGAGGCCGAAAACGGCACTATTTCCGTGCGCACCCGCGCCGGCGGCGACGAGGGCAGCATGCAGGTAGAGGACTTCATCGCAAAGCTCAAGGAAGAGGTCTCCACCCGCGCAAGATAAACAGCATAAGCCTGCCCGAAAGGGCAGGCTTTTTTGAAAGGATAAGCTTATGAAATTACTCTTTAAGCAGCGATTTTTCTCGTGGCTTGACAGCTATGATATTTACGATGAGTCGGGAAACACCGTCTTCACCGTCGAGGGAAAGCTCGGCTGGGGGCACGTCCTGCATGTTCTCGACCGCGACGGAAAGCACATCGGCACTGTGCGCGAGCGCGTTCTCACGTTTTTTGAGCCGAAGTTCGAGATATATCTCGGCGAGGATGAATACATCGGCTGCATAACAAAGCGCCTTGCTCTGTTCAAGCAGCAATTTGATATAGACTTTAACGGCTGGCAGGTCGACGGCGATTTTCTGGCCTGGGATTACACCGTCAAAGGTCCGCACGGCGAGGCGATAGCAACGATAACGAAGGAGCTGTTTAACTGGACGGATACCTATTGCATAGATGTTATAGACCCCAATAACGCCCTGTGCGTTCTCATGCTCGTTCTCGCTATCGATGCTGAAAAATGCAGCAGCGGAAGTTAAATATAACGTAAAAAAGCTCCCCATTGGGGAGCTTTTTGCTGTTTAAGATCAGATTTTAAATACGCGGCCGTCGCGCACGGGCTTTGCCTCCGGCTTTTCGCCGTCGGGATAGCCGAGGATGCAGTGGCCGACGCCGATATACTCGTCGCCGATGCCGGCATTGCGCAGTATCTCGCGCGCCTCGGTCATTTCGAAAACTTCCTTCGCCCTGTTTATCCAGCATGAGCCGAGACCGAGAGCATGCGCCGCGTTCATGAGATTTCCGAGAACAAGGCTGCCGTCCTCAACATGTGTGGGGATATTGCGGTCGGACAGCACGACGATGACCGTCGGCGCTCCGTAAAACGGGTCGATGTCCTCCTTGCCCATAACGCGGGCGTTGAGCTTTGAAAGCTTTTCTATCGTCGCCTTATCCTGCACGACGAGCAGCACCGTCGGCTGACGGTTCATAGCAGAGGGCGCGGCAAGACCGGCACTCAGAACGCTTTTGAGCTCGGCATCCGCTATCTGCTCAGGCTTATACGCTCTTACGCTTCTGCGCTCGAGCAGGTTATCCAGTGCATTATTCATTGTCGTCGTCCTCAATATCATAGAACTCGGCGTATTCGCCGCCGTTTTTTCCGGCCTCGACCGCTGCTTTGGCCGCCTCGAGCTCCTCGCGCATTTTTTCGATGCGCTCGTCCATTGCCTTGAGCTCATCAAAAAGGGGAGCGTAGCGCTCGTCGGGGTTATCGCGGTTTTCATCGTAGCAAAGTCTGCCGATCTCGATGAATACCTTATTCTCCTCCTCAAGCTCGCCGTTTATCTGAAGGCTGAGCTTTGCTATGTTTGCGTAGCAGCGCGCCGTTGTACTGCCTTTGTCGTAGGCCTCCTTCAGGCTGCCGCTTTCGACGTAGTCCTTCGCCTTCTTGGTGACGCTGTTGAGAGTTCCCTTAAGTATGCTTTTGTAATCTGCCATGATTTTAGCTCCTTTCCTGCCCGTCGGGATTTTTCGTCCGCTTGCTGCGGTTTACGAAAAGCTCATCGGGCGAATGCTTTTTTCTTGCGTTTATTATGAGTATGACCGCGGCTGCCAGCGCGCTTACTATCGCCAGAAGCTGCGATACGCGGATATCGGTAGTGCCTATATACAGACTGTCGGTGCGAAGACCCTCGACCCAGGCTCTGCCAAGACCGTACCACAGGACGTACAGCCAGGTGAATTGCCCGTCATATTTCCGTTTCCCGCGCCGCAGAAGTATGTACAGGATGATGAGCCCCGCGAAGTTCCACAGGCTTTCGTACAAAAACGTCGGGTGAACATACACCGTGACGCCGTCGGGCGTTGTAAGCCCCATGCGGCAGAAAATGTCCGTTTCCACGCCGAAGGCCTCGCGGTTAATAAAATTGCCCCAACGGCCGATGGCCTGGCCGATGAGAAGGCCGAACGCGGCAAGATCGCCCAGCGCGAGCACGGGGATCTTTTTCTTTTTGCAGACCAAAGCGCCCGTTATAACGCCTGCGATTATTCCGCCGTAGATAGCAAGTCCGCCGTCGCGCACGGAGAATATCTCCGAGGGATTTGCGATGAAATAGTCGAGCTTGAACAGAACATAGTACAGTCTTGCACCGATTATGCAGGTTGGTATGAGCCAGATGACGAAATCAAAAAGATCGTCGGACGTAAGGCCGAATTTCGACGCCTGCTTTGCGCAGAACAGCGCCGCGAGGATGAAGCCCGTGGCGATTATCGCGCCGTAAAAGTATACCTCAAAGCCGAAGACTGTGAAGCTGTAGGGGGGATCAAGGCTCAGATCCCCCAGCATGGGAAAGCTTATCGCTGCGTCGCGCAGCATGGTTGCAGTGAGAAAATTCATAGGTTTATCACGCCTTTACGGGGTTAATGACGCTCATGGCGAGCCTGTCGGGAGCCATGAAGGCCTTGAGGAAGTACTCGCACTCGCTCTTTTTTACGCTCTCGAGCACTTCGTATGCGTCCAGCGCGCAGTAGCCGCCGAAAACGCCGTCAACAAGCGAAAGACACAGGCTGTCAAAGTCCTCAAGTCCGCGCAGGCGCGAGCCGAAGGACGCGCGCTTTGCAGTCTCAAAAGCCGTCTCGTCGATGCCGTCGTTGAAAACACGCGCAAGCTCGGAGTTTATCTCGCCGAGCACCTTCTGGGGAGATGCGCTCTCGCCGCCGAGCATGATCGTCGCCGTTCCGGCGGTGTAGTCGATCTCGTAATCATAGTCGCGGTTGAGCGTACCGTCGGCGTACAGCCGGTTATAAAACTCGGAAGAGGTACCGAATACCGTGCGCAGTGCGAGCTGAGCGACTATCTTCTGGTGCAGCAGCGTGCTGCCCGCGGGTGAGGGAGTGACCTTTGCGCCAATGAGAAATTGCGGTGCGGAGACCTCCATCTGCTCCTCGTTATAGCTTTTTATCGGCTTTTCCGACTCAGGAGAGCCCATGTCTGCCTTCGGGACCTCCTCCTTTTCGCGCGGGAGCAGCTCGTCGGCAATGGCGAATACCTTTTCCGGATCGCAGTCGCCCGCGACGCACAGCGTCATGTTCGACGGCGCGTAGAATGCCTTGTGGCAGTTATAAAGCGTCTCGGCAGTGATCTCGGCAATGCTCTCGATGCTGCCTGCTACCTGATCACGGATGGGGTTGTGCTCATACAGCATGCGCATGAGCCGGTTATACACGACATAGTCGGGGTTATCCTCGACCATGCATATCTCCTGACCGATGATGCCCTGCTCCTTGTCGACCGTCTCCTGCGTGAAGTACGGGGTGGAGACGAATTTTAAAAGCATTCGCAGATTTTCCTCAAAGCCCGAGGTGCAGTCGAAAAAGTACGCGGTCATGCCGCTTGAGGTGAACGCGTTCGGCTGTGCGCCGTTTGCCGACAGTACGCTGAGCGCATTGTCGCCGTCGGGCATGTCGAACATCTTGTGCTCAAGAAAATGCGCAACTCCTGCGGGAGTGTTGTGCATCTCGCCGCCGAGGGAAAAGCGCCTGTGCGCTCCGCCGTAATTCGTCGCAAAAACGGCGTAGGAAAGCTGAAATCCGGGCTTTGTTACAACATTTATAGTAAGCCCGTTTTTGAGCTGACCCGAGTAAAGATCCTCGCCGATCCTTTCAAATCTCTTATGCTTCATCGCCGTCCTCCTCTCCGTTTCCGCGCAGGTAATACACAGCGTCGGGAACTACGCTGCGCGCGATCTCAACGACCGCGTCAAGCTCGACGCACTCGACAGCCGCCGCGAGTTCCTCGGGAGAGAGATCGAGCCCGTCGATGGTGTTTGCAAGATAAAAGCCCTCAAGATTATACTGCGAATCCAATATCGCGCGAAGATCGGACGCGACGCTTTTCTTAGCTGCAAGCAGCTCGTCTGCGTCTACCTCGCCGCGCCTTACGGCCTCGAGCTGAGCTTCTATCTCCGTCTTGGCAGCGTCGAATTTATCAAAATCAACGCCCGAGGAGACTATCATAAGCCCCTTGTGCAGGTCGACGAGCGAGCTTGCGTAGTAGCAAAGCGAGAGCTTCTCGCGCACGTTCATGAAAAGCTTCGAGGTCACGCAGCCGCCGAACACGGCGTTAAAAACATACATCGCCGCGATATCGGGATCGTCCATGCACTCGCCGAGACGGTAGCCCATGACGAGTTTGCCCTGAGTGACAGAAAGCTCATCGGAAAACTCGCGCGGCAGCTCCTCGACGGAGTTCATGCGGATATCCGTGCCGATATCGTAATCTATCTCGCCTCTCGGCATGCCGCTGAGAGCGTCGGAGAGCTTTTCGGCGACGAAGTCCGCGCCGAGACTTCCGCAGTAGAATATCTCGACGGGAGAGGTCATTATGAGGTTGCGGTAGTGCTTTGTGAGCTTCTGATAGTAAATGCTTTCGGCCGTATCCTCCGTGCCGAGGCGCGAAACGGCAAAGGGCTCATAGCAGCACATCTGCTCGATGAGCCTTTGAAGCGCCCACGAGCGCTTGTCGTTGAGCCTGCTTTTTATGCTGTCGAGAAGCTTTTCCTTCTCGCTCTCAACATAATCGGGAAGCAGAAGCCCGCCCTTTGTGCAGGGCGTGAGCAGTATCTCGCCGCAGAGGTTTGCGTTTTTTTCGAAAACTCCGCTGCCGTCGGGCAGGTATTTATCGTCGGCAAAGCTCGCTAAAAAGCCTACGCACTGGATCTCACCGATCTTGCGCACCACGGGCTCGATATAGCTGCCGTACAGCCCGTCAAGCTCGGCGGCGAGCGCCTGCATATCCGTATGATATCTGCTGCCGCGGCGAAGAACATAGGGGATGAGCGCGTTTTGCGCCGCCGTTTCGCGGTCTAACTGAGTCAGCAGACTGATGCTCAGGCAGCCGGTCTTGAATTTATCGTTTTCGAGCGCGGTGAGCCACACGCCGGGGAGTATCTCTTTCCTGATAGTCTCCATGGCACGACCTCCTTTGGATTTATAATAAATCAGTATAGCACACTTTTCAGATATATGGTATACCTTTTCCGTCATAAATTGCGCCGTCGAGCCATATGCCGCTCTGCCCGATCATGATATCGTGTGTTTTGCCGGTTTTCGTTTTCAGCGTAACGCGGCAGTCGGGGAAATCGTCCGGCAGACAGGGTCTTATATAGATCATGCCGTGCCAGGGCTTTAAGCCGAGAAGCTCCTCGGTGAAGACGCGGAAATACCAGCCCGACGAGCCGGTGTACCACGTCCAGCCCGCCTCACCGATGTGTCCGGGGCAGGTGTAAACATCCGCGGGGATAACGAAGGGTTCTGCCGTATAGCGGCGCAGATCGTGATTTTCCGGGAGAATGCATTGAAGTATTGCCCATCCGTCGTTTGCCCTGCCGCGCTTAAAGCAAGCCTGCGCGAGCCACAGTGCCGCATGGGTGTACTGCCCGCCGTTTTCCCTGAAGCCGGGGCCATAGCTGCGTATATAGCCGGGGTCGCGCCCGTCGCCGAAAAACGGGGGATCGAAGAGCTTAACAATGCCGTTTTCGCGGTCAAACAGCAGCCTGAGCGCGGCATCGAGCGCGGCATCGGCCTTCGTGTTCGAGGCCTCCGGGCAGAAGCAGGCCCAGCTCTGCGCGATGGAGTCTATGCGGCAGCACTCGTTTTGCCTTGCGCCGAGTTCCTCGCCGTCGGGCCAGTAGCCGCGCAGATACCATTGCCCGTTCCACGCCCTGTCGGCCGCCCTGCCTATATCGGCGGCAAAGGAGCGGTATTTGTCCGCATCGGAGCCTCCCAGCTCGACGAGCAGATCGGCAAAGCGCTTGACACAGCAGGAGAAAAACCAGCTGAGCCACACGCTTTCGCCGAAGATGTTGCTCATGCCGTCGTTCCAGTCGCTGCTGCCGAAGCGCAAAAGTCCGTGGCTGCCCGTGCCGCGCATCATGCAGCGGTCAACTGCGCGCTGCGCGTGCATCAGCACGCTCTCCGAGCAATCCGAACGCAGAGGTGTTTCATAGCGATCCTCTTCATCGGCATCTAAGGGCTTTGAGCTTACATAATACTCGAGCCTGCCGCAGATATCCTCGTCGCCGGTTTTTTCAACATACTCGCACAGCGCCCACACGAGCCACAGCAGATCGTCCGAGCAGCGTGTGCGCACGCCCTTGTCGGCTCCGCCTATGCTGTGCCACCAGTGCATCACGTCGCCCTCAAGATATTGATGGCGGCAGCAGGCGAGTATCTGCTGCTTTGCGATCCCGGGGTCGAGAAGAATGAGGTTCACTGCGTCCTGAAGCTGATCGCGGAAGCCGAACGCGCCGCCGCTTTGATACACAGAGCACCTGCCCATGATGCGGCAGGCAAGCGTCTGATATACAGCCCATCCGCTCATATATTTGTCGGCACTTCCGCAGCCTGCGAGCGTGAAGCGGCGGCAGAGCTTTGACCAGTGTGCCTTTGTTTTTTCCAGTGCGGCAAATGCCGCGTCGGGCTCGCACAATTTGAGGATAGCGTCGGCGCTTTCACAGCCGCAGACGAGCACAGTCACGGCTTTTGCCTCGTACTGCGCGGCGAAAACGGGGAAGCCGAGCTCGTGTGTTCGCCCGTAGAGCTCACCGTATAGCCTTGATAAACCGTCGCAGGTCCAAGCGAGCGCGGGGCTCGAGCATGCAGCGCGGAAGCTAAGATTTCGAATGGCCGAGCGCGAGCTCGAGGCCGTGAACATATTTTCCGCGTACTCGCAGGAAACGGCGGCGCGGTCGTTATCGTTATCCGACAGCAGAAGCTCGCAGCACCAGTCGAGTCTGCCGTTTGCCTCGCCGAAAAGCTTGATGATGAAGACCCGCGCGTCCAAATTCGGCGGGACGAAGGCAGTGCAGCGCGACGCGCAGTCGCCGAAGCTCTTTTCCCAAACAGCAAAGCCGAGGCCGAACGTCACGCGGCAGGCCGCGCCGTCCTCGTCGGCGAAAAGGCTGTATCGCCCGGAGTCCGTCACGTATTCAAGGCTCTCCGCGCCCTCTATTGCCGTCGGGTCGTTCATCCACGGCGTAATGCGCAGCTCTCTCGCGTTTTTCAGCCACATGTTTCCCATGCCGCTGTCGGCGGCGATATAGCCGAAGCTGCCGTTCGTGAGTATGCTGCTCCAGACACGTGCTGGGAGAGCTCGGTTTACATAAAACATAAAACTGCCGCCGTCGCCGTACTCGTGCCTCGGTAAAGCGCCGACTGTGCGGTGCGGCTTTGAAGGAAGCGGTGCAGTATCGAAGGAGCGTTTTTCGCGATCTTCTCCGACGATTACTGCCGCCGCGCTTTTAATGAGTGAGGCCTCCTGAGTGGGCAGCATGCGCACTCCGGCATGAGTGCCGATGAGCGCCTCAAGGCCGTGCGCGGTCAATATATCGCGCACTTTGGAGTACACCGGTCTGTTGTATTCGCCGCCCTCATCAGTCAGAAACACAAGATCGGCGTATACGCCGCAGCTGCGCAGAAGGCAGAACTGCTTTGTCACGGACTCTACATTCTGCGCACCGTCACAGCATATGATCGGAATGTCGCCCGACAGGCCGCATCGCCAAAGGCTGCTTTTTGCCGGAAAAGGAGTTTTTGCGCTTATAAAGCGCAGATTCTGAAGCATTGTCATCGCAGACTCAACCTCGCGGGCGGACATATGCGTTACGCTTGCGCAGGCCGATACCATCGCTCCGTATTCCGACGGACCGATGACAAGCATGTGCTGCGCGCCGCTGTATGCGTCCTCGGGGGAGTCGGCCGCGCACAGTGCAAAGCGTGCGCTAAGCTGCTCTCCGGCCTTTAGCGAGAAATTTACCGCTGCCTCCACAGTGGGACAGGATAAAAATCCGTCGTCTGCCGAGCCGCCGGTCTTTGCCGCCATCGGCTTATCGCAGGCAAGGCACAGCCATGCTTCCCTCTGCCGACCTCGCGGCAGACGGTGCAGCATCAGGCAGTTCTGATCGCGCTTTGCCTCGATGCCGAGCCTCCAATATGCAGGGTGGTTAACATAATCTGATGCATCGGCCATGACCGCCTCGAAGGAGAGCCTCAGCTCGGCGCTCTCGATATCCGACTTTGCACATATTGAGACCGTTCGTATCTCACCGTTTTCCGCGCCCGCCGCGGCTATTCCGCACTGCGAAGCGAGATCGTCGAAAACAGCCGAAAAGTTTGCGCTTATCTCGGAAAATTCCCACATAAACGCCGCGCTTTCGCCCGCTTCGGGCAGAAGAGAGCGCTCCCTACCGCCTATTGCGAGCCGCAGCTCGGCGCCGTGCCCCTCGCCGAGCTGCTTAAAGGGCGTGCGGTATATAAGCGTATCATTGCAGTTTGCCGAGACTATGCCGCTTTCGGTTAACATAATATTATATGCGCCATTTGACAGCAGCGAGCACTCAGGCTGCGTGTAGTTGATGCTGCCGCTGCGCTTTTCCCATTGACGGCTGAGCGGCGCGGGAGATTTTTCGCTCGCTTCGCCGAGCTTCAGAACGGGTGCGCCGAGCGGCACGCGCTCCTGCAGAAGCTGGCGGTGCGCCGCCATATCGGGCGAGCTCATGAACTCATGCTGCACGAAGCCTCGGCTTAAATAATTTGTTATGGCGAGCATGCTCATGCCGAGATGGTGTGCCATGAAGCATCTTACCTTTTCGCCGCCGCAATCACGGCAGCGAGAGTGCGTGAAGTCTATCGCCTCGATAAAGCCGAAGCGTGCACGCAGGCCGGCTTTTTCAAGTCTGTGCAGATTTTCCGTTGCCGCGTCGGGGTCGACACCGAGGGCGAGGAAGCTTGCGTAGGGCGCGATGACGAGCTCCGTGTCCTGCCCGCGCTTGAGAGCCAGCTGAGCGCAGCCGTGAGCTTTGTAGCGATAATTGAGCGCCGGGTCGAGCGAGTAAAACGCGCTTTCGGATATGCCCCACAGGCCACCGCGACTGCGGCGCTTTTTCTGAACATAGACGCAGAATTTTGCCGTTTCAAACAGCAGACTGTCCCGAGTCAGCGGCAGGAAAAGCTCCGGCATGAGGTATTCAAACATCGTGCCCGTCCAGCTTGCCATACCGCGATATCTGCCCGAGGAGCGCATCGCGCGCGACAGTCTGCGCCAGTGCCGCCGCGGCACGTCGCCCTTTGCGATCGCGGCATAGCTCGTAAGCCGCGCCTCGCTTGCCATGAGGTCGTAAAGCCCCGGCGAGGCCGCGCCCTTTTCGAGGTCTATCCCGATGTGCATAAGGCCGCGCCGGGCGCTGTAGAATATCGAAAAATCCATGTCGGAAATGAGTGCCTGTACCCGATCGGCGAGCGTATCCAGCCCCTTTGCATGCAGCCAGCTTTGCAGCGCGATAAGGCAGGCGCAGAGATTGCCGCAGTCGACGGCGGATAGATACTTCGGCTCAAGCGGGCGCAGAGTGCGCGTATCGTACCAGTTACAGAAATGCCCGCTGTATCTTTGCAGCTTTTCCATGGTGCCAAGCATATTTTCAATGAAGCTCACGGCGCGGGGAAGGTCTATTATGCCGAGCTCCTGCGCACACATTGCCGAGCACAGCGCAAGGCCGATGTTCGTCGGCGAGGTGCGGTGCGCGATGCCGACCGGCGGCTGCTCCTGAAAATTATCCGGCGGCAGGAAGTTATCATGCCCGGTGCAGAAGGAATCAAAATAGCTCCAGATATCCTTCGCGCAGCCGAGAAGATAGTTGCGCTCCTGCGCGCTAGGCTCCTTTTCCTTTTTAGACGGCAGTGCCAGCGCAAAAGCCGCGATGGGCGCAAAGATCCACAGAAGCCCCGCGGCCTTGGCGAAAACTCCGGCGGAGAATATCACAAGGCACAGCCCCGAAACCGGCGCGAGCCACATGCTTTTGAAATACGCCGATATGCCGAGCTTTTTGCTGCCGCTCTGTGCGGCGGTCTCCCATTCGAGGAGATTTTTGCCGCTTACGAGCATGCGCCACAGCGCCGTTACGATCGCCGAGAGCGATATCCACGCCTCGTAGGGCAGAAACCAAAGCCTGAACGCCGTCTGAACGAGGCTCGCGCCGATGCCGCCGAGCACGCGGCTGTGATACTTTGCCGCAAGCGCCTCGGGTTTATCCGAGGCAAGCTCCATAAGCGATATGAGAAGCCCTGCCGCGAGTGAGATGAGCGCCGCCCACGCGGCCAAAATCAACCCCCCGTGCGCGAGCAGAAGTCCCGCGAATATTGCGGCGAAGGTCGCCGGGGCGACAAGGCTGCGCCGCAGAGAATCAAACAGCCGCCAGCGCTCCGTATCGGGAAGCTCGGCGCTTTTCCGGAATATCCAACCGGCGTTCTGCCAGTCGCCGCGTATCCAACGGTGGCTGCGCCTGAAATATGCGATCGGCGAGCCGGGGAAGGAGTCTGAAAACTCAACGTCGCTCATGTATCCGCCGCGCAGGTATGCGCCCTCGAGCGCGTCGTGCGACAGGACCTTGCCCTCAGGGATGTGCTTTTCGGAGCAGACAAGCAGCGCCTCGGCATCGATGATGCCCTTACCGGAGAAGCCGCCGCGGTCGAAAACGTCCATGCTCACCTCGCCGCATAGCGCACCGTACGCCTCAAGCCCGCCGCCGCCCGAAAAAATGCGGGCAAAATCCGTCGCACCGGCAGAAGCGAGAGATGTGCACATGCGCGGATGTATTATGCCGTGGCCGGAGGTTATAAGCCCGCGCTCGCGGTCGAGCATCGGCGCGTTTAACGGATGCAGCATCGCGCCGATGAGCTCGCGCACAGAGCCTGGAGACGGCACGGTGTCACCGTCCAGCGTCAGGATATATCGCGCAGAGCGCAAAAGCTCCGCGTCGCCGGAGACGGTTTTCAGCTCGCTGTTTTGGCCGCACATGAGCTGCGCAAGAGATAACAGAGCGCCGCGCTTGCGCTCGAAGCCGGAAAATTTTCCGCGTCCCGAGTCGAGTGTGCGACCGCGCGTGAAAAGATAAAAGCCGCCGCCGTATTTTCGGCTGAGCGCGTCTATCGCCTCTGCCGCTGCCGATATGACAGCCTCGTCCTCGGGTGCGTCTTCGCTGTCCGCCTCGCGCAGATCGGCGAGTATGCCCATCAGGAGATTTTCGCCGCAGTCGCGGTTTGCAAGGCGGTATTGCTCCAAAAGCGCAGCAAGGCGCGGACCGCTGTCCTCATCCGTCAGCAGCGCGGAGATGACGCACACCGTGCGGCCATCGTCCGGCACGCCGGAGCCGAGCTCAAGCCTCGGCAGCCTGCGCGGGGGAACGCACAGCAGAATGATGTAGTCGAGCAGTGCCTTCGTGAGCTCCGACAGTGGGAGCAGAAGCAGCAGCGCCGCAATTACGCTGCGCGATAAAAAGCCGCACAGCAGCGATAAAAAGAGTGTAAAAAGCACGTTCGCGCCGATGTACAGCGCCGCGCGGCGCTTCTCATCCGGTCTTTTATAAAGCCAAAAGCCTACGTGCCGCTCAGCGCCGTCCTTATGGCGGCAGCGCTCGACGAGCTGCTTTGCAAAGGCATGCTCCTCAAGCCCCTCGCGCTTTGCAAGGCGAGAAAGCCGTGAGCGGTATTCGGCGCGGCTCTGCTCGTCCATGCGCGGATAAACGCCCGAGGGGTCTGCCATAAGAGCCTTTTCGACGGCATCCGTGCGTTCGAGCAGAGCGTGCATGTCAAGCTCGGATATAAGCCGCAGCGAGCCGAAAAGCGAGGCAAACTGCGTCGACAGAGCATCGGGCTCTGCGGTTTGCGCAAGCTCCGAGCAGATCTCTGCAAGGGCAGAAAGAAGCTGCGTGACCAAAACGGCGGGGAGGAGGTACAGCTCGTTTTGCGGCAGGGGACAGACGCTTTGAAAGCCGCCGAGATATTCAAGAATTTTGTCCTCGCTGAGGCTGCATCCGCAGGCAGTTATCATATCGCGGCAGGCGGCGGCCAAAATCATGCCCTCACTGCCGGAGCGCAGCCGCCTTTGCAGCCGGAGCTCGGGCATGGCGGCGCGTGCCTGGCGCATGGCAAGATACCTGTTGTCCAAAAGCCAGCGGCAGCTGTCGGGCATTGAGCCCTTGCCGCCGAAACGGCTCTCGACGAGGCGGTAAGCCGAGTTTATCGTTCTGCAGCTTCGCCGCAGAAGCGCCCGGAGCTCGCTCACGGGAGCGGTCGAAACGCACTTGTTGAGCCTTGCGCAGCTCGCCGCGTGTTCAAAAACGGTGGTTTTATTCATATAAATCTCCCTTTTTGTTATAAGTATCAGTTTTGCCGCAAAAGGTAAAATATATTCGGCATAAATGACAAGCAAAAATGCTTGACACCGGGCGGCGCGGATGCTATACTCTGTAAAGCAAAAAACGTTTACAGGGGGGAGCGCCGTGGAAAACAGTGCGGTCATGCGTTCGATGCTGTTTGACTTTTACGGCGAGCTGCTCACGGATAAGCAGCGTGAGTACTTCGACCTCCGCTATAACGAGGATCTTTCGCTTGGCGAGATCGCCGAGCAGAGCGGTATATCGCGCCAGGGCGTTTGGGATATCATTCGCCGTGCCGAGACCGCGATGACGGAGATCGAAGAAAAAACCGGGCTCATAAAGCGCTTTTTGGAGCGCAACGCCCAGATAGATGAGATAATCCGTGAGCTCAGGGACAAGGGCGCAGACGCGCATATAATCTCGGAGCTTGAGGAACTGAAGATTTAGTAGGAGGCAGAGACATGGCATTTGAATCATTGTCCGATAAGCTGTCCGCTGCCTTTAAAAAGCTGCGCGGCAAGGGCAGACTGACCGCGGCCGACGTCAAGGAAGCCATGAAGGAAGTGCGCATGGCGCTTCTCGAGGCCGACGTAAGCTACAAGGTCGTTAAGGAATTTACCAAAAGCGTAACGGAGCGTGCCTCTGGTGCGGATGTGCTCGAAGCGCTTTCGCCTGCTCAGCAGGTGATCAAAATAGTAAACGAAGAGCTCGTAAAGCTTATGGGCAGCGAAAATCAGCGCCTGACCATCGGCTCTAAGTCGCCGAGCGTCGTAATGCTCGTCGGCCTTCAGGGCGCAGGTAAGACGACAAACGGCGCAAAGCTTGCCGCCTATATGCGCAAGCAGGGCAAGCGTCCGCTGCTGGCCGCCTGCGATATCTACCGCCCTGCGGCCATTAAGCAGCTGGAAACGGTCGGCAAGCAGCTTGATATCCCCGTTTTCCAGATGGGAACGACAAACCCTGTCGATATCGCAAAGGCCGCCATCGAGCATGCCAAAAAGCACGGCAACGACCTTGTTTTTCTCGACACGGCAGGCCGCCTGCATATTGACGAGGAGCTCATGCAGGAGCTCAAAAATATCCGCGATGAGGTCGAGCCGAGCGAGATACTGCTCGTGGTCGACGCGATGACGGGTCAGGATGCCGTAAATGCGGCAAACGCGTTTAACGACGCTCTCGGCGTGACCGGCGTCATGCTCACAAAGCTTGACGGCGACGCCCGCGGCGGCGCGGCGTTATCCATAAAGGCAAGCACCGGCAAGCCCATAAAGTTCATCGGCGTGGGCGAAAAGCTCGATCAGATCGAGCCGTTCTACCCAGACCGTATGGCCTCGCGCATCCTCGGCATGGGCGACGTGCTCACGCTTATCGAGAAGGCCGAGCAGAGCTTTGACGAAAAAAAGGCTCTCGAAATGGCCGAGAAGATGAAGGCAAACCGCTTCTCGCTGTCCGATTATCTCGACCAGATGCGCTCGCTCAAGGGCATGGGCGATATAAACGACCTCGCCGGCATGATCCCCGGGCTCGACGCAAAGGCGCTCAAGGGCGCGAAGGTCGACGAAAAGGGCATGGCGCGTATTGAGGCGATAATCCTTTCGATGACTCAGGCCGAGCGCGACGATCCGTCGATCCTCAACGCCTCGCGCAAAAAGCGCATCGCGGCCGGCAGCGGCACATCTGTCGTCGACGTAAACCGCCTGCTCAAGCAGTTTGAGGCCATGCAGGGCATGATGCGCCAGCTTTCCGGCAAGAACATGAAGAAGCTGCAGAAGCGCTTCGGCGGCATGGGCGGAGGCGGCGGCTTCCCCGGCCTCGGCGGATTTAAATTCTGATTGCACACGCAAACGCGTTTGTAATATATATGAAGAAATAATATGGAGGTGAAAGATAAATGGTAAAGATCAGACTTCGCAGAATGGGCGCAAAGAAAGCTCCTTTCTACCGTATAGTAGTCGCTGATTCCCGCTGCCCCCGTGACGGTCGCTTCATCGAGGAGATCGGAACTTACGATCCCATGGCAGAGGGCGAGAACATCAAGATCGATCTCGAGCGCGCAAAGTACTGGATATCCAACGGTGCTCAGCCTACCGAAACCGTACGCGGCCTGCTTACTAAAGTCGAGGCCTAACAAGGAGAAGCTACCGGCATGAAAGAACTTTTGACCTATATCGTACAGAGCCTCGTTGAAAAACCCGAAGAGGTCTCTGTGACCGAGCGCGTTCACGGCGGCGAGACCGTATATGAAGTACGCGTAGCTGACGGTGACATGGGCAAGGTCATTGGCCGGCAGGGCAGGATCGTAAAAGAGATCCGTATACTCATGCGGGCTGTAGCCCAGAGACAGGGCAAGAAGATCTCAGTCGACATTATGGACTGATGAAAAAGCAGAACGGAACATTGTCCGTTCTGCTTTTTTTAATGCCCGTTTTGCTTGTTAAACGGCGTGGTTTGTGGTAAATTATACGATGAATAAGTATGGAGGTTTTCACATGGAAAAGCAGCAGTACATCGAAGCGGGCAAGATCGTCAATACCCACGGCGTGCGCGGCGAGGTCAAGATCCAGGTGTGGCTTGACAGTCCGGAGTTCATGCGCCGTTTTAAGACTATATATATTGATTCAAGGCCGGTAAAGCTCGTCTCCTCGCGTGCGCATAAGGGCTTTCTCATTGCGCTGCTCGACGGGGTGGAGGATATAAACGCCGCCATGAGCCTTAAAAACAAAACAGTCTACATAGACCGTGCCGAAGCGCCGCTTAAGAAGGGCGAATATTTCCTGTGCGATATCATCGGCGCGTCGGTCGTGACCGAGGACGGCGAGAGCGTCGGAACGCTCGAGGATATCCTTGAAACTCCGGCCTCGTCGGTCTACATCGTGCGCGGCGAGACAGAACACATGATCCCCGCCGTGCCCGAATTCATCCTGAATACCGATGCCGAAAACGGTGTCATAACCGTGAAGCTGATAGAGGGAATGTAATATATTATGTCAACTAATATAAATGAAAGCTCCCCCGGAATGAGAATAGATATAATGACGCTTTTCCCGGATACGATGAACGCGATCATGCATGAAAGTATCCTCGGAAGAGCTGCGAACAAGGGGATAATCGAGATAAATTGCGTACAAATACGCGATTACACGGAAAATAAGCAGTGCCAGGTCGATGATTATCCCTACGGCGGCGGCTGGGGCTGCGTTATGATGGCGCAGCCGCTCAAATCCTGCCTTGATGACATTATGTCAACCGCTCGAAATAAGCGCAGCCGTGTCATCTACATGTCGCCGCAGGGTAAGCCCTACGATCAGGCCACGGCGCGCAGACTCAGGGAGGATTATGACCATCTTGTGCTCGTGTGCGGCCACTATGAGGGCATCGACGAGCGCTTTATCGAGCAGTGCGTCGATGAGGAGATATCACTGGGTGACTTCGTGCTCACGGGCGGCGAGCTTGCGGCAATGGCCGTGGCCGACTCAGTGTGCCGCCTTGTGCCGGGCGTTCTGGCCGATGAGGAGTGCTTCACCGGCGAGAGCCACTGGGACGGTGTGCTCGAGTATCCGCAGTATACGCGCCCCGAGGTCTGGGAGGGCAGACAGGTGCCCAAAGTCCTCCTCGGCGGAGATCATGCCGAGGTCGCGCGCTGGCGCAGGAAAAAGAGCCTTGAGCGCACGATGGATAAGCGCCCGGACATGTTCGAAAAGCTTGAGCTCAGTGACAAGACCGACCTCAAGCTCGTTGAGGAGATAAGAAAAGAGCGCAGCCGCATGAAGCTTACAAAGCCCGTCGAGTGCCGCGCGGCGGTGCCCGAGGATATCGACGCTATCATGCTCATCGTGCGTCAGGCGCGAAATTACCTCAAAAAGTACCGCGTGGATCAGTGGCAGGGCGAGTACCCGACCTCCGAGCACTTTATGCCGGATATAGCCTCGGGGCATTGCCATGTTATGACCTATGGCGGCGCGGTCGCGGGCTTTTTCTGCCTGAGCGATGAGCCTGAGAAGGACTACGACGGCATAACCGACGGCCGCTGGCATGGCGACGGGAAATACTGCACGCTGCACCGCGCCGCCGTTGCCGCCGAATTCCGCGGCACGGGGCTGAGCGAAAAGCTCATGGCGGCACTTACGGAAAAGGCGAGGGCGCTCGGCGCACAGGCCATACGCACGGATACGCACAGAAAAAACAAGGCCATGCAGCAGCTTCTGCGCCGCAGCGGCTTTGTATACCGCGGCAACATGTTCTGCTCGGCCGAGCCGGAGCACGATCCCGCGCGGCAGTGCTTTGAAAAAATGCTTTGACGAGGTTTATATGGATCTTACGAACATAAACGAAATTAAAACGCTGCTTTCGCGGCACGGTTTCCGCTTTTCAAAAAGCAAGGGGCAGAATTTTCTGACCGCCGCGTGGGTGCCCGAGGATATAGCCGATGCAGCCGGACTTGATGAGCGCACCGGCGTTATGGAGATAGGCCCCGGCATCGGCTGCCTTACAGAGCAGCTGTCCATGCGCGCGGGCAAGGTCGTCTCCGTCGAGCTCGACACGGCGCTCAGACCCGTTTTGGCGGAAACTCTTGCCGGGCGCGAAAACGTCGAGATAGTTTACGATGACGTGCTGAAGCTGGATGTTCCAAAGCTTTTGGACGAAAAAATGCGCGGAATGCGGCACGTTGTGTGCGCAAACCTGCCGTATAATGTGACGGGGCCTGTGATATCGAAGCTCTTAAAATGCCGCTGCTTTGACTCGGTCACGGTCATGATCCAGCGCGAGGTCGCGCGCAGGATATGCGCAAAGCCCGGAACAGGCGAATACGGCGAGTTTACGGTGTTCGTTAACTGGTACGCAAAGCCCGAGATGCTGTTTGACGTGCCGCCCGGCTGCTTTATCCCGCAGCCGAAGGTGACCTCGAGCGTCATTAGCCTCGATTGCCGCGAGACACCGCCTGCCGAGGTCAAAAGCGAGGCAATGTTCATGCGTGTTGTCAGGGCTGCCTTTGCCCAGCGGCGCAAAACGCTTCTCAACGCGCTGAGTGCTTCGTTTGGGGAATTATCGAAAGAACAGGTCGAAAAATGCCTGCTTGATAGCGGAATTGACCCAAAAGTGCGCGGAGAAGTTCTCTCAATTGGTGAATTTGCAAAAATCGCCGATGCTTTTTTCGATGTTTTGGATTAATTTTTGTATGCAAAGTGCATTGATTAGGGGCTGTTAAAGATGGTAGTCTTAATAACGGCGATATCGGCAATAATTTTATAGATTATAGTAAGAGCGAAAGTCAAAAACGCGCACAGATCTGTGCGCGCATGCATAGAAAGGATGATTACACCAATGAGCAAGAAGTATGTTTATCTGTTCTCCGAAGGCAACGCGAAAATGCGTGAGCTTCTCGGCGGCAAGGGTGCAAACCTGGCGGAAATGACCAACATCGGTCTGCCCGTACCTCAGGGTTTTACCATCACCACAGAGGCCTGCACGCAGTACTATGAAGACGGTCAGAAGATCAACGACGAGATCATGGCCGAGATCATGGAGTATGTAGAAAAGATGGAAGGCATCACCGGCAAAAAGTTCGGCGATCTTGAAAATCCCCTCCTCGTCTCCGTTCGCTCCGGCGCGCGTGCATCCATGCCCGGCATGATGGACACGATCCTCAACCTCGGTCTTAACGAGCAGGTCGTTGAAGTCATTGCCAAGAAGTCCAACAACCCCCGTTGGGCATGGGACTGCTACCGCCGCTTTATTCAGATGTACTCCGACGTTGTCATGGAGGTCGGCAAAAAATACTTCGAGCAGCTTATTGATGAAATGAAAGAGGATCGCGGCGTAACTCAGGACGTTGAGCTGACCGCTGACGATCTCAAGGAACTTGCGGGCAAGTTCAAGGCAGAATACAAGGAAAAGATCGGCGAGGACTTCCCGACCGACCCGAAGGAACAGCTCATGGGCGCTATCAAGGCAGTTTTCCGCAGCTGGGATAACCCCCGCGCGAATGTCTACCGCCGCGATAACGACATCCCCTATTCCTGGGGCACCGCCGTCAACGTTCAGTCCATGGCCTTCGGCAACATGGGCGACGACTGCGGCACCGGCGTTGCGTTCACCCGCGACCCCGCCACCGGCGAGAAGAAGCTCATGGGCGAGTTCCTGACAAACGCACAGGGCGAAGACGTCGTCGCAGGCGTCCGCACCCCGATGCCCATCGCACAGATGGCAGAGAAGTTCCCCGAGGCGTTTGCTCAGTTCGAAAACGTCTGCCAGACCCTCGAGAACCACTACCGCGACATGCAGGACATGGAGTTCACCGTTGAAAACGGCAAGCTCTACATGCTCCAGACCCGTAACGGCAAGCGCACCGCACAGGCAGCACTCAAGATCGCATGCGACCTCGTCGACGAGGGCATGATCAGCGAAAAAGAAGCCGTTGCGATGATAGATCCGAGAAACCTCGACACCCTGCTGCACCCCCAGTTTGACGCTGCCGCACTCAAGGCCGCAACTCCGATGGGCAAGGGCCTGGGCGCATCCCCCGGCGCTGCATGCGGCAAGGTCGTCTTCACCGCTGAGGAAGCAAAGGCATGGAACGAGCGCGGCGAAAAGGTCGTTCTCGTCCGTCTCGAGACCTCTCCCGAGGATATCGAGGGCATGAAGGCCGCACAGGGCATCCTGACCGTTCGCGGCGGCATGACCAGCCACGCGGCAGTCGTTGCCCGCGGCATGGGCAAGTGCTGCGTCTCCGGCTGCGGCGACATTAAGATGGACGAGGATAACAAGCAGTTCACCCTCGCCGGCAAGACCTTCCACGAGGGTGACTTCATCTCTCTCGACGGCTCGACCGGCAAGATCTACGACGGCATCATCCCCACCGTCGATGCCTCCATCGCGGGCGAGTTCGGCCGCATCATGGCATGGGCCGACAAGTATCGCCGTCTGCAGGTGCGCACCAACGCCGACACTCCGTACGACGCACGTAAGGCACGCGAGCTCGGCGCACAGGGCATCGGCCTGACCCGTACAGAGCACATGTTCTTCGACAGCGACCGTATCGCTGCATTCCGCGAGATGATCTGCGCCGACACGCTTGAAGAGCGTATCGCGGCTCTTGCAAAGCTCGAGCCCATGCAGCAGGCCGACTTCGAGGGCATCTACGAGGCAATGGAAGGCTGCCCGGTAACCATCCGCTTCCTCGATCCTCCTCTCCACGAGTTCGTTCCCACCGAGGAGGCCGACATCGAGGCACTGGCAAAGGCACAGGGCAAGACCGTCGAGACCATCAAGGCGCTCATCGCATCTCTGCACGAGTTCAACCCCATGATGGGTCACCGCGGCTGCCGTCTGGCCGTCACCTATCCCGAGATCGCCGCGATGCAGACCCGTGCTGTCATCAGCGCTGCAATAAACGTTCAGAAGCGTCATCCCGAGTGGAAGATGGTTCCCGAGATCATGATCCCGCTGGTAGGCGAGGTCAAGGAGCTCAAGTACGTCAAGGATGTCGTCGTCAAGAACGCAGATGAGCTGATCGCTGCAAGCGGCATTGATATGAAGTACCTCGTCGGCACCATGATCGAGATCCCGAGAGCGGCTCTGACCGCAGACGAGATCGCCAAGGAAGCAGAGTTCTTCTCCTTCGGCACCAACGACCTGACTCAGATGACCTTCGGCTTCAGCCGTGACGACGCGGGAAAGTTCCTCGGCGCTTACTACGATAAGAAGATCTATGAGAACGACCCGTTTGCGAAGCTCGACCAGGTCGGCGTAGGCAAGCTCGTCAAGATGGCATGCCAGCTCGGCCGCGCAACTCGCCCCGACCTGCACCTGGGCATCTGCGGCGAGCACGGCGGCGACCCCTCGTCCGTCGAGTTCTGCCACAAGGTCGGCCTCGACTACGTCTCCTGCAGCCCCTTCCGCGTTCCCATCGCCCGCCTCGCCGCAGCACAGGCTGCCATTAAGGACGAACAGCAATAAAAAGCCCGCGCAAGCCGCGTAGGCAAAACAACTGATAAAAATACGGTCACACAGTCCGTTCGGATTGTGTGACCGTTATTTTTTTGCCCATTTTCAGCTGAACACACCGCAAATCAAGCCGCTGGTTTCGATATGAAATCAGCGGCTTTTTTCGTGCTCAAAAAATTTTTTGAATTTTTTCGCTCAGGGGGTTAAAAAATGAGCCTTCTCGCTGGCTACCTATTGACAGTGGATGAAATGGCTGACCTATACGGCTTTGACGCAGAACAGCGGGCATACCTTGCCGAGCTTCTCAAGGACAAAAACAATTCCCTTTGGGCGGCAGTCCTTTACGGCGTCCGCTATAGCGAGGATCAGATCGTCACCGTCGCTCTTTCACAGGTGGGCAATGTGGGCGGCGAGCCGTATTGGTCTTGGTATGGCTTCGGAAGCCGTGTGGAATGGTGTGCTTGTTTTGTAAGCTGGTGCGCCGATCAGTGCGGCTATATTGACACCGGGGTTGTACCCAAATATGCAGGCTGCATGAACGGCGCCCAGTGGTTCAAAGATCGTGGACAGTGGATAGACGGCTCTGCCGAGCCTGTCCCCGGAATGATCATTTTCTTTGATTGGGATAACAAGGGTTCGTCGGGTCCGCAGGATGGACAATCCGACCACACCGGTATTGTCCAAAAAGTCGAAAACGGTATCGTTTATACCGTTGAGGGAAACTCCGGTGATAGCTGTCGGGTAAACCAGTACAGCGTAGGTCACTACGAAATCCTCGGATACGGAGTGCCGAACTACTAACAAAAATGCCACCGACTCACTTTTGGTGTGGGTCGGTGGCTCTTTTTTTATTTATGGGTTGCATTTCTTGCCGGGGTCATAACTTTGAGAAATCAGATAGGAACAAAGATATGAGCCCATGCCGGAAGGGGGGGAACAGCATGGGCTCAAGACCAAAGACCTAAAACATCTGATTTGTGACTTAAGTATACACATGACAATTATTTGGCACAAGCTACCCATGGGGATATTTTTTTCAAAAATATTATTGAAAATGTGATGTAAACATCCCCCGGGGTAGCTTAAAATGAGCATTCTCTTCTGCTATATTGAGCTTGGTGTCAATTAAATGTCAAATTGTGAAGGGGAAAAGTATGCATATTAACGAAGACCATATCCATGGCACGAGCGAACATCCGCATGTGCATAGTCATACTCATACTAAATCTGTTCTCAACCGGCTTGCCAGAGCAGCAGGACATCTTGAATATGTACGGCGTATGGTTGAGGAGGGACAAGATTGCACGGATGTACTCATGCAGCTTGCCGCTGTTAGATCTGCACTTAACAACACAGCAAAAATCATACTCAAGGATCATATTGAGCACTGTATTGTTGACGCAGTAGCGAGCAACGACGAGGAAGCAATAAACGATCTTAACAAGGCGATTGAGCGTTTTATGGAGTAAGCCGATGGAAGAAAGATCATGCTCTGTTTCGCTTAGTTCGAAGGCGGCAAAGTCTGCACAGGTAAGGCTTGCAAAAATAATAGGGCAGCTTAAAACAGTAGCGAAAATGCTTGATGAGAGCCCTAGAGACATTGAGGCGCTCACGCAATATGCTTCGATAACTGCGGCAGTGGGCAGCCTTATGAGGCTAATTGCCAAGGATGCTGTGCTTACTCAAATTAGAAAAGAAGTTAAAGATGGCAGTTCGGAACAATACATTTATTCATTGTTATTACTGCTCAACGAGGTTGAAGAATATGAAGAATAATCATGCGCCATGCAATCCCGTGGCGCATTTTTAATATACATAAAATTTGTGCATATATAGGAGGAATCATGAAAAGCAGAAGATTCAAAGGGGTGCTGGCGGTGATGCTGGTGATTGTCCTGATGTTGTCGCTCGTTCCGCTCGAGACGGTTACGCCGGCTGCGATGCAGGATAAAGCAAAAACAAACGATTCGCCGATTGAGAGCGAGACGATATCAGAAATATGCTCTCAGAAAGAGGTCGTAAACAACGCTAAGCCGGCTCCTGCCGATGGCTACATAGTTAAACTTGTAGACGAAAGTTTTGCTGACGGACTGACATGCATATCGGCAGACGACGGACTTTACCGAGCAGAAAACAAGGAACAGCTTGAAGAAATACCCGGCGAAGCGCTCGGATATTGCGAGCCCGACTACAAGCTTAGTATGCTTGAGGATACTTCAGTGAATGATACGCTGTATGTAAACGGCGCTCAATGGAATCTTGAAAATATGAATGTCCCCGCTGCATGGGCTAAAGGGCAGTTCGGCGACGGTGTTACGGTCGCAGTTATCGACAGCGGACTTTACGGTGCTGCCGACGGCGAAAGTCACGAGGATATCGACCCAGCGAAAGTGGTATCCCCTTATAATGCGATAAGCGGCGGAACGAATGTATCTGATGACCACGGGCATGGCACTTTCGTTGCCGGCATGATTATTGCAAATACCAACAACAGCGCAGGCATAGCCGGCATCATGCCCAATGTAAAGCTCATGCCGATAAAGGTTTCGACGAAGGATCGAGATGCCTCGATAAGCGATGTCATAAAGGCAATAGAGTACGCCGTAGACAATGGAGCGGACATTATCAATATGAGCCTCGGTACAAATGACTTTTCCGAGGCGCTGAAAACCGCTTGTGATAATGCTGTTGAAAAAGGTGTGATCATCGTTGCTGCTGCCGGCAACGACGGAAGCAGCAAGCCGTGCTATCCTGCTGCTTATGATTCCGTCATCGGTGTTGGTTCGCTCACGAGTGACAATCTGCTGGCCGCAACATCTCAATACGGCGAAAGCGTATATGTTACAGCACCCGGGGCGGGAGTTGTCAGCACTGACAATGTTTCTAACGGTTATAAACGCAGTTCCGGCACATCATTTGCTTCTCCAGAAGCTGCGGCATTGGCAGCAATGGCAAAATCCATTGATGGTACAATGAATCAGGATAGCTTCAAAAAGCTGCTTCAGGATACCTGCACCGACCTCGGAGAAACGGGTCACGACAGCCTTTACGGCTACGGTATGCTGAATTTTGAAAAAGCGGCGAATGCTCTGCTCGGAACGGATGAAGAAACACACAATTATGCCGATTGGACTTCGGACGGAGCTTCCACGCACAGCCGCATCTGCACAGATGACGGTTGCACCGCAAAACAGAACGAGCTTCATAGCTGGAATACCGGAACTGTACTTGCCGACGGCAGCACAAAATATACCTGCACAGTCTGCCGTGCGGAAAGAATTAGCAGCAACAGTATCAGTGGCATGTGGGAGTATAAGCTCATAAACAACGATAATGAGGTCATGCTCACAAAATATATAGGTGACCAAACTATTCTCGTTGTTCCGTCAAGCATGGATGTGAACGGAAAAACGCTGCCTGTAACTGCACTTGGCAACGAAACATTCATGGGAACAGACATTTTTTGGCTTGAGCTGCCCGATAGCATAAGCTATGTTGAGGACGGTCACCAGAGTGTTGCCGGAATAACCGGAGCTTGTGCTTTCTGCAAGGAGTTGACGGTTGTGAAACTGTCAGCCGGCATGGAGAAGATTGCAGACTATATGTTCTACGGAGCAGGTTCGGATTACCGCCTTGAGCTTACCGTGCCCGACGGCGTTAAGGAGGTTGGTGTTTCGGCATTCTCGCTGTGCAACAGCATCACCGATCTCAAGCTGCCCCAAAGCGTAGAGAAGATAGACAATTCCGCTTTCTATCAGTCACGCAGACTCAAGACGCTCAACATCCCCGGAGTTAAGATTATCGAGGCAGACGCATTTACAGAAACGATATTTGAGGAAAACTACGAAAACCTGTGGAAATCCGGAGAATTTGAGGGCATCGTATATGCCGGAAATGTTGCGTATCTCTATTTCGGTCCCTATGTCGGCAGCGGCAACAAGGAGTATATTCCCTCCGTCATGCCCGAAGGCACGAGCCTTACGCTCAGAGACGGCACGCTCGGCATCTCCGAATTCTGCTTCACGAGCCACTATGTAAACCGTGACTCCTGCAAGCGCAATCTCAAATCCGTGACCGTTCCCAATAGCCTTGCATACATCCCCGACGGGCTCTTTGACGGCTATGACATCGAGATGAACGGATTTGAAAAATCGTATGCTGAAAGCTATGCGGCAGAATACGATAACATCAGATTCAATCCCTTCTCACTTCCCGCAAAGCCGAGTGAGGATTATGGCTGGTATGATGAAACCGACGGGAATGTATATGAAATCTCCACCGCCGATGAGCTTTGGGGGTTTGCCGATATAGTAGACATCGGCGTGGATGACTTTTCCGGGAAGATCGTAAAGCTCAAAAACGACATTGACCTCGGCGGCGTGACCGCTCTGGGCTACACGATAAGAGACAACCGCTGGTTCCCCATCGGTATGTACAACAAATTTGCCGGTACGCTTGACGGACAGGGGCACAGCATAAAGGGTGTTTTCATCGACGAGCGCAGCAGGAACGAGGTCGGCCTGTTCTCAGCGCTTGAGCGCACCGCAACGATCAAAAACCTCACCGTTGAGGGGATTATAAACGGCGGCGATTATGTCGGATCTATTGTCGGTAAAACTGCCAACGCACGCATCGAAAACTGTTCCTTCAAAGGAGAAATAAGCGCAGGTAGCGAATATGGCTACATTGGGGGTATTGCAGGCTTTGGCAGCGGAACCATCATTGGATGCAAGACCTATGGCAGTATGAACGTTAGACTCAGCTTCGTGAGTGATTCTCTGCTAAACGGCGCATCCGGTGGTATTATCGGATATATGACCGGGCCGACCACAGTCATTTCCAGCTGTGAAAATAATATGAACATAGTCAGCAATGGTCTGAGCTTGGGCGGAATTGCCGGTCAAAGCATGATGATGTCCAAGATTGAAAACTGCATAAACAACGGCAGCGTCAGCGGCTATAAGCAGGTCGGCGGCGTCCTTGGAAGACTCGTTGTTATGGGTGGCGGAACCCCTATAAACGCCTGCACAAATAATGGCAACGTATATGCAAGTGACGAGGATGCGGGAGGCATTGTCGGTGTTACCTCAGGCGGTGACATGCATGTTGTTGGCTGCGTAAACAACGGTAGCGTTGAAGCAAAAATAAATGCAGCAGGTATACTCGGACACAACAGCGGCGTGACTGTGGAAACAAGCTATAATACCGGAGAAATAAAGGCAGGTAGCTTTGCTGGCGGCATCATAGCCAAGGATTCGGCGAACGGAGCCGTAAACTGCTATAACCTTGGCAGTATTTCTGCAGGAAGCTGGGCGGGTGGCATAAGCGCATACCTCGACAACGCCCACGGCACAGAGGGCAGAATGGCAAACTGCTATAATATGGGCGTGGTAATCGCTACGAGCGGAAAAGCAGACCCTCTCGGCAGCGTATATCAGGATGCAAATGTTTTTGAAAACTGCTATTACCTGTCCACAGAGAAAAACGAAACGGTTGAAAACCACATCGGTTTGACCAAGTATGCATTCACAAGCGGAGAAGCAGCATACAAGCTCGGCGCTGCCTTCGGTCAAAAAATCGGAGAGGATACGCATCCAGTATTCCGCACGGATGGCAACAAGGTGCTGTTTGATGGAGCAGCGTATTACAATGAAGGTAGCGCACCGCATGAGCACAACTATGTTGACGGTGTATGCACTGTTTGCGGAGCACTTGAGCCCACCCACGAACACAGCTACAGCAAGTGGTTGAGTGACGGAACTGATAAACACAGCCGCCGCTGCACAGAATGTGACCATGTTGAAACTAAGCCGCATACGTGGAACGGCGGTACCGTCACAAAACCCGCCACAGAAGATTCAGAGGGAGAGAGGACCTACGCCTGCACCGTTTGCTCTGAGGAAAAAACGGAAGTGATCCCCAAAATCGAGCGAAGTGAACGGAGCATTGGTACAATAGAAGAGCTTCAGAAATTTGCTTCCGAGGTTGACAGTGGCAACACTTTTAAAGGCTGGACGATTACGCTGACTGCCGATATTGATGCAACCGGTATCGAATGGAATCCCATCGGTGAGTTTGTGAAAGCTACCGAATATGATGCTTTTGCAGGTACGTTTGACGGATGCGGTCACACTGTAAAAATAAAAGCATCCGGTGCGGAAAATTCCGGCATAGGCTTTATAGCGGTCAACGAAGGCACGGTCAAAAACCTCACAGTCGAAGGTTCTGTCAGCGGTAAAAGTTATGTCGGTGGTGTCGTGGGCTACAACATTGGAACGATATCCTGCTGCACAAACAAGGCGGAAGTAACGGCCATGAGCATGACTGTTGGTGGCATCACTTCTTACCTCAAGGGTGGCGCAAAAGTTGAAAAAAGCGCAAACCTAGGTGAAGTTAATGGAAACGGCACGACCTATACAGGAGGCATTGTAGGCTGGGCGATCGCAAACACATTGATTTCCGAATGCTATAATGACGGTGAAATATCCGCAACAAAAGGCTATGCAGGTGGCATCGCAGGCTACAGCATGGGATGCTCAACAAGTGATTGCTATAATGTCGGATCGGTCGTATTACAGGCGAGCACCGGTAGCATTGGAGGAATAACAGGATGGTTCACGGGAACCGTTGAGCTTAAAAACTGCTACAGCAGCGGCATTCTTTCTGGCGGAAAATACTGCGGCGGCATTGCAGGAACGGCAGCTGAAACCCAGCTCAAAAATTGCTATTATCTCGAGGGAACAGCCGATTACGCATTGGCAAGCAAAAGCTTTGTCGGCTGCTACAAGAGCGCTGGCGATATGAAAACAGAAGCATTTACCGAAATGCTTGGTGCGGCGTTTAAATCGGATGAGAGCGGCTTAAACAGCGGCTATCCGATATTGTCGTGGCAAAAAGCGGAGCATAAGCACATTTACATTGACACCATTACGGCTCCGACCTGCACTGAAAAGGGTTACACTACCCATACCTGCGGCGCCTGCGGCGAAAGCTATACGGACACATATGTCGATGCTCTCGGTCACAGTTTTAAAAACGGCGAATGCACTGTCTGCGGAGCGGAGGACCCGAACTATAAGCCGCCTACGCCCGTGCACCGTCATACCGTTGTTGTCGACGCTGCGGTCGCTGCGACCTGCACCGAGACCGGTCTCACAGAGGGCAGCCACTGCTCGACCTGCAATGCGGTCATCGTTGCGCAGGAGGTCGTACCTGCTCTCGGTCATAAGCCCGAGCTCAAGAACGCCAAGGCGGCGACCTGCACCGAAGCCGGCTACACCGGTGATAAGGTCTGCTCTGTCTGCGGCGTGACCGTCGAAAAGGGAAGAGAGCTCAAAGCTCTCGGACATAAGTTTGTAGACGGCGTTTGCTCCGAATGCGGTGCAAAGGATCCGAGCTACAACCCGTTTAAGGACATTTCCAAGGATTCGTACTACTACGATGCGGTCCTGTGGGCAGTTGCAAACGACGTGACCAAAGGTACGAGCGCCACTACCTTCAGCCCCGATGAAGGCTGTACCCGAGCACAGATCGTGGCTTTCCTGTACCGTGCGGCGGGCTCACCCAAGGTCGAGAATGTGAAGAACCCGTTCACTGATGTAAATAAGAACAGTGAGTTCTACGACGCTATCATGTGGGCAGCCTCCGAGGGGATTACCGTCGGCACGACCGTAACGACCTTCAGTCCCGACGAGGTCTGCACCCGTGCGCAGATCGTGACATTCCTGTACCGAGCCTCCGGCGATAAGGTCACAGCCAAGGCCACCTTTAACGATGTTGCGGCAGACGCATGGTACGCCGAGGCTGTCACATGGGCAGCCGCAAACGGCGTAACCGAGGGTACCGGCGCAAACGCCTTCTCGCCCAACCTGACCTGCACCCGTGCACAGGCCGTGACGCTTATTTACAGAGCACAGTGAATTTCGGCAAGCGCAAGCTATCCGCAAAGAATGTGAAAAAATTGTGAAGAAATATCCCCCCGGGTAGCTTGCGCCAAACCTATTACGCTCTTATAATGAGCAAGGCTAAACAAAAAAATAACGAAAGGAAGGCATCAACTATGCATATGGCAGATGCTTTGCTTGCACCGGCAGTTGCCGCTACCATGTATGTAGCATCGACCGCTACTGTAGGCGTATCAATCGCAAAACTCAGAAAAGAAGAGAAAAAGGGACTTGAATCTACCTCGAAGAAACTGCCCGCAATGGCAGTTATGGCGGCACTTGTATTTGCGGGCCAAATGATCAATTATACGATCCCCGGAACGGGATCGTCCGGACATATGTGCGGAGGCATGATGCTGACAGGCGTCTTAGGACCATGGGCCGGTTTCTTGTCCATGGTCGTCATCCTCGCAATTCAGTGCCTGTTCTTCGCCGACGGTGGACTTATGGCACTCGGCGCAAACTGCTGGAACATGGCATTCTACGGTTGCTTTGTTGGTTACTTCCTGATTTATCGTCCGATCATGCAAAGCAATATGTTTTCCTCCAAGGGTATCAATGCGGCGAATCGTCTCAAGATCGTCCTTGCATCTATCCTCGGATGTGTTATCACTCTCCAGCTCGGCGCATTTTCCGTTGTGCTTGAGACCACCGCTTCCGGTATAACCGAACTGCCCTTCGGTGCATTCTGCGCACTCATGCAGCCCATCCATCTTGCAATCGGCCTTATTGAAGGCATTATCACCTCGGCGGTTCTTCTGTTCGTTTACGAGACAAGACCTGAGCTTCTCAAGGATGTTAAGACTGACGGAGAAGTAAAGAACAAGTGCTCCCTCAAGACGACCATCGTTATACTCGCAGTTGTTGTCGCCGTAGTAGGCGGCGGACTGTCTCTCATCGCCAGCGGCAATCCTGACGGACTTGAATGGGCTCTCTTTGGCAACGAGGATGCCGGCTACAATGCAAATATGAGCCTCGATGAGGATAATTTTGGCGTATCGAGCTCTGCGGCAGACAAGGCCGAGCAGATTCAGGAAAAGACCGCCTTCCTCCCCGACTATGCATTCGCTTCAGACGGCGACAACCCGGCGGGCACCACTGTATCCGGCATCGTTGGCTCTGCAATGGTTGCAGGTGTAGCTGTTCTTGTGTGCCTTGCAGGAGGTTTCTTTAGAAAGAAAAAAGCAACGAGCGAAAAGAAATAAACGGCATTTACATCATCTTGCGGCAAGCTCTTTTTAGCTTGCCGCAAAAGCCGTTTTGTGATGAAGGAGGCGAAAGTCCATGAACAAAGCCGAGAAAGCCTGCGAAGAGCTGAGAGCGATGGACGAACTTGCGGCTATGGATTCGCCGGTACACGGTATGGATCCATTGTCAAAGCTGCTGCTAACGGTGTTTTACATATTCGTAACAGTGTCTTTTAATAAATATGATATAACCGGATTGTTCTTCATGATTCTCTTTCTCGTTGTTGCCTACCAGATTGCAGGGATTGCCGTACACACTTGCTTTCACAAGCTCCGTATTGTTATGCCGCTTGTGTGTGCTGTTGGACTATTCAATCCGATTTTTGACAAGGAAATCATGGCGTATATCGGGAGCGTAGGTATAAGTGGAGGCGTTATCTCGATGCTGACGCTTATGATGAAAGGCATTTTCTGCCTTATGGCCTCATTCCTCCTCGTCGCAACCACATCAATAGAGGATATATGTCGTGCACTGCGAAAGCTGCACTTCCCGAAGATGATTACCTCGCTGCTGCTTTTGACATTTAGATACATTAGCGTGCTGCTCGAGGAGGTTGCCATAATGACCGAAGCTTATCACCTTAGAGCTCCCGGGCAAAAGGGAATTCACATATCCGCATGGGGTTCATTTCTCGGGCAACTGCTCCTGCGAAGCATGGATAGAGCAGAGGCACTTTATGAGAGCATGGAGCTTCGCGGATTTTACGGCGAGTTTTACTATGTCAAGGGGAGAAAAGCAAACAGCCTTTCTTGGCCTGCAGCGTTTGTATATGCGGCTCTTATAATGTTAACGAGGCTGTATAACATTTCGGATCTGCTTGGTTCATTGTTTGTGTGAGGATAGTGTAATGATTAAGTTTGAAAATGTCAGCTTCTCATATGGCGAGCATGTTGTGCTCGATGGTGTGAGCTTTGAGATAAAAGCCGGAGAGCAGGTAGGACTGATAGGCGCAAACGGCGCAGGTAAGTCTACAATAATGAAAGCCGCTCTTGGGCTTATAAACTGCGATGGTGAAATAACGATCGATGGAATGGCGATGGAGCGTGAGAACCTTTCGTCAATACGGCAAAAGCTTGGATATGTTCTCCAGGATTCCGATAATCAAATGTTCATGCCCACGGTGCTTGAGGATATGATATTCGGACCTATAAACTATGGAATGAGCCGTAAAGATGCCGAATCAGTAGCAGAAGAAACATTAAAACAGCTTGACTTGGAGTATTTGAAGAATCGGCATAATCATAAAATATCCGGTGGTGAAAAGCGCATGGCCGCTATAGCTACAATACTTGCAATGAAACCGGAAGCAGTGCTTATGGATGAGCCTTCTACGGCGCTCGACCCGCAAAACCGTAGAACACTCATAAATACGCTCAATGAGTTGACCGTAACGAAGATAATAGCATCACACGATCTCGACCTGATTTTGGATACCTGCGACAGAGTGCTTCTCTTGAGTGACGGTAAAATAGCTGCAGATGGACCTGCAAATGATATCCTCTATGATAGGACGCTTTTGGAGGGCAATCACCTTGAATTGCCTCTGTGCTTGGCGGGGGGGACCTATAAACGGCTCAAAACGGTATAATGAACTTGAATATATAGCAAAGCTAAGTAAACTGCAAAGCTGAGCTCGTTTGCGGATGAACAAAAGCGCATGGATGTCCATTTTAGGATGCTATCCATGCGCTTTTTTGCAGTAACCGGTAGAGTGTTGAATGATGCACTTGTTAAAATCTGCAAGTTAAACAAGGCGCTATTCGTATTTTTTTCCGTTTGTAAAGAAACACTGTCATGCTGAAAGAAATGACTGCGGGTAAAGTTTAAATCACATAAGGTTTTGGGAGACGAGAATAGCGATCAATCATTTTTTATAATAAGGCAAGCACCTGCGCTCAAGTTAAGAGCACAGGCGCTTTTGCTGTTTGTTACATATGATAGGACAATAGTATGTCTGCACAAATTGCATCCTCCGTTTTCCTATTTCAAGAATCGGTTTTCGTACTCCTGATGGTGCAAACAATAGCCCTGTGCAATCAGCGCATCTGTTTTCAGCGCAACGAGGTTCGTATCCGAGTGCATCGCACTGGCGATCTGCTGTATATCATAGGCAAAGCGAATTGAATAGGACGAGCTAAAAGAAGCCGTTGTAGCCATCAAGCATTGACTTGAAAGCTACAGCGGCTTTTTTGTGCCCTTTTCGCTTTCTCCTGAGCAGGAAGGAGAAAGTTATGTCCCTGTTCCAGTGGCAAAGCGCCATTTCCCGCTATCCGTGATCTCCGAATTTTGAACCCAATCACCAAATTCAAAATTCAAAGGAGATTTTACTATGAGCTGGAATAACGGCTACGAAAGAAGAAAGTTTGAGCAGGCGCAAAAAGCGCAGGCAAAGGAATACCGCAAATACGGGATGAACGAGGAACAGATACAGGCGATGTACCTGCAAGATTTGCAGGAATACCGAAATAACCGCATTTACGCAATTCACATTCAGTCCATTGAGGAGCTTGAAAGTGACGGCGAGGAAAGCAGAAACGCACTGCACAAAAAGTTCCTGCTTTCGATGACCTGCACGATGGATATGAGCGAGTGCGGTCGGTATGGCTGGATCGAAGAAATCGAAAACAATGCTCTATATTGTGCGGTTTGCAAACTCAACACAAATCAGAAGGAGCTTCTGACTCTGATGTATCGGGATGGATACACGCTTTCAGAAGTAGCGGACCGGATATATCACACCTCTGTTGCGGCTGTTTCACTCAGACTCTCTCGCATACAAAAGCGAATCCGCCAATTCGTTGCGGAGAATGGAGGGCTTGGAAATGACTGATTTCAAAAAACGCCCTCCGTATATGGAGCTGTGCCTGTGCCGCAGATGTGCGGTGTCTACTTCAGCGATTCTGCCTATTGGGTTGAACGCTCTAATTCCATTCAAACGGTGCGGTAGCTTTGCGATGTGTGCAGCCAATACCGTGGCTTTGACTATTCGATTTGGAAGAAACCCTCGAATGTGCGATTGCCGAAATCGCATCGTTGAGGAGGTGCCTGAAAATGAATATGATTAAGGCAGATAAAGAAAACAATATTTTCGGTGCACTGAAACTCATTGAGCAGCTTTATCTTGACGGCGAAATCCCCGGCTATGTATTTAGGAACATCCTTCGGGAATACAAGGATGATGTCTGCATTGCCGATTTCACCTGTTACAAAAAAGAAAAGCAGGAAGGTGAGGATACCCAGCAGAAAAAGAGTAAAAAACATACCTAGCGAAAGAATAGAAAATAGCAAATAGTGATGAAGGAGCCTTTGGCATAGCCAAAGGCTCCTTTTTCGTGTCCGTTAGATTTAATTTTTCCTTACTGCTTTGCCTCGCGCAGGCGCTTCAGGTTTTCCAAAACGAACGGGCTGTTTGCGGCGATCTGCCCCAGCGTCGGGCAGCCGCCCGTTTGCTCGCAGTCTGCGCAGGTGTCCAGCTTCTTTTCCCGAACGCAGTTATGCACGGGGCAGAACTTGTCGCAGAACGGCGTTTTTGCGCCTTCTATGCGGCATCCGGTGCAGCTTATCATGTCCGGCGTGATCGGCACGCCGTTGAGCTTTGTCCACAATTCGGCGGTTTTCTCGCGCAGAGCGCTGTCGTTTGTGATCGTTGCGATTCTTGCATCGCACTTTTCGCAGTCCAGCCCGCAGCAGCCGATCAGCTTGTTTGTGCTTTCCATAGTTGCCTCCATAAATTTAATTTTTTCTGACAGCAAGGCAGTAATTAACATGCTCAAAGGATGTCAGCTCCGCTCCGGCCTTGTCGATAATATTTTTTTGAATATCGTCGGGCGTCAGCAGCTCATGGATCAAAAAGCCGTGTTTTTCAACGCGTGTTATGCCCTTGCTCGCGCTTTTGATGCTTGTGATATCGGCCTCATCATCAAAGTCGTGCAGGGGTCTCCCGTCGTTATCGGCGGTGTTGTAATTGGCCTGAAATGATGCCCATGCTTTTCAGACATCGGGTAAGTTATCGTTATTTTCTTCTTTAGCGATCCGTTTCAGAAGCTCAAAATCTTCTTCCCCAAGTACGGAGGTGCAGTACATTTTTTAAGGTGTTGATAAGTCAGCCCTGCCGGTTTTCGCTTTCCGCGAGCCGGTCGGCCTTTGCGCAGGCGATCCGGAAGGTCTCCTGAACGGCCTCCTCGGCGAGACAATGATCCCGTAGAGCGCTCTGAGCGTATAAGAACAGCTTGTGATACATCTCAAAGTACAATTGTTCTATTAATTTGTTGCTTTCAATGTCCTTGTTCATATTCATGCGCTCAAAAAAACCAACATGCCGAGCCTCAAGGCTCGGCTGTGCGGCAGACCTGCGCCTGCCCATATGCTGCCGTCTCATTTTCAAAAACGGCAAAATGATTATAATGCGTCATTTACCGGAATGCAAGACCAAGCGGTGCATGCTCGCTCTTTTATACAGAAAAGGGGTCAATCCGGTTACAAAATTGTTTATTAAGCCTCTTTTCAAATGACGGTACATTTGATATAATTCAATGGATAAAGATAATGGGTAAGGCCCCGAATAAATACAGAGAGGACGATTTAAAATGATTTCCCACGGCAAAGAGATCAAGGTATTCTCCGGCAACTCCAATCCCAAACTCGCAAATCAGATATGCAACCAGCTTTTCAAGAACCTCGGCGACTGCACCTGCGCAAACTTCGCTGACGGCGAGTGCTCGATATCCGTTCACGAGCCCGTGCGCGGCGCAGACGTTTTCATCGTTCAGTCGACCTGCAAGCCTGTTAACGACAACCTTATGGAGCTGCTCGTCATGATAGACGCCATGCGCAGAGCATCCGCAGGCAGGATCACCGCCGTTATCCCATATTTCGGCTATGCCCGCCAGGACCGCAAGGCAAAAAGCCGCGACCCCATCTCCGCAAAGCTTGTTGCAAACCTCATCACCGCCGCAGGCGCTGACCGCGTCCTGACCATGGATCTCCACGCAGCTCAGATCCAGGGCTTCTTTGATATCCCTGTTGACAATCTTTTCGGCGCGCCTCTCTTTGCAAAGCATTACATCGACGTTTTCGGCAAGGATAATGACGATATAATGGTCGTATCTCCCGATGTCGGCAGCACCGCCCGCGCCCGCAACTTCTCTATGAAGCTCGGCTGCAATATGGCTATCGTCGATAAGCGCCGCGAGAAGGCGAATCAGTCCGAGGTCATGAACATCATCGGCAATGTCGAGGGCAAGACCTGCATTCTGCTTGACGATATGGTCGACACCGCAGGCTCTCTCTGCGGCGCGGCAAAGGCGATCGTCGAGATCGGCGGCGCAAAGGAAGTCTACGCCTGCGCAAGCCACGGCGTGCTCTCCGGCCCCGCGATCGAGCGTATCGAGAACAGCTGCATCAAGGAGTTGCTGCTGCTCGATACCATCCCGTATCCCGAGAGCGCACAGCCCTGCGAGAAGATAAAATACATGTCCGTAGCTCCGGTGTTTGCCGAGGCTATCCAGCGCGTTTACGAGGAGATATCCATCTCCAATCTGTTTGAGTAAAAATGTTTTTCTCCAAAGGCGGGGCGGAGTGGATCGTCGCTTTCCTCGGAAACCCCGGACTTAAATACAACGGAACAAGGCATAACGCAGGCTTCATGACGGCCGACGCCATGGAAAAGAAGCTGGGCGTGAGCATAAACAAAATGCGCTTCAAGGCCCTTACGCAGACGGTCGATATCGGCGAGCACAAGGCGCTGCTGATGAAGCCGCAGACCTATATGAACCTGTCCGGCGACGCGATAGTTCAGGCGTCAAGGTTTTATAAGGTCCCGCCCGAGCGCGTCATAGTAGTGTCCGACGAAACGGCGCTGCCGATAGGCAAGATACGCATACGCCGCGGCGGATCTGCCGGAGGGCATAACGGTCTTAAGAGCATTATAGCTCAGCTCGGGACGGATCAGTTTCCGCGTATCCGTCTGGGCGTCGGCGCTCCGCCGCACCCGGACTATGACATGGCCGATTGGGTGCTTGCCGCCTTCAAGGGACAGGACGCGGCCGCCATGGAGGCCGCCGCGAAAAAAGCGGCCGACGCCGTCGAGTGCTATATCACCGAGGGCGCGGACAAGGCGATGAATAAATTCAACACAAGGGGCTAGTTATCCCCTATACGATGGCGGCAGGGGGGCTTTGACACTTTGCCGCCATTTATTAAATGAAAGTCAGAAAGGACGGACGACATGAAGAAAAGCTGCATAGCAATGCTCCTTGCGGGAGGTCAGGGCTCGAGGCTTTACGCATTGACCCAGGACGTGGCTAAGCCCAACATGCCCTTCGGCGGGAAATACCGCATAATAGACTTCCCTCTGTCAAACTGCGCAAATTCGGGTATAGACACGGTGGGCGTGCTCACGCAGTACCGTCCGCTCCAGCTCAACAGCTATATAGGCGGCGGCCAGCCCTGGGATCTCGACTCCACCGACGGCGGCGTGTTCATCCTTCCGCCGTATCAGACTGCGGGGGAGACGGGCTCCTGGTTTTCCGGAACGGCAAACGCCATTTATCAGAATATCGGCTTTATCGAGATGTATGATCCCGATAATGTCCTCATCCTTTCGGGCGACCACATCTATAAGATGGACTACTCGAAAATGCTGCGCGAGCACATTGAAAGAGACGCGGCCTGCACGATAGCCGTTTTGCAGGTCTCCATGGAGGAGGCCACGCGCTTCGGCATCATGAACCTCGGCTCCGACGGCTATGTCGAGCAGTTCGAGGAAAAGCCCGAAAAGCCCAAAAGCGATCTCGCCTCCATGGGCATATACATATTTAATTGGAAAAAGCTCCGTAAGTACCTGATCGAGGACGAGAACGACCCGAACTCGAGCAAGGACTTCGGCAAAAATATAATCCCCAACATGCTTCACGCCGGCGAAAAGCTCTGGCCGTACCGCTTCGACGGCTACTGGCGCGATGTCGGCACGATAACGAGCCTATGGGATGCTAACATGGACATGCTGTCTACGACGCTTATCAATCTCTATGATCCGAGCTGGCCGATACGCTCAAGAAGCGCGGCTCAGCCGCCGCACTATGTCGGCCCCGACGCAACTGTAGTACATTCGATCGTCACCGAGGGCTGCGAGATCGAGGGACATGTTGAAAACTCCGTGCTCTCGTCGTCGGCGGTCGTCGAAAAGGGGGCAAAGGTGCTCTATTCGGTGCTCATGCCCGGCGCAAAGGTCGAGGCCGGAGCAACGGTCGAATACGCCATCATCGGCGAGCAGACCGTAATACACGGCGGCGCGCATGTCGGTGCCGCTCCCGACGGAAGCGATGACTGGGGCGTGGCGACCTGCGGCCCGAGAATAGATATAAGAGAAAACGCCTGCGTAAAGCCGGGCGCAATGATATACAAGAGCGAGGAGGTCTGAAAATGAGCGATTTTCACGGAATAATCTTTGCTTACGGCGCAGTTCCCGAGCTGGGTGAGCTCGTGCGCCGCCGCACGGCATCCTCACTTCCGTTCTTCGGAAGATACAGGCTGATAGACTTTGCCCTGTCGTCGCTCATGAACGCGGGCATACACGATGTCGGCGTTATCATGCGCCGCGATTATCAGTCGCTGCTTGACCATCTTGCCAGCGGCAAGGACTGGGATATGGGACGCAGGATAGGCGGACTTCGCATGCTGCCGCCGTTCGGCCTTCCCGAGTACCATCAGGGCGACTATACCGGCACGATCGAGGCATTAAACGCCGTTTCGACCTATATAAACGACATAAGCGCAAAATACATAGTCATGATGCACGGAAACACCGCCGCCAACATCGACCTGCGGGAAGCGATACGCGAGCATCTTGCATCAGGTGCGGAGATAACCGCTATATGCACAGACACTACGCCGGACTATAAGCATCATCGCTACATCGTCGACACCGACGGCTTTGCGCGCCGTATGATCTTCAATCAGACTGCCGCAGGCGAGGGTGCAGCATCGCTCGAAGCGTATATAATATCAAAGCAGCTACTGCTTGATATGATGAACTCCTGCGCCGCGGCAAACCACTACCATTTCCACCGTGACGCGATAGCGGACTATCTCGCAAACGGCGGAAGGGTGAACGTCTATTTTTACCGCGGCTACGGCAGGCGTATCATGAGCACCGAGGCGTTCTTCGATGCAAATATGGATATGCTATCGGCGGCAAACCGCGCAGAGCTGTTTCCGGCTCAGCGCCCTGTGCGCACAAAAACGCACGAGGATGTCAGCACATATTACGCCGAGGGCTCGAGCGCGCATAACTGCCTCGTCGCCGACGGATGCATAATAGAGGGCGAGATAGAAAACTGCATCATCTCCTCCGATGTGCGCATACATAAGGGCGCGAAGCTCTCCGGCTGCGTCATCATGCGCGGAACGGAGATCGGCGAGGGCGTCATCATGAAAAACGTCATTGCCGACAAGCAGTCGAGCGTATCGTCCTTCCAAACCATCATGGGCAGCGAGAAGCTGCCGGTCGTGCTCCCGAAGGGCACGAAGATCTAAGGAGTTAAGCAAAACTATGTTCACAAGCCAGATCTCACGCGACGAGGTGCGCAGCGCAATAGAGGATAAGCTCTGCGCGCACTTCGCCGTGACAGCAGAAACCGCGAGCGACGATCAGGTGTTCCAGGCAAGCGCCATCGTCATTCGCGAGATAATGAGCAGACTGCTCGCAGTCGAGGAGGCAAGATGCCCCGACCGCGAGGTGCACTATCTGTCCATGGAATTCCTCATGGGGCGCAGCCTCATGAAAAACGCATTCAACCTCGGCATAGCCGACGCTCTCACCGGCGCGCTGACCGATCTCGGCCGCAATGCCTCGGACATATTCGAGGCGGAAAATGACGCAGGTCTCGGCAACGGCGGCCTGGGCAGGCTGGCCGCGTGCTATATGGACTCGCTGGCAACGCTCGGCATCCCCGCAACGGGCTACTCGCTGTGCTACGAGCTCGGCATCTTCCGTCAGAAAATCGTTGACGGCAAGCAGACCGAGGTCGCCGATGATTGGCGCAGCGCGGCCGAAAGCTGGCTGGTAGCGCATAACGACGAGGCAGTCGAGGTGCGCTTCGGCGGAACGATCTCCCCGCGCTGGGACAGCTTCGGAAGATACCACGCCGAGCACACCGGCTATCAGACCGTCACCGCCGTTCCGCGTGATATGCTCATCGCGGGCTACGGCGGCAATGAGGTCAATATCCTCCGCCTTTGGGACGCAAGAAGCACGAGCGCGCTGGATATGTACCTCTTCTCGGAGGGCGAGTATGTAAAAAGCCTTGAGCAGCGCACGATGAGCGAGGTCATCACCAAGGTGCTGTATCCCGCCGACGATCATATCGAGGGCAAGACCCTGCGCCTTAAGCAGCAGTATTTCTTCCTCTCGGCGACGGCGCAGTCGATCATAAAGACCCACATGCGTCGCTTTAACGACATAAGAAGCTTTTCAAAGCACCACACGATACAGATAAACGACACGCACCCGGCGCTCGTCATCCCCGAGCTCATGCGCATCATGATGGATGAGTACGGCCTCGGCTGGGATGAGGCGTGGCAGCAGGTGAGCGGATCGGTCGCTTACACGAACCACACCGTCATGAGCGAGGCGCTGGAAAAATGGCCGCAGGATCTTGTGCAGACGCTCCTGCCGCGCGTATGGGAGATATTGTGCGAGATAAACCGCCGCTGGTGCGAGTACCTTGTATCTAAGTTCGGCAGCAGCGAAAAGGTCGGCAAAAACCTCATCATCCGCGACGGACAGGTGCACATGGCAAACCTCTGCCTTGCGGCCTGCTATAAGATAAACGGCGTTTCCGGCCTGCACGGCGAGATACTGAAAAAAGACCTGTTTAAGGACATCTGCGAGCTCAGACCGGAGAGATTCACCTACGTCACGAACGGCATCGACCACCGCCGCTGGCTCGCGCAGATAAATCCGCGCCTGCATGGGCTGGTGAGCGAGCTCTTGGAGAGCGACGAGTATCTCACCGAGCCCGAAAAGCTCATCGGACTTCTCGATTACGCCGGAAGAAGCGAGGTGCAGCACCGCGTAAACGAGATAAAGCGCCTCAATAAATACGATTTCGCGCGATTTTTGTCCAAAAACGACGGCTTTGCCCTCGATCCCGACGCGATACTCGACGTTCAGGTGAAGAGGCTGCACGAGTATAAGCGCCAGCTTCTGTGCGCGATGCTCATAACGCGCCTGCAAATGCAGATACACGAAGACCCCAACGCCGACTTCACGCCGCGCAGCTTCGTGTTCGGCGCAAAGGCCGCCGCGGGCTACTACACCGCAAAGCGCATCATCGAGCTCATCTGCTCGCTGGCCGACGATATAGGCCGCGATCCGCTGTGTAAGGGCAAGCTTCAGGTCTGCTTCATGGAAAACTACCGCGTGTCGGCAGCCGAAGCGCTCATGCCGGCAGCGCAGGTTTCCGAGCAGATATCGACAGCCGGCAAGGAGGCCTCCGGCACGGGCAATATGAAGCTCATGCTCAACGGAGCCGTCACCATCGGCACGCTTGACGGCGCAAATGTCGAGATGTACGAGCGCCTCGGCGATAAGAACATGTTCCTGTTCGGCCTGAAGGCCGACGAGGTCACTGCACTCAAAGCCTCGGGCTACGATCCGCAGCGCTATGCGCGTGAGGACGCCGAGCTCGGCGCGGTGCTCGACAGGATAAGCCGCGGCTTTGCCGACGGTAAGAGCTATTCCGATCTCGTTTCCGGACTTTTGTATAACGGCGATCCGTATATGCTCTGCGCCGACTTCCGCGATTACGTCAATACACACGACAGGCTCTACTCGGTCATATCCGACCCGGCCGAGCGTGCGAGACTGTCTATCACAAATACTGCCGAGGCCGGCATATTCGCCGCCGACCGCGCGATAAAAGAGTATGCGGAGGGCATATGGGGAATAAGACTGTAGTTGTTATAGGCGCCGTAAATATGGATATATGCGGCCGACCCGACAAAGCGCCGCGCATGAACGATTCAAATCCCGGAACGGTCACCTTCAGCCCCGGCGGCGTGGGCAGGAACATTGCGCACAATCTGTGCCTGCTGGGGCTTGACGTTAAGTTCATCGCCGCCATCGGCGACGATGTTTACGGCGACAGCGTATATGAAAGCTGCGTAAGGCTGGGCATGGATATGCACCTGAGCCGCCGCATGAGCGGAGGAAGAACGTCGAGCTATCTCTACGTCACCGACGAAAAGGGCGACATGCTCATCGGCGTGAGCGATACGGATATTTCCGCGAGCATCACGCCTGAGTATCTCAAGGCGCATATAAAGGAGATAAACGCGGCCGACGCCGTCGTCATCGACGCAAATCTCACGCGCGAGACCGTCGCGTGGATAGCCGAGAACGTCACCGCGCCCCTGTACGCGGACCCCGTGTCCGCTGCAAAGGCAGAGCGCCTCAGACCGGCTCTTAATAAACTCACCGCCTTCAAACCCAACGAGTTCGAGGCAAAGAGCATGACCAACGAAACTACCTCGCTGTTCGCGGCGGAGGCGCTGCTGCGCGAGGGCGTGAAGAAGGTCTTTGTCTCTCTCGGCGGCGACGGCATCGTCGCGGCTGAGGGCAGCGAGATAATCAAGCTTCCCTGCGAAACGACCGAGATCGTAAACTGCACCGGCTGCGGCGACGCGGCCACGGCTGCGATAATCTGGGCCGGAGTAAACGGCCTCGGCATAGCCGAAAGCGCGTCGGCCGCCATGAAGGCCGCCGCCATGTGCGCCGCCTGCTCCGAAACCATAAACCCCGAGCTCTGTCCGGAGCTTATAAGCTGAAATTGAAATTCTGCACTATATCAGTGCAGAATTTTTTATGTAAACCACACGATGCGGCAGACTTTGCACGGCAAACAGTGTAAGTTCTATATACCACATACTACAGTGTATAGGAGGTACACTTATGCAAGCGACAAAGCTGCGCCCCGGAACGCGGCGGGGCGGCGTGATCTGGCTGCCGGTGGACGAGCTTGAGCCCAGCCCCGTGCAGCCGCGAAAGAATTTCCCCGACGGAGAACTTCAGGAGCTCTCCGAGAGCATAGCCCAGTACGGCGTTTTAAATCCCCTGACCGTGAGACTGCGCGACAGCAGGTATGAGCTCGTCGCCGGCGAGCGGCGGCTGAGAGCCGCGCGCCTTGCCGGACTGTGCGACGTGCCGTGCATCCTGCTCGACGTGAGCCTTGAGGATGCGAGCCTCATCGCGCTCGTCGAGAATCTGCAGCGGCGCGATCTCGATTTCATAGAGGAGGCAAACGGCCTGAGCCAGCTGATAAAGCTTTTCGGCATGAGCCAGGAGGAGGCCGCGCGCAGGATCGGCAAATCGCAGTCGGCGGTGGCGAATAAGCTGCGGCTTCTGAAGCTGCCGGAGGATGTACTCGCCTCGCTGCGCGATAACGGGCTCACCGAGCGCCACGGCCGCGCTCTGCTGCGTCTGCCGGACGAGAACGCTCAGCGCATGGCGCTGGAATATATGATCGAGCACGACCTCAACGTCGCCGTTGCCGATGCGTATATCGAGTCGCTCCTGCGCGAGCCGGAGGATAAGCCCGACCCGAAGCGGACGTTTATCATGAAGGATGTGCGCGTTTTCGTGAACACCATCCTGCACGGGCTCAACCTCATGAAGCAGGGCGGCATCGCTGCCGGAATGAAGCGCGAGGAGACCGACAGCGAGCTGATACTTACCATTTCGATACCCAAAGGCAAATCCGAATAGGACATACCGATACCGTCGTAGAATGTATACGACGGTATTTTAAATGTTGGAGGCGCTGAAATGATAAGCTATTTTTCCGAGCTGAGGTACAAAGAGGTCATCGACGTACACACCGGCAAACGCCTCGGATATGTGTGCGACGCGGAGTTTGACGAGACAGAGGGGCGGCTCATCTCGCTCATAACGCCCGGAAAGGCCAGGTTTTTCGGGCTTTTCGGCAGGGAGGACGACTATATCCTGCCGTGGAAATGCATCGTGCGCATTGGCGGAGACGTCATCCTCGTCGAGACTGCGGACGATCAGCCGCGCCGACGCAGAAAAAAAGAAAAAATTTTTGACAAAATGGCAAAAAACTATTGAAAACCCGATGGAATTTTGATATTATATCAAGGCATTTCGCACGGGCACGGACTTTTCCGCATGTGACTACGGTTTGTGGGAAGGGAAGATGTGCTCGGAGGAAAAAACAAATCAGGAGGAAAAACAAATGTCAGTAGTATCAATGAAGCAGCTGCTGGAAGCCGGTGTCCACTTCGGACACCAGACCCGCCGCTGGAACCCCAAGATGGCCGAGTATATCTACATGGAGCGTAACGGCATCTACATCATCGACCTTCAGAAGACCGTCAAAAAGCTCGAAGAGGCTTACAACTTCGTTCGCGACGTTGCAGCAAACGGTCAGAGCATCCTGTTCGTCGGCACCAAGAAGCAGGCGGCAGAGGCAGTCAAGGAAGAGGCTTCCCGCGTAGGTATGTACTATGTCAACGCACGTTGGCTCGGCGGCATGCTCACCAACTTCAAGACCATGCGCACCCGTATCGATCGCCTTGCTCAGCTCAAGAAGATGCAGGAGGACGGCACCTTCGATATGCTTCCCAAGAAGGAAGTCATGAAGCACATGGGCGAGATGGAAAAGCTCGAGAAGTACCTCGGCGGCGTCAAGGAAATGAAGAAGCTCCCCGGCGCAATGTTCGTCGTTGACCCCCGCAAGGAGCACAACGCCATCGCAGAGGCCCGCAAGCTGCACATCCCCATCGTCGCAATAGTCGACACCAACTGCGACCCCGATGAGGTCGATTACGTTATCCCCGCAAACGATGACGCTATCCGCGCCATCCGCCTGATCGCTTCCACCATGGCAAACGCCGTTCAGGAAGGCCGTCAGGGCGCCGACGCTGAGGTCGAGGAGACCCTGGCAGAGGCTGAGGCCGAGAAGGTAGACGAGGAATAATTAATAAGGGAGCACATCCTGCTCCCTTTCTTAAATACTGTAGGAGGAAAAAGTAATGGCATTTACAGCACAGGACGTAAAAACTCTCCGTGAGATGACCGGCGTTGGCATGATGGACTGCAAGAAGGCACTGTCCGAGTGCGACGGCGATATGGACAAGGCCGTTGAGTATCTTCGTGAGAAGGGCCTTGCAAAGGCAGCAAAGAAGGCCGGCCGCATCGCTGCGGAAGGCATGGCATATGCATCCGTCTGCCCCGAGTGCGGCGTCGGCGCAGTTGTTGAAGTAAACTGCGAGACCGACTTCTGCGCAAAGAGCGATCTGTTCGTATCTTTCGTTAAGGATATCTGCAAGGTCGTCCTGAAGGACAACCCCGCCGACGTTGATGCACTTCAGCAGTGCAAGTACCCCGGCAGCGAGCTGACCGTAGCCGAGACCATGCCCGAGAAGGTCATGTCCATCGGCGAGAATCTTCAGATCCGTCGCTTCGCCCGCTTCGGCGAGAACACCTCCGTTGCTTACGTTCACGCAGGCGGCAAGATCGGCGTTCTCGTAAACCTCGAGGTTGAAGGCGGCATCGACGCAACCGAGGTAGGCAAGAACATCGCAATGCAGATCGCGGCTCTCAATCCCCGCTTCTGGGATAAGTCCCAGGTCACCGAGGATGTCCTCGCAGAGGAGAAGAAGGTCGCTCTCGCACTTATGGACAATGATCCGAAGATGGCCTCCAAGCCCGCACAGGTCAAGGAAAAGATCGTCATGGGCAAGCTGAACAAGTACTACGAAGAGAACTGCCTCATGCAGATGGAGTTCGTTCGCGGCGACCTGTTCCAGGGCAGCGTTGAGAAGTACATTGCCGACGCGGCAAAGAAGCTCGGCGGCAGCATCAAGTTTGTCGACGCGGTTCGCTTCCAGACCGGCGAAGGCATCGAAAAGAAGGAAGAGGACTTCGCGGCAGAGGTCGCAGCCCAGATGAACATGGGCAAGAAGTAATTCCCGAATTTGATAAATCAAAATCCGGCAGAGTTTTCTCTGCCGGATTTTTTTATTCAGGCTTTGCGGGGGGCTCTCCGTCGGTTTTTTGCCCGCCAGGCTTGCCGGAGGGGGGCTGCATGCCGCCTGCATTGCCGGCGGAGGAAGAGCCGGAGAGAAGATAGGTTCCGGATGCTTCTATCGTAAGATACGTGCCGTCTATCTCATATCCCGAGCTTTCGCCGGTGGCGGTGATCGCGCCGTCTGTGAAGGTGAAGGCCGCGTCGGCGGAATAGCTGCCTGTTCCGGCCTGAGTTTTTGTATCATTGCCCTGCTTTGAGCATGCCGCCAGCGAAAGTATCATCGCTGCGGCCACCAGGAGCGCCATTAGCTTTTTAATGTTCATGTCAAATGACCTCCTTCATTTCGGATGAGCCCATTGTAAAGCGGGAACTTAAAACCAGGTTAAAGAAAAATTGATTTTTCCTTTTAGGTAAATTTTAAGCAAAGGGCTTATCATGGCGTCGTAAAGGAGGTAAGCACCATGGCAGAAAGCATTCAGTGCTGCTTTGAGCGCTACGAAAAGAAGTACCGCCTGAAGGCAACAGCGTCTTCGCTTAAAGCGGAGGTCGGAAAAGATATGGACGAGGTGCTGCGGCTAATGAGCAGTACAGGTAAATAAAATGACAATACCTGCGACAGATTTGTGTATCTGCCACAGGTAAGAACGACTTGAGTGAAATGGATATTTTGATCAGCTTGGCAATACCGGCCATATCAAAAAAATACGATATGCTTATACCGGATTTTCTGACAGTCACGGAGCTTACGCCGCTGCTAGTGAAGGCGGTGGAGGAGCTGTCCGAGCAGAGATACCATCCGTCCGGCGCTGAACTGCTGTGCGGCGAATTCGGGAGTTTGAATCCTCGCTTCACGCTGAACCAGCATAATATCAAAAACGGAGAGCAACTCTGGCTATTCTGACAGTCATGCGGGCGCGTATGCCCAAATGTTAAAGATCCAGCCCCTCTGCGGTGCAACCGCAGAGGGGTGCGCCATTGCTACACATGGTGGAAAGAGCAATAATTGTACTAACTACGCTCCCGACGATCTGATAGTGGGCGCTTTTGCGGAGCATTGAGCCATCGACGGTTCTGTAGATTTCACTCTACTGCTGCTCGTTATATAAGAGCCCATTGCCTTCTGCAAAAGCGGAAATGCGGCAAACCTAACAGCCGGTGGGAATTCTCCCAGACTATATTTCATCGATTGTCTCCGGAACAAGGGCGGGGAGCGGGGCAATTTTGCATGAGCCCACTCATGACTCCGGAGCTTCCGTTTTCGCTTATGCAAAGTAGTCAATAAGGGCATCAACCGGACTTTTATCCTGCCGACAGGCAGGTGTGCCGCTTTCAGTTACCGCCTCGCGTTGCGCGGTGCATTTTTATGCCGCAAAAAACACATATCTCTTTTCTACATATTTTTTGTTCGATTGCAGAGAATATATCTGCACAACAAAAATACGGAGGATCAAAGATATGAAAGCAACAGGGATAGTCAGGCGCATCGACGATCTCGGCAGGGTCGTAATCCCGAAGGAGATACGCCGCACAATGCGTATCCGCGAGGGCGACCCGCTGGAGATATTCACGGACCGCGACGGCGAGGTCATATTCAAAAAGTATTCGCCGATCGGCGAGCTGAGCGATTTTGCATCTCAGATATGCGACAGCCTGCACCGCTCTACCGATGCGGTAGCGGCCGTGTGCGATCGCGACAGCGTCATTGCCGTGTCCGGCGCGTCCAAGCGCGATTTTCTCGAAAAGCGCGTGTCGCCGTCGCTTGAGCGGATCATGGAATCGCGCGGCAGCGTTAGATACGACGGCGGCGAGCCCATATACGTCCTTGACGGCGACGAGCGTTATCACGTTTCGGTCGCGGCGCCGATCATCAGCGAGGGCGACATACTCGGCTGCGTGATATTCGTAAACACGGCGCCTACCGCCGGCAGAGATCTTGAATTCAAGCTCGCACAGACCGTGGCCTCGTTCCTCGGCAAACAGATGGAGAGCTGAAAAAAAGCAGCCGCTTGGCTGCTTTTTTCTTTGGCATTATCAGACTTTCGCAAGGAAGCACTCCTGGCTTCCGACCTCGGAATACAGGATGGCGCCGCTCTCGCCGAGATCAAAAACGTGGATGACATCAGCCATGGCATCGCCGGGTTCGGGGTTCATGAGCTTTGAATAGACGTTTTCGCATCCGTCAAGCAGTTCCTCGTTGAGCACGCAGCCGTCCTCGCCGGGATACAGCGCAACATAGAAGGTGCCGGCCTCGACGAGATCCTGGAAGAAGTGACTGCCGTAGCTGAGCTCGGGGCGCAGTCCGTGCGAGCTGTAGGCAAGCTCGGCGATGCAGTCGAAGCGGTTTATCTCCATAAAATGCACAGGTACGCCGAGGCTGGGCGTTGTGGTGCCCCAGCGCCCCGGGCCGAGCAGAATCGTGTGCTCATCGCGCAGGAGACTGTTGAGCTCGCCGAGCCTGCGTGCTACCTGATACTTGCGCTGCTCGGGCAGAGCGAGATACGGCTCGACTCTGACCATGACGGCGTAGCGAACCGGCAGGCACACATTACCGCCCATGAAGTTGCCCTCCGTGCGGAAATAAAGCTGCTTTACCTTGGGCATGACGCCGACGGCGCCTATGCCGCGCGTCTGAAGCGGCCTGCATTGCAGGAGGTTCACGCGGTAGTTGCCCTCTTCGTCAAAATTGCAGGCGTACTCTATATCGACCGGATAGTCGTACTTTTCCTCGAGTATACGCATCGCCTCGGTCATGACGGACGCAAAATCCGTTTTCCCGAGCAGCTTGCGGAAGTTGAGTATATCCGGCGCGTCTGCGGCGCTCAGCCCCATTTCGCGCAGCCTTGCTGCCGTGGGATAGTCAAGCTCCATAAACAGCGACGCATCGGTCTTTATATCGCGCTTTTCGATGCTGTCAACGTTTATCGTCTCAAACTCGTTGCTCTTGAGGTTTATCACGTCCATTTTGTGCTGCGAGTATTTATACTCGTCGCCGTAGGCCACCATAGGCGGCGCGGTGGGCGCGTCCATGTTCAGAAGCCTTGCATAGTCGTCGGCCTCGCGGTCGACCGCACGCGTACCCATGCCGAAAACGAGGCGCAGCATGCCCTTGTTTTCCGACGAGGAGTTCTGCTTGTTCAGATACAGGTTCTTCGAGTGGCCGACACCGGCGATGTGCGGATAGTAATAGTCGCCGTGAACGTCGCCGCACACGCGCATGACCAGAAGCGCCATCTGCTCATCGCGGTCGAGAAGGTTTCGTTCGGCGCGGTATTTTATAGCGTCCGGGTCGACGGTGCTGGCGTAGACCTGCTTTACCGCGCGCTCGAATACCTCATAGCGCTCCTTGAGGCTGCCCTGATTGGGGCAGAAAACGCTCTCGTACTTTCCGGCGAAGGCGTTGCCGAAGCCGTCCTCAAGGATCGAGCTTGAGCGCACGATAATGGGAGACTGTCCGAAGTATTCGAGCATGGACATGAACTGCTCCTTTATGCTCGGCATGAACGTACCGTTTAGGAGTAGTTCGCGGATGTCGGGAGCATACTTGAGATAGTCCTCGGCCTCGATCATATGGATTCGTGAGCCCCACAGGCCGCTCTGTACGGCGTAGGTATAGAACACGTCGGCGCCGATGTAATACGAGTCGTGCGGCTCCACGCGTGCGCTGTATAGCTCCGGCGCTTCGTCGCGCAGGATGTTTCGCGCAAGCAGCATACCGGCGGCCTTACCGCCGATGCAGCCCGTGCCGATCTCGCGGTTTTTGATGTACATGAGATCCTTCATGGTGAAGTATTTTTGACACAGGGCAAAGCGCGTCGGCTCGTTGCCGAGGAGACATCTCATGATGTTTTCCTTTAAGAGCTTGCCCTCCTCATCGGTCGGCTCTCTGCCGTCGGAAACGGAGTCGAACATGCTGTCCCAGCAGTCGCGGCGCTCGCCGGTCTGGGTAAAGCGCTCGAATATCGCATAGGTTTCGGCGCTTGAGGTGAGCGTGCGGCATTTTGTTCCGCTTATCTTGAGAGGGAAGTAGGTCGTGGGTGTGCGGCGGCCGCGCACCTTCACGGGGTGCATGTAGACACTGCCGTCGAGCGTGCGGATATTGACGAGCAGCGGAGCTTCCTTGCGGATGCGCGATATGGTCTCATAGGTGTGCTTTTCATAGTCGATAGGCTGATACGCGATAGCCTGACGGCGGATAAGAAACGGGCTTATCAGCAGGAAAAAGTTCGATATCATGAGGTCGGAGAACCAGTATTTCTGAAGATCCGACAGGCAGTCGAACACAAAGAAGGTGCCCATCGGCTCTTTGTCGATTATCCTGTGCACCTGAACGGCGAAGGTCTCGAAGCCTACTCTCGGATCGAGCTTGTATTCATGGACGTTTGCTCCGCCCTCGCATAGGGCGGCGGTGTCCATGATCTCCTCGTGGTCACCGAAGCGTATGTAGGCTATGCGCTTGCCCTGGCGGGCGATGTTTGTGACAAACCTTGTTGCGACATACATATAGTCGCTGATGTGCTCGCACTGCCAGACGACAGTGTCTCCCGGGCGAAGAAAGTCGATGGCCTCGTTAAGGCCGTCGATGCCGGTGCTTATGCGTCGTTCTTTATCCATTCTCATTTCCTCCTGTCAATAAAAATGCACAGGCCGCCGGAGCATTGCTCCGACGGCCCGATTTGTGTGCCGTTATTTCATATCCGCCGGATCCATTAGCTTTACGGTGATCTCCATCGTTCTGCCGTCGCGCCATACGGTGAAGGTGAGCTCATCGCCCGCCTTGAGTCCCTCCTTGGCGTCGGAAACGTCGGAGTTTGCAAAGGCATCCTCTCCGTTTACCTTGGTGATGATGTCGCCGTGCTCAATGCCCTTTGCCTCGGCGTCCGAGCCCTCGGTGACGTAGCTTACATAAAGCCCCTGTGGAATGTCGTAGTATTTCGCTATATCCTCGCTCACAGGGCCGATCGTCACGCCGATGGACACCCTGCCGTACACCGCGCCGTCCTTTATAAGCGCCTGAACTATGCTCTCAACGGTGTCCGACGGGATCGCAAAGCCGAGCCCCTCAACGCCCGAGCCGAAGGATGAGATCATCTTCATGTTCGTTATGCCGATGACCTGGCCGCGGCTGTTAAACAGCGGGCCGCCGGAGTTGCCTTCGTTTATCGAAGCGTCGGTCTGAATGAGCGACATCGTCGTTCCGTTATAGCTCATCTCGCGGTTTAATGCCGAGACGATGCCGCGCGTCATGGTAAGACGCAGATCGGGGGAGAGAGGATTTCCTATGGCGGCAACGCTGTCGCCTACGCTGAGGGTAGAGCTTGAGGCAAATTCCGCCGCGGTGAGCCCAGTCGCGTCGATCTTTATGACTGCTATGTCGCTTGTTGCATCAAAGCCTATGAGCTTTGCCTCATGTTCGCTGCCGTCGTAGAGAACGACCTTGGCCGAGTCACCGTCGTCGATGACGTGGGTGTTTGTGATGATATATCCGTCCGAGGAGGCGATAACGCCGCTGCCCCAGGCGTAGTAATCCTCGCCGTCATCGTCGCGGAAGACCTTGATGCCGACAACGGAGGGACTGCATTTTTCATATATCGCGCTGAAGTCGAGATATGCGCCCGCAGCGCCGTTTTTTATGCTCAGGCTGCCGCGATCCTCGGCGAGGGGGATGTTTACGTTTGCCGAGACCGAGGCCGGAGCCTCGATGCCGTAGAGCTTATCGAAGTACACATGCCAGTCCGAGGGCTTGCCGTCGGAGTTATAGTCGGTCGTGTCCGCTCCGAAGCCGCATATGACATAGGTTATAACTATGATCAGCAGCCCCAAACAGGCGGCGATGGCGGCATAGCGCGTTCTTCTGCTGCCGGCGGGCAGGCTCTGCGCAGTCTGCGCGTTTTTTGCTCCGGGGCGTGCGTTAGGTTTATACCAGTCGTTGCTGTTGGGGTCATACCAGCCCATGTGCTTCTCCAATCCGCCGCGGCGTTTTATTTTCGCTCGGCCTTTTCTTTCTTTTGCTTTGCCGGGGCGAGGGGGAGAGTGAATACGAACACCGTAACACCGTCGCGGCTGGACACCGCAACCTCCTCGCCGTGGCTGTTGAGTATTTTCTTCACGAGGTACAGACCCAGCCCAACGCCGTCCTTATCCATGCTGCGCGAGCGGTCGGATTTATGGAATCGGTCAAAAATGTAGGGCAGATCGTCCTCGGGTATGGGCTCGCCTATGTTCTTTATCGAGACGTAGGCCTTTGCGCCCTTTTTATACAGTCTTATGGTCACCGTGCTCCCGGGGGAGGCGAACTTCATCGCGTTGTCGGTGAGGTTATATATGACCTGCGTTATCGAGTCGCGCACCGCGAACACCTCGATAGGATCCTCCGGAAGCTGCGGGTCGACGTCAAGATTTTTATCCTTAGCTCTGCTCTCAAAGCTCAAAAGGCATTGCAGCAGAAGCTCGGACAGGTCAAACCGGCTGCGCTTTGACAGATCGACAGCGTCGCTCTCGGCCTGGCTGAGGTTTAGCATGCTTCGCACAAGGCGCGATAAGCGCCGTGTTTCGTCGGCGATCTTGCGCAGGTATTTCTCCTCCTGCTCGTGAGGGATCGTGCCGTCGAGTATGCCGTCGGCAAAGCCGGCGATGGTCGTCATCGGCGTTCGCAGCTCGTGCGAGACGTTTGCGATGAACTCCTGGCGCTTGTTGTCGCTTTGCTCGAGCGAGTCTGCCATGCTGTTGAACGACTCTATAAGCGTGCCGATCTCATCGTCGCGAGCCTCTTTTGTCTTGACTCGCACCGAGAAGTCACCAAGCGCGAATTTTCGCGCCGCGAGCGTCAGCTCATCGAGCGGCTCGGCCATCTTCTTAGAATAGATGAGGCTCATGAGTATCGCTACGAGCACGACCGCTATCGCGACAGCGAGCACAACGCCGAGAAATGCCTGCCAGTTATTCATAATGTTCATTTCGTCGGATGCCACAAAAACATAGCCGAGCGTTTCATCGCCCGAGACTATGGGCTTTGCCACGACGTACTGCTGCTCGGAATAAAAGCCCATGAGCGTCGTCATGCCGTCAAACTCATCGCCCGAGCTCACGGCCTGCATGACCGAAGGATTAAGCTGCTTGCCCTGATGCTTTGTGCAGTACAGGGTCAAATCGGAACAGGACAGCACAAGACCGTCCTGATCACAGATGAATATGTGGCTCGATGTGACATTTGCAATCGGGCTTATTGTCAGGCGCAGATTCCAGCTGCTGAGCGATTCCTGCTTTGAAAGCGCGAGGGCGGATTTGACCACCTCATCGGCGCTGGCACTCATTCTGTCGCGCGCGGAGTTTATAAGATATCCCCTGCCGAGGAAGAAAAACGCCGTGCCTATTATGGCAAACGAGAAGAAAACAAGAAGCGCCGTGGCAAGAAAATTGCGTAAGTATATGCTCTTCATACGAGCCGGCCCCTTTTATTTTACGACCTCAAATTTATAGCCAACGCCCCAAACGGTCTGCAGAGACCATTGGGGAGATACGCCCTCGAGCTTTTCCCTCAGACGCTTTATATGAACGTCGACGGTGCGCGAATCGCCGAAGTAATCAAAGCCCCAAACCTCGTCAAGAAGCTGGTTGCGGGTGAAAACTATATTGGGTGAGGCGGCAAGATGATACAGAAGCTCCATCTCTTTGGGCGGAGTGTCGACCTTAACGCCGTCGACTATAAGCTCGTAGGAATCGAGGTTTACGATGAGCTTATCGTAGCACAGCTTTTTCTCCTTCGGAGCGGTCTCGCCCTCCGAGCGGCGCATGACTGCGTGGATGCGCGCGAGAAGCTCCTTCACCTCGAAGGGCTTTGTTATATAATCGTCCGCGCCGATATCGAGACCGGCGACCTTATCGCCCACAGCGCCCTTGGCGGTAAGCATGATGATGGGAACGGACGAGGTCTTTTTTATCTCGCGGCAGACCTGCATGCCGTCCATGACGGGCATCATGATGTCAAGCAGAACGAGGTCGGGCGATATCTCATTGAACATATCAATACCGCGGCCGCCGTCGTGCGCAATGCTGACCTCAAAGCCATCCTTTTCAAGATAAAGCATGAGAAGCTCGGCGATATTTATGTCGTCTTCAACAACAAGGGCTTTTTTGTTCATATTATTTCCCCCTTGGATCAAAATTAATATACTTATAAATAAGTATACAGTAATTATACATATAAAAAAAGAGTTTTAGTTAAAAATCTGTAAAATGGCGCGGCTTTAAGCGGCAAAAAAGGAAGCCGTCAAATGACGGCTTCCCGAATATGTATTTCGATCTGTATTTTGTGGGGTTACTTAATTAGTTTGCAGCCTTTGCCTGAGCCTGCTTTTTCAGGGTCTTGATACCCTCGATGACGAGGTCGATAGCAAGGATGATGAGCAGAACGGCGATTACTGCGCGGATGATAGCCCAAGTCGTGTCGGTGCCTGCGGAGATGAGGCCGATCTGAGCCTTGATGGTGAAGACCAGGGAGGTCAGGGTTACGATCAACATGAAGCCGAACGGGAAGTAGAACATCTTGTTGTATCTGCCGATCTTGCCGAGCCATGCAGCGACTGCGAGCAGACCGAGAGCGGCCAGCAGCTGGTTTGCTGCGCCGAACAGAGCCCAGATCTTAGAGTAGCCGGTCATACCGAGTGCAACGCCGAGAACGACGGTGATCAGGGTCGCAACGTAGGGATTGATGAGGACCTTGCGTGCGCCGGTCAGAGTCTTGATGTCTTCGCCGGGCTTGACCCAGAATTCCTGGAACATGTAGCGGGCAAGACGGGTAGCGGTGTCAAGCGAGGTCAGGCAGAATGCGGAAACTGCCAGGATGAGCAGAGAGTAGGTGACGGTCTGCGCACCTGCACCGAAGAGCTGGCCGAGCATTGCGGACAGGCCGCCTGCGAAAACTGCGGTCGGAACAACGGTGGTGCCGCTGGAGTAATCCTTCCAGATGTACGCAACTGCGCACAGGGAGATGATAGCCAGTGCAGACTCGATGAGCATGCCGCCGTATGCGATGGGGCGTGCGTCGCGCTCGTTGTTGAGCTGCTTTGCGGTCGTGCCGGAACCAACGAGGGAGTGGAAGCCGGAGATAGCGCCGCAGGCGATGGTAACGAACAGAGCCGGGAACAGGTAGCCGAGAGAGGTACCGGTCGGGGCAAGAGTATCGGTAAAGCCGGTGAATGCGGGCATTGCGTCGATGCTGGGATGGCAGCCGATGATGCCGACAACGGCGAGGATCATCATACCGTAGAGCAGGAAGGAGCTCAGGTAGTCACGAGGCTGCAGCAGGATCCAGACAGGCGTTACGGATGCCACAAGGACGTAAACGCCGCAGATGATCATCCAGGTCTCGTAGCTGAGGTAGATCGGATGCCAGTTGAGGCCGATGTACATTGCAACGGCGATCAGGGCAACGCCGATGATGGTGGAAACACCGAGAGGTGCGTTTCTTCTGTAAACGAAGAAGCCGAACAGAATAGCCAGGACGATGAAGAAGATGGAGATCATCGCGGTGCTGGCGTTTGCAGCGCTCGCTGCGTAGTCGATAGCGCCGTTTTCAAGGAAGGTTGCCTTGAAGGTGTTTGCAACGATCGAGGCGAATGCGGCGACAACGAGCAGAAGGGTCAGGTAAGCGAAGATGATAAACAGGCGCTTTGCCTTCAGACCGATACTGTCTTCGATAACGGTGCCGATGGATTTGCCCTTATTGCGGACAGAAGCGAACAGCGAGCCGAAGTCGTGCACGCCGCCGAAGAAGATACCGCCGATGAGTACCCACAGTGCAACAGGTACCCAGCCGAAAACTGCGGCCTGAATAGGTCCGTTTATCGGGCCTGCGCCGGCGATGGAGGAGAAGTGGTGTCCCATAAGGACAGGCGCTTTTGCGGGGACATAGTCCACGCCGTCTTCCATAGTGTGTGCAGGGGTCTCCTTACTGGGATCGACTCCCCATTTCTTTGCCAGCCATCTGCCGTAGAAGATGTAACCAACGACGAGGATGGCGATGCTGATGATAAGTAATACAGCAGCATTCATAATTTTGGTTCTCTCCCTTCAAAAATTATGTTTTTTTCAGCAGCGTTTTTTTCAAAAGCTGTGCTGTACTTCTTCCACTGCCGTTTGCGGCAGTCTTTCCCGTCTGGAGCTCAATAACGCCGGTGTGGAAATCCATCCAACCGTAATAAGACAGGCGGAAGCTTTTATATATCCTTGTCCTCTTTAACGCACGCACGGCGTCGGGATCACAGGAGTCGCAGATAAACAGCGCCGTTATATATGAACACATATGTCCGGGCTTGGGCTCTATGCGGCTCATGCCGTCCTTATGGGCGTAATCGCGGCACTTTGTGAATATCTCCTTTGTCAGGTGAGGAACATTGAAGATGTAGACATACTCGTTGCTGTCTGCCTCCCAGAGCTTTGCGGCCTTAACGAGAACGTATTTCTCCGAATGGACATACAGAAATGCCGTCGCCGCCAGAAGATCCTCGTTTTCCTCAAAACGTTCAACGTCAAAGTAAACGGAATAGCTTTCGCAAAGCTTGTCGATAGCTTCGATTCTTGTCATTGTCTCACCCCTTCGGAAGGCTTGTTAATAAAGAATGAAAATTGTTAAATTTCTATCCAAACGCGTTAACAGTATATACCTTGCCTCTGTGAAAATCAAGTGCTTTTTCGGCATTTTTAGCATTAAAATTTATCATGTTAAACAAAAGGCAGTAAAGAGAATGTGAATCTTAACGATTTATACATATATAAAAAGTAAATGCTTCTTTACAAGCGCAAAACAATGAAGTATCATGAAAAGCGACGAAATTTTGAAAATTCACGGAGAAACCTACATGGAGAATTTTAAGCTTTGCGTGCCCTGTCTGCTCGGCCTTGAGGGGCCGATAGCGGACGAGCTGCGCCGCATGAAGATGCAGGACATTCAGAACGAAAACGGAAGAGTCTACTTCACAGGCGGCGCTAAGGAGATTGCAAAGGCAAACATAAATCTGCGTATCGGCGAAAGGGTGCTGCTCGAGCTCGGACGGTTCAGAGCCGAGACCTTCGACGAGCTTTTCGAGCGCACAAAGGCGCTGCCATGGGAGATGATCATCCCGAAGGCCGCGGCCTTCCCCGTCAAGGGGTACAGCCTCAATTCAAAGCTTTTTTCGGTATCCGACTGCCAGAAGATCATAAAGAAGGCGATAGTCGAGCGCCTCAAGAGCGTTTACGGAGTTGAGTGGTTTTCCGAAACGGCGGAGACGTATCAGATACAGTTTTCTATAATGAAGGACGTCGCGTCGCTTTGTATCGACACCTCCGGCCAGGGTCTGCACAAGCGCGGCTATCGCCCGGCGCATAACGCGGCGCCCCTGAAGGAGACTATGGCCGCGGCCATGGTAAGCCTTTCGCGCTATCGCGGCAGGGAGGATTTCTGTGACCCGTTCTGCGGCAGCGGAACCATACCCATCGAGGCGGCGCTCATTGCAAAAAACCGCGCCCCCGGCCTGCACCGCGAGTTCAGTGCAATGCAGTGGCGAAGCTTCGACCGCTCCGTCTGGCGGCTCGAGCGCGAGGAGGCCATCTCACGCGAGTTTAACGGAAGCTACAATATAATAGGTGCGGATATCGACCCCGCCGCGCTGGAGATAGCGCGCGAGAACGCCGAGCGCGCCGGAGTTTCGGATATCGTTCGCTTCGAAAGGGCAGATGCCACGAGGTTTGACCGAGTTACCGAAAACGGCATAATCGTCACCAACCCGCCCTACGGTGAGCGCATCATGGAAAAGCAGGAGGCCGAGCAGCTTTACAGGCTCTTCGGCGAGGCATGGCGCAGAACAGAAAACTGGAAGCTGTACCTACTTTCTTCACATACGGAATTTGAGCGTACCTTCGGCAAAACCGCCGATAAAAAGCGCAAGCTCTATAACGGGATGATCAAATGCGATCTGTTCATGTATCTCAAATGAAAATCGCAAATAAAAATATATAAAATTTTTTGCGATTTTTCACTTTTGGGGCTTGAAATTTAAAAAATATGTGCTATTATAATAACCGAGTTAGCACTCAGGGCGAAAGAGTGCTAACTCGGTCGAATTTTTTGTATATTATTCAATTGGAGGTATATATGATGAAACTAAAGCCTTTGGCAGACAGAGTAGTGCTTATGCAGTCCAAAGCCGAGGAAAAGACCCAGAGCGGTATCTTCCTTGCGGCTTCTGCACAGGAAAAGCCCGAGATATATGAAGTCGTCGAGGTCGGCCCCGGCGGCATAGTCGACGGCAATGAGGTCAAGATGGAAGTCAAGGTCGGCGAAAAGGTTCTCGTCGGCAAGTACAGCGGCAGCAAGATAAAGCTTGACGAGCAGGAATACACCATCGTCCGTCAGAGCGACATTCTCGCTATCGTAGAATAAGGAGGCGCTTATATCATGGCAAAACAGATAATTTTCGGCGAAGAGGCACGCAAGGCTATAGAGCGCGGCGTGAATCAGCTTGCAGATACAGTTAAGATTACCCTCGGCCCCAAGGGCCGCAACGTTGTGCTCGATAAGAAATTCGGCGCACCGCTGATCACCAACGACGGCGTTACCATCGCAAAGGAGATCGAGCTCGAGGACCCGTTCGAGAACATGGGCGCTCAGCTTATTAAGGAAGTCTCCACCAAGACAAACGATGTTGCCGGCGACGGTACCACAAGCGCTACCGTTCTTGCTCAGGCAATGATAAACGAGGGCCTTAAAAACCTCGCGGCGGGTGCAAATCCCATGACCATGAAGCGCGGTATCAAGAAGGCGACCGAGGCGGCCGTCGAAGCTATCCGCGCAAACTCCCAGCCCGTATCCGGCAGCGGCGATATCACCCGTGTCGGCGCGATCTCCAGCGGTGACGATGTTATCGGCACCCTGATCGCAGAGGCGATGGAGAAGGTATCGCAGAACGGCGTTATCACCATTGAGGAGTCCAAGACCGCAGAGACCTACAGCGAGGTCGTTGAAGGCATGCAGTTCGACCGCGGCTATCTCAGCCCCTACATGGCAACCGATACCGAGAAGATGGAGGCTGTCCTTGAGGACGCTCTCATCCTCATCACCGATAAGAAGGTCACCAACATTCAGGAGATCCTGCCCCTGCTCGAGCAGATCGTAAAGGCCGGCAGAAAGCTGCTCATCATCGCCGAGGACGTAGAGGGCGAGGCTCTTGCGACCATCATCCTCAACAAGCTGCGCGGCACCTTCACCTGCGTATGCGTCAAGGCTCCCGGCTTCGGCGACAGACGTAAGGAAATGCTCCAGGATATCGCAGTCCTCACCGGCGGCCAGGTCATCTCCTCCGACCTCGGCATGGAGCTCAAGGATGCTCAGCTCGAGATGCTCGGCCAGGCGCGCCAGGTCAAGGTTACCAAGGAAAACACCGTCATCGTCGACGGCGCGGGCGAATCGGCCGACATCATGGCTCGTATCGCTCAGATAAACGCTCAGATCGAGACCACCACCTCCGAGTATGACAAGGAAAAGCTCCAGGAGCGCCTTGCAAAGCTCTCCGGCGGCGTTGCGGTCATCAAGGTCGGCGCGGCTACCGAGACCGAGATGAAGGAAAAGAAGCTGCGCATCGAGGACGCACTCAACGCGACCCGCGCGGCAGTTGAAGAGGGCATCGTGGCCGGCGGCGGCACGGCATATGTCGCGGCAGCAAAGGCTGCCGACGCACTCGTCGCAACTCTCGACGGCGATGAGAAGACCGGCGCTTCCATTATCGCAAAGGCTCTGAGAGCGCCCATCATGCAGATCGCCGCAAACGCGGGTCTCGAAGGCGCTGTCATCCTCGACAAGGTCTACGGCAGCAGCGAGGCATCCTACGGCTTCGACGCGGCAGCAGAGCAGTACGGCAATATGATCCAGCTCGGTATCATCGACCCGACTAAGGTATGCCGCAGCGCGCTGGAGAACGCATCGAGCGTCGCCTCCATGGTCCTGACCACCGAGAGCCTCGTGACCGATATCCCCACTCCTCCCGCACCTGCCGCAGCTCCCGCAGGCGACATGGGCATGTACTAAGAGATACCCCGCAATTAAATTGCTGAGCTATAAAAAACTCTCCGTATCGTTTTCGATACGGAGAGTTTTTATGTTCATTTTTATTGCAGATCGAAATATTCCATAACGATCTGAATGAATTTTTCCATGGCGGGGGAGGGGCGGCGGCCCTTTTTCACCGCTATCGCAACGTCGCGGTACTGCGGCGGATCAAGCTCCTTCAGGCGAATATCAAAGGGCATGCGGCAGGTGACAAGCTCCGAGAGCAGCGATACTCCCAACCCGCTTTCGACCATTGCCATGATCGAGTAGTCGTCATTAACGTCGCAATAGGCGGTAACGGGGGTGTCCAAATGCGCGTTGAGCTGGTCGAAAACCTTGGAAACTTCATTGTTTGCCTCGTCCGTGAGCTTTATTATGCGCTCCTCGCTGAAACGCTGCAGGGGGTAGCACGGCGCATCGGCCAGAGGATGATCCGGCGGCAGCACGGCGAGCATCCTGTCGCGCATCAAAACCGTAACATCAAGCTCCGGCGAATACGGCGCGATTATAAAGCCGCAGTCGATCTCGCCCGCGCACAAAGCCTCCTCCGTCTCACTGTATTCCATGTTCTGAAGCTGAAAAACGATGTGAGGATAGCGCTTCTCGAAATTCTTCAGTATTGATGGCAGACACTGCGTCGAAAAGCTCGAGCACGAGCCGATGCGTATAAAGCCGGTCTCCAGACCCTTGAGGGAGTTTGCCTGCTCCTGCAGAGCCTCATAGTGGCTGCACAGGTCTTTTATATAAGGAAGCATCATCAGCCCGTCCGATGACAGAGCAAGTCCGCCGCGGCTTCGGCGCAGCAGACTGAGGTTCCATTCGTCCTCAAGATCGGCGACCATGCGGCTGACGGCCGACTGCGTATAGCCCATCGCCTCGGCGGCCTTTGTAATGCTGCCCATCTCCGCGACCTTGACGAATGCCTGATATTTATGAATGGCCATGCCTTGACCTCCAATTCCGAAAATGAATGATTCGCATAAGTTAAATTCCAATACATCATATTATATGTCACAAGCAGATTTAATGCAACATCAAAATACATTCTAAAAATTCATGCAAAGCATGAAAAATATTCGCTTGCGTAATGGCGAAAAACGTAATATACTTTGCTCATAAAATAACGATGCTTGAAAAAAGGCCAGTGCCTTTTAGACATATTTCATCCATTCTTTCTCTCTCGTTATCGGGCCTCTCCACCCCGATAACACCAACAATCTCCCGAAAACCGAGTGTCTTAACCGGCACTCGGTTTTCGTCTTTTTAGTGGCGCATTAAGTCTGCACCGATACGGTGATTGCGGTAGCCCGGTTCGGAGTTGCTACAGAAACCGGGTTTGCATCGTACTACGGTTTTGCGCCGCACCTGTGTAGGGAACTTATCTTGCCTGTTCCGCTTATGATGGTTTCCTGAGCGATTCCCGGTCGGGTTACCGCAAAATGCGTATCGGCGCAGACTCAATGCGTCTCTGAAATTGATAGTTAATTAACTAACATTACAAAATATCATGCAATACATGAATTTAATTCGCTTGATAAATGGGGTCAACAGTAGTATTCTAATATCAGAAAGAGAAAGTTAATTCTCTGACAAACAAAAAACCAATTCAATATAATATAAAAGGAGTTTTCAAAATGAGTTACGAAGTAAAGAATTTCATCCGCAAGATCGTGTTTACCGTCATCGCATTCGCAGCACTGTGCATCTTCTGCTTTGACATGTTCGGCTCCACCGGAAGCTCCCCGCTCGGCTTCCTGGCACTGCTCTTCCCGGTACTGGGTGCTCTTGAGTACATGCTGCCGACCCCCGATTTCACGAAATAACTTGCTCTCCACGACTTAAACAAATACCTACCCTATGAGAAAACCCGTCCGCGAGGACGGGTTTTCTTTTGATATATGCTTCAGTTTCTTCGAAGGAAAAAGCGCACGAGGATGATGCCGAGTACAGCGACGATGGCCATGAACACATAAACAGCGCCGGTCTCGGCTGCGCTTGGGCCGCCTGCCCAGTTTTGCTCGACGCTCTCGTCGGTGTACTGTGCTGTCACATCGTTTCCGCTTTCGTCAAGGAGCTTCACGTCCCTCAGACCGAAAGGAGCAATCGACTCCATTCCGTCTGTATCAACACCCAGCTCATTGGCAAACTCGGCAGTGCTGTATATCTTCAAAAAATCGGGACTATCTATGCCGACAGTCATTACCGCAGTTTTTACTAAGTCTCTATAGTAAACGTGAAAGGTCAGTTCAGCAGAATATATGCCGCGGCAGTTGTACGCGGCAAGCATATATATGCCCTTATCTGAATTGTTTATGCACGCCACTCCGGCGGTTCTCTGCGATGGGGAATAGGTGGTGCTTAACGGCCGGTAGCGCCCGTTTATGCCGCGCTCAAGCTCGACGAAGCCCTGAACGCGCTCGGCGTTATCGGCTGAGAAGAAAAGATACAGCCTGCCATCGTATTCCGCCCACGCATGCACGGTCAGCGGTGTGCCGATCTCGACGGCCACCAGTTCATCTTCCCGGCTGAGCCCGGTCTTCTCCTGCGTGACGAAGTCCTCAACGGCCGAAAGCCGCCCGGCCTCGGTGTTCTGATACTTAAAATCCGATGAATACAGCAGACACATGAGCGTTATCGCTATAACTGCCGCCAAAAGTGCGGAGACAAGCTGCCGCGTTCTGTATCTGCGCAGAAATCCGAGCTTCGGCGCGGGTGCGTGCTCGATGCCGATCTGTGCGCGCATTTCCTCCTCGGCCTTTTTGCGATAGCGCACAGCCAGACCTGCGGTGAAGCTTCGCCGCGATATGAGTCAAGACTCTTGAGCGCCCGATAAAACGTCTCCTGCGTGAGCTCCTCGGCCGTATCCGCCTCACCGGAGAGCGAGAACAGATAGCGGTAGACATTTTTTGCATGCTCGGTGTAAAGATCTTCGTCCTTCGCCACGGACTTCACCTCCCATCTGTTCATTAGTTCCTTTTAAAGACCATTCGTTACAAAAAAGCTCAGGCATTTTTGCCTGAGCTTTATAAATGTTAGCTTTTATTCCTTCGCGACGGTGTCGAGCGATGCCATGAACAGGCTGTTCTCGGCGTCCGAGGGGATGAGGAAGCCGGTTCTCGGAGAGACGGAGAAGGCCTCGACGCTTGGGCCGTCCATCAGGCAGCTGCGCTTGAACTGCTGGCTGAAATAGCGCTTGCAGTAGCTGCGGAGCCACTTGGTGAGCTCCTCGTCGGAAAATTCGTCGCCCCATGCGGCCTTTGCAAGGCGCATGGTCTTTGCCGGGGAGAAGCCGCAGATCATCATCTTGTGGGTGAAGAAGTCCTGCAGGCTGTAAGAGCCGACGTTCTCCTCGCTCTTCTGCTCGATCTGATCGTCGTGGATAGGCAGAAGCTCCGGCGTTACCGGGCAGTCGAGAACGTCCCACAGCGCGTCGGCAAGAACCTTGTCCTCGGTGTGCTGCGCAATGTAGCGAACGCCCGCGCGAACCTGAGTTTTGGTAAGCCCCATGTTCACGTCGTACATGCTCGTGTGGTCGCCGTTATAGGTGCACCAGCCGTCGACGAACTCGCTGAGATCCTCCGTGCCGACATCAAGGCCGTTTACCTTGTTGGCGATATCCATGAGCACCTGCGTGCGCTCGCGCGCCTGAGCGTTCTCAAAGGCGATGGAGTAGTCGTCATGGGCGTGGCCGATGTCGTCAAAATGCTTGTAAACGCTCTCGCCGATGTCGATAACGCGGACCTCCGCGCCGACCTGCTCGGCGACGATGATGGCGTTTGACTTCGTGCGTGAGGAGGTACCGAAGCAGGGCAGGGTGCAGGCAACGACGTTAGTCGAGGGAAGACCCATGCGCTTCACGGCCTCGGCGCAGATCATAACGGTCAGCGTCGAGTCAACGCCGCCGGAGATGCCGACAACGCAGTGGTCAAGGCCTGCGTAGGTCATGCGCTTAACAAGGCCGGATACCTGAATATCGATCATTCTGCGGCAGTAGTTGCCCATGTCCTTCTCAAGCTCGGGCAGATGCGGCAGCTTGCGGTAAGTGCGCGTGAGCTCGGTCTGGCAGACCTCCTTGCCCCAGTAGAGCTCGGAGTGGCTGTATTTATACTGGCTTCTGCCGTATTTTCCGCTCTTGCGGCGGAGATTTTCAAGGTACTCGACGTCGATCTCGGAGACAACAAAGCAGTCCTCGCACTCATCCGAGGTGAGCACCTCGCCGTTTTCGGCGACCATGCACAGACCGGAGTAGACATTGTCCGTCGTGCTCTCGCCCTTGCCGGGAGCTGCGAGAACGATGCCGCACTTGAGATGCTTCGAGCGGTACCTGACAGATTCGGTAGCCTCGATGGTCGAGGTAACGGTAGCGGGGAAGGATGCAAGAGACGCTATGACAGTTGAACCCGCAAGCGCGTGGCGTGCAGCGGGTGCGTCGATGGCGTCGGCATCCGCGCCAAGCTCGACTGCGACCGAAAGTCCGGGCAGAACGTCGCTCGTGAACAGAAGCTCCGTGTCGAAAAATGCGTCGAACTTGCCGCAGACGGTCTCCTCGCCGCCCTCGTCGTCGGCCGCGGCAAACAGGGTGCCGTCGGTCTCGGAGCGGGGTACAAGACCCAGAAGCTCACCGTCGGATATGACGGCCGCGACGCTGTACAGCGCACCGCCGCGCGGGGCGTAGGGCAGGCCGACGATAACGAGCATGTCGCTTCCGGCGCTGGCTTCGATAACTCTCTCAAGAGCTCTTTCCGCGCCGCGGAGAATGACGCTGTGACCTATGAGGTCATAGCAGGAGCAGCCCGTGAGCGTGAGCTCCGGGAAAACGAGCAGCTTTACGCCCTTTTCGGCCGCTTTTTTCATGCACTCGATGACCTTGCCGGCGTTATACTCTGCGTCGGCGACCTTTATCATCGGGGATGCGGCAGCAACTTTAATAAATCCGTCTTTCATTTTGATCACTCATTTCTCTGATTTTTGTATGTCAAATAAAGTTTTGCCATAATAGTGATAGATTATCTGCGACGATGCGTCAAAGCAGTCGGGGGATATGACGATCGTTATTTTGCCTCCGCTTATGCGGCAGTCCTCAATGCCGTCGATGAGCGGGAGAAGATTGGTCTCAAGCTCCTGTTCAAATTCGTCCAGGTGCTCAGAGTAATACTCCGTCGTCTGCGGGCAGGTGTACTTATCGCCGAGCGGCGCTTCGCTCGTGAAGCAGAACACCATGAACACGACAAACAGTATAAGAAACAGTACGCAGCCTATGGGCTTTATCGCTTTTACAAAGCTTTCTCCTGCTGTCATGACGCAGCCTCCGAATATAAAAAGTTTCGTCTCATGTAATACTGAACGTCGTCTATCATCCGCTTTTGCTCAAGCAGGCTGCCGCTTAGAGAATCGGTGACCTCGCCGTCTGCAAGATAGAAGCCGGAGGTGTTGATGACGGGCAGCGAGATCTCCATGTCGTTCATGAACTTCATGTAGGCAGTGCCCTCCCAGCCAAGCTGAGAGAACAGCTCGTTCATGAGATAGCAGGGGCTTATGTCCGGCCCCTCACCGACAAAGCTGCTGCCGCAGATCTCCTTTGCCGCATCGTTTGCCCAGATGAGATAGCGCGTTGTGTAGTAATTTCTGAACCCCTCGGTAGTAGAGCGGTCAAGATTTATGCCGAGCTCGGAATAAGTCACGCTGTCGTCACCGAGCCAGGGCTTGTGATCGCCGTATACGACCAAAACAACGGGCTCGTCCATAGCCTCGAGCTCATCCTTGAGCATGCAGAGGTTTTCTATCGTGTTTTTCACCGAACAGAGGTAGTTGTTTATGACATTATAGCTGTATTCGGAAACGCTTCCGCTCCATACGGGATCGCCCCAGTCGAGCGCCCCTGTGTTGTACGGCCCGTGCCCCTGATAGCTGACATTAAACGAAAAAGCATCCTTACCGGAGGCAACATCGTCCTTGAACAGCCTGAGCATTTCGGGGAAGAAGTCGTCATCGTATGTAACGGGATAACCGAACTTTTCGTAATACTCCTCGGTGAACAGATAGTTTTCAAAGCCGAGATATGTGTTTACGTTATATCTGTTATAAAATGTGCGCAAGCATGGGTGACTGCCGCCGGTCGTGTAGCCCTGCTGACGCAGATACCAGACGTAGGAGTTTGTTGCTCTGCGGTAGTCCTTGAGCTGTGTGTATCCCGTGAGGAAGCAGCGCTCGGTGTCTATCGTACCGCCGCCGAAAACATTCGTCAGTAGGTTTCCCGTGTAGCTTTCGGCCTCGAGCGCGTGATAATCTGCGTAGATATCATCAACACCCTGCATTCCAACCGTAGTAAGGTCGGAAAACGCCTCGAGCTGCAGGGCGAGGATGTTGACCTTCTTGTTCTCGGGAATGTCTGAGTCGGAATAGGCCGACAGCGTGTCCTTTGCAGTCTGCTCGTCGTATTCGTCAGGAGGAGTGTCTATAGCCGTCACAATACTGTGAATGAACGGGTACACAAAGCCTTTGGAGACGAAAACATCCGTTGCCTCCCAGCGGCTCGCGTGCTCGAAATTCGCAGTCTTTACGCTGTATGTCGCAGAGTCGGAATAGACAAGCTTCCACAGCGGCCATATGCTCAGAGCAATGACTGCGGCGGTTATTATCCGCACTTTGCCCGTCGTGCGGCCTCGCACGAAAAAGTACAGAAACAGCGTTCCGACGATAACGCAGGCAAGGCAGAAGGCTATGCGCCTTGTGAGCGTGATGTTATAGTTTGACGATACGCCGAGCGCCGTATGTATTGCGGTGATATCCGAAAACATGAACGCATCGTCACGGAATTTTAGCTTGAAGTAGTTTCCCACCGAGGCCGTAACGAAAACCACGGCCGTTACCAGAAATGCCGCCCATGACCTGTTTATAAGGCAGTACAGCAGAAGCTCAAACAGGCATATCGGCAGGAAGTTCAGGAAAAATATCAGCGGATGACGGAAGTAATCGAGCAGCAGCTCACGGCCTCCGTCTCCGACACCGAGGAGCAGCGTCAGAAAGCAGAGCCCCACCGCCGATAAGATCAGCATACCGTAATTCCACAGATAAAAGCAAAAACGCCGCCGAGGTTCGGCACAAACGGAAATGTCCGTGCCGAACAGGAAATGGCGCTGTTTAGTTTCGGTCATGCTTCAGCCTCAGAATTTTATTCTCTCGGCGATGTAGTCCTTGACCTCGCTGATGGGGATACGGATCTGCTGCATGCTGTCGCGCTCACGGATGGTGACGCAGTGGTCGGCCTCATCGGTCTCGGTGCCGACGGTGTTGAAGTCGAAGGTGATGCAGTAGGGGGTGCCGATCTCGTCCTCGCGGCGATAGCGCTTGCCGATGGAGCCAGTCTCGTCGTAATCGACCATGAACTCCTTGCTCAGCTCATTGTAAAGCTCCATAGCGGGGCCTGTGAGTATCTCCTTTTTGGAAAGCGGCAGTATAGCGCACTTGTAGGGAGCGAGAGCCGGGTGCAGGTGCAGAACGGTGCGGATATCGTCGTTGCCCTTCTTATCCTGGCCGACGACCTCCTCGTCGTATGCCTCGCACAGGAATGCGAGCGCGACGCGGTCGCAGCCAAGCGAGGGCTCGATGACATAGGGGATATAGTGTTCGTTGGTGTCCTGATCGAAGTAGGTCAGATCCTTGCCGGAGGCCTCCTGATGACGGCCGAGGTCGTAATCGGTGCGGTCTGCTATGCCCCACAGCTCGCCCCAGTCGGTGAACGGGAAGGCGTATTCAATATCGGTGGTCGCGCGGGAGTAGAACGCAAGCTCTGCCGGCTCATGATCGCGCAGGCGCAGATTCTCCTCGCTTATGCCGAGCGAGAGCAGCCAGTTTTTGCAGAAGTCCTTCCAGTAGGCAAACCATTCAAGGTCTGTACCGGGCTTGCAGAAGAACTCGCATTCCATCTGCTCAAACTCGCGAATGCGGAAGATGAAGTTGCCCGGAGTTATCTCGTTGCGGAAGGCCTTGCCGACCTGGCATACGCCGAACGGCAGCTTTTTGCGCGTCGTGCGCTGGATGTTTGCGAAGTTAACGAAAATGCCCTGGGCGGTCTCGGGACGCAGATAGCAGGTGGAGCTGGAGTCCTCGGTGACGCCGATGGCGGTCTTGAACATGAGGTTGAATTTGCGGATGGGGGTAAAGTCGTGCTTGCCGCATACGGGGCAGACGATATCCTCGTGCGAAGCTATGAATTCATCCATCTCATCGAAGCTCATTGCGTCAACGTTGACCTCATGGTGCTCTTCGCCTATGAGCTTGTCCGCGCGGTGGCGCGCTTTGCAGGCGCGGCAGTCGAGCAGAGGGTCAGAGAAGCTGGAGACGTGACCCGTGGTCACCCATGTCTGCGGATTCATGATGATCGCGGCGTCGAGGCCGACATTGTAGGGGCTTTCCTGAACAAATTTCTTAAGCCAGGCCTTTTTGACGTTGTTCTTAAACTCAACGCCCAAAGGGCCGTAGTCCCAGGAATTTGCGAGGCCGCCGTATATCTCGCTTCCGGGATACACATAGCCGCGGTTTTTGCATAGGGCAACGATCTTGTCCATAGTCTTTTCGCTGTTTTTCATTTTTCCGTCCTTTCCCGCGGCTGGCTGCCGCAGCAAAAATAATATTAATATAATGTAGTTGTCTACAAATCGTAACTATATCATTTACCGTCGTTTTTATCAATACAGTGTCAAAATATAAACTAAACGAAAACTTTGTGCCTGATATTCCGTCCTGGAATGCAATGCATGAATATTTGTGCAATAACGGACGCTACGAACGCATTTAGGGGTGTAACAGAACATGAATCTGTGCAATTATCACAAATTTAACGAGCGAATTATCAATATTGTGTTTACAAACGACTTGAATTATGATTAAATAGCATGGTAAAATGCCTTACAATATCAACAGGAGGAATAATCACAAATGATCAAGTTTTCAAGCAGAATGAACCTTCTCAAAGGTTCGGCAATCCGTGAGCTCCTCGCACTGGCCAATAAGCCCGAGGTCCTCTCCTTCGCAGGCGGCATGCCCGCCCCCGAGCTTTTCCCCGTAGAGAAGATCAAGGCTGCTACCGACGCTGTTCTCGAAGAGCAGGGTAGAGTTGCTCTCCAGTACTCCAGCACCAACGGCTTCGAGCACTTCCGTCAGCAGATCGCTGACCGCATGGAGGCAAAGCTCAACATCAAGACCAGCGCCGACAATATTCTCGTTACCTCCGGCTCTCAGCAGGGTCTGGATTACTCGGCTCGCGTTTTCTGCGATAAGGGCGACGTCATCATCATCGAGAGCCCGTCCTACCTAGGCGCACTCAACGCATTCAAGGCCTGCGAGCCCAACTTCGTCGCTATCCCCACCGACGGTGACGGCATGATCATGGAAGAGCTTGAAAAGGTTCTTGCCACCACCGAGAACGTCAAGATGATCTACGTCATCCCCGACTTCCAGAACCCCTCCGGCCGCACCTGGCCTCTCGAGCGCCGCAAGCAGTTCATGGAGATCGTAAATAAGTACGAGGTTCCCGTTGTTGAGGATAACCCCTACGGCGAGCTCCGCTTTGAAGGCGAGTACCTGCCCGCACTCAAGAGCATGGACACCAAGGGTCTCGTAGTATTCCTCGGCACCTTCTCCAAGATCCTCGCTCCCGGCTACCGTCTCGGCTGGGTCTGCGCTGACGGCGAGATCCTCCAGAAGTACAACTTCCTCGCTCAGGCTGCATCCCTGCAGTCCTCCACCGAGGCTCAGCTCGTTGTTTCCAAGTTCATCGACATGTATGACCTTGACGAGCACGTCGCTTCCATCAAGGAGTGCTACCGCAAGCGCCGCGACGTTATGATCCAGACCATGGAAAAGGAATTTCCGCCCGAGGCAAAGTTCACTCACCCCAACGGCGGCCTGTTCACCTGGGTCGAGCTTCCCGAGTACATCAACACCAACGAGATGGCAAAGCAGTGCCTCGAGCGCAACGTTGCTTACGTTCCCGGCGACGGCTTCTTCCCCGATGCAGGCCACAATAACTGCATCCGCCTGAACTACTCCTGCATGCCCGAAGAGAAGATCGTAAAGGGCATGACCATCCTCGGCGAAGTCATCAAGGAAAACCTCAAGAAGTAATTTTAGCTTAATATTAAAAACTCCTGCTCGTTGAGCAGGAGTTTTTTTAAAACCGGGTGAATTGTACTGCCGGGTGCAGCAAAAAAATAAAAAGAAATTAATGCGAAACCCGTGTCTGTTAATGCCGGAGCTCGCAAGGCTCATGATTTCAGCTCTGCGTTTGATTGGCAATTCGCTGTTATCTAATCCTCGAGAAATTCCGAGTAGCAGTCGAGCGTCAGACAGCCGGAGAGCTCGGTCAGTATATTCTGAATTTCGGAATTATCATATTCATTGTTCGGAGCGGAGAGCTTTTGCCCTGCCGGAATGTCGTACGAGAGCATCGCGCGCACGGATGTGCCCTGTCCTTCGCCGCGGCTTTCGATTATGAGCGTTCCGCGGTGCAGCTCGGCTATGCTCTTTGCAACGGAAAGACCGATACCGCTCCCGGTCGGCTTTGAGAGCTTGTCGCGCTGCTTGTATTTGTCGAACACGGCGGCGAGCTCATCGGACGGTATGCCGCTGCCGTTATCGTCAACGCAGACGATGAGATTTTTATCGGTTCTCAGCAGCGAAACGGCGATCCTGCCGCCGCGGCTGCAGCTGCTTATGCTGTTTGAAAGAAGGTTCAGCATCATCTGCGTTATCAGTGAGCGATCGGCTATTATGCGCAGATGCTCCTCGGCGTGAAAGGATATGCGGATGTCCTGTTTGCGTGTGAGGATATTCACGGTATCGATCATTTTTCCGAGAATTTCGGTCATGTCCACCGGCTCGGGGCAGAAGGGGAGAGAGCCCTCTTCAATGCCGGAGAGCGTTCCGAGGTTATCCAGCGCACGCTTTATCCTGTAGTAATTGCGGTTGAGCGTGCAGACATATTCGCTGAGCTTATCGTTTGCCACGTCCTCTGCAATGACGGATATGCAGGATGCGGAGAATTTGATATTTGACATGCACGAGCGCAGAGTGTCAAAAACGCTGTCGCTCGGCGCGGGGAGGCGGTCATCGCAGCTTATGACATAGATGCGATAGCCGTTTTTGGAGGTGACCTTCACGGTGCAGCTCCGGCTGCCGATAAATGCCGATGTGACGAAGCTGTCGGCCTGATTGTTCGCAATGTGCGACGGCATGAGCATGTCAAGCGGCTTGGATGTAAGATCAACGCCCGCAAGGCCGATCGCGGCGGGGTTCATATATATTATCTTCCCACGCCGCGACACAACGGCGGCTGTGTCGAACATTGAGATCGCGGCGGATATCAGAGCGGAATCCGACATGGAAAGTCACCTCCAAACAATTTTCGCCTCCATTTTATCAAAAACAAGCAAAATATACAATAGCAGCCCTCAAAAAGACGATTTTTTATCGGATATTTAGCGGTATCGAAATATTGATTTTTGAGTATAGTATATGATAAACTGGAGTCAAGCAGCAAGTAATGTTTTCCACGCTGAAATTAACTTAATGGAGGAACATAATAATGATCAAAGTTGCAATCAATGGTTTTGGCCGCATCGGCCGTCTGGCATTCAGAGCCGGCATAGTTGCCGACGATATCGAGATCGTTGCGATAAACGCGCCCGACAAGACCCCCGCACAGCTGGCGTACACCGTCAAGTATGACTCCGTGCACGGCCGTTTCCAGGGAACCGTTGAGTATGACGATAATTCCATCACCGTTAACGGCAAGCGCGTCGCCGTCGTCGGCAACCGCAACCCGGCAGAGCTGCCTTGGGGCGAGATGGGCGTTGAGTACGTCCTCGAATGCACCGGCGCATTCCTGACCACCGAGAAGGCACAGGCTCACCTCGACGCCGGCGCACAGGTCGTCGTTCTGTCCGGCCCGTCCAAGGACGATACCCCGATGTTCGTCTGCGGCGTAAACCTCGATAAGTACACTCCCGACATAAAGGTCGTCTCAAACGCATCCTGCACCACCAACTGCCTGGCTCCTCTCGCCAAGGTCATAAACGACAACTTCGGCATCGTCGAGGGCCTCATGACCACTGTTCACGCCGACACCGCAACTCAGGAAGTTGTTGACGGCTTCTCGAAGAAGAACTGGCGTCTCGGCCGCGGCGTTCACGGCAATATCATCCCCACCAGCACGGGCGCAGCAAAGGCAGTCGGCAAGGTTATCCCCGAGCTCAAGGGCAAGCTGACCGGTACCTCCATGCGTATCCCCAGCGCCGACGTTTCCATCGTCGACCTGACCTGCCGCCTCGAGAAGGGCGCAAGCTACGATGAGATCTGCGCAGCCGTCAAGGCAGCAAGCGAGGGCCCGATGAAGGGTGTCATCGAGTACTGCGAGGATGAGGTCGTTTCTTCCGACTTCATCACCGATCCTCACACCAGCATCTTCGACGCAAAGGCCGGCCTGGCGCTCAACGATAATTTCGTAAAGCTCATGGCATGGTACGATAACGAGTGGGGCTTCTCCTGCAAGATGCTCGACCTCACCCGCCACATCGATAAGGTCCGCAAGGCATAAGGACATAATCAGAATTTAATATCCGATCGGTAAATGACCTCTTTCTGCTTGAGACTTTCGGGCAGAAAGAGGTCATTATGCTGTGATTGGTAAGTTTGTGCGCTTGAAACAGAGTGAGAAGGTATGGTATAATCAAAAAACATTAAAAACCGTAAAAGAAGATAGCTGTGAAAAACAGAGTCTTAGCCGCAGTACTGGCGATCATTATGGTGATATGCCTGCTGCCGGGCGCCGTTTTTGCCGATGAAACGGGCGTCGAGCTCAGCGAAGCAAATTTCCCGGACAAAACGCTGAGGGAAGAGCTCGAGTATTACGACACCGATGAAGACGGTATCCTGTCGGAATATGAGCAGTACGGCCCTACAGTGCTTGAGCTGAGCGGAAAAAGCATTACGACGCTCAAGGGCATTGAGCTGCTGCCGCATTTAATGCAGCTTTTTGTCAAAAACTGCGGGCTTACGAGCATCGACGCTCTGCCCGAAAACCTCATGATACTCAGCTGCAAAAGCAATGAACTTACTGCGCTGCCGGCGCTTCCCGACAGTCTGATGAGCCTTGACTGCGGAAATAACCGGCTACAGCGTCTGCCAAAGCTTCCGGCCGGACTTACGGAGCTCAGCTGCCAAAATAACGAACTGAGAGTTATCGCACTGCGTCCGAATACGATCTATGCGAATGTCAACGTTGCAAATAACAGGCTTGCATGCAAGGCAGCTGTTTTGGGAAAAAGCGCGGATATCTGGGAACCGCCGTATTTCTATTTCGGCGATCAGAAGCCGACTGACGATGCATTTACCGTCGTGCCGCAGAGCAGCTATTTCTATGGCCCCGTGCTTTGGGCGGCCGAAGAAAACATAACAAAGGGTACGTCTGCCACAACGTTTGAGCCCTCAGGCGGCTGCACTCGCGGCCAGACCGTAATCTTCCTGTGCCGCAACGCAATACGCTGAATTTTATAAAACCGCCCTTTGGGGCGGTTTTTCTATGCGATAAATAAAAAATCCGGAGCTTAGCTCCGGATTTTTTAAGCCCCTATGACCTCGTACAGGACTTTTATGAAGAAGATGACGAGGACGGTTATCATGATGGGCTTTACGGCTCTGCCGCCGCCCTTTTTGAAGAAGCTCGAGCCGAGCCAGTTGCCGGCGATGGAGAACAGACCCGCGACGAGGCCGACGGCGAAAATGACCTTGCCGTTTATTATGAAAACGACGAGCGCGGAGATGTTCGTCGCGAGGTTTATCGCCTTGCTCACACCGTTTGCCTCGGTCACAGGCATGTGCGCGAGTGCTGTGAGCAGCAGAATGAGAAACGTGCCCGTGCCGGGGCCGTAAAAGCCGTCATACGCGCCGATGAAAAACGCTATTGCGCAGCCGAGAAGCGTGGTCTTGAGCTTTGAGTACGGCTCAAACTGTGCGCTGAGCGCCTTGCCGCGCATAACGTACGCACCCGTGAGCGGCAGGATGACGAGCATGATTATCTTTAATATGCGGTCGCCTATAAGCAGCGCGAGGTTTGCGCCGCAGGCAGAGCCCAGGAGCGCAAATACAACGCAGAATATCGCCTGCTTCCAAGGGATGAAGCCGCTTTTTGTGTATCGCACGGTTGTGAGCGTCGTGCCCATGGCGGAGCTGAGCTTATTCGTGCCGATGGCGAAGTGGACGGGAAAGCCCGCGATAAGATACGCCGGGAGCGAGATGAGCCCGCCGCCGCCCGCGACGGCATCGACAAATCCGCCGAGGAAAACGAGCGGGCAGACGATGAGAAACTGAATTACTGAGATATCCACGGCTTATTTGACAGCCTCCCACAGCAGCATGTTGCCCTCGCATTTGACGCTGAGCTTGCCGCTATCCAGCAGATACGCAAGGTACGAGCGCACCGTGCTGCCGACAAGGGCGTACTGCTCAAAGCTCAGCTCAAGCGAGTATTCGTCAAAAAGTTGCTTGAGTATCGTCTCAAAATTCTGCGGCTCGGCGCATACGGAAACGATGCGCTCGGCTATCTCGCGCACGGTGTCGATATTATACTGCGCAAGCTCACGCACGTCCTCGCACGCCGCGGCGTGGGCGGGAACAAAGCAGCCGGCCTCGAGCACCTCGACCTTTTCAAGTGTGTCAATATAAGCCTGCACGTCGTAGATAAAGCCGATGCGGTATTTTTCAAGCGTCTCTCGACTTGAAAGACAGTCGGCGAGGAACACGACGTTGTCCGGCGTGCGGAAGCCGACCATATCGAAAAAGTGACCCGGCAGGGGAATGAGCTCAAAGCCCTCGGGCAGAGTCTGCGCGGTCAGCTCCCGCGCGTCGGCACTCTGCGCCATGAGAAACTTGTGCCGCAGTGCCTTCGGGGGATAACCGCCGTATAAAAACGAGGGCTCGAGCAGCGTATGGCGCGTAAAATCGCACTCGATGCCGGGAGCGTAGATCGCGCAGCCGGTCTGTGCCTGGAGATACTTGCAGCCGCCGATATGGTCGGCATTTGAGTGCGTCACGAGTATCGCGCGCAGCGTCCAGCCGTTTTTGTCAAGTATCTGTCTGACCTTGCGCCCGGCCTCCTTATCGTTGCCGCTGTCGATGAGATAAACTCCGTTATCCTCACAGCGATATATGCCGATTTTAGCAGGACAGTTAACATAATACGAATTATTTGAAACCTGAATCAGCTCGTACATAATATCACCTCGCAATGATTTCAACAGTTTATCACAAGATTATTTCCATGGCAATAAAAAGCCTTGCTTAATTATTTAATTATGGTATACTTGTTTTCGTTCGCTTTGAACAAGAAATGTTTGAAATCAGGCGATAAATTGTTTGTCAATGAAAATGTCGATCTATACAGGCATCTGTCGTTTGCCTCCGTTGGCGGATTTTTCGGTGCGTATGCCATACTGTGCCGCAGCGGTATCCTAGCCAGTGCGCAGACGATGAACCTGCTGGAGCTGACCATAAACGCTCTGCGCGGCGACGGGATAGCCGTGCTTCTCCATGTAGGAGCGCTGGTGATATACGTCGCGGGCACGATGATGACCGTGCTTCTGCCGCACTTTTTCGGCCTTGATATGCGTAAGATCGCGCCTGTTATCGACGCGCTTGCCTGCATTGCGCTGTGCTTTATCCCTGCCGACGCGAATGTCATCCTTGCACTCTACCCGATCTTTTTCGCAATGAGCGTGCAGTGGAGCACCTTCTCCGGCGCTAAGGGCTTTGTTAGCTCGACCATATTCTCCACCAACAACACAAAGCAGGCCTCGCTTGCACTTGCGCAGTATATTACCGACGGCGACAGAGTGCATTTTAAAAAGGTGAAGTTTTACGTCTTCACACTGCTTGCCTTCCACTTCGGCGCGGCGATAGGCTTCTTTGCCGTGAAATTCATGGGCGTCCGGGGCGCGTGGGTCAATATTATCCTTGCCGCCGTTGCCTACTCCATGGCCGTGTGCGAGGATCGCTACCTCAGCCTTTCCGAGGATGAGGGCAAGGAAGAAGAAATAGCATGAAAAAGCACCGCTCAGCGGTGCTTTTTTCATATAAAAATCAAATTATCAGTCCGTATTTATCGCACAGGGGCAGCAGCTCCTCCTCGGAAAGCGCGCCCTCGTACAGGGCTCTGCCCTGATAGACGCGCAGCGCCGATTCGAGAATGTCCGCATCGTCGCAGACTATGCACAGGGGCTTGTTTATCATGTACTGGCAGTCGGCAAAGGTATCTATATCCTCCCAGCCGGAGAGTTTGACGGCGACCATAGCATCGTCCGTATCGAGCTCCTCCGCGAGCATGTCCTCAAACTCGCTTGTCACGTCGAGCACCTTGCCGTGCTTTGCGTCGACAGGGAGGAGCATGGGCTTTTCGCTCACGCTGCGCACGGCGAGCACGGCAGCGCGGGCGTCCGACAGCGTCATCATCGTTTCGATAACGAACAGGTCAACTCCGGCCTTTTCGAGCCCCGCCGCCTGCTCTGTATATATATCCACAAGCTCCTCGAACGATGCCTCGCCCAAAGGGCTGAGGAACATGCCGGTAGGGGAGATATCGCCCGCCACCCATGCCTTGCCGCCGGCTGCTTTTTTGGAAAGCTCCGAAAGGCGAAGATTATAGTCGGCTGTTTTGTTGAAGATACCGTGCTCTTCGAGCTTACGCCTGTTCGTGCCGATATCTAAAAACAGGTATCGCCCGTCCTTTTCGCTCAGACCCGATGAGAGAAGTCCCGCGGTGATATCGCCGCCGACGTAGCCCACGACGAAGGGAGCGTAGTACAGCGGTGCACCGAGAAGCGTATCGTCAGGCTTGTCGTCAAACAGAGTATAAGGCTCAAACGGGCGGCGGCTATGCTCTGCACGGGAAAATGCGCGAATATGTGCTGCATGACGGTGTTTCCGACCAGAACGCTGTGCCGCAGTGAGCTGTTATCTCTGCCGCAGTGAGCGAGCGCCGAGCTTATCATATCCTCGACCTGCGAGCGTATGATGCGCGACAGCTCACCGAGCCCGTCGGGAACGTCCATCGTGTGCCGTATGCGGCTTATCACGTCGCCGCCGTAGGCAGCCGGAAGGGAGAATCCACCGCTCCGCAGCGCCGAAAGCAGCATTTCGCCGTCTTTGGCTTCAAGCTCAAAACTTTTGCCGCCGAGCAGCACTCGAACGCTTGACACGTACATCACCCCTTAATATAATATAACGTATTACATATAATTTTTAGTAGTAAGTTCACACTTTGTCAAGAGGCTTGGAGCATATGACGGATATTCTTACTTTGGCGAAGGAAAACGGCTTTTCGCACATCGGCTTTGCCGATATGTCGGCGCTCACGCCGCTGGAGGCCGTGCGCGAGATGTGCGCAAAATGCACCTATCCCGATAAGCCCTGCCGCTATCCGTCAAAGCGCCTTTCGTCGATGGAGGCTTTTGGCCTTTTCGTAAGCGATATATGTGCCCGTTCGGGGCTTGGATATAACTATGGGCCGCGTACGATGACCTATACCTCGTGCCTGCTGTATTCAGAGGAGTGAAATGCCATGCAGACCGCAAAAGAGATTTTTTTGGAGATGCTCAAGCCCGGCGCTCAGCCCGAGCGTCAGCTCAAGCAGTATGAGGCGCTGCACATGCGCCTTTATGACCCGATAAACACATATCTCAGGGGCAACTGCAAGCGCGGAACCGTGAGCGTCGACCGCTGGGGCACGACCATAAGCTTTCCCGAGGACGCGCCCGGCGCGATGCCCTTAAACCACGGGGAACTTGCCGTGTGCCGCGATATAACGCGCTGGCGCGGATATATGCACGATATCGGCAAAAACCTCGTCAAGATCATGGAGGGCATGCGCAGGGTCGTTTCGCTTGCCGAGGAAAAGGGCATACGCGATAAGGTCAGAATATTTGTCGGCGGAGCTCCCATAAGCCAGAGCTTCTGCGACGAGATCGGCGCGGATGTTTACACCGAGGATGCCGGTGCGGCGGCGCGAGCGGCGGTGGAGATACTCAGATCATGTCAAAGCAGCAGATAAGGGATAAAAACAGGCAGCGCGTCATCGAGGTCGCGCAGACACTTTTCATCGACGAGGGGGTCGCGGTCACAAGCGTGAACCGCATAGCAAAGGAGGCCGGTCTGACCCCTATGTCGGTATATCGCTATTTCGGAACGAAGGACTGCCTTGTAATAGCCGCGTGGCGCGACGCGCTCAAGCAGTTTTACGAGCGCTTTATGGAGCGCTACGAGCTGCGCGCAAAGACGCTGAAAACCGGCTTTGAAAAATACGTCGCCTGCATGGACGAGTATAAAAACGCGTATACCGAGATGCCGAAGTGGTATGCCTACACGCGCGAGATGCTAAGCTATGCCATGGAGGAGAATATTGAGACAGAGCTCAATATAAGCGACGTGTTCTGGCAGTTTACCGATAAGGAGATCCCCATACCGGCGCTCATAGCGCTGCGCGAGGGGATAGCCGACGGTTCTATACGATCGGATATCGACATACACATGATCTATCAGATACTTATAAACGCATACACCGGAACAAATATCTATGACGGCACTGATTTTGCCATCGACCCCGTCGAAACTCTGCGCACCTCATACGAGATTATTGCGAATTACATAAAAAACGACAGCTAAATTTATATGATTTATACAAATATTTAATTATGACTAAATATTTTGCGAGTTAAGTAACAAAAGATGCGGAAATGCTTTCAGTATTTGATAAAATTCAGACAAATGAATAAAGCGTTTCCGCACAAATTTTTTTGGGCACAAATGTTAGTACCTATAACAGGAATGCTCGTGGGAGAAAAATATTTGATGCAGGAGTGATATATATGAAGCACAGCATAGGCGAGTGCATACCGTTTTGGGCATCGCTTTGCGAAAAGCACAAGCGCAGGCTTCAGGATAACGCAATCTTCCGCAGCTATAAAAAAGGAGAGCACGTTACCTTCAAAACGGTCAAAAAGGACGGGATCGTTTTTGTACTCGAGGGCGGAGTGAGAGTTTATCTTGCGTCCGACTCGGGGAGAGAAACTACGCTGTTTCATCTGAAAAAGGGAGATGCGTTCAGCATCATGACGGTGGATAACGCCCTTGAAACGGATGTTATACCATGTCTGCAGTCCGACGCGACAACGCAGCTTGCATATTTGCAGCGACCCGATATCGGCGAGGTCGCACGCGATGATTGGCAGATGGCGCTGTTTATCTACGAGACCTGCTCAAAGACGGCGCAGGCGATACTCAACAACATATCCTACTACATATTTAATGACCTGCGGCACTGTGTTGCGCGAGAGCTCATAGAAAAAAGCCGCGGAATTAAAACGAATGCAGTTCTTGTAACTCACGAGGAAATAGCAAACAGCCTCGGCACGACGCGCGTCGTCGTAAGCCGAGAGATAGATAAGCTGCGAGATCTCGGCATTATCGAGACGGGCAGGGGAAAGATAATGATCCTCGACCGCGCCGCGCTTGAGGATATCGCAAACCAATAGTCTCTCGTACCTTATTCCCCCTCTTAGCTGTGACGGCGGGGGGAGCCGCCGTCACAGCGCCTCAATACCGGAGGACAACACTGTGGATACTTACTTTATCAGCGATAAATGTGTCGGCTGCGGCGGCTGCCATTCAAGGTGCCCGGTAAACTGCATCGACGCCGGAAAGAAACCTCTGCTCATTGACCAGAGCAGATGCATAGGCTGCGGAGCGTGCTATCTTGCATGCCCTCTGCGAGCGATCGAAAAGCGCTGAAGCTCCGAAATGTACCTTACTGCACCATGTGCAGACAAAATAAAATTTTTAGGAGGAATCATAATGTATTACAGCAGTGGTAACTACGAGGCATTTGCTACCCCGAAAAAGCCCGAAGGCATCGACAAGAAATCGGCTTACATAGTCGGCACCGGTCTTGCTGGTCTGGCAGCGGCCTGCTTCCTGATCCGCGACGCTCAGATGCCGGGCGATCACATCACCCTTTTCGAGCACCTGCCTCTGGCCGGCGGCTCCTGCGACGGTATCTACGACGCAACGAAGGGCTTCATCATGCGCGGCGGACGTGAGATGGATAACCACTTCGAGTGTATGTGGGATCTGTTCAAATCCATCCCCTCGATCGTAAACCCCGGCGAGACCGTTTTCTCCGAGTACTATCATCTGAATAAGGAAGACCCGAACTTCTCGCTGTGCCGCGTCACCGAAAAACAGGGACAGGATGCGCACACCGACGGAAAATACGGCCTGACTCCCGGCGCTGCAACTCAGCTGCTGAAGCTGTTCATGTCCACCAACAAGTCCCTTGAGGATAAGAAGATCGACGATATATTCGACGATGAGTTCTATGCAACGAACTTCTGGACCTACTGGCAGACCATGTTCGCATTCGAGAAATGGCACTCCGCACTCGAGATGAAGCTGTACCTGCAGCGCTACATCCACCACATCGACGGTCTGCCCGATCTGAGCGCACTTCGCTTCACCCGCTATAATCAGTATGAGTCCATGATCCTGCCCATGTGCAAGTACATCACCGACCACGGCGGCAAGATCCTTTACGATACTACCGTTACCAACATAGTCTGCGACTGCACCCCCGAGAAGAAGGTCGCAAAGAAGATAGAGTACACCCAGGGCGGCGTAGAGAAGGTCATCGACCTCACAGAGGACGATCTCGTTATCTGCACCAACGGCTGCCAGGGCGATGCGTCGGCATACGGCGATAACACCCACGCTCCCGTCGTCACCGTCAAAAACGGCGAAGGCCCGTCCATCGAGATGTGGAAGAAGATCGCTGCTCAGGATCCGGCATTCGGCCGCCCCGAGAAGTTCTTTGCCGGCATCAAGGAGACCTCCTGGGAATCCTGGACCGTCGACACCGCAAACAAGCAGATCCTCGACGCTATCCAGAAGATATGCAAGCGCGATCCTCTGTCCGGCAAGGTCGTTACCGGCGGTATCGTCACCTGCCGCGACTCGAGCTGGCTCATAAGCTGGACGATAAACCGTCAGGGTCAGTTCCAGGAGCAGCCCTCCGACCACTGCCTGATCTGGGTCTACGGCCTCAACTGCTGGGATGACGAAGGCGACTTCATCAAAAAGCCCATGTACCAGTGCACCGGCATCGAGCTCGCAGCCGAGTGGCTGTACCACATCGGCATCCCCGAGGATCAGATCATGGATCTTGCGACCAACGAGTGCAACACCACTCCGTGCATGATGCCTTACGTAACCACCTTCTTCATGCCCAGAGCAGAGGGTGACCGTCCCAAGGTCGTTCCCGACGGCTCTGTCAACCTCGCGTTCGTCGGCCAGTTCGCCGATACCCCGCGCGACACCGTCTTCACCACCGAGTACTCCATCCGTACCGGCATGGAAGCAGTCTACACGCTGTGCAATGTCGACCGCGGTGTTCCCGAGGTCTGGGGCTCCGTTTACGATATCCGCGACCTGCTGTATGCGACCAGCAAGCTGCTCGACGGCAAGAAGCCGGCAGAGTTCCTGCTCCCGACCATTATGCCGATCCTCGGCCTGCTCAAGGAGCCTCTGACCAACAACATTGTTGTAGAGCTGCTCAAGAAGTACAATATAGTATAAGCTGATCAGTGTTGCCCCCGATTTACTTTGAAGGGCGGGTGAACGGTTCATCATCCGCTCTCCGGGGGAAACGGAGGTTTTGGGTGCGGCTCTCCCACGCCGCACCCTTTTTATATCGAATAAAAACCGCCGCCCGACAAGCATCGCGTCGGGCGGCGGTCATTTCAATGAAGCTTTATTGCTTTTTCTCAAGAATAACGATCCTGTTGGATATATTGCGCACAGCCGGCAGCTTGTCGAGCAGCCTGTATACCGGAACGAACTCGGCCATGCCCTCGGTAAGGCAGTGCTCCCCGGTAAGCTCAAAGCCCGGCAGCAGCTGCGCGAGCGCCTCGCCGTTTTTCACGCCCCAGGTAAATCTGGCGTTACTGCCCTCGATGGACTTTTCCTTGAAACGCTTGACTATAACGGGATTCATCGTCTCGACGAATACGCTCGCCTCGGCAAAGCGCGCGGCGATTACCTCGAATATGCGCTGCACGTCGGCCTGGTTCAGATACATGGTAAGCCCCTCGATTATGACAAGCACCGGTTCGGACTGCTGCTGTATCTTGTCGCCCCAATCGTCCATGGCCGACATCGCTATCTGCGAGATATCGCCCGCCTCCGGCATGAGCCCTGCACGAACGGCTATAGTCTCCGGCAGATCGAGGTTATGCCAGCGGCAATAGCCCGCTACGCGATAGCATCGCGTGTCCAGCCCGCAGGCAATGTTTACGACCACTGCGCCGGGGTGATTTTCGAGATAGTCTCCGACAAGTCTGTCGAGCACTATCGTGCGCGCGATAACGCCGCTCAGCTTTGTTTTTTCGCCCATGTCAATGTCCTCCGTGTTAAATGCGATATAGTTAGCACGTGCTAACTATATCGCATTTAACACTCGCAGCGCCGTATTTCAAGACAGTCGGCAGCTTTAATATCAAAAAAAACGGTGCAGCCGTCAAAAAGACGGCTGCACCGAAGCTTGGCTTATTTCGTTTTAACGTAGCAGTTCATCGGGTGGACCATGTATTCGTTGTAGGGGAACTGATCTGTGGTGACATAGCCTGCCGGTGCGTCAATGAGCTGCGGAATGCGGTTTACGAGCGTTGCGCAGGTAAGCTCGACCGTCGCGGGCTGATTGACGATGCAGGTCGTCTCGGGCTCACCGTGCAGCGTCCACACGTTTTTGTCGGTCTCCTCGGGGTTATAGATCTTGCCGACGCACTCTGTCACAAGGGTGATCCCCTCCTCGGTCTCGGTGGTGACGACAGCGCGCATGCCGGTAACGTCGCCGGCCTTTACGACCATGCCCAGCGTTTCGGACTTGAGATCCTCCTTGTCAACGCAGGGTATGCACTTCTGCGTCTGCGAGGTAATATGCAGGTTCATTTTGCTGCACAGCCAGCCGTTCTGGTTCCACATATACGAGGGGACGTATTTGCCGCTTTCGACGAGCTCCTTCATCTCCTCCGACGGAGTTTCGTTGTAGCAGCCGATGGTTTTGTTAAACTCGTCGATCGTAAGTCCCGCGCCGTGACCCTCGGCGAGGGCTACGCCGTAGTCTTCGACATTATACCAGCTGCTGCCCTCAATCTTCGTGATCTTGTGCGAGGAGCCGGCGAGGTTCGTGACCATCGTGCCCCAATACAGGTCGCAGTAGCCAACGCCCGTTAGCGTGCAGCTGCCCTCTTTGGCCAGCTTATCGAGCTTCGCGGTAAGGGCGGGGGAGGAGTTCCAGGGGTACAGCGCCTCCTCGCAGGTGGTTATGGCGTTGACGCCGTGCTTTGCGCAGATGGTGAAAATGTCCTCAAGCTCGGCGACCGTGCTTCGTGTTGCGATTATGCAGACGTCCGGCTTGAGTTCGCCCATGCGCTTGTCGGCGTCCGCGGAATTTTCAACGGTGACTCCGACATGGGGGAAGCCTCCGCCGATTATCTCGGAGACATCTTTGCCTATATGACTCTTGTTGCGGCAGAATGCGCCGACCAGCTCGCCGTCATGCTCGATGACATAGCGCATAAGATAGCGGCTCATTTTGCCCGCACCGTACTGAACGACCTTGATTTTTCGATCCATTATAATTGCCTCCTTGTTTTAAATGAATAGTTATATTTTTAACAACCCTATAAGGCTATTATAATTATTGCCGCAATAATGTCAAGTTAATTCTATGTAAAAAAGAAAATTGCGGCAGAATTTGCGCCGCGGTCAATGCCGGATGGGTGATTTTTATAAGTGTTTAGGTAATAAGTAAAAAATCCGAACACTTAGTGTTCGGATTCTTTGGAGGCGTCACCCGGATTTGAACCGGGGAATCGCGGATTTGCAGTCCGCTGCCTTACCACTTGGCTATGACGCCATATTAGTTTGCAGGCTTTTGAAAGCGAAGCCTGCAAACGTTTTTTTGGAGCGGGCAACGAGACTCGAACTCGCTACCTCCACCTTGGCAAGGTGGCGCTCTACCGGATGAGCTATGCCCGCAAATGGTGCCTCCGGTCGGACAACTGGACTCGAACCAGTGACCCCCTGCTTGTAAGGCAGGTGCTCTAACCAGCTGAGCTATGCTCCCTCATCAGCGGCTTGTTTATTATACTAAAGCTGCCCCCAATTGTCAACAACAATTTTGAAGTTTTTAATCGTTTTTTGCCTGCTCCAAAAGTGCGGCGATATCGTCGGGCGTGAAAGTATACACGGTATCGCAGAACTGGCAGCTTACGTCAACATCCTTGCCCTCGTCGATCATGCTACGGAGCTCGCTCTCGCCGATGCCGAGGATGGCGCTTGCCACGCGCTCGCGGCTGCATTTGCAGCGATAGCCGATCTCGTCCTCGCCGACGATGTGATGCTCAAGCCCCTTGAGCACCTGCTCAAACACAGCCTCGATCCCATCCTCGGCCAGAATGGTCGTCAGAGCGTCCATCATGGTGATGTTCTCCTCAAGCTTATCTATAAGCTCGTCCGGCGCGCCGGGCATGAGCTGCACGATGAAGCCACCTGCCGATTTTATTCTCAGATCGGTGTCGACCAGAACGCCGAGACCGCAGGCCGCCGGTATCTGCTCACTCTCGAGCATGTACGCCGTCAGATCCTCTGCTATCTCGCCGGATACGAGCTGCGTTGAGCCGATGTACGGCTCCTTGAGCCCGATATCACGGCTGACGGTTATCATACCGTCTCTGCCGACCGCACCGCCGACATTGAGCTTTCCGTCCGGCCTGAGCGGTAGCTCGACGCCGGGATTCGTCACATAGCCGCGGACAAAGCCGGCGCTGTCGGACACGGCGATCACGCTGCCTATGGGGCCGCCGCCGTTTATGCGTATCGTTAAGCTGCCGTCGTCCTCCTTCATCATATTGCCGAGCATGGACGCTGCGCACAGCGTTCTGCCGAGCGCGGCAGCGGTCGTTGGTGTGCAACGGTGGATATCCTTTGCGCGCTGCACCGTTTCCCTTGCGCTGACTGCCGACATTTTTATAAAGCCGTCTCCGGCTGTTGCTCTGAGTATTCTGTCCATAGTATAACCTCAATAAATGCTTGTGTTCTTTGCCGATACGAACATCCTGCCCCGGTCGCCCTGCGGGCAATCGGTGAAAAAGCGGACCTGCTCAAAGCCCGCCTTTTCGAGCGCTGCTTTAAGCGCTTCGGGGGAGTGGGCGTACTCAACATGCTCCTCGCACTCGCGCTGCCACAGCTTGCCGCGTCGGGAAAAGAGATCCATGCCGTAAAGCAGTGTGTTTTCCTCCTTGGAAAAATCCGCGCGCCACAGGCAGAGCACATCGTCCGTCTCGTCAACGAAAATTTCGCCGTCGAGCGCCATCATGCTCTCCGGCGTTTTTATATCGAATATAAAAAGTCCGTACGGCCGCACGAAAAGATGCAGCCTGTCAAATACCCGGCCGAGCTTATTCGGCGGGATATAATTTATCCCGTCAAGCGAGCAGTAGGCCGCGTCCACCGTGCCGTAAAGATCGAGCTCGGCTGCGTCCTGACAGAGGTACAGCGGCATTATCTCGGCGTCAAGTGCTTTGCCGGAGGCCTGCATGAGCATATCGGGCGAGGCGTCTACCGCGATCATCTCGTAGCCGCGGCGCGCCATGAGCGCCGTGAGCGTTCCCGTGCCGCAGCAAAGGTCGAGAAGCGTTTTGAACTCGCCTCCGTCGGAGTCAAACAGGGCCTTGTAAAAATCGGCAAAGTCACCGTAGGGGATATCGCCCGTAAGCGTATCGTACCACATTGACAGCGGACCGTAGGAAGCTGCCATCAGTCCTTGTCCTGCTGCTCGGCCAGGCGCTCGAACACTCTTTCGTAGCCGTCCTTGCCGTATTGCAGCGAGCGGTTGACGCGGCTTATTGTCGCACTGGAAGCGCCGGTTTCTGCCAAGATGTCATTATATATCATGCCCTTGGAGAGACATACGGCGACCTGATAGCGCTGCTCCATTGCCTGAATCTCCGTCACGGTGCACAGATCGTCAAAGAAATCCATGCACTCCTCGACGGTCTTGAGCGTAAGTATCGCCTTATACATATCCTGATTGCGGGGCTTTCTGTTAAGCTTGTTCATGAGCTAACCTCCTTCGGTCATACATATATATTTTACATCAACACATCACAAATGTAAAGCGCTAATGCCATAAATCGCGATCCGATATATAAAATGGATGTAAAAGCTTTTTAAGGCGGGAATTTGTTGTTGATTAATATTGATAAATGTAATACAATATAAACAAGGTAATTGGAGGTGAAAGCAATGCCATTTGAAATGACGATGACTATGTTCTGGCTGATCGCCATGGTGTTCTTCCTCGTTGTCGAGGCGGTGACGGTCGGACTTGTGTGCATCTGGTTTGCGGCGGGCTCGCTCGTGGCTCTGCTGTGCGCGATGCTCAACGCACCCGTGTGGCTTCAGATAGCCCTGTTTCTCATCGTTTCGGCGGTGACATTGTATTACACAAGGCCGCTCGTCAAGAAGTATGTCAACAATAAGGTCGAGCCGACCAACGCCGATGCCGTTATCGGTAAGGAGTGCCGCGTGACGGAGACGATAGATAATATCGCGGGCACAGGAGCCGTGTACGTTGACGGTAAAACGTGGACGGCAAGAAGCGAAAACGAAGGAGAGACGATCCCTGAGGGAACTCTCGTAACGGCAAAACGCATCGACGGCGTGAAGCTTATCGTCGCGTCGGCGGTAGGAGTAAAATGAATATTTAAGGAGAAAGCAAATGGAATATGTAATTTACGTACTGATACTTCTTGTGCTTGTTATAATCGTAAGAAATATCCGCATCGTTCAGCAGAGCAAGGTCATGATAATCGAGCGCCTGGGCAAATATCAGTCGACCTGGGGCACCGGCATCCATGTCAAGATCCCCTTCTTTGAGAGAGTCGCGAAGACCATCTCCCTCAAGGAGCAGGTAGCCGATTTCCCGCCCCAGCCCGTTATCACCAAGGATAACGTCACCATGCAGATAGACACCGTTATCTACTTCCAGATAACCGACCCCAAGCTGTACACCTACGGCATCGAGCATCCTATGGTCGCTATCGAGAACCTGTCGGCAACGACGCTGCGTAACATAATCGGCGACCTCGAGCTCGACCAGTGTCTCACGAGCCGCGATCTCATAAACGGCAAAATGCGCACCATCCTTGACGAAGCCACCGACCCCTGGGGCATCAAGGTAAACCGCGTTGAGCTCAAGAACATCCTGCCGCCGCGCGAGATCCAGTCGGCGATGGAAAAGCAGATGAAGGCAGAGCGTGAACGCCGCGAGGCAATTCTCCGCGCCGAGGGCGAAAAGCGCGCGGCCATCCTCGAGGCCGAGGGCGAGAAGGAGTCGGCCATCCTGCGCGCCGACGCGAAGAAGCAGCAGCAAATCCTTGAAGCGGAAGGCGAGGCCGAGGCTATCCTCAAGGTCCAGACCGCTACCGCCGAAGGTATCAGGCTTATAAACGAGTCCATGCCGAGCGAGGCCGTGCTGAAGATCAAGGCTCTCGAGGCTTTCGCGGCAGCTGCAAACGGCAAGGCAACGAAGATAATCATCCCGAGCGAGATCCAGGGTATCGCCGGTCTTGCCGAAGGCGTTGTTCAGTCTGTAAAGGACATTCCCGCAGACAAGTAAGAAAAATTTTTGATCAAAGACCCGGCCTGAATAAGCCGGGTCTTTTTGAGGTATGTGATGATAAAAGTAGCACAGTTTATGAAGTCTCACGGTATAGATGCCGAGAGGGTCGACCTTTCCGAATGCACAAAGGCCTTTGCCGACGCGATGCGCACAGGGCTTGCCGAGCAGCAGAAGAATATGCCCATGCTGCCGACGTATCTGTATTCGTCGGGGAAGCTCAAAAGGGGCGGAAAAGCCATCGTCATCGATGCGGGCGGAACGAGATTCCGCACGGCGATTATAAGCTTTGACGGGAAAAAGGCCGTTATCGACTCGCTCGATAAGCGCTCAATGCCCGGCGCGGCGGAGCCTGTGAGCTGGAATGAGTTTATCTCCTGCGTTGCCGACTGCGTGCAGCCGCTTCTGAAGCAGACCGAAAATATCGGCTTCTGCTTTTCATATCCGATAGAAATAACGCCCGAGTGCGACGGTAAGGTGCTGGGGCTCACAAAGCAGGTCAAGATCGAGGGCGCTGTCGGCTCGTACCTCGGCGCGTCGCTGAGAGCGGAGCTCGAACGCCGCGGCGAAAAACCGGGCAGGATCGTTGTTTTGAACGACACTCCGGCGACTTTGCTTGCCGGAAGGGTGCTCTCAAAGGGCAGCTATGACGGATATATCGGCCTCGTAGCCGGAACGGGCTGCAATACCTGCTGCGAGATTGAATGCGGCAAGATAGAAAAGCTCGGGCTCGAAGGCGGCAGGAAAATGCTTGTTAACCTCGAAAGTGGCTCGTTCGGCTCATTTCCGCGAGGCGAAGCAGATCTTGCTATGGACGAGGATCTCCCCGACACCGGAGCATACATTGCCGAAAAAATGATATCCGGCCGCTATCTCGGACAGGTCTGCATGTACACGCTCAAAATGGCCGCAAAAGAAGGGCTGTTTTCCGAGCGCGCGACGGAGATAATCGAAAAAATGATCGAGCTCACGACTCCCACCATTGATAAATGGGGCAGCGGCCGCTTCCCAAAGGGCTTTAACAGCGAGGACAGGGTCAATTTAGTTTACATAATATCCGAGATCTTCGAGCGCTCGGCGAGGTGCATAGCCTCCAAGCTCTGCGGCATACTCGAGGTCACGGGCGCCGGCAGCTCGCGCCCCGTGTGCATCGCGGTGGACGGTTCGCTTTATTCCGAAAGCAAGCTCCTGCGCCCGGAGCTTGAGCGTTTTATGGATGTGTACGCGGGAGAAATCATGGGCAGACGCTATGAATTTATAAATGCCGAGAATATGAGTCTTATCGGCACAGCTGCGGCGGTGCTGCTGTTATGAAAAAAGCGAAAAAACTTATTCCGCTGCTCCTGTGCCTGTGCCTTATCCTATCCGGCTGCGCGGCGCGGGAAACGGAGGAGAAGGACAGCTCGAAGCTGCAGATAGTGTGCACGAACTTCCCGGCCTACGATTTTGCGCGCGAGATCGCGGGGAACAGGGCGCAGATAAAGCTGCTGATAAAGCCCGGCGCGGAGGTGCATTCGTATGAGCCCGCGCCGAAGGAGGTCATCGCGATACAGGAAAGCGACCTGTTTATCTGCAACGGCGGCGAATCGGAGGCCTGGGTCGAGTCGCTCGTGGGCGAGGATGTGAATATCCTGCGCATGATGGAATGTGTCGAGACTGTTGCCGAAAGCGGCGAGGGCATCTATGCCGCCGAGGACGAGCACGATCATGAGCATGACGACGGGAAAGAGGAGCTCGACGAGCATGTGTGGACAACGCCCGGAAACGCGGCGAAGATATGCTACGCTTTGTGCGATAAGCTCTGTGAGGCCGACCCCGAGAATGCAAACGAATATATGCTAAACTATGAGGTCTATAACGCAAAGCTCATGGAGCTCGATATTGAGATACGAACGACTGTCTTGAACGGTGTGCGCGATACGCTCGTTTTTGCCGACCGTTTCCCGATGCGCTATTTTACGCGTGAGTACGGGCTCAAATACTATGCAGCCTATCCCGGCTGTGCATCCCAGACCGAGCCCTCGGCGAAAACCGTCGCGTTCTTGATTGACCATGTGCGCGAGGAGAATATTCCCGCCGTTTTGTACATGGAATTTTCAAATGAGAAGATGGCCGACGTCATCTGCGAGGACACCGGATGCAAAAAGCTCCCGTTTTACTCGGCGCACAGCGTGACGGCACAGCAGTTCGAGGACGGGGTCACATACCTCGACCTTATGCGCATGAATATTGAAACCCTGAAGGAGGCGCTTTACTGAAATGGCACAGATAACATGCAGGAACCTCAGCTTTGCCTATGACGGCGAAACAGTTCTGAGCGATATAAAATTTTCTCTCGACGCGGGCGCGTATCTGTGCATCGTCGGCGAAAACGGCTCGGGCAAAAGTACGCTCATGCGCGGCATTTTGGGACTCAAGCAGCCGTCGAAGGGCGAAATTGTTTTTGACGATCTCAAGCCGACGGAGATAGGCTATCTCCCGCAGCAGACGCAGATACAGCGCGATTTCCCGGCCTCGGTGCGCGAGGTCGTGCTCTCGGGCAGATTAAATTCCATGCGCGGCAGGCTATTCTATAACGCCGAGGATAAGGCCGCGGCCGCCGAGAACATGGAGCGCCTCGGCATTGACGATATAGCCGACCGCTGCTATCTTGAGCTCTCCGGCGGCCAGCAGCAGCGCGTTCTGCTTGCGCGCGCGATGTGCGCGACGAAAAAGCTCCTGCTGCTCGACGAGCCTGTTACGGGGCTCGATCCCGTCGCGGCAAATGAAATGTATAACCTTATAAAGCTCGTCAATCTCTGCGATAACACGAGCGTCATCATGATATCGCACGATATCCACGCCGCTGTACGCTACGCGACGCATATTCTGCACCTTGGCCGCAGTCAGCTGTTTTTCGGCACTACGGCGCAGTACCGCGAGAGTGACCTCGCACGCAGATTTGTGGGAGGATCGAGAGCATGATAGAGCTTATAAAGGAAATGTTTTCTTATCATTTCATGATCCGAGCCGTCGTTGTCGGCGTGCTGGTATCGCTGTGCGCGGCACTCTTGGGCGTGTCGCTTGTCTTAAAGCGCTATTCCATGATAGGCGACGGCCTTTCGCACGTCGGCTTCGGCGCACTGGCGATAGCCGCGGCTGCCAATATAGCACCGCTGTATCTCGCTGTGCCGGTAGTAATAGCGGCGGCATTCCTACTACTCAGGATAAATCAGAACAGCAAGATAAAGGGCGACGCGGCGATAGCGCTGATATCGTCCTCGGCGCTTGCTATAGGTGTTGCTACCGTGTCGCTGACAACAGGAATGAACACCGACGTTTCAAACTATATGTTCGGCAGCATACTGTCCTTGAGCCGCGCCGACGCTGTCCTGAGCGTCATACTCTCCGCAGTGGTGCTTTTGATGTTTATCCTTTTGTATCCGCGCATATTCGCCGTCACATTTGACGAGACCTTTGCCCGTGCGACGGGCACGAAGGCTCAGCTTATAAACAGCATTATCGCCGTGCTCACCGCAGTCACGGTCGTTATTGGCATGCGTATGATGGGCGCGCTGCTTATCTCCAGCCTCATCATCTTTCCGGCGCTCACGGCAATGCGTCTTTGCCGCAGCTTCAAAAGCGTGGTCATATGCTCCAGCATTGTCTCGGTCGTCTGCTTTATAATCGGTATGGCTGCATCTTATGCATTCGAGCTTCCGTCCGGCGCGGCGATAGTTATCGTCAATATCATCGCTTTTGCGGCGTTTTCTTTTGCAGCTTTACTAAAAAAACGGGCGTGAAACTGTACAAACCCCATAAAAATCGGCTCCGAGCGTAAAAATCGGGGTCGATTTTTTATGCAAAAATTCACGAAAACAGTGAATATTCGCGCTATAATGAATAATATTCACTCAAAACATGGATTTTATAAAAAAATACGAATATTTTTTCAAAAAAGTGTTGACAAGAGTGAATAAAGATGCTAATATAGGCAACGTCGTAAGGAACGGCACACAAAACAGTTTAAAAATTTTTGAGAGGTATAAAAAATGAAAAAGTTTATCGCACTTCTGCTCGCGATGGTCATGGTGTTCGCACTGTGCGCATGCGGCAATGACGACGCAAAAGACAATGACGGCGACCAGGTAAAGGATTATTCGTCCATGACTCTTGACGAGCTCAAGGCAGAGCTCAAGACCGTTGAAGACGGCAAGCTCACCGTTGCTACCAGCCCCGACTTCGCTCCCTACGAGTTCTACTCCCTCGACGCTAACGGCGACGCAACTCTCGCGGGCTTCGATATCGCATTCGCTCAGTACATAGCAGATAAGCTCGGCCTTGAGCTGAACATCATCACCATGGACTTTGATGGCACCCTCGCAGAGCTCCAGGCAAAGAACGTTGATATCGGCATGGCCGGTTACTCCCCCGACCCCAAGCGTGAGAGCATCATGAGCTTCACCAAGATCTACTACAAGGGCGGCCAGTCCTTCGTGACCTCCAAGGCAAAGGCAGACGAGATCACTTCTCTTGAGACTGCAAACAACGCAAAGTACAAGATCGGTGCTCAGACCGGCTCCATCCAGTACGACCTGGCAGAGGCCAACACTCCCGACGCTGACAACATCGGCCTGACCAAGGTTCCCGACATCATCGCTGAGGTCATTTCCGGCAAGCTCGACGGCGCATTCATGGAGACCATCGTTGCAAAGGCATACCAGGCACAGTACGAGGATCTCGTCATTGTCTGCGACGTACCTTACGAGCAGGAAGGCTCCGCGATCGGAGTAAATAAGGACAACGAAGTTCTCCTTGCAGCTCTTAACCTCATCATCGACGAGGCCATAAACGACGGCAGCCTCCAGAAGTTCGTTGACGAGGCGGGCATCCTCGCAGTCGGCGACAAGTACGAAGGCCTGCTCGACGATGCAGGTAATGTTCCCGAAGCTGACGCACCTGCAGACGACACCGCAGCATAACGATAGATAATAACGAAATTTCTCCCCGGAGAATCTCCGGGGAGAATTTCCCGTATACACAGTTTTGAAAGGGGAAGGACGTATGTTTTTTACTCCGGAGGGATTCTCAATGACATGGGATTACAGGCAGTTGTTTATAGACGGCCTTGTCTGCACGGTATCCCTGTCCGCGTTGACCGTTATATTCGGTTTTATTCTCGCACTGCTGCTTGCGGTCATGCGCCTGAGCAAATGGCAGCCGTTCGGCTTTCTTGCACTCGATAAGCACGGCCACCTGCGCGAGGATGGCTTTCTCGCGGCTCTCGGCCGCTTTAACCCTGTTTCCTTTATCGCAAGCGTTTATGTCGAGCTCTTCCGCGCAACGCCTATGCTCGTTCAGCTCTTCATTATATATTATGTGGTGTTTGCAAACATCGATATCCCCTCGTTCAAGCTCTTCGGAACCATCCGCTTTGAGCGTTTCGTTCCCGGTGTTGTCGCACTGAGCCTCAACTCCGCGGCGTATTTGAGTGAGATCATCCGCTCCGGCATCCAGAGCATCGACGGCGGACAGACGGAGGCTGCGCGCTCCCTGGGTCTTACTCAGGCGCAGAACATGCGCTTTATCATACTGCCGCAGGCAATTAAGAATATCCTCCCGGCTATCGCGAACGAATTTGTCACGATAATCAAGGAGTCCTCTATCTGCTACACCATCGGCGTTGGTGAGATAATGTATGCAGTCACATCCATCAAGGGCGCAACGTTCCGTATCGCAGAGCCGCTCGTTGTCGCAACGGCAGTGTACTTCTGCCTGACATTCCCCACCTCCAAGATAATCGAACATTTTGAAAGGAAGATGAGCGTCGGTGACAAACGATAAACTTATACAGGTAAAAGACCTGAAGAAATACTACAAAAAGGGCGTTATCAAGGCGCTCGACGGCGTTACGGTCGATATCAACCGCGGCGACGTTATGGTCGTCATCGGCCCTTCCGGCTCCGGCAAGTCAACGCTCCTGCGCTCGCTGAATCTGCTTGAGGAGCCCACGAGCGGCAGCATTATCTTCGAAAACGTCGATATAACCAATAAGAAGATAGACATAAACAAGCACCGTCAGAAGATGGGCATGGTCTTCCAGCACTTTAACCTCTTCCCACACAAGACGATACTTGAAAACATGATTCTCGCGCCCGTCGAGGTCAAAAAGGTGCCAGTTGACGAGGCCAAGGCCAAGGCGATGGAGCTATTAAAGCGCGTCGGCCTTGAGGACCGTGCCGATGCATACCCAATCCAGCTCTCCGGCGGCCAGAAGCAGCGTATAGCGATCGTCCGCGCACTGTGCATGGAGCCCGACGTCATGCTCTTTGACGAGCCGACGAGTGCGCTTGACCCCGAGATGGTCGGCGAGGTGCTCGATGTTATGAAGGAGCTTGCGCACGAGGGCATGACGATGGTCGTTGTCACCCACGAGATGGGCTTTGCCCGCGAGGTCGGCAATCGAGTCCTGTTTATGGCCGACGGCAAGCTCGTCGAGGAGGGCACGCCTGAGGACATCTTCGAGCATCCTCAGAGCGAGCGCTTGCAGGACTTCCTTTCCAAGGTGCTTTGATATGAATGAAATAAAGACTAAACTCAAAAACGCCGCCATAGATTCCATTGAATCTATGGCGGACCTCTACGAAAAAACAGCCGACGAGATATGGGATAACCCGGAGCTGTCGCTCAAGGAATACAAGGCCGCGGCGCTTTACTGCAAAATACTGCGCGAGCATGGCTTTGAGGTACACGAAAAGCTCTGCGGTATCGACACCGCGTTCTGCGGCTCGTTCGGCAGCGGCAGACCCTATATCGGTGTGCTCGGAGAGTTCGATGCGCTCTCCGGCCTTTCGCAGAAGGCGGGGCTATGCGAAAAAGACTCTGTCGTCCATGACGGAAACGGCCACGGCTGCGGACACAATCTGCTGGGCGTAGCCTCGCTTGCAGCGGCCTTTGCCGTTAAGAAATATCTTGAGGATAGCGGCAGCAGCGGCACGGTCATTTTCTTCGGCTGTCCCGGAGAAGAGGGCGGCAGCGGCAAAGCGTTCATGGCGCGCGAGCGTGCTTGGGAAAAGCTCGATGCCGCGTTCTGCTGGCATCCCGCGGACGTCAATCAGGTAAAGACCGGCACAAACAACTCATCCATTCAGGTGCTGTATAAATTCAAGGGTACAGCCGCGCACGCGGCGGCGTGCCCGGAGCTTGGCCGCAGTGCGCTCGATGCCGTTGAGCTGATGAATATCGGCGTGCAGTTTCTGCGCGAGCATATGACAGACGACTGCCGCGTACACTACGCGATAACAAACACGGGCGGCATTTCGCCGAACGTCGTCCAGTCCGAGGCCGAGGTGCTGTATATGACGCGCGCAAACAAAGTCAAGGACTGCGTCGAGCTGCAAAAGCGCGTGGACAAGATAGCCGAGGGTGCGGCGCTTATGACCGAGACGAGCCTGGAGCGCGTTTTCATAGACGGCACGGCGGAGCTCCTGCCGAACTTCACACTCGAGAAGCTCATGTACGATAATTTCGAAAAGATCGGCGTTCCGCAATATACGGACGCAGAGCGCGAGTTTGCCGCCGAGCTGCGCAAGACCTTCCCCAAGCAGAGCTCCGCTCCCGGCATCGGCGCGCATTTTGACGCGGATATTGCCGAGACCGTCATGGAGAAGACGCACGATCTCGCAGAGCCCCTCAACGATTTTCTCATGCCTTACTACTCCGGCACCGGCTTCATAGCCGGCAGCACCGACGTCGGCGATGTCAGCTGGCTTACCCCGGCCGCACAGATCGAGACCGTAACATGGCCGAGCGGTATGCCCGGACATACATGGCAGACCGTTGCCTGCGGCAAAAGCAGCATCGCCTATAAGGGCATGCTCTGTGCGGGCAAGGTCATGGCGGCATCGGTCATCGACCTTATCGAAGACCCAAAGCTTTTAAAGGCTGTGCGCGAGGAGTTCAAGCGCCGCTCGAAGGGCGGCTATACCTGCCCGATCGAGCCCGGCGCTGTGCCCATAGCGCTTTGACACGGTAATATTTTGTTAGTTAACAAATTAGTGCTTTTATTTTTCATTTGTTTATGCTATACTTCGAGTGTTTGTGCACATTGGAGGCATTGATATGAAAAATAAGCTTATCTTCGTCCTGGTGCTGCTGCTTATGGCGGCCGCGCTGCCGCTTTCGGCAAGCGCTGAGCTCGGGCTCAAGCCCGTTGCCGACCCTTGGGACGATCCGAATAACCTCATAAAGGACGGGCAGACTTACACGGCGTACAATGATGACGGATATATCGTCGCGTGGGAGACGCCCGAATGCGACGTTAACGGCAAATACATGCTGATTAAAAACGACACCGAGCTTAAGGTAGAATACCGCGTGAGCTACATGGGCGATGTGCCCTGGGGTCATGTCACGGTCTCCGCCGACAACGGCGAGAGCTTTACCGGCTGGGTGCTCATGAGCGATCTTCTCGGAGCAGACGGCAAGCCTGCCGCGCAGGCGCCGATCGAGGTCCCCGATCATCCGATGATAGCAGACCCCACGCCCGAGCCGACAGAGGAGCCGGATGAGGCGGAGGTCACGCCGACGCCGACGGTGCCCGTTCGCCCCGAGCAGGCCATAAGCATCAATAATACCTATAACGCCGCAATAGTGTACACCTCGGTGGCGATCGCGGCCGTTGCGATAGCATTTGCTATACTCGTTCTCGTTAAGCATAAGGCGCTCAACAAAAAAGGCGAGTAAAACGCAAAAGTAAGGACATAATAATATCTGCAAATCAAAAACCTTAGCACTCAAAAACAGAGAGTGCTAAGGTTTACAATTTGTTAATATAAAATACTATATTTGTTCATAATTATATGGTACTTTATATACAACAAGAAACGAAAGACATAAACAAAGAATCAAGTTTCGAGTTTAAGTCTTTCCTCAAATCATCAGGAGGTATTGATTATGTTTGAACTTACACCGTTTGGCTATCGCAGAGTTGCATCTTATAATCCTTTCCGTGAGCTCGAGGAAATGAGCCACAACTTCTGGAACGACGCAGACGTAAGCGGCTTCCGCACCGACATCAAAAAGGTCGACGGCAGCTATGTCCTCGAAGCAGAGCTCCCCGGCTTCAAGAAGGAGGATATCAACATTGATATCGACAAGGATTGCCTGACCATTTCCGCGGAGCGCAAATCCGAGGAAAAAGAAGAAAAGGGCGACAATGGCTTTGTCCGCCGCGAGCGTTACTACGGCTCGTTCAGCCGCAGCTTCAACATCAAGGGCATCGATTCCGATGCCATCACCGCCGAGTATAACGACGGCGTTCTGACTCTGACGATGCCGGAGAAGACCCCCGAGGTCCCCGCGGCAAGACGTCTTGAGATAAAGTAATTCCGATATTCCGAAGCAGATCAGATAGTTTTTCTTTCATCCTCTCTCTTCCCCATAAAACAGAAGACCCGATGCTTTTGCATCGGGTTTTTTGTTGCCATTGGAAGGCCTTTATGATAATATTTTAGACAAAGAGAATATATTAGTAAAGGAGAGAAGAGATGAAAAAACGCCTTATAGCGCTGTTTTTGGTCATATTTATGCTCTGCACGCTGCTTCCGATCGGCGCGCTTGCCGATCAGATGGTTTATATAACCGACACGGGCATCAAGTATCACAAATACGGATGCAGGTATCTGAGCGAATCGGGCTATGCCGTGACGCTCGACTATGCCGTAAGATGCGGGTATAAGCCCTGCTCAATTTGCCACAAGACTTCTTCGGGCGAGGGGGTTGCCGGGTTTACTGATGTTGCCCCAGGGCAGTATTACAGCAGCGCCGTTGAATGGGCTGTCAAGAACGACATTACGCAGGGCGTAACCGATACCCGATTTGCGCCAAACGATCCCTGCACCAGGGCACAGGTGGTTACATTTATGTACCGTGCCGACGGCGGGCCGAATGTCGACGTCGTCATGGCCTTTGACGATGTTCATTACCTTGATTATTACTACAGAGCCGTGCGCTGGGCGGTTAAAAACAATGTGACGACAGGTGTTGGCGGAAATCGCTTTGCGCCCGACGAGCCCTGCACCAGGGCGCAGGTCGTGACATTCCTGTACCGAGCGGCCGGTGAGCCCGATGTAGGGGGCAGCTGCAGCTTTACGGACGTTGCGCAGAGCGCATACTATCGCAGCGCCGTCATATGGGCTTTGGAAAACGGAATAACCGACGGTACGGCGCCCGGCAAATTCTCGCCGAACGAGACGTGCACGCGCGGCCAGATCGTCACATTCCTTTATCGCTATTATAACAGCGATACGCCCGACCCCACGCCTACGCCCGACCCTACACCCACGCCGACACCGGCTCCGTCCGGCGACAGTGAGTATATCGTAAGCGGAAAGCTTCCGTATCCCTGCCCAACACCGGAAAGCGGCGTTCCGTCGCCTACGGACACTGCGACGCACGACAATGTCCTCGCGCTTTTGGATGAATACTGCCCGAACGGAGCGTACATCCTGCGTGCTACGGAACAGGACGGCGCCGAGTTCATGACATGGATGAATAATGGAGGACTAATTGAAGATCTGAGTACGGCGGTGCATGAACAGGAGCACATCTACACAGCATTTAACACTCAGTACAGCACTAAGAGAGATCCTGTCACAGGCGAATACGGGATCTCTAAGGTTCGCGCCTATTATACCGGCGAGGGCAGGCACATTATGGTTCCCGAAACCGATACTTATCAGACCGAGGAGATAGCGGCTATCGTGCCCGAAGATCTGCGCAGCTTCAGATACAGCACCTATGTCGGAGCGGGCGCTGAGGTCGACTCCAATGTCAACGGCATATACGGCCTGATGAATGAGTTCACGGCCTACTGCTGGGGTTCGATAACTAATGTCTCGATGTATGAATACTTCCTTGATCAGCCGTTTTCCAGGGAAAACTGGTTCGAATATGTGGCGATGTCAAGCAGCGACTATTATGCATATTCGGAATTCAAATTCTTTATCCTGTCTTATCTAATATACGCCAAGGAAAATTATCCCGAGATTTACGCAGAAACAATGGACAATCAAGCGCTGCGTGATGCGTTCAGAATAGTCGAGGCACGCTATCGCGGTGTGGTCGAGCAGTATTTTGCAAATCTCGATAAAACGGAGGAATATCTCAAGGCCAACGGTCTGCCCGCATTTCAGGATAATGGTTATTTCTATATAAGCAACGGCGGCTCAGGTTATAGCTTAATCGATACGTTTGTGAGTACCTACGAGCTTCTTGAAAATGCGATGCAGGCGCCCGAATATGTCGAGATGTACAATTTAATGATTAAATAATAAGTAATATAAAAATCCCCACTCCTCGGAGTGGGGATTTTGCTGCTTAAAACCGTATCATCGAGCGGTCGATATCGCTTATTTTCCGCGCGCCGCACATGTACATGGTATCCTTGAGCTCGGCGCGAAGCTTTTCAATATAGCTGACGATGCCGTCGGTTTTTCCGCCGTAGTAGCTTATCAGGAACGGGCGGCAGATCATGACCGCGTCCGCGCCGATTGCGAGCGCGCGGAAAATATCCGTGCCGCTGCGTATGCCGCCGTCGACAATGATCTTCACCCTGCCGCCGACAGCTTCGACTATCTCCGGCAGCACCTCCGCCGTCGCGGCCGCACCGCCTAAAACGCGCCCGCCGTGATTTGAAACGATTATCGCCGCAGCTCCCGCGTCGGCTGCCTTGACTGCGCCGCGCACGGTCATAACGCCCTTTATTATCACAGGCATTTTCGCGTATTCGCAAAGCTCCCTGAGCTGCTCGACGCTTTTACTGCCTGCGTCGGGGCTTACCTTTTTAAGATGCGGAAGCCCCGCTGAGTCGACAACGAGCGAGACCGCAAAGGGCATAGCCTCGTTAGCCATGTCGAGATTTTGCCTTATCGTATCCATGCTCAGGGGATTTATCACGGGGATAGCGATGCCGCCGTGCTTCTTCGAGGTCCGGCAGCCGTGGGGGAATACCCTTGCATCCAGCCCGTCGCCGAAGCTTGACGCGATGCCGCAAATTTCGGCTGCCTCTGCGCAGCATTCGTTGAAGTCGCGGATATCGTCCGTGGGATTATACTGCGCCTTCAGCGAGCCCACGGGTGCGGAGATGAGCGGCATTGAAAGCTGCCTACCGAGAAATTCGATGCTTGTGTCCACGGGCTCGTCCGGGAAAATGGTATCCATGTTAAGCTTAATGCCGCGCCAGGCCTTCCAGTTGTCGTTCGCGCCGTTGCCGGGCGATTTTGAGCCCGGGCCGGGCATGAGATTGCCGCAGGCAAGGCCGTTGCACTCGGGGCAGACCTTGCAGTTCGGGCCTATGTTCTTCTTTGCGTTCGCGAGAACGTCCTTGTAATCCATATCCATACCTCAAATTATGTTAACTTATATATCTCTGCCGAGCATGGCGGGACAGTGCAGTCAATACGGTCTGCAAATCCATAGTCACGCAAATTGAAAACATTGCTCCCCCGATTGATAACGCAGAGAATGCGGTCATTTTCGGCCTCGCGCAGTATCATCAGCACGTCGGGTGTTGGAGCGTAGAATTTTGTGCTGCCGGATTTAAGAGCCTCGCTTGAATTTCGGATTCTGCCGAGCCCCACATAAAAATTATGTAAACCTGAGCCCGAAGGCTCGAACGGTGCGCGATTGAAGGGATCGCCCGCGCCGTCGAGACATTCCTCGTCGCCGTAGTAAAGGCAGGGAACGCCCGGAGTGCAGTACTGTATCGCCGCGCACAGCTTCTGAAGCCTGTCGGCCTTTGCCGACTGCTCCGGCGTGAGCCTGAACGCCGCCTGAGAAGCGCGGTCGAGCGACTTTAGCACGCAGTCCGCGCCGAGCGCAGAATGCAGACGTTCAACATCGTGCGAGGACAGAAGATTCATGAGTGCCATGTACATTGGCATGGGGTAATTATGCTGCTGAGAGAGAAGAAAATCTCGCAGAGCGAAGGCGCCCGTTTCGCCTCGTGCAAAGCTGATAACAGCATTGCGGAAGGGGTAGTTCATCACGCTGTCGAGCGAATAGCCCAGAGCATAATTGCGCCGATGGCCGTAGCTTATCTTGACAACGGCGTCCTCCCAGACCTCGCCGATGATGGCACAGTCGGGCTTTTCGGCCTTTGCCGAGTCTCTTATCAGCGCAAGCACATCGTCCGGAAGCTCATCGGCGACGTCGAGCCGCCAGCCGCTCGCTCCGCGCCGCAGCCAAAGCTTCACGATGCTGTCATCGGAGCGTATGATATAGTCCTGCCAGCTTTTATCCTCCTCGTTCACCTCGGGGAGATCCTTAAAGCCCCACCAGCAGCGGTAATCGTCGGGATACGAGCGGAAATCAAACCAGCCGAAGTATTTCGACTGCCTGCTCGCGTGTGCACCGACTCCGCCGTAGCTGCCGAAGCGGTCAAAATAAACACTGTCGGCTCCCGTGTGTGAGAAAACGCCGTCGTTTATAATGCCGATGCCGAGCTTATCCGCCTCGACACATAGGTTTACATAATCTGAAACGCCGCCGAGTATCGGGTCGACGTTTTCATAGCTGGAGGTATCGTAGCGGTGATTCGACCGCGCCTCGACGATGGGATTTAAGTACAGAGTGCCGATACCGAGCTCCTTGAGATACGGAAGACGTGCCGTTATGCCCTTGAGCGTTCCGCCGTAAAAATCGTCGGGGGCGTAGTCCTTTTCGCCCTCACGCGGCTGCCACTTGACGGGCTCGGATATGCTGCCGTGCATCTCCGGTGTCTGACCGAGGCGGCGGTGATATTCAATACCGGCCGCGGCCGTGCCATCGTTGGAGAAGCCGAAGCGGTCAGGGAAAACCTGATACATGATGCTGCGGCGGAATTTTTCGGGCGTTTTGAAGCCGCGCTTGTACACTGTTAAGCGGAAGCCCTCGGCCTCGCCGCCGCAGAGGCGTGAGCTGTGCCCGTCCCCGGCGGGGCACAGGAAGCTGTCGCCGATTTTAAACTTATAAAACAGCGCGGCAGGGGAGGGCGCTGCAAAGCGCACGGAGAAGGTGTTTCCCGCGCGCTGCATGCTAAGCTCCTCGGAGAAGCCGTCGCCGTAGATGCAGAGCGCGGCAGACTCGACTCCGCCGAAGCTCACAACGGAGAGCGTGATCTCCGTTCCCTCCTCGACAGCGCCGGTCGGCGTGCGAAACGCGCTGTCATATGCGTCATGCCAGGCAAGTCCGCGCGATTTGAGTTCGTCGCGCAGGAGCTTATCGAGAAACGCCGTCCTCGGCTGAAACGCCGTGAGCCATTCGCGCTCGGGCTGCGCGGCAAGGGATGCGCCGAACGAGCGCACGACGGCACTCACCGCGTCGTCTATGCCGAGCCCTATATCGTCCATCAGCGTGCGGAAAAGTTCCGCCGGTATGAGCTCCGAGCGATCCTCGGGCAGAAACTCGAAAATCTTCTCCGCCGGGTAGCCGCAGTGAGTGCAATTATCAATTGCGTTTCCGACAGCCGCCGCGGATATGAGATATATCCGCTCTTGCTCTGTTGCATTGCCGAGCGGCATCCAATGTCCGCGCTCAAATGCAACGTCAAAACTCTTTTTTTCGTAATATTCAATGAACAGCCGCCCGGCGCGCCAGCGCTCGTCGTAGCCGCCGTAGGTGCAGACCTTTCTTATCAGAGCATCCATAGATAAAGCATTGCGTATTCTTCCGAGGAACGGTCGAAGCTGAAGTCGGCCTCCATGGCCTGACGGATGAGCGACTGCATGACCTCGGGCTTGCGGTAGCATTCGAGCGCGAGCAGCACCACGTCCTTCATCTCGTGCGCGTTAAAATCGGCAAAGGAGAAGCCCGTGCCCTCGCCGGTATAGCGATTATAGGGCTTTACCGAATCCTTGAGGCCGCCCGTTTCTCGCACGATGGGCAGCGTGCCGTAGCGCATGGCGATCATCTGCGAAAGGCCGCAGGGCTCAAAGCGCGAGGGCATTAGCAGAAAATCCGCTCCGGCGTACACACGGTGTGATAACTCTTCGTTATATCCGATGAACGCGCACAGCCTGCCCTTATAGCGAGCCTCGGCCTCACGCATGAAGCCCTCGTATTCCTTATCGCCGCTGCCGAGCATGAAAAACTGCATGTCGTTATATTGCATGAGCTCATCGAGCATACGCTCGACAAGGTCAAAGCCTTTCTGCTCGGTCATGCGCGTGACCATTGCGAATATGGGTGCCTCCTCGCGCTGCTCAAGGCCGAAATCGCGCTGAAGCGCAAGTTTACATAATTTTTTGCCGCTCAATCTGCCCTTGTGGTATCTTGCGGGCAGGGCGGGATCGGTGTAGGGATTGAATACCTTGGTGTCGATGCCGTTTATGATGCCGGAAAGCTCATTTGAGCGCGCCGAGAGTATGCCCTCGAGCCGCTCGCCGAAATAGGCGGTCTTGATCTCCTGCGCATAGCTGGGGCTTACGGTGTTTATTCTGTCGGCAAACACGCAGCCGGCCTTGAGAAAGCTTGCGCAGCCGTTGAGCTCTATAAATTCCGGCGTGTAGTATTTATCCTCGACGCCGAGCAGATCCTGAACATAGTCAAAGCCGAATTTGCCCTGATACGCGATGTTGTGTATCGTCAGCAGCCAGCGCAGCGAGCTCTGCATCGCGCCGCCGTACTGCGTCTTTGCGAGCATCGGGAGCATGGCCGTGTGCCAGTCGTTGCAGTGGACAATCTCGGGCGTGAAGCCGAGGTTCGGTATCGCATCGAGCACTGCGCGCGTAAAGAATGCGTACTGCTCGCCCTCGGCCTGGCCGCCGCGGTAAATTTTATCGCCGAAGTAAAATTCGCTGTCGACAAGATAAATGCACACATCGTCGAGCACGAGCCTTTCTATGCCGCAGTACTGCGTGCGCCAACCGAGGTTTACATAAAAATCAAACATGTGCTCGACTCGGTCTGAGTATTTATCCTTTATGCAGCGGTGATAGGGCGTAATGACCCTCGCGTCAAAGCCAAGCTTTTTAAGCGCCTTTGGCAGAGTTCCGACGACGTCGGCAAGGCCGCCTGTTTTGGAAAGCGGAGCGCACTCGGCCGCGGCGAGAAGAATATTCGGCAGCTCCCTGCGGCCCTTTTCATTTAGAATGCTTCTGAACTGCTTTTTCATTTTTATCAGCCATCCTTTCCGGAATGTATTCAAAATAAACGGTCGAAAGCGGCGGAAGATCGATAACCGTGCTGTAGGGCAGGTCGTCAAAGCCGATGTCGCGGCTGTGTATGATTTTTGAATTATGTAAACCATCTCCGCCGAATTTCACATCGTCGCTCGATAAAACCTCGCGGAGGGTGCCCGGCTGAGGCAAGCCTATTACAAAGCCGCGGTGCTCATTGGGGATGAAGTTGCAGGCGCAGACAAGATAACTTTCGCTCTCCGGCTTTGCCGAGCGCAGAAAGGCGATCGAGCTGAGTGCGCTGTCGTTTACGTTCAGCCACTTAAAGCCGACCCAGGATTTATCGACCTCGTACAGCGCGGGGCATGCGCGGTAGAGCTTATTGAGCGCGGCGTAGTATTCGCGCAGCTTCTCGTGCATCGGATAGTCCAGCAGCAGCCAGTCGAGCTCCTGCCGGTAGTTCCATTCGATGAACTGCCCGAACTCCGAGCCCATGAAGCACAGCTTTTTGCCGGGGTGGGCGAATTGATAGCCGTACAGCGCGCGCAGAGTCGCAAATTTCTGCTCGTAGCTGCCGAACATTTTGTCCAGCATTGATTTTTTGCCGTGCACGACCTCGTCGTGCGAATAGGCGAGGATGAAGTTTTCCGAAAACGCGTACATCATGGAAAACGTCAGCTTATTGTGATTGCCCTTGCGGAACAGGGGATCGGTCGAAAAATAGTCGAGCGTATCGTGCATATAGCCCATATCCCACTTGAAGCTGAAGCCGAGCCCGCCGACCGAGGGCGGCATCGTGACCATGGGGTAGGCCGTCGATTCCTCGGCTATGGTGACCGCTCCCGGAAAGCTCGACAGAACGGCGGTGTTGAGCTTTTTAAGAAAGCTCACCGCACCGAGATTTATATTGCCGCCGTCGCGGTTTTTTGTGTATTCGCCCTCCTTGCGGCCGTAATTCAAATACAGCATCGAGGAGACCGCGTCGACGCGGATACCGTCGATGTGGTATTTTTCAAAGAAGAAGCAGGCCGAGGATATGAGAAACGACTGCACCTCCGGCATGTCGTAGTCGAATATAAGCGTGCCCCACTCGGGGTGCGAGGCCATGCGCTCCTCCTTGCATTCGAAAAGGCGCGTGCCGTCAAACTCTGCAAGGCCGTGTTCGTCGCGCGGGAAATGTGCGGGCACCCAGTCCATGACAACGCCGATGCCGGCATTATGCAGTGTATCTATAAATTCGGCAAACTCGTCCGGCGTTCCGTAGCGGCTCGTCGGCGCAAAGTAGCCCGTCACCTGATAGCCCCACGAGCCGGGGTAGGGGTACTCGGTAAGCGGCATGAGCTCAATGTGCGTATAGCCCATATCTGTGCAGTATTTTGCAAGCTCCGGCGCGATGGAGGCGTAATTCACGCCGTCCTCCGGCGTTTTCCACGAGCCGAGGTGCATTTCGTATATCGACATGGGGCTTTCGAAGCAGTTTCGTTCCGCGCGGCGCTGCATGAAGCCTTCGTCGCGCCAGACGTGCGAGCCAGTCCACACCATGGACGCGGTATTCACGCCCGACTGCGACCACTGTGCGAAGGGGTCGGACTTCCACACGGTCTTGCCCGCGGCCGTCGTCACGCAGTATTTATAAAGATTGCCGTTACCGAGACCCGCGACAAAGCAGTACCAGATACCGCCGCGCTTTTCCATCGGCGTGTGCACAGGATCCCAGCCGTTAAAATCGCCGACGAGCGACACGCTTTTTGCGTTCGGAGCCCAAACGGCGAAGCGGTGCATTTTCGCATCCTCGATATACCGGCAGCCGAGCAGCAGCCAGGCCTTTTGGGCGCAGCCGGTGTTAAAAAGGAAAACATCGTCCACCGGAACGTATTTATCTATAAGCTCGGAATAGTTCATATCAGCACTCCGCACATAATAATTATTCAACTTACATTATAAAGCACCTCGCTGCAAATGCCAATAAGTTTTTTGCTTGCATCGCGCGCGGAAACATAATAAAATGTAAGAAAAATAAACGCAGGAGGTGCGCTATGTTTTCCTTTAACCACTTTAACTTCAATGTGTTCGACCTTGAGCGCAGTCTTAAGTTCTACGATGAGGCGCTCGGCCTCAAGCCCGTGCGCGAAAAAAACGCCGCCGACGGCAGCTATAAGCTCGTTTTTCTCGGCGACGGTGTGACGGATTTTACCCTTGAGCTGACATGGCTGCGTGACCGTGATACGCCATACGATCTCGGCGAGCAGGAGTTCCACCTCGCATTTGTCGCCGACGATATGGAAAAAGCCCACGAAAAGCACGCCCGGCTCGGCTGCATATGCTTTGAAAACCCGAAAATGGGCATCTACTTCCTCGAAGACCCCGACGGCTACTGGATAGAGATAATCCCGCCGAGAAAGTAAAGGACTGATATACTACAATATGAGTACGATATGCGATAACATAAGCCGCGGCGAGGACGGTGTGCTCCGATTTGACGGACAGGATACGCAGGTGCTTGCCAAAAGGTACGGAACTCCCCTGTATCTCGTGGATGAGGACAGATTGCGCCATAATTGCAGAGTATACTGCCGTGCGTTCAAAAAATATTTCGGAGACAATGCAAAGGCGCTTTACGCGAGCAAGGCAAACTCCTTTAAGCGCATTTACGAGATAATGCGCGAGGAAAACATGGATATAGACGTCGTTTCAAGCGGTGAGATATATACGGCCGCCGCTGCCGGATACCCGATGGAAAACGCATTTCCACGGCAATAACAAGACAGACGCCGACATACGCTTTGCCATGGACAAGGGCGTGGGCTGCTTTGTTGTTGACAATGAAGAAGAGCTCAAGGCAGTAGACAAGGAAGCGGCAAGCCGCGGAATAACGCAGAAGATCATGCTTCGCCTGACTCCCGGCATAGACCCGCACACCTATGAGGCGATATCCACGGGCAAGGTCGACTCAATGTTCGGAGTTGCCATAGAAACGGGGCAGGCCGAGACCTTTACGGCCTCGGCGTTGGGTATGAAACATATAGAGCTAAGGGGCTTTCACTGCCACGTCGGTTCTCAGGTCTTCGCCGAGAACGTTTTTGAAAGAGCGGCGGTGATAATGCTCCGATTCATAGCGCACATTAAAGATGAGTACGGCTATCAGGCACAGGAGCTCGACCTAGGCGGCGGCTACGGAGTGAGAGCTGTACTGCGCACAGTATACATGCCTTGCGGCAAAGCAGACGGGAAACACCGAAATGATGCACTGCTCGCTCGTCGGACGCTGCTGCGAAAGCTATATCGCCGTGCGCCGCGAGAGCCTTGAGGATATCTGCCTCAACGACCTGTGAGCTCCTCGATCTCCGTTACCGAGACCTCGAAGGCTGTTTTTTCGACGGGCTCTCCGCCGATGAGCTTTATGTAGCTGCGGCTCTGTATGCGCCCTTCGAGAGAGACCGTCGTGCCCGTATCCCAGTAAGAAGCCTCGCGCGCTTTGAGCCCCCATGTTATGCACGGCAGATAGTCAGAGCGGCCGTATTTGCGGTTGACGGCCAGCATCAGGTCGCAGATATCCCGCCCCATCGGCGTTACGCGCAGATTAGGCGGCTTGCACAGCGTGCCGGTCAGACGGATGAGATTCACGTCATCGCTGCCGCAGGGGCAGAGCTCCTTTGCAAAGACCGTTATGACGAGCTTTGCGCCCTCGCCGCTTTTGTTGTTGAACGATCTCAGCTCGCCAGTCACGCAGAGCTTTTCAATGTCCGAGGCCTCGACGGCGCTCAGAAGCTCTGTGCGCGCTATTATGTTTATCGTGTCCGTAGCGCCGGACAGCCGCGCGACCTCAAGCGGGAAGGTATAGAAGCTCTCGCCTCGTGAGGCGTGCGAGAAGACCGGGGGCGCGGTCATCGCGCCTATAAGCTGGGCAAAATTCGTGCTTGTGTTTTCATCCATATATTCAATCCTGTCCTTGTCAATGGTTTTTGTTAGAGTATATTAGGGATAAACGCTTGAATATGCCGGCGGAATGAAATATAATGGTATCAACATCATTTCTGAAAGGAATAGACCTATGGATATAAAAGAACTGCTCGCTTACTGCGACCATACTCTGCTGCGCGTCGACTGCACCGAGGCCGAGATCAGAAAGCTCTGCGACCAGGCGATAAAATACGGCTGCGCATCGGTCTGCATCCCGCCCTGCCACGTTCCGGGCGCAAAGCGCTATGTCGGCGACAGAATGAAGATATGCACCGTTATCGGCTTCCCGAACGGCTACATGTCCTCGGCCGCAAAGGCCTTTGAGGCTGCCGACGCCGTGGCAAACGGCGCAGACGAGATCGACATGGTCATTAACCTCTCCATGGTCAAGGACGGCTGCTGGGAGGATGTTGCCGAGGATATAAAGGCCGTGCGCCGCTCATGCCTCGGAAAGGTGCTCAAGGTAATAATCGAGTGCTGCCTGCTGACCGATGAGGAAAAAATGCGCCTGTGCTCCATCGTGTCCGAGTGCGGTGCGGATTTCATAAAGACCTCGACCGGCTTCAGCAAGGGCGGCGCTACCCGTCACGATGTTGAACTCCTGCGCAAATACAGTCCTGAGAGACTTCAGGTCAAGGCGGCAGGCGGCATAGCCTCGCTCGAGGATGCGGAGGACTTCATCGCCCTCGGCGCTACCCGCCTCGGCACGAGCCGCATAGTCAAGCTCGCAATGGAGCTCGAGCGTGAGAGTGCCGGCAGCTCCACCGACGGCGAAAGCTACTGAGAAGGGGCGGTGCGCAGATGCGTAAGCCGGGCAGAGCGCTCAGCATAATCGGTCTTATCATATCGGCGATCCTGCTGGCCGTCGGCTCATATTTCATCGCTCCGCGCTCGCAGAGCTGGGCGAGCATATGGAGCGTACTCACGGGCAGCGCGGCGGCGTATTTCGCCTACTATGCCTTCCATAAAAGAAGCGACGATTGAAATACTCACGGCGGAGAGTTTTTCCGCCGTGAATTATCGAAAATAGTTCTTGACAATCGGGCATATGACTGATATATTAATAGAGCTGAAAACAAAGTAGGTACGGCATCCCCGACCTCACCGGGCCGCATAAGGCGCGCCTCGGTCAATAGCATCGCCCCGAGCGGGGCTTTGTTTGCGCGGATGCTGTCAGGCATCCGTTTTTTGCATTATGGAGGTGTTTTACAATCGCAAGCGTGAATCATGAGATCAATGAAGAGATCCTCGACAAGGAAATACGCGTTATCGGCGACGACGGCGAGCAGCTTGGAATAATGTCCGCGGAGGCCGCCATGAAAATTGCGGAGGAGAAGGAGCTTGACCTGGTCAAGATATCTCCGATGGCAAAGCCCCCCGTCTGCAAGATCATGGACTACGGCAAGTACCGCTTTGAGCAGTCCAAGCGCGAAAAGGAAGCCAAGAAGAACCAGCGCGTCATGGAGGTCAAGGAGATCCGCATGTCCCCCGGCATCGGCGAGAACGATCTGAACACAAAGCTCAAGAGCGCGCTCAAGTTCCTTGCTGACGGAGACAGGGTCAAGGTCTCGATCCGCTTCCGCGGCAGAGAAATGGCGCACACTCATTTGGGTGAGGTCATCCTGCGCGACTTCGCTGCAAAATGCGAAGAGGTTGCAAACCTTGATAAGGCTCCCAAGCTCGAAGGGCGCAACATGTTCATGTTCCTGTCCCCGAAGTCTGCCGCGGCAGTCAAGAAGGCGCAGAAGGAAGCCGCCAAGAAGCAGGCCGAGGCTGAGGCTGCTGCAAAGGCGGAAGAAAACAACTGATAGGTTATTACAGAGAGAAATTCTGATAATAGCAGCATACGGAAGGAGAAAACAACTATGCCTAAACTTAAGACCCATAGCGGTGCTAAGAAGAGATTCAATCTCACCAAGACCGGTAAAGTAAAGCGCGCACATGCGTTCAAGAGCCATATCCTCACCAAGAAGGACACCAAGCGCTGCCGTCGCCTGCGTTCCGGCGCGATCGCCGACGTTACCAACGAGGCAACCATCAAAAAGATGATCCCTTACAAATAATAAGGGCTGACTGTTACTGATAGGAGGAATTACAAATGGCAAGAGTTAAGGGCGCAATGATGACCCGTAAACATAGAAACAAGATCCTTGGCTTGGCAAAGGGTTACTGGGGCAACAAGTCCCGCCACTACAAGATGGCTCAGGAGCAGATGATGAAGTCCGGCCGCTACGCATATGTCGGCCGCAAGCAGAAAAAGCGTGACTTCCGTCAGCTGTGGATCACCCGTATCAGCGCGGCATGCAAGGCAAACGGCATGAACTACTCCACCTTCATGCACGGCCTGAAGCTCGCAGGCATCGACATGAACCGCAAGATGCTGTCCGAGACCGCTATCCACGATCCCGCCGCTTTCACCGCACTGTGCGAGAAGGCAAAGGCTGCAAAGTGATTAAATTTAAAACAAAAAACTCCGCATACACTGTATGCGGAGTTTTTTTACGCATTTTCGTTATCAACGGCCTGCTTTGCCTTCCCGGCTTTTTGAATGAATCCTATGAGCTGGCCGGAGAGCACGACCGTCAAAAGGGAGTAGATGATCTTATTAAACGGGATATACGTCAGTGACAGGGCGAGGACGATGAGATCCGAGAGCAGGTACACCCACTGTATGCCGATCTTGAACAAATGCGACAGGCTCAGCGCGAGCGAATCATCGCCCGTGGGGGCGGAGTTTGCCCTTACGCACAGGCCGACACCGATGCCGACGAACAGCGAGCCGGCTATCGCCGCGAGAAGCGGCATCTGCGCTATCTGCGGCCAAAGCGGCGGAAAGAGCTCAAATATAGCGTAGAATGCGGAAAAGCCGCCGCCCGCGATGATCGAATAGGCGATAAATTCCCTGCCCAGCAGCTTAAAGCCCAGCAGATAGCAGGCGCCGTTGAGCACAAGGCCGCTTATCGACGGTGAAATGCCGAGCCAGTGCTCGAGCAGCAGCGTAAGACCGAGGACGCCGCCCTCGGTGACACCTGAGATCGAGTGGATGTTATACAGGCCGAAAGCGAGTATCGCGCTGCCGAGGAAGATACTCAGGCAGTTTTTCGGCTTCAGTCGGGGTAACAATTTTAACAAAGCCTTTCTATATGTTTTTTATAATGCTCTCCGCGTATTTGACAAAGCGCCGTACGGCGGGGGAGGAGCGCTTGAGACTTGCCAATGCCATGCCGAAGCTTATGCTCCTCGGCGGGGAGATGGGGATCTTCACGACCTCGCAGGGCCAGTTGCGCGTTATGAGCTCGTTCATGATGCTTATGCCCAGCCCCTTTTCGACCATCTGCAGCGCCGAAAAGCTCTCGACCGTTGAAAAGCGTATATCTGGCTCGATGCCGAATTCCTCAAACAGGGGGATAACGTCGTCATCGTGTCCGAACCCGGGGAGGATGAGCTTTTCATTGCGGCAGAGCTCAAACGGAAAGCTGTCCAGCTCTGCGCAGGGGTGATCCTTCGGCAGGAGTGCCATCATCTTGTCCTCGGACAGCGGTATCCAGTCATACGGGAACGGCTCACGGTAGCTTGTGAATGCTATGTCAGCCGCCTTTTCGTCCAGCCATCCGTTGACCTCGGGGCGGCAGCCCTCAAGCATGGTTATTTTGATCTGCGGGTAGTCGGCCTGAAAGCGGCTTATGACCTCCGGCAGCCAGTGCGTTGCTATGCTCGAGTACGACGCGATGGTCACACTGCCTATGAGCAGCCCTTTCGTGTCGGCCGCAAGCTGATAGATATTATCCTCGCCGTTTAAAAACTCACGTATCGCGGGAATGAGCATCTCACCCTCGGTCGTTACCGTGACGCCCTTGTTTGTGCGCCTCAGCAGCGGATATCCGATATCCGCTTCGAGGGCGCTGACAAGCTGGCTAACGCCTGAGGGAGTGTAGCTCAAAAGCTTGGCTGCCTTTGAAAAGCTCCCTGTGTCTGCCGCCGCCAAAAACGCTCTGCATCGTGCGGTTTCCATAGCACTTCTCCTTTAAGTAATGCTTAAAGTTGCCATAACGATCGACAGCTTTACTTTTCTTGCGATATATTCTACAATACAGACAGTAAGAAATCAAGCACTATTCAGGGCCCGAATATAATTGAGATCTTCTGAAAATAATATTTAAAAATTATATCGGAGGAATAGTTATGAAAAAGACCACACTTTTTGCGCTGGCAGTCATCGTATGTCTCGTCGGAGCAGTTGTTTCGAGCTACTGCATGGCAGTTTTCACCGCAAGCGAAGCGGTTTTCGGAGTCCTCTCCATCGTTTTCGCCATCGGCTTCACTCTGTCAGTAAATAAGCTCACCAACGCAGTGGGATAAGACTGACGCTTATGAAAAAATATATACTTATAAATTTCCGGCCTTGCTGAAAAACAGCGGGGTCGGATTTTTTGTTTATAATTTGTGCATCACGCCGAGCTGATAAAACGCGACGGCGCTCGCGGCGGCGACGTTTAACGAGTCGACCCCGTGCGACATGGGGATACGCAGCGTGTAGTCGCAATTTGCGACGGTCTCGGACGCAAGTCCGTCGCCCTCCGTCCCGAGGACTACGGCGAGCTTTTCCTCCTTCGCCGGGGCGGGATCGTATATCGGCAGTGACTTATCCGTCAGCGCCATGGCGGCGGTCTTAAAGCCGAGGGAGGAAAGCTCCCGCATCCAATCGGCGCCGAGATACGTCCAAGGCACCTGGAACACCGTTCCCATGCTGACTCTCACCGCGCGGCGATACAGCGGATCACTGCCCTCGGCCGTCAGCAGCACGGCATCCATGCCCAGCGCCGCGGCCGAGCGGAAGATCGCACCGATATTGGTCGGGTTCATCACGTTTTCCAGAACCGCTATGCGCCGTGCGCCGCGGCAGACCTCCTCGACGCTGCGCAGCCCGGGGCGCAGCATGGCGCACAGCGTTCCGCGTGTCAGGTGGAAGCCCGTGAGCTGAGTGAGCACCTCAAGCTCGGCGGTGTAAACATTTATATCCGCCGGGCAGCGCGAAAGAAGCTCCTTGGCCTTGCCCTCGGCGTGCTTTGTCTCCATCAAAAACGACAGAGGCACGCAGCCCGCGTCCAGTGCACGCTCGATGACCATCGGGCTTTCGGCGATGAACATCGCGTTTTCCGGTTCGCGCCTGCAAAGCAGCTGATTTTCCGTAAGGCGCGCGTAGACGTCGAGCTCCGGCGCGTCGAAATCCTTTATCTCAATAAAATTTGCCATAAAAATGACTCCAGTCAGATTAAGAAAAACCGGAGCAAGCTTTGTATAGCTTGCTCCGAAATGGTGCCGGTGGCCGGACTCGAACCGGCACGACGCAAGCATCAGAGGATTTTAAGTCCGCCGTGTCTACCATTCCACCACACCGGCAAATACCCGATTATTTTATCATTGCGCCGCCGAATTGTCAATAATTCCGAACACCGCGGACATCCCTGCGGGCATAAAATGCAGGGAGGTGAGGCAAATTGAATGTGAATTACTATCTCGGGGCAAACTCCAGCACAGGCTTTTATTCGCTCTACGACGGCTTCTGCCGCAGCGAGGGAGACTTCCTGCATCTTATAAAGGCCGGCCCCGGCGGCGGGAAATCGGGTTTTATGCGCCGCATAGCTTCTGCCGCTGCCAAACGCGGCTATGATACAGAGTGCGTCCTGTGCTCCGGCGACCCCGACTCACTCGATGCGGTGTACATACCCGAGCTCAGACTCGGATTTATGGATGCCACCGCACCGCACGCCTGCGAGCCCGGAAATTTTGCGTATAACTCTGGTTATGTAAACTTAGGCTGCTTTTGCGAGAGAATAAGCGATCCGCTCATAGCGTATTTTACGGATAAGTACCGCGCCATGTACAAAACGGCCTATGCATATCTTGCCGCGGCGGGGAGCATCGAAAAAGCGGAGATACCGGGACTGATAAGCCCGGAAACGCTCGAAAAGGTGCGGAAACGTGCACGGAGCACCGCGGCGCGTGAGCTTGGCAGCGCACGTGGGAATGTTGCCGATCCGCGCGAAAAGCTGCGCTTTGTCCGCTGCATAAGCTGCAAGGGCGAGCTTGCGCTTGAGGATGATATTAAAATGTTATGTAAACGCATATATCTCCTCGACGATCGCTGCGGCCTTGCGGACGTATATCTTGCCGAGATGCGCTCGGAGGCGAGAGCACGAGGTGCGGAGACGATACTCTGCCCATCGCCGCTGTGCCCGGAAAAGTTTGATGCGCTGCTGCTGCCCGAGCACGGCCTGGGCTTCGTTTCGGCCTCGGCGATGGAGTTATCCGAGCCGTGGCGGCATGTGCGGCTGGATGCGCTCGTTGAACCCACTGCACTGCGCGCGGCACGCTCGGAGCTCAGGCGGCGCGAAAAACTGCGCAGCGAGCTCATAGGCGAGGCGGTGCGCTGGCTGCATCGGGCAAAGGAAAACCACGACGAGCTTGAACGTGCGTATAATCCCCATGTCGACTTTGCCGCGCTGGATGCCTTCACAAACGAGACGATAGATAAGATTTTTAATAGAAAATAAAAAACGGCTGAGGTTATTGCCTCAGCCGAAAATTTTATTTTTCAGCAGCACATTCCGCCCCAGGGGGTCAGGCACGAGCAGCAAAGATACGAGGTGCAGCAGTCATCGCAGACACAGCAGGAATTATTGTAGTTTCCGCTGTACTGCTGATAATACTGGCCGTTATTCTCCAGCCTGCTCAAAAGCTGGCGATAGTTCGGATTGTCGGGATCTATCTCGACCGCGCGCTTTGCGTCCTCAAGGGCGTTTATTTTGTTGCCGAGGTACATGTTCGCAACGGCGCTGAGATAGTACCAGCGGCCGTCACGCTCGGTAAGCGGCACCTGCGAGAGCGCGGTGAGCGCCTCGTTGTATCTGCCGTTGCGTATGTAATTTACCGCCGCGCGGCACTCCGCGCGCTCCTGCGGCTGCTCATACGCGCCATAGCCGGAGAAACCGCCGAAGCCGCCGTAGCCGTTATATCCGCCGTAGCTGCCGGACTGACCGGTCACGCCGTTTTTGATCTGATCGTAGGCGGCGTTTATCTCGTTCATTTTTGCCGCGGCCTCGGCATTGCCGGGGTTACGGTCGGGGTGATATTTCTTCGCAAGCTCTCTGTAGGCTTTTTTTATCTCCTCGTCGCTCGCGTTGCGCGAAACGCCGAGGACTTCATAGGGGTCCCGTGCCATTCGGTACTGCTCCTTACTTACTGTCTGTTCCGTAGTGGCGGTCGAATTTTATCCACACGCCGCTGCACAGTATATTTTTTATTATGTCCGCATCCTGAATTATCGGAAGCTTTTCGAAGCATCTGACGCAGTCGGCAATCAGCAGCTCAAGGATAGACCTGAACCTCTCGCGCTCGTCGAGCCTGCCGTACAGGTAAACGAAGGGGTTATACTTATATGATCTTTTGTCGCCTTTGAGATCGATGCACGCGTCCATGACGTAGACGAATTGTCCGAGCGCCATGCCGAAGGCGCGCAGATCGTTCTGCCAGTGATCCTCGCGCATGACGAAAAGCTCCGCCATGAGTCTGCCGAAAGCCGCCGCCGCGGCGTCTGTCGACGTATCCCTGCGATCTTCGATGTCATTGAGCTCGGCCATAGAGCGTTTTATTACCTCGCACTGGCGCGGATACTCTTTGCAGACCTTTTCGTATGATCTCTCGAGAGCCTTCGCCGAGGCGAGCGCCGGGAGGTTTATTTCATCGTTCCAGTCGTCCAGGCAGTTGAGATATGCGAGCGCGACGTTCATATCCGCCGCATAGTCGCTTATCTCCGACTGCAAAAATGCCCTTTTCCCCAGCGGATGCGCGGGGCAGGGAGCCTCGCCGCTGAGATCATATGGCTCATACAGGGAGGATAGCAGCATGACGAGAAACGCCATGTCATATGTCAGCGTAAAGCGGGCAAAGCTGCCGTGACGCTCGCTCAGGCTGCGGCACAGACCGCAGTAATACGCCTTATATCTCCGCCGCTGCCGCTCGTCAAGGGCGGAAAGATCCGCCGTTACAAAGCCGAACATCTCAGGTCCTGCCGGTGAACGAGTTGCCGCATTTTTTGCACACGATGTTTATTTTGCCCTTGTGCCGGGGAACTCTCAGCGTGGTGCGGCACGCAGGACATGTGAAGAACTTATAGTCCTTGCGCTGAGTCCAGCGAACCTTTATCATTTCGAATTTGCCGCCGACACTCATACGCATTCTCATATAGCGGTTGTTTTCCTCGCTGCGCTTGTATAAATTTCTTGACAGCATACGCGCGTAGACCAAAATTAGCAGAACGAACGCGAGGAGCCACACGATCCTTGATAAGCCTGTGCCGTTAAACACAACGGCCAGTATCATCAAAACAAGGCTTACGACGGATAGGAATCTGTTGAGCTGATCGATGCCGCAGCGTCCGGCCATAAAGCGCGCAAATTTTTCTCTCATGGAAAAGTCACCTTGGTAGAACTAAATATTACAATAATTTATATTATCACAACCGCAGCCGAAATATATAAATTATTTGTGAATTCGTCAGCCTTTGACGTAGCTCCAAACATATTCGATGACGGCTTCCTGTTCTCCGTCGCCCTGACTGCGGCTGCACTTTATAACATTGCCCGGCTCGTCGTATTCGTATTCGTTCTTCGTGAGGCTGATGGCCGCGCCGTCCGGGCCGTAAATGCCGACGGAGAGCTCGTTTCCGTGCTCATCGTAGCTGTACTCGGTACGGCTTATGAGGCTGCCGTCGGCAGCAGTCTGCTTTTCTGCAAGGCGGCCGTTATTGTCGTAGGTGTAGGTCTCGACGGTCTCGCTTTCCTCGAGCATGTCCTGCCGCGTGAGTTTTATAATCTTGCCCGCGTCGTCATACTCATATGCGATGTTGCTTATGAGCTTTACGCTCTCAAAAGACCCTTCATTTGCAAGACCCTCGAAATACTTTTCACTCACAAGATTTTTGCCCTCATAGGCGTAGACGGTGTAGGCGGTCACGCTGCCGTCCGTTACGACGGATTCCTTCATCTTGAGCCCGGTCTCATTATATTCGTACAAAACGCGGTATTCCTCGGTATACTCCTCGGGGCCTTCTGCGACGTAGCTTATCATCGTCTCTGCAAGGCCGTCGGCATTGAGAATGTATTCCTTATATCCGACGGGCGCGTCGTTCACGCCGAGCGTCGTCTCCTTTGCGAGGGCTCCGCTGTTGTCGTATTCGTATATCACGGTGTTGAATTTAAGCCCGTTCGTGTTGTACCAAATTTCTTTTTCGAGCTTGCCCTCGGTCTTGTCGTATATTGCAAGGTCCTGTGTGGGCGCAGGCGTATCGGTCGGCTCGGCAGGGGTCGTGCCGCCGCCTTTCGCACACGCGCAAAGGGAAAACGCGAGCACGACGGCGAGTATTATGCTGATAGTTTTTTTCATATTCGATATCCTTTCTAATCCTCGATATCCTTGTCGAGTATCGCGCCGGAGTAGGCCTCGATCTCATACTCGTACTCGAGCGCTATCGTGCGGAACTCTACGTCGTAATACCACACACCGTCGTCCAGCTTGAGCCTGACCTTTAATTTCGACACCTGATTTTCGGCAAGGCGCGCATCGCTGAGCGCTATCTGCTGAGCCCTCTCATCGCCGATGAGAAGCTCATCGTCGCGAGTCTGATAAATAAGGTAGATAACTCCGCCGGCTATAAGTGCCGCGGCAAGAACGCAAATTATAAGTATTTTAATGCTTTTTTTCATGCTTTTCCTCACAATATATGATAAAATATTATAGCATTTCCGAGGCTGTTTAGCAATATGTCTGTTTTTCCGCGTTTTTGATGGAAAAACGAATTTTTAGGTTGACAAGCCGGGCTTATTACACTATAATATTCAAGCGACTGTGGAGAGGTGCGCTATGCTGCTTGATTTACGACAGATAATTGAAGTTCCCGGGAAAAGTGTTCCGTTCAAGTGTGAGCTGAATACGGACGGGCTGGAATTTGAATCTATCAAGGAGTATAAGACCCCGCCCACGGCAGAAGGCAGAGTGTTTAACGAGGCAGGTATCCTGACACTCGAGGGTACCCTGACGGCCGAAATGACTTGCGTCTGCGACAGATGTGGTAAACTGTTCGACAGCAGCAAGGTGATGGACCTCCACGCCTTCATATCCGACAGAGAGTCTGAGGATCCCGAGGTCTTTGTTCTCGACGGGGACGATCTTGATCTCGACGAAACGCTCTCGACCCTTTACGTCCTTGACATGGAAACGAAGTTTCTGTGCTCGGAGGACTGTAAAGGCCTATGCTCCCGCTGCGGAGCCGATCTAAACCTTGGCCCCTGCGCGTGCGGGAAAGAAGTCGATCCAAGACTTGCTGTTTTGCAGCAGCTGTTGGATAGTAATCAATAATATTTACGCTGATATGCAGCTATTTTTCAGGAGGTGTCACCATGGCAGTCCCTAAGGGAAAAGTATCAAGACAGAGACGTGATAAGAGACGTTCGTCTCATTGGAAGCTCGAGGCTCCCGGCATAGTAAAGTGCCCCAACTGCGGCGAGTTCAAAATGCCCCACCGTGCGTGCAAGGCATGCGGTATGTACAACGGCCGTAAGGTTCTCACTGTTGACGAGAAGTAATTTAAATGCTGATGCTCAAGGAGGAAAGGGTAGCCGTACCCCTTCCTCCTTTTGCGTATTGTAAGCTATGAAAAACGACGTTATTTCAAAAATAGATAACGACAGCCCGCTGCTGCACAAGGCGCATATAGGAGATGAGATAGTCAGCATAAATGGAAACGTGATCCATGATGTGCTCGACTATAAGTATTTCTCCTACGACCCGGTGCTGCACATAACGCTTCGCAGGCCTGACGGTACGGAGCATATCGTGCGCGTGCAGAAGCCCGAGGGGCGCGATCTCGGCCTTGAGTTTTCCGAGTATCTTATGGACAACCCGAGAAGCTGCGCAAATAACTGCGTGTTCTGCTTTATCGATCAGCTTCCCAAGGGTATGCGTAAAACGATGTATTTTAAGGACGACGATGCGCGTCTGAGCTTCCTTTTGGGAAACTACATCACGCTCACGAATCTGTCCGAGCGCGAGATACAGCGCATAGTCGACCTGCACATAAGCCCCGTTAACATCTCCGTCCACGCGACAGATCCCGAGCTGAGAGTTAAGCTGCTGCACAATAAAAACGCCGGGAAATGCGTCGACATCATGAAAAAGTTCGCATCGGGCGGCATCGTCATGAACTGCCAGATCGTATGCTGTCCGGGCCTTAACGACGATAAGGCGCTCATGCGCACGATGGAGGACCTTGCGGCGCTGTACCCTGCGGTGCACAGCGTGTCGATAGTTCCGGTGGGGCTCACAAAATACCGCGAGGGGCTGTATCCGCTTAAGTCGTTTACGCCGGAGCACTCGGCGGATACCATAGATATGGTCACGGCCTTCGGTGATGAGTGCGTGAAGAAATACGGAACGAGGATATTCTTCTGCTCGGACGAGATGTATATCTGCGCACGACGCGAGCTTCCCGAGGACGATTTCTACGAGGAGCACACGCAGCTTGAAAACGGCGTCGGCATGATACGCCTGCTCGAGCGCGAGTTTAAAAGCGCGCTGATGCTGTCGGCCGAGCCGGACGGAGTTTCGTTTTCCATAGCCTGCGGCACATCCGTCGCGCCGTATTTTGAAAAACTTATTTGTATGGCAGCCGAAAAGTATGGTAATATAAACGGAAGGGTCTACGCCATCCTGAACGATTTTTTCGGCCACAGCATAAATGTATCCGGCCTTATAACCGGCCAGGACCTCATAGCTCAGCTCAAGGGAAAAGACCTGGGCGAGCGGCTTTTCGTGTCGCAGAATATGCTGCGCCGTGAGGAGCTCGATTTTCTTGACGATGTCACGCTCGAGGAAGCGACAGAAGCCCTCGGCGTTCCGATATACCCCATCGAGTCGGACGGGTTTGCCCTTTGGGATGCCATAAGCGGCGATAATCTGCCCGAGGTGAAGATACCCGTCCGCTCGCCTGAGCGTCAGCAGTATTATAAGTATAATCAGAACCGATAAGGAGGTTAAAACATGTCAAAGCCTCTCATAGCCATAGTCGGCAGACCAAATGTTGGAAAAAGCATGCTTTTCAATAAGCTGTGCGGCCAGCGCCTGTCCATCGTCGAGGACACGCCGGGCGTCACCCGCGACAGGCTGTATGCCGAATGCGAATGGCTCGGAAGAAAATTCAATATAGTCGACACCGGCGGCATCGAGCCGACGACGGATAACGAGATACTTCTCTTTATGCGCGAGCAGGCAAATATCGCGATAAGCTCGGCGGACGTTATCGTTTTGGTGACCGATGTGCGCACGGGCGTTACGGCGGCGGATAAGGATGTTGCCAATATGCTGCTGCGCTCGAAGAAACCGACGGTGCTGGCGGTGAATAAGATGGACTCTACCGGCAGAACAGACCCCGCGATATACGAGTTTTACGAGCTCGGCCTCGGCGATCCCATCGCCGTCTCAGCCGTCCACGGCCACGGAACGGGCGATCTTCTGGATGAGTGCATGAAGTATTTCCCACCCGAGGAGGAAGACGAAGAGGAAGACGACCGCATAAAGGTCGCCGTTATCGGCAAGCCGAACGTCGGTAAGTCTTCGCTTGTAAATCACATCCTCGGTGAGCAGCGCGTCATAGTCAGCAATGTCGCCGGAACAACGCGCGATGCGGTCGACTCCGAGGTGGATAACAAATACGGCAAATATGTGTTTATCGACACTGCCGGCATCCGCCGCAAGAGCAGGGTCGACGAGAGAGTCGAGAAATTCTCCGTCATGCGTGCTAAGATGGCAATAGAGCGCGCGGACGTGTGCATAATCATGATCGACGCGCGCGAGGGAGTAACGGAGCAGGACACGAAAATAGCGGGTCTTGCGCACGAGGCGGGCAAGGCGAGCATCGTCGTCGTGAATAAATGGGATCTTGTCGAGAAAGAGACCAGAACAATGGAGAAAATGCGCAAGGCCGTTATGCGCGACCTGAGCTTCATGAGCTATGCGCCGGTTCTGTTTATCTCCGCCAAGACCGGCCAGCGTACCGACAGAATATTTGAGCTCGTAAACTTCGTCAACGACCAGAGCAGCATGCGCATAACCACCGGCATGCTCAACGATGTGCTTGCCGACGCGCAGGCTCGCGTCCAGCCGCCCACGGACAAGGGCAGAAGACTCAAGATATACTACATGACCCAGACCGGCATCAAGCCGCCCAACTTCGTCATTTTCTGCAACAGCCGCGAGCTGTTCCACTTCTCGTACCAGCGCTATATCGAAAATCAGATCCGCGCTGTGTTCGGGCTCGAGGGCACGCCGATACGCATGGTCATACGTCAGAAGGGGGATAAGCAATGACTCCCTTACTGCTTGCCGTTACGGCCCTGATCGCGTATTCCTTCGGAAGCCTCAGCACGCCGATCCTGTCCTCACATATATATTTTCGCGAGAATATCTTGAACTACAGCCGCGATAATGCCGGCATAACGCGCTTTCTGAAGCGCCACGGCTGGAAGGGCGTCGGCGTTATCGTGCTCATCGAGGCGCTGAAGGTCATAATACCCGTGCTGATGGGAAGCCTCCTGCTGCTCATCGTCGACAAATCAGCTGTCGGCAGCGCGTTTGCACTGTTCTGCGTCGTGCTGGGCACGAATTTCCCGATACTCTATCGCTTCCACGGGGAGCACAGTCTGCTTGCCGTTGCGATAGGAACGTTCTTCGTCAGCGGCGAGGTCGCCTTTGCGGGCATCATCGTGTTCGTGGTGGTGTATATCGTAAGCCGCTATATTTCGCTCTCGTCGATCTTGGCGATGGTCGTAATGTGCCTCGTTTCCATCATGAGCGTCGACGATACGATCGTCAGGAACATATATCTGCTCACGGGACTGCTCGTCCTGATCGAATACCGCGGAAGCATTTTCCGCCTTATAAAGCACAAGGAGAAAAAATTCCGCTATAAAGAGGACGTCACCTATATGTTTGATGACGATTACGGCAGCGGACAAAATTAGTTTAAATTTTTAGTTGACAATATGCGCAGGGTCTGCTAAAATAACCAATGCGCATGGGGGTATAGCTCAGCTGGGAGAGCGCTTGAATGGCATTCAAGAGGTCAGCGGTTCGATCCCGCTTATCTCCACCAAAAAGACCTGAAATCTTACGATTTCAGGTCTTTTTTCATCTGAAATCTGCCGTTTTTGTCCATTCTGTGTGATCTTTTCCAAGTACCGCGGAACACTTGCACTCCGCGGTACTTTTAGTACCAGAATTAGTACCAGAATGACCCTGTCACATAATGGACGGATTATCATGTTATCCAACGTTCTGGAAATTGATGACCCTGCAGGAAGGTTCATCCGGACCGTCCGGGTCGCTGTGGCCTGTTGGAAAGGCTTTGCTGAACCGGTCAACGGCATCCATCCGAATACTTTCCTGAACGTGTAAGTAGTGCTGTGTCATGCTCACATCGGCATGTCCCACGATACTCTGGATGGTAGCCAAGTCCACACCCAGCGCTTGCATCTGGCTGACATAGGTATGTCTGCAGCTGTGAGGCGTCAGCAGTCTTACCTCAGGGATCGCTTCCAGTGCTTTTCGGAACTGATTGCGGAAGTAGGTGGGGTTGCAGGGCTGATCTACCTTGCGGGCTTCCCAGATGTACTTCCTGCCCGTCTCTCGCAGCGCCACCGCGCAGTACCGCAGACTTTTGGGAACAGGGATGCTCCGGTAACTGTCGCGGGACTTGGGAACACCGATGGTGGCTGTTCCTTTCTGCATGTTGATGGCCTGTTCCACATGGATTACTGAGCCATCCGGTTCGATGTGGCGAGGCTCCAATGCAAGCAGCTCCCGAGAACGCATTCCTGTTCCAAGCATCAATCGGATGCTGAGGCCGATTCGGTCTTCTGGCAGCCGTTCCATGAGGATAGAGACTTCCTCCGCCGTAAACGCATCCTTCCATTTAACCGGTTCACGGTAGCGCATCTTTTCAGCGAAGCGTACCGGATTCTTACGGATGAGGTCGTTGGCCTCTGCTTTGTTCATGATTTGGAACATCATGCCCCTGCACTGGGTCAGGCAGGAAATGGAGCGCCCTTCCCGACGAAGGTTCTTGAGCATGGTCTCCACATCGATGGGCTTGATATCTTTCAGCTTCTTGCGGGGAAAGTTTGCCTTGAGGATCCGCAGCGTGTATTGGTAACTTTCCTGTGTGGTCGGCATGATGTTGTCCTTGTGGTTTTCGAACCACATATCGGCCCAATCACTGAAGTAATAGACCGTGTCAACATACAAGCCCTCTGCCTTGGCGCTCTGGTACGCTTTAGCCTTGTCTTTGACTTCTTTCTGAGTCTTGCCGTAAAAGCTTTGTTAGGCGAACTGATGAGTTTGCTCCAATATCGATTTGAGCAGATCGACTTCATTGACGAGCCTGTGGATTTGGGCTTTGACTGTCCGCTGGATCTGCATTGTACCTACACCCGCGATCAGTTGTTGGTTGCCATGGACTTTATGAAGCCTGCTACCGTGCGTGAAGGTGTGAAGTGGTTGCCGGAGAAGCAGCTGGACGTGTTCTTTGTGACGCTGAATAAAGCGGATAAAGACTATTCGCCTACAACCATGTATAACGACTACTCCATCAATGAGAGCTTGTTCCACTGGCAGAGCCAGAGCACGACGGCGGATAATTCGCCCACCGGTCAGCGTTATATCCATCACAAGGAGCGTGGCAGTAAGGTGCTACTGTTCGTCCGCGAGTTCAAGTCTGATCGTGTGACCGGAGGTGCAGAGGCATACACCTATCTGGGAACAGCCAACTATGTGAAGCATCAGGGTTCCCGTCCGATGAATATCACATGGCTTCTGGATCGCCCGATCCCGGCAAAGTTCTTAAAGAAGACGAATAAGTTAGTGGTGGGATGATGGTAGAAGTAGTGGCTGACCTAATTTAGGAGTACGGTGTTGAATATGCGGCGGGGGAATTCTTTGAGTATTTAATTATCTGGTTGAAAATGGCACGGACCTGCATCGATCTATGACCAGCGAGGAATTCCATGACCACATCCAGACGCAATACGATAATGTTATGGATGGCGTATGCTGAATTTTTCTATCCCGGCTGCGAATTGCAGCCGGGATACTTTTACCTCTCAATACCGGAACTTTATTATATCCCGGAGGACGGAGCCTGTATAGACGCCGTTGGAATTGACGCTTACGCTCCAATGGTGATATACTAATCCAAAAGATCCTATTTCGTTGTTGGGAGGTCGGAGTATGACATCTGAAAAATTGCTGCGGGAAGCGGAAGAGATTCGGGACCGTGTCCTGTCTGAGCGGCGGACGCTGCACCAAAGCCCAGGGACGGGCTTCGATATCGGCGAGACCCTTGCGTTTGTGCGAAAAGAACTGGCGGATATGGGCCTCCGGCCGGTGGATTGCGGCCGGGCGGGCCTTGTGGCGCTGGTGGGAGGCAAGAAGCCGGGAAAGGTATTCCTGCTGCGCTCGGACATGGATGCCCTGCCCATCCGGGAGGAGGCCGACGTGGAGTTTGCGTCCCAAAACGGCAGGATGCACGCCTGCGGCCATGACCTCCACACAGCCATGCTGCTGGGTGCCGCCCGGCTGCTGAAGGCCCATGAGGATGAGATCGAAGGCACCGTCAAGCTGATGTTCCAGCCTGCCGAGGAGATTTTTGAGGGCTCTCACGATATGATCGAAGCGGGCCTGCTGGAAAATCCCAAGGTGGACGCCGCCCTGATGATCCACGTGATGGCCGGAATGCCCTTCCCGGCGGGAACGGTGATCGTCTCAGCGCCCGGCGTCAGCGCTCCGGCAGCGGATTACTTTGAGATCAAGGTCCAGGGGAAGGGCTGCCATGGCTCCATGCCCAACACCGGCGTTGACCCCCTGACGGCCGCCGCCCATATCCTCATCGCCCTCCAGGAGATCCACGCCAGAGAACTGGCGCTGGGTGACCGCGCGGTTCTGACCATTGGCACCATGAACGGCGGCACTGCCGCCAATGTCATCCCCGATCTTGTCACGATGGGCGGCAGCATTCGCACGTTTGACGAGGAGACGCGGGCTTTTATCAAACAGCGGATGGCGGAGATCGCCGAAGGCACTGCCAAGGCCTTCCGGGCGGAGGCGGGCGTGACCTTCGGCAGCGGCTGTCCCACACTGGTCAATGACAAGGAGTTGTCCCGCTGCTGTGAGATCTATGCGAAAGAGCTGCTGGGACCGGAGAAGGCGTTTTCTGTGGAGGAGCTGAATGCCATGGGTGGCGGAAGCGGCTCCAAGACCGCCGGTTCTGAGGATTTTGCCTATGTCAGCCAGGAGGTCCCCTCTATCATGCTGGCCCTGGCCGCCGGACAGCCGGAAAAGGGATATTGCTATCCCCAGCACCACCCTATGGCGAAGTTCGATGAAAGCGTTCTTCCCGGCGGCAGCGCCGTATATGCGTATATGGCCCTGCGCTGGCTGGAGGACCATAAGGAATAAACATCCGCAATTCCTTTTAATAGTGAAATCCCCCTACTTTCGTAGGGGGATCATTTTTGGGCCAACAGGCAGTCGGCTATAACGCAGGGGCTTTCTCTCCTCGTGCTCCAGCCGCTGTTCTCGATATTCCTCTAAGTAGTACACGATGGCGAAAAACCAAACAGTTCCATCTCGGATAGGAACCAGCAAAAGAACAGGGGAGTTTCTGCGATCTCGTTGCCAAGAAAGTCCCCTGTGATTATCTCATAGGCGTCTATACGCCGTCAGCCTTGACGGTTACGTTGATCACGGTTTTCTTCTGTTTTTTTGCCAGTTCGGCAAACTGTGCTGCGCCTGCCCACGAGTGAGTGACATAGGTCACGACATAGTCAGACTGTTTGATCATCCACTTATTGCGCCAAGAGATAGCGAAGCGAGGGTGAACGGTTTCGATGCCCTCCGGAAGCATAGTGTCAGAGTAATCGCGGGTATCAAACTCGTCGCGCTTTGGAGGCATACGCTCCAAAACGACAGCACAATTGATGTGGGGGTATAGCGATACCAACTCTTTCAGAACAGAGCACACAATCCCATCAAATGCTCCTTGTTGGCCAACATAAAACATATCCACGGCGTGGTTTTCGATCAGATCAATCAGAACCTCACGCAGCTTGGGCTTAATTGAGCTAGGACAATCACGATGTCCAAAGAAAGTACAGGCAGACATTTTCTTCCCTCCGTCGCGTTGTTGACCAGTATAGCGGACAATATTTTATCTCACTATAGCATACGATAATGGTGGCTGCAACCAATACTGGTCAATCGTATGCGAGGTGAGATAATGGAACAGAAGATTCGTCGTGATCGTAATATGGGAGATAACCTCCGGAGATTGCGCATTGATAAGGGAATCTCGCAGGAGAAGCTGTGTGCAGAACTGCAGCGTCGTGGTTGTGATATCGGTAGAACTACTTACGCAAAGTATGAAGCCGGTGAGTTGAATATTAGAGCCAGCGTCATTATCGAACTTCGAAAGATTTACAACTGTACGTTTGATGACTTTTTTGATGGTCTTGATATCGCTGAAGAGTAAAAACCTGTGATATTCGTGTTGAATACCACAGGTTTTTTAGTTTGTCCTGCGATTATAGTTTTTTATATCATTTGCAGGTGAGGGTGCTTATTTATTGTTTCTCCTTGCAATTTGTTGATACTGAGCGTGGCACTCCAACAATCCCTGCAGAGCGATTTGTGCCTCGAAACGCATCTGGGCTTCCATGCAGACATCCATGAAGACACTGCGATCTTTATCCCAACAGCGGATACCTTCCAGATACCCGGTGCGACGCTTGTCGTCGATGATAAAGGGAGTAACACTATGTCGGAGATATTCTTTGAGCATGAGAAGTCGGCCAACGCGGCCGTTACAATCTTCAAATGGGCGGATACGTTCGAACTTCACATGGAAATCCAGAATCTCGTGAAAGCCGATATATTTCTGAGATTCGTACTCTTTGATCAGGGCGGTCATGGCTGCCCCGATCTATGAAGGCGGCGTAGTTTTGCCGAACTTAGGTGCGGTGGATGATTTCCGATATCCGTAAGGAATAGGAGCATGACGCTTGTGGCGGCAGTTGTCGCTGAGCAGCTGCATCTGGATTTGATGAATGAGTGTCTGGTTCAGTGGCTTCATGGCGTTGCTCAAAATCATATCGACAGCAAGGAAGTGATTTCTTGCTTCGATGATATCATTGATCTTGATTGCTTCGCTGCCGGTGACGATGCGGTCGGTTTTATACAGCATTTCGATTTGGTTGCGAGTCAGTCTGTTGCTGGCCATACGCCCATTGCTGTAGACCATGTTGATCTGGATATAGTCGTAAAGACCGCGATACTGTCTGCCATCTCGCTGCTTGATCAAATTTTTGAGAAGTGGAGGGATCTGAGGCGTATTCACTGTGCCTTTTTTGATACGAGAAGGTTTAGCTGCATCTTCGGGGATAAACCAAATACCGTAGTCTTGATAGGCCTCCGGAATTCGATTTTGAGTGCAATACTTATACACCATTCTTTCGGAAATGCCCCACTTCTGGGCAGCTTCTTTTGCTGAAATGTAGCTCATAATTTGTCTTCCTTTCAACTGATTTTTGGAGGGGCTCGGAACTTTTCATTTTTGCTCCGAACTTTTCATACCGGAGTTGTACCGGAATCAGGGCAAAACGCATTGTACCAGTTGAAACGAATGAACCTAAAATGTGTCTAAAAAGTGCTGTTTTGTCTAAGTTTTCTAACAAATCTCATCGAGTCCAGAACCTCGAAACCGATGGCATTCTGGGGGTCAGCGGTAAAAAATGGACAAGCTGAACTTGAATGACACGTAATGGACACAAAGAAACGCATTAGATATGAATTGGGAAAATCTCTCGTTCTGATTCCGGTATAGAAAGACCAAATGAGGTTAGAGCAACATTACTGCCCTAACCTCTGAGCATGAAACCATGATAAAGTGCTTTTCCGCAAGGCTTCTTGACGATAATGGCT
>SFEG01000041.1 GCA_004558025.1 Clostridiales bacterium
GGTTCGAGTCCCACTTCCGGCACCATGAAAACCCCAGATAATATCTGGGGTTTTCGCATTTTGCATAACCAAAAGTACACAAAAAAGTACACACTTATTTTATATGGATATTTCAACCTTTCTATTTCTGCATGGAATTTATGCAACCAATATCGTAGTCCGTGCTCTGCAGTATCAGTTGTTTCTTAACAATTCTACAAAGTTCCGATTCTACCGCGCAGATGATGTCTTGTATCTTGGTCGCAGCCGCGATCTCCGCCTCCTCGATCAGTTCTTTATAGAATGTCTCTAGAATCTCCTTAACCTCTTTCTCCCTTTTGAACTATCGTTCATAAGTATCCCTTACGGCGCGTCTCTTTGTCGCCGTGTCGATCTGTTGCCTTGCGTACTTCCGCCATGTGTCCGGAATTACTCCGGGATTATGCAGGCTCGCGTCTTTCAGCAGTTGGTTATGATTTCCAATAAAATACCGAACCATTTCTCTCCGCGCTTCCGCCTCTTTGATCGCCTGTTCCTCGTGCTCGCACGCGAATCCATCCAGCCCTAGAAATCTGAAGCAATCCGCCATTTGGTCGTGGAACATCACGCCTTCCAACAGCATGTCGCTGATTTTGGAAAAAACGTCCTGCGCATTCATGCTCGTCACGCCTTTTCGACGACAATCGAAAGATTGTTCAATACACCCGTTGCTCCGCTTAGAACAAACGCGATCATCGATGTGTCGCATTCGTTGTAGTTACGGAATGCGAACGGGAACGACACTACTGCATTGTCCCCTGCTGTCGCCACCGTCGCCTTGCCTACCGCTCCCGGTATGGCCACTCCGTCTTTCGTCGCCGTGATTGTCGCCGTTCCTGCCGCTGTCGGCGCTATCGTCGCGGATACCGTCCCCTCGAAGTATCCTTTACCAATCGCCTGGATCGTGTTACCTGCTTTGCGCAGAGCGCATCCAAATCGATGAATAACCGTCCCTACGGGCACACTCCCGCCCTCAGCGATCGTCGGAGCTTCCGTATTTACAGCATAAATCAAAGCCTTGCTCATGTGGTCTTTTTCCCTCTCTTTCAAAATATATTGGGGCGGTTTCCCGCCCCTGTTAAACTTCCTCGCCTAACAGGGCGTATCCTTTTTTCAAAAGTTACCGCATCCGCATCCGTTCCCGCATGCGCAGAATGGAGAGTTCCCCGCGCTGTATGTGTATCCGTTCGGATATCTCACTACACCATACATACGGTTGTCCATCTCGAGGCTCGCGACTTTATCTCTCAGCGTTTGGATCTCGTTAGTATGGATCAGCGATCTTGTTGCCTCTCCTTCCGCATGTATCGCAGATGTGATGTCGCACGTCTGCCTGTCGATCTGCGCTGATAGGTTCGCCGTGGCGAGGCGATTCTCGCAGCAGCAATTCGCGATCTGCGCAGAGAGCGCTCGCCCTTCCCCCGCGATAGAGTTGTTAAGCGCGTAGGTGCTGTCGCAGATCCCGTTGCCGATGTTCGTCAGACGCTGGTTCATCTGGTCAAATTGCTGATTGAAAAGGATCTGCTGCTGCGAGGCCGCCGTGGCGTATTGGCTGTAATCGCCCTGTCTGTTGTCCCAGCAACCACCACCCATGAACACGAACAGGAACAGGATGATGATCCACCACGCGCCGCCGCCAAATCCTTCGCCGTCACGGTTCCCCATGATCGCACCAATGTCGGCAGGTGTCATTCCGTTTTCCATAACATTTCTTTCCTTTCTCTATGTATTATAAAAGCGTTCCGGACCGCTCTTATTTCAGTAGCCCTGAAAGGGCCTCCGCCTGTTGTTTGAGCATCACAAATTGCTCTTTCGTCATTTGTCCTGTCGCCAGCAGACTTTCCACTATTGCTCGAGGATCTTTGTCGTGTAACTGTTGTTTGAATTGCGCAAATGCCTGCATCATTTGGACTGGGTTACTCGGTTGCTGCGCTACCCCTTTTATCGACGCACCTCTTGCTAAATCTGCGAGATTCATTCCGACGTCCCTTTCTGCTCGAGTGCATCAATTCTACGTTCAATCTCAATCAGGCGATCCATCGGCGCGTACTCCTTCCCGGGTTTCTGCTGCATATCCGGCGTGACTTCCACAAGATTCAATACGCGCATCGAGACTGCTCCCGTCATATCCACCGCCTTAACATACATCATGGAGCCGTCGTTGTTCATCATCCATCTGATCTGGCCAGGCATAACAGCCGTATTCCTTGCAGCTTCGACCCCGTCGACCATGACGAACTGCGCATTGGACTGCGGGCTCTGCTGCTGTGCTTGTTGCTGCGTGATGGCCTCAAGACGTTGCTGGTATGGGTTCCCATAGATACTCGCTTGCTGCATGTATGGCGTCTGCGCATTCATCGGATAATGTGTATACATCGTCGGCCTCCTTTTCTTTCTCCGTGCCTAAATTTTGGCACAAAAAAAAGCCCTATCGAAGTGCATCGATAGGGCTTATCCGCGTCTCTTTTTATTTAAAACTACGCTCAATTTGCGTGCGATATGAGCTGCTTTTGTGCGCGACTGATCCTCCTCTTAATCTGGTCTATCTGAAGCGGCCCAAATTCATCACACAGCTGCTCATACGTCTTTCCGTCTAAAAGCCGCCGTGTGATCATCTCTCGGTCCGTCTCGTTATGGATCCATTGCTGAATCAATTGTAGCCACTCGGATCGCGGCTTTGCGTCAAGAATATCACGCATCGACACCTCTTGTTCTCGTTCCCCGATATATACGAGGATGCATGCGACCTCCGGATCACATATCATCATCGATTGATATCCTTCTCCCTCTCCTCCGCGATTATCCTCATTTCCTCACGGAGGAGCTTTACCTCGGTGCGCAGCGCATCGTTTTTCGTCTCGAGTTCAAAAACCCGTGTTAGGAGTTCAAACATCTCCCGTCTTCGTTTCCAGAACATCTTTTCCCTCCGTATCAGATAGCCCCGGCTCGTCACCGGGGCGCCTCCACTATCTTCTTTACTCCTCGAGTTCCGGTAGCCCTGCCACGCTGGTGAGCAGAGACAGGACCGCAGCGAGCGCAGACGCGCTTGCCACCATCACCCAGTTCACCTCGTCCAGCACGGCAGACGTGCCGATCATAGCGATCGCTGCCTGCGCTAGGGTTTTCAGCGCGCGAATGCCCGCTGCCTTAATCCACTGTTTGAAATCGTACTTCATCACTTATCCATCCTTTCCATTTGTTCAATGATTCCGATCCGCGTCTCGTGGTCGGAAAGCTTTGCATCATGCTCGTCGCTGCGTCTCCACAGCCGATCGTGGCTGGCTTTGTTGTCGGCTTTTTGGCCCTCGATCGTCTTTTGCATGGCGCTCACGTTAATCGTGAGCGCCGTTATCGCTTTTGTAAGTTTAACCAGTGGCGTAACAATCGCCGCACCCAAGGCGACCAGTGCCGCGATTACGCCAACAACTCCCCATTCTGTCATTCTTCGTCCTCCTTCTTACTTCTTAATACGCCTTCGGGTTGCCGAATGCCGACCACTGCGAGAATCTGTGCATTCTCTTGTCAACATAGTTATAGGCGCGCCTGTCGTTGATCTTCGTCAGCTGACATCCATACGCCCCGCCGATCCACTCTACGACGTATCCGCCACCTACGACGATACCGATGTGTCCGGAACGCCACGCCAGATCGCCCGGCTTGGGATTCTTCGTTTGAACGCAGTACGACGAGTATAACATATTCGCGCTCGCGTCGAAGCCGCTGCTTTTGACCTTGTGCTTCCTCCAAAGACCGACGACCCCACCTGAGCAGTCCGCGCCGGTCTGCGTGTAACCGCTTCTCAACGCTTGCGCTCGCATCATCGCGTCTCTGCCGCCGTCATAGTACTGCGCGTAATCTGCCCTGCGGAGATAGCTGTTCAGCTTTGCCGCTGTCATAACGTTCGGCGTGAGGTCTTTATTGTAAAGATTGCCCCCGCGGATGTAGAACGAGCGGAGATCAATTCTGTCTGCGTAGGGGTCCACGCAGTGTTTGAGCGCGTCAACACAGATATCCGCTCGGAGGCTTGACACCTGCGACAGCGCGAGCTTGATAGCCTGTCTTGCCGTGGCCCCGATGTGAGACGGAGGTTCGACCGGCTTGACCGGCCCGTCCGAGGCGGAAACAGGGAACAGAGCGGCCCATGTCAGCGGGCCTACCATGCCGTCAACGTCAAGATCGTTCGCCGCCTGGAACGCCTTGACCGCACGGTAGGTGTCATTGCCATACATGCTGTGCGTGGCTTTAGAGAGGTAGCCCAGTTCAACGAGCCTTTCCTTCACGGCTTTCACGTCCGCGCCACTGCGGTATCTTTTAAGGATTCTCGTCAGTTCCACTTCTTCGCCCCCTTATAGCAGTTTGATTTCGTAAATCTTGTTGTTAAAAGTATTCGCAGAGTTCCGCGAACCCGCGATGTAATACTCTCCGTTTACACCGGAAACATCGACATCGATCGTTTGAGTTTTCCCGCCGGAACTCTTGTTTGATGCGGACCTTACAAGGTCAGAGTTGGACGGATTCTGCACGTCCGATTCCGTGATCCCGAACTGATACAGGCTCGCTGGAACGGCTATATATACGACGAATCTCAATGTCGTGTAGCCCGAGATCAACACCTTTTTGTCGCTGCGAAAGCTAAAGCGCGAGTTGGATATGCTGGTATCGTTCGTGAACGTAACAGCGTCCGCATCCATAGATATGGAGCATCTGCTGCTTCCGAAGCCGCCGAGCTTCTTGCTGATCTTGCCGTAAGAGTAAAGAACGCCCATCGGCAGCCCGTTCACTGCGCGTAGCGCAAGCCGTCTGCACATCCTCATTCGAGCGCACCTCCAAGCAGCCATGTGTCCGCTGCGATCTTTTTCAGACAGGCCGCGGCATACTGCCCTGCGAGTTTTACCGAGCTGTCGAGCGAGTGAACCGTCACGCCATCCGCTGCTGCGACAGTGACCGCGCCCGCGCCGAGCTGCGCAAGCTCGATCTCCGTGCCGATGGGGAACGCAGCCGCGCTGTTTGCGGGTACCGTAACGGTCAGCGCCGTATCGGCGGTCAACGCGATGAGTTTCCCCGCATCCGTCAGCGCAATGGTATACGCCGCTGTTTTCTCGACGATGGCCGCGCTTGCCTGTGCCGCAGCGACCTTGCCCGCCGTATCCAGCGTTGCGACGCCGTTTGCCGCGCCCTTCTCGACGGCCGGAACCGCCCCGATCGCCGATGCTCTCCGGTGTGAGCGTCTCCCATTTTCCGTCAAAGTCTTGTCCGCTTTTTTTTAAAAGGGCCTGCCCTGTTGTGCCGCCGTCCGGTATTCCATTTGCAGCCATTCCTGCTTCGGGGACGGCATATACACCGTCCCCACGAAGGAACCTTGTTACGCCTTGATCCTTCTTCACAGTCTGAATTGCCGGGAGCGTGTCCGTAAGCCATTTTTTGATTTTTCCGAATAAAACAGTGAGTGTATCCCCCGTTTCCAGCTCTGTACGTTGCTCCGCTTGTGTGAATGATACGTCTACATCCCCCGCGCGTAGATCGTCAATCATTCCGTTTAACGAATCCTTCAGCTGGTTTGAATTGCTGTCGAAAATCGCCTTCATCTGCGCCGCCGGCCGGTTCGGTCTATCATCTTCTCCGACTACCGGGTTTTGCCACTCATCGATTTTCCGCGT
>SFEG01000042.1 GCA_004558025.1 Clostridiales bacterium
GCTGAAAGCACTATCTCCAATTGTAGTTAAGCTAGATGGCAACTGAATATTCTTAAGCTTTTCACAGCCAAAAAATTCAGCGGAGCCTATCGCCGTAATGCCTTCTTCAATTATGACATCAGTCAAATTGGTGCATCCTTTAAATACATAAGCACCCGTTGAGCTTACGTTGCCGGGTATAGTTATCTTAGTCAGCCCATCACAATTTCTAAAAGCCATTTGTTCGATAACATTTAAGCTTTCAGGTATTTCTACACCCGTAAGATTGGAGCAGCCGGCAAATGCGCTATCTGATATTTTTGTTACACCATCAGGTATTACAAAATTACCCTCATAAGTCGGAATGCATTTGATTAATTCATATAATTCGCTTTTTATAAGTTGTCCATCAGTCCAAGTATTATTAAGCAAAAAGAGTGCACTGTTTTGTACTTTGTATCGTATATTATTTTCATCAACTGTAATTGTACTTAATTTAGGGCAGTCACCAAAAGCATCGTCAAGAATATTGGAGACTTTGGCCCCAATATTAATTTTTTCTATATTAACACAGCCTTCAAAAGCCGAATAATAGATAGTTTCTATATTTTCCGGCACTGTATATTCGGTGACTTCATAGCCTGCCGGGCACTGGAAAAGTATGTAGTTTTTATAGACAAGTACACCTTCTATAGCCGAAAACTCCGGATTTCCCGAGTCAACCGTGATGGCTTTCAGATTTGTGCAACTTCCAAACGGGTTAACATACATGGAAGTCACGCTTGCCGGAATATTAATCTTGGACAGCGATGAGCAGCCCCAAAATGCTCTATTCCCAATAAAAGTTACGCTATCAGGTATAATTATAGATTCTAAGCTGCTGCAACCATAGAATGTGTACGATTCAATCTTTGTCACACCACTCGGGATATTTACACTCTTAAGATTGGTGCAGCCCCGGAATGCAGATTCTCCTATTTCAGTAACAGTTTCTGCGATTTTGACACTCTGCAGCCTGTCGCATCCGTCAAAAGCAAAAATATCTATGGCAGTTATGCCATCTTGAATAATGACTTCTGTAAGAATAACGCCGTATTCATCCCACTCTACTAAAGGTAGCCAGTCATTAGTTCTGATCGTTCCCGTGCCGGACACGGTCAGGACGCCGTCCACGTAGCTATATGTTACGCCGTCGGCAGTTTCCTCCGCAAAGGCTGCTGTCGGCATGATGCTAAGAAGCATCATAAGGACGAGCAGCATGCTCAAAATTCGTCTCTTCATTATTTCCTCCCATTTATTTCTTTACAGCGGCCGATGTATTGACACATTGCTGCCTTATATATCATACCATAATTTACCCTCCCCGCAAATATTAATAATTGCCAAACATTTCAGCCCTTTTTTGTGCATTTTTACATATTACTTAATTCCGTCCATATCTGCCGCCGGTTTTTTTATTTGCCGCGTGATTGACTTATATCCCGGCAGGAAATATAATGTTAAACACATGACAAAAAGGAGAGACGGATATGAACATACTTTCGCAATTGAACAGCGCGCCTATGTACGCCATATGCGGCGGCATCATCGCGTTCGTCGCCGTGGTGTGCGCCGTGTTTATGGTGCGCGCTTACCGCGCGGGGCTCGCAATGGGCATCGACCGCACAAAGCTCAGGCGAGCCATCACCTCGAGCGCTACGTTTTCGCTTCTGCCGAGCGTCGGCATTCTGCTGGGCGTTATCGCCCTGTCGGGCAGCCTGGGCACTCCGTGGCCGTGGCTGAGGCTTTCGGTCATCGGTGCGCTGCACTATGAAACGCAGGTCGCACAGGCCGCGGCCGAGCAGGTCGGCATGTCCTCCCTCTCGGCGGCCGAGATGACGCCCTCGGGCTTTGCCACCATCGCGCTTCTGATGAGCATTTGCATCATGTGGGGCATGATACTGTCGATATTCTTCAACAAGCGCTATCTTAACAGGCTCGGCAGCGGCAAAAAGAGCTCCGGCGGCGCGGGCTTCGGCGATACGGCCATGACCGCGATGTTCATCGGCCTTGTCTCGGCATACATCGGCAGCTACATAGGCGGCTTTGTCTCCGGCGGTGGGCTGTTCTCGTTCTCCGGGAGCTTCATTCCGCTGATCGTCGTATTTGTCTCGGGTCTTGTGATGGCGGGCTTTATCTACCTTGCGGAGAAGAAAAACCTCGCCTGGGTCGAGAGCTTCTCGATCGCCGGGAGTATGCTCATAGGTATGGCAGCAGCAGTCGTCGTTAAGCTGTTTGTGTAAGGAGGGCTGACAATGAACAATTATTTTGAAGGCTACAATAAGCGCACGCACGTCATCGGACGAATAAGCTCGGCCATCGTTCTCATAATGCTCGTGGGAGCTCCGTTTCTCATCGGTAAGGTGCTTGGCGCAATGCCCGATATCGGCGCTGCCGGCAAGGCGTTTTTATCCGTCGGTCTAGTGTGGACGGTAAGCAGTGTCGTCGAATTTTTAGTCTATACGCCGATGCTCGGCGCTGGCGGCGGCTATCTTGCATTCATTACGGGCAACCTTATTAATATGAAAATCCCATGCGCCGTCAACGCGCGCGACATCGTCGGCGCAAGGACCGGCACACCCGAGAACGAAATAGTCTCCACCCTGTCGATAGCGACCTCCTCGTTGGTGACGATAATCGTGCTCGCCCTCGGCGTTGCGCTGCTCGTGCCGCTTCAGCCGGTTCTGCAGAGCCCGACGCTTCAGCCGGCGTTTGAAAACGTCGTGCCCGCCCTGTTCGGCGCGATGGCGTATAAATATTTCCGCGGCAATATGAAGATCGCGGCCGCGCCGCTGATCGTTATGAGCATACTGTTCATCCTCGTACCCTCGCTCACAGGCTCGACGAGCTTCATGATAATCCCCGCCGGTGCACTCGCCATCGGCATAGCATACAGATTTTACAAGAAAGCCGGTGCATGATAATGAAAAAATGCATGTTTATGCTCCCCGCTGCCGCCGCGCTGGCGCTGCCGGCAGCCGCCGTTTTGCGCACAGCGCTTACGCCGAATAAGCGCTCGGACTATGCTGCACCCAAGGCCGACGATTACGCGCTCGAGCTTGCGCACAAGCTGTCGGAGATGGTGCAGTACGAGACGGTGTCGCACGCGAACGTTGACGAGGCCGAGAAGTTTCTCGGCTTCCACGAGCTTTTAGAGAAGCTGTTCCCGCTGGTTCATAAAAATCTTGAGAAAACCGTCATCGATGGAAATCTCCTGTTCCGTTGGAAAGGCACGGGCGACGGGGCACCGATACTGCTTATGAGCCATCAGGACGTTGTCCCTGCCGAGGGCAAGTGGGAGCACGAGCCCTTCTCGGGCGATATCGCCGACGGCAAGGTCTGGGGTCGCGGAACGGCCGATACAAAGGCCTCCGTCATGGCATTCTTCCAGGCGGTCGAGGAGCTTTTAAAGGAGGGCTATACACCCAAATGTGACGTATACCTCGCCTCGTCCTGCACGGAGGAATGGGCCGGCGACGGCGCGCCGAAGATCGTCAATGAGCTGCAAAGACGCGGTATTGAGCTGTTTCTTGTCTGCGACGAGGGCGGCGGTATAATCTCCGAGCCGATAGGCGGTGTGAAGGGAAACTTTGCCATGGTCGGCGTCTTCGAAAAGGGTAAGGGCGACGTTAAGTTCACGGCGCGCTCCTCCGGCGGTCACGCAAGCGCTCCGACGAAGAACACGCCTATCGCGCGGCTGGCAGCCTTCGTTAACGACGTTGAAACGCACAACTATTTCCGCCGCGAGTTCCCGCCCGAGGTTGCGGCAATGTTCGCTAAGCTCGCGCCGTATGCCGCGTTCCCGCTCAAGCTCGTCATGGGAAATCTGTGGTTGTTCGCGCCCGTGCTCAAGCCTATCCTCGGCAGGATAAGCGCGCAGGCCGGTGCGATGCTACAAACGACGGTGGCCTTCACCATGCAGTCGGGCTCAGATGCGTGCAACGTTCTGCCGCAGGAGGCAACGGTGAGCGCGAATATGCGCTTTATCCCGCATCAGGGAGAGAAGGAAAGCCTCGATATCATCCGCCGCATCGCCGAAAAGCACGGGCTTGAAATGGAGGTCATCCACTCCAACGACTACACTCCGGCGGTCGATATAAACGGCGACGCGTTCCGCCAGGTCGAGGCCGTTATTGGCGAGACCTTCCCCGGTCTGCCGGTGAGCCCCTACGTCATGACGGGCGCTACCGACGCGCAGTTTTATCAGCCGGTGTGCAAAAGCTGCATCCGCTTTGCACCGGTGATCTACGGCCCCGAGCAGATGAAGGGCATGCACGGCCTGAACGAAAACATCGAATACAACTGTCTGCCCGGCGCGGTGAGCTTTTACAAAAATCTCATCCGCGCTCAGGAAAAGCGCTGATACGACGCGAAAAAATGCTCTGCCGTTAGCTCAGCACCTATAACGAAGTATTATGTAAGCAGTGGCACAGTTTCACTTATGTGGACTGTGCCGCTGCTGTTTTATGCGGTGATTGCCTGCTTGTGGCTGCGGAGCTCCTGCACACGCTCGAATTCTTCTTCTGAGATGATCGGCGCCTGCATATCTGGGATAATTTGCTGCTCCTCGACCGGATTGTAAATCACCTTTAATGAATCCAAGCAAATTCATCATGCCCTGCGAAGTTCTGTCAAATGTAGATAATCTGACAATACGATCATGGCTTACATGTAGCCTTCGACTCCGAATATCAGCCAGCATCTATATGAGGGCAGAAATTGTAGCGGCTTTTGAAAAGAATATTGTTTTTTCCTGTCTAAAGTGCTATAATCGGTATATACCTAAAACAGAAGGAGGAAAGCGTCCATAGCTGCCACTGATATGGAACGCACACTGACACAACTTCCGTTCTGGTCATCCTTGACCGAACAGGAGCAAGAAACGCTGCACCGAAGTGCCTTTGT
>SFEG01000043.1 GCA_004558025.1 Clostridiales bacterium
GGCGTGACCAAGGGCACTGTCTGCTCGGTCTGCAAGAAGGTCCTCTCCGCTCAGGAGACCGTTCCCGCTCTCGGCCACGATCCCAAGCTCGTTAACGCCAAGGACGCGACCTGCACCGAGGCCGGCTACACCGGCGATAAGGTCTGCACCCGCTGCAATGTGACCCTCGAAAAGGGCAAGGATATCAAGGCTCTTGGCCACAACTTCGTCAAGGGCGTCTGCTCACGCTGCGACGCAAAGCAGCCCGGCTACATGCCGTTTAAGGATGTTAAGACCACCGACCAGTTCTACAGCGATATCATGTGGGCATGGGAGAACGGCATTGTCGAGGGCGACGATACCGGTATGTTCCGCGCCGACAGCAAGCTCACCCGCGCACAGGTCGTCACCATGCTGTGGCGTCTGTACGATAAGCCCACCGCAAAGACCGCAGCAACCTTCACCGACCTGACTCAGGATTGGTACAAGGATGCAGTCGCATGGGCAGTCGAAAAGGGCATAGTTAACGGCGTGGGCAATAATAAGTTTGCTCCCAACGAGACCTGCACCCGCGCACAGATCGTCACCATGCTGTGGCGTCTCAACGGCTCGCAGAAGGTCACCCCGACCATCAACTTCACCGATCTGACTCAGGATTGGTACAAGGATGCGGTCGCATGGGCCGCCAACAACGGCATCACCAAGGGCGACGGCGCAAGCCACTTCTATCCCGCGAATGACTGCACTCGCGGCGAGGCTGTTGCGTTCATCCACCGCACCGCTGTGCTCGGCAAGTAATCAAGCCGTAATTTTAATAACTCCACGTCCCCGACGTGGAGTTATTTTTACAGGAGCTCAAAATGAAAAAACGAATACTCAGCGCGTTTCTCGCGCTTTTGCTGCTCTGCGCGGCTCTCCCGGTGCCCGCGCTGGCCGACGGCTCGTGCGGCGAAAATGTCCGCTGGGAGATAAGCTCTGCGGGCGTGCTGACGATATCCGGGGCAGGGGAGATGGCCGATTTTGAAGCGGGCGACGCTCCGTGGTACGCAAGCCGCGGCGAGGTGAGAAAGCTTGTAGTTTCCGAGGGCGTGACCGCAATAGGAAACGGCGCGTTCTCCGGCTGCGGCCTTATCGAGACCGTCAGCCTGCCGAGGAGCTTGCAGCGCATAGGCGACAGTGCCTTTGACGATACCTACGGCCTCAAAAGCGTTTACTACGCAGGCTCCGTCGCCGATTGGAAGACGATCGATATAGGCCTCGGCGTGAGCTTCGGCTCGGCCGAGCTTGTCTGCGCCGATAAGACCGAGCCCTTTTCCGATATCTCCGGCTGGTATCACGACTATATCATCACCTGCTACATGGCCGATATCGTAAACGGCTGCGGCGACGGAACGTTTCGCCCCGAAAATAACGTCACCCGCGCGCAGTTTATCATGATGCTCTATAACATGGGCGGCCGCCCGCCGGTGTCGGACACGTCGCTCGGCTTTTCCGATGCCGCAAGCATATCACCTGTTTTCGCCACGGCCGTAAAGTGGGGCGTAAAGGCCGGGATCGTAATGGGCTACGGCGATAATACCTTCAGACCGGATGAGAACATCAGCCGTGCGCAGATGGCGGCCTTTGCGTATCGCTTTTTGCGGCTCGGCGTGAGCGAGGCAACGCTCGACAGCCTCAAGGGGCACAACGACTTCCGCGACTACGCGATCATCCCGGACTACTTCTGTGAGGCGGTCGACGTGATGGCGAACATCGGCGTCATACAGGGCTACCCCGGCGGCATTTTCGACCCATACGGCATCGCGACGCGCGGCCAGTCCGCCGCCATAATGTCGCGCCTGCTCGTCGCCCTGACCGAGCTGCGCGAGCAGTAAATTTAAAAAAAGCAAAAAATGCTCTGCCAAATGAACAGCACCGATAACGAAGCAATTCAAAATTAGTGCACAAGGGCCGTAAAGACACGAATCCCCTGCTGAGAATATTTCTCGGCAGGGGATTTTCGTACATTCGCCTAATTGGGCAATCTCCGCTATCATAAGACTACAAAACAAAGCGGAGGTTGTTACCATGGAAAAATACATAACGGACAAACGTACAGGACTTACTTACGAGCTGGTCGGAGACAATTATCTCGTACCGATGATGAAGGACCGAAATTCGAACCAATCGGAATCTGGGGACAGCACCATCGGCGTTATCTCCGTCAGAACAAGCGCTGCTTTTATCAGTATCTATTCATGACCGGTAAGTTGGATGGACACCTGAGGGAGATTAATCGTGCTGCCAATGAAATGTTCGCTCAGCTTACAGAACAGATGGCATAGCCGAGAGCGTCACTGAAGTGCTCAAAGCAGCTGATCAAATAGAATGGGTACGCCGCATGAATGACATTCAAAATCGAGTCCGAGAAATCCTCAATGCCAGACGAATATCAAGAGAAAGATTTCGGCCGGTTGGGACTGGCAGACATTTTGCTCAACGCAGGTTCTGTTATCCTTAATTATTCTTTGTTTTTCAGCTTGCAAATGCCCTGCGTCATGGTTCCCATCGGGCAAAACGCACACCATGTGCGGGGCTTGTAGAGCACCATAACGATCAGACCCAGCAGCAGAGAGGTCAGCATGAGGCTATAAAAGCCAAAGCTGAACTGCGCCACCCAGTCAGTGACCGTACCGGCTGTATAAGTCCAGCCCCACGGCACACGGAATGTCCAAAACAGCTTAATGGCCTCCCGCAGGGACGCAGCACCCGCAGCGACCAGATATGTCTGGAACACCATGTTGCCGAACATCGTCAGGAAAAAGAGCAGAAAGCCATAACGGAACCACTTAGAGGACATCCAGCGGGGCGTGGGCTTGCAGCGGGAGCATTTAAGGTCTGTCCCCAGCTTGCTGAACAGTTGACCCCGTCCGCAGAGGTGGTTGCAAAAGTATTTGTTCCCGCCAAAGATGGCTAAAAGCAGCGGCAGAAGAAAATCAATCATGCCCAGCCATGCAAACAGGATGTTGAAGAAGCCCAGTGCAAAATAAATGATGGCATACACCCACAGGTAATCGTACCAATGCTTTGCTTTCATGCGTCAGCCATCACTTTCACCTCAATGCAGCCGACGGGACAGATCTTTGCGCACTTGCCGCAGCCTACGCATCGTTCCGCCTCCACAGCGGCGTAGCAGCCGCGGCGAACCTTGACGGCCCCCAGTGGACAGGTATTTTCACACACGCCGCAGGCGACGCACCGCGTCTTATCTATGGCAGCCAGTTTCTTTGACAGCATAGCTTTCATCCCTTAATCCTGCAAGGATTTGTAATAGAGCATACAGTGGCAGAATCCCTCGAAGCCCGAATCTGCAATTTGATCCTTAAACTCCTGGCACATACATTTGGTTGCCTCTGTGCGCTCCCTGCGGCAGTGACAGTATCCGCCGGTGCGCTTGAGCCCTTCCCGGATGGTATTGACAATATCCTGATCGGGGACTGAGCTTGATTTTCATGTTCGCCACCTCTTTCTTGATTGTGACTTTATCATACCGCAGGACAAATCTTTTTTATGTGACGAGGTTACGTTACGGCAAATTTTTATATAAGCGAGAAAGAGCCATGAAGCGGGATCTTACATACTGCTTCACGGCTCTTTGTTTATAGGTTTTGTTGTGCTTCCTTACTCAGCCACAGAAAACTGGTCTTTGCCAGCTGAACATAAGGGGCATTCAAAATCATCCGGAATATCTTCCCATTTTGTACCCGGTGCAATGCCGCCTTCCGGATAGCCCTTTTCTTCGTCGTATTCCCAGCCACACACATCGCATACATATTTCATAAAGAAATTCTCCTTTCTTGTTTTGTATCATGATATGTCTATTTTTAATAAGATTCGGTTAACTTGTCGCTATTTTTATCAGAAACGATTACGCTTTCCACAGACTGTGGAGGTTGCAGTAGGCGTAGACCGTTTCGACTTCATCGCCCTCGCAGAGAGCGAAGCAGACTTCAGGCTTTTCGCCGGGATGCAGTTCCTTGCGCTGGTTGCCCTGCTTGGTGTGGAGAGAGACCCACTCAATGTAGTGCTCCGGCAGCATGGGATGCTCCACGGAGCCGACCTTGACATGGACGATGCCGTTTTCCACCGTCCAGACAGGGACGTGCTTCTCCACGGCGGCGTCGGTGGTGCCGGGGATGATCTCGCTCATCGGCTCACCGCAGCAGATGACGGGAACGCCCGTGTCCTTGACCTTGGCAATGATGTTGCCGCAATGCTTGCAAATGTAAAACTTCTGCTCCATGATGGTTATCCTTTTCTTTCTTTAATAGTTTTCTGCGTGAATTTCAAAATAGCTCTGGGGATGGTTGCAGGCGGGGCAAACCTCCGGGGCCTTCTCGCCCACGACGATGTGACCGCAGTTGCGGCACTCCCACACCTTGACCTCGCTCTTGGCGAAGACCTCCGCCATCTCAACATTGTGCAGCAGGGCACGGTAGCGCTCCTCGTGGTGCTTTTCAATGGCGGCGATCAGACGGAAGCGCTGCGCCAGCTCATGAAAGCCTTCCTCATCGGCGGTTTTGGCAAAGCCGTCGTACATATCCGTCCACTCGTAGTTCTCGCCCTCAGCGGCGGAGAGAAGATTTTCGGCGGTGTCGCCGATGCCGTTCAGCTCCTTGAACCACAGCTTAGCATGTTCCTTCTCGTTGTCAGCAGTTTTGAGGAACAACGCCGCGATTTGCTCGTAGCCTTCCTTCTTGGCCTTGGATGCAAAATAGGTGTACTTGTTGCGTGCCTCGGACTCACCGGCAAAGGCAGCCATCAGATTTTTTTCGGTT
>SFEG01000044.1 GCA_004558025.1 Clostridiales bacterium
CATTGCGACGTTGCCGCCGCCGATAACGGCGCAGCTCTTGCCGATCTCGGGCTTATTGCCGAGGTTCACCTCACGCAGGAAGTCAACGCCGCCGAATACACCCTCGAGCTCCTCGCCGGTGACGCCGAGCTTTGCCGACTTCTGCGCGCCGATGGCGAGATAGAAGCCCTTGTATCCCTCATCGCGCAGCTGCTGTATTGTAATGTCCTTGCCGACCTCAACGCCGCATCTGAAGGTAACGCCCATTTCCTTGAGAATGTCGATCTCAGCGTTGAGAACGTCCTTTTCAAGGCGGAAGGAGGGGATGCCGAGGGTCAGCATGCCGCCGGGAACGGGGTTGCGGTCAAAAACGGTGACGTTTTCATAGCCCATCTCGGCCAGGTAGTATGCGCAGCTCATGCCGGCGGGGCCTGCGCCGATTATTGCGATCTTCTCCTGCCATGGCTCGGTGTTGCCCTTGTGGAATTTCTTCTTGGGAACATAGCGGGTCTCGGCGTGCAGCTCCTTTTCGGCGACAAAGCGCTTTATCTCGTCGATGGCCAGCGCATGGTCGACCTTGCCGCGGGTGCAGGCATCCTCGCAGCGGCGGTTGCAGATATTGCCGCAGACGGCCGGGAAGGGGTTATCCTGCTTTATGAGCTTTAAAGCGTCGAGGTATCTGCCCTCGCCCGCCATTTTGATGTAGCCCTGAACGGCGATGTGCGCCGGGCACGCGGTCTTGCAGGGCGAGGTGCCCGAGGTGTGGCAGTTGGACTGATTGGTGTTGACGTAGTCCTTGTTCCACATATGCTCGCCCCAGTGGTTATCATCGGGCAGCGGCTGCTTGGGATAAACGACGGGGCCGTTTTTCGTGCACAGCTTCTGGCCGAGCTTGGCAGCTCCCGCGGGGCAGACCTCGGCACATTTGCCGCAGGCGACGCACTTGTCGGCGTCGACATGGGCTCTGTACGCGGAGGCGGACATATTGGGGGTATTGAAAAGCTGCGAGGTGCGCAGCGCGACGCAGGAGCCGAGCGCGCAGTTGCAGATGCCGAGGATCTTATCCTCGCCGTCGATATTCGTTATCTGATGCACATAGCCGTTTTCCTCGGCACGCTCGAGCACGGCGAGAACCTCCTCGCGTGTGGCGTAGTGGCCGATGCCGGTCTCGACGGTGTAGCGCGCGGTATCGCCGACGGCGATGCAGCAGTCATCCTCCATCTCGCCGCAGCCGTCGCCGAGCACTCGGTGCATCGCGCGGCAGGAGCATTTGCTCAGGGCGTAAAGGCCGTCGTACTTATCCAGCCAGTGGGATATGTGCTCAAGGCTCGATGAGCCGCTGTTTGCGGGGATAGCCTTCTCGACCGGCAGGGTGTGCATGCCGATGCCCGCGCCTCCGGGAGGCACCATCGCGGTTATCGCCTTCAGGGGCAAATAGCCCATCTGATCGAAAAAGCGGCCGATCTCGGGATGCGCCTCGAGCTGATCGGTGTGCATGTTCATGTATTCCGCGCAGCCGGGGATAAAGCGCGGCAGCACCCACTGCTTTGTGTGCGCCTCGTTCTCCCAGTTAAATTCGATAAGGCCTATCATGCTCATCTTGTCGAACATGTCCTTGACATATTCGGGGCTTTTGCCCATCCTCTTTGCTGTCTCCTCGGGCGTCGTAGGAACGCGAACGTCCATTTGCAGCGCTACCTCCGCCATTTCGTCCGTGACCACGGCGGCCAGGCCGTAGTATTCGGGCGAGGACTCGTCGAGCTTTTCAAGACCGAGCTTTATCGTCGCGCGGTCGGTCAGCTTCTTGCCGAGCTGAAGTATAAGTTCTCTTGCCATGTAACCTTTCCCCTTCATCTGTGTATTGACAAATCCATGTAAATGTAATACAATTGGTCTGTCCAATATGTTAATAATTAATCATTCCGGTGTGAAAAAGTCAATATGTAGGCGAAAATGACTTATATTTTCGGCAGTTTATTGAGCACATCGCCCGCAAATGTGTGTAATTTGCACATAGCTTCGGAGCTTTGGTTTTGGTCGCACCAATTTATAAATGGAGTTACCCATGGATAACTTTGAAAAACTCACCTCACCGTCGCTGAAGGATCTTTTCGTTTCGCGCATCGCGGGGCTCATTTTGTCCGGCAAGCTGCGCGTCGGCGAAAAATTCCCGCCCGAGAGGACGCTTGCCGAGCAGATGGGCGTCGGCAAAACGGTCGTGCACTCGGGGCTTCAGGAGCTTCAGCGCCTGGGGCTTGTCACGATAAAGCCGCAGAGCGGCGTTTTCGTCGCCGACTATATGCGCGACGGAAATCTCGCAACATTTAACGCCATCGTTCGCTTTAACGGCGATAACCTGAGCGTCGACACGATAGCCGGACTTTTCGACCTGCGCCTCGCGGTCGAGGGGGCGGGCATGCTCGCGTTTGCGCAGAAGCACACGCCGGAGGATATCGCGCGGCTGCGCGAGTGCATAGGCTCGCTGGGCGATTTCGTCGCGTCGGAGGATTTTACTTGCCCTGACTTTGCCGCGAGACTGTACGAATTTCCGAAGCTCATATGCCGCCTCGGCGGAAAGCCGATGCTGGCGCTGGTGTTCAAATCCGTCGAGGAGGGCGCGGTGTATCTTACGGAGCGCTACGTCCGCTCGATAGGCACGGCAGCGGCCATAAACGAGCTCAGCCGCTTTGCAGATAAGCTTGAGGCCGGCGACGGCGAGGGCGCGGTCGAGCAGCTGCGAAATTGCATGGACGCACAGCTCGAAAGGTACAAAAAACAGAAGCAAACACCATAACATACACACAATTAAGGAAGAGGAGAATTGATTATGGCACAACTCAGACCCAAGATAGTCAGGCTTGCCAAGGTCATCGGCGGCGCGTCCGGCATGGTCGTAAAGATCGACGAGAACGCCCCCGAGTACTACTGCATGGCTGACATCGTTTCCGACGACGAGGCCGACATCGCCATCGCCGCCGGTCTGCGCAAGGAGCGCACGGCGGAGTATCTCGCAAAGAAGGTCGGCAAGACCGTCGAGGAGATAAAGCCCGCGCTGGACAATCTCGTCTACTACGGCATTTTCCGCCGCACCTATGACGAGAAGCTCGGAGAGGACGTCTATTTCATGCAGATCTTCGCGCCCGGCATACTCGAAATGATGGTCAACAACAAGGAGCTCATGGCAGCCCATCCCGAGGTCGGCAGAGCCTTCGAGGAGTACACCCGCGTGCGCATGGAGCTTCTCGGTCCCGTGCTGCCGCAGGGCTACGGCCTGATGCGCGTCATCCCCGTCGAGAGCGCGATAAAGGATATACCCGGTGTGAGCGACTATGAAAGGCTGTCGTATTACCTGAATAAGTACGACACCTTCTCCGTTTCGCCCTGCTCCTGCCGCGCTTCGCGCACCAGCATCGGCGACGGCTGCGGACATCTGGACGAGGACATGTGCGTGCAGATGGGCAAGGGCGCGGAGCATTACATCCGCTCCGGCCGCGCACGTAAGATCACGCGCGAGGAGGCAATGGAGATCATCCTTCGCGCCGAGGAAAACGGCCTGATGCACGATATCCCCAACATTGAGGAGGTCGGCGACAGCGCCGCTATCTGCAACTGCTGCGCCTGCGCATGCTTCGGCCTGCGCGCGGGCCTCATGTTCGGCGCGAGAGACGCCATTCGCTCGAACTTCGTCGCCGAGGTCGACGAGGCAAAGTGCGTCGCCTGCGCGCAGTGCGTCGAGACCTGCCCCGGCAATGCGCTCAGGCTCGGCCAGAAGCTGTGCTCGTCCGAGGACCTTACCCCTCCGGGCTACGCAAAGCTCACCAACACCGTTTTTGTAAAGAAGACCTTCAACCCCGACTACCGCGAGAACTTCAAGGACACCGTCGACACCGGCACCGCCCCCTGCAAGGCCGCGTGCCCGGCGCACGTTCCCGTTCAGGGCTACCTGAAGCTCGCCGCCCAGGGGCGCTACACCGACGCTCTTGAGCTCATAAAGAAGGAGAACCCCTTCCCCGCCGTCTGCGGACGCATCTGCAACAAGCGCTGCGAGGAAGAATGCACCCGCGCGAGCGTCGACGAGGCCGTCGCCATCGACGAGGTAAAGCGCTTCATCGCCGACCACGATCTGCACGAGGATACGCGCTTCGTGCCCAAGATGGTCAATCAGATAGGCCGCCCCTACACCGAGAAGATCGCCGTCATCGGCGCAGGCCCCGCGGGCATGAGCTGCGCGTACTATCTTGCCAACAAGGGCTACCCCGTCACGGTTTTCGACCGCAACCCCGTTCCCGGCGGCATGCTGACCCTCGGCATCCCCTCCTTCCGCCTTGAAAAGGACGTTCTCAACGCCGAGATCGACATTCTCAAGGAGATGGGCGTCGAATTCAAATGCGGCGTTGAGGTCGGCAAGGACGTTACCATCCAGCAGCTGCGCGACGAGGGCTATAAGGGCTTCTATCTCGCCATCGGCGCTCAGAAGTCGCAGGCGCTCAAGATCGAAGGCGAGGAGCTCACGGGCGTATTCGGCGGCGTTGACTTCCTGCGTGAGGTGAACCTCGGCAATAAGCCCGAGATCGGCAAGAGCTGCGCCGTTATCGGCGGCGGCAACGTCGCAATG
>SFEG01000045.1 GCA_004558025.1 Clostridiales bacterium
AAAGGGTAGACGGCGCAAGCCGTCGCAGGGAAAATGCAGTTTTCCCTGTTCGCGGCAACGCCGCCAAGCTCGGAACACGGCAGGGCTGTGTGGAGAGTTTCAGCCCTCGGCAGAGCGCACAACGCCTCATGGGGTCCCCGCAAAGTTGCAAAACTTTGTGGGGAGAGGAGGGGCAGCAGAATGAATGAGTTTTGCCGCTTGCGGCGAAACGAACGATATGAAGCTTGCCCCGACGAGGTGTATAAGTGCGCCCTTGTTGCCAAGGGATTATTCAGCTTGTCGTTTCCTCGGCTCGTTTTCTCAAAAACTCCCGCGCCGGTTCACTCGTCAAAGCAAGTCGGAAAAAGGTCTGCGCGTCCTCGTCCGTCATGGTGATAAGCTCCGGCACGATGCTTTCAATAAAGCCGCCCCGCGAACACAGGCGGTGGTTGCGTGCCTTGCGCTTCTCAATGGCAAGCCTGCGGTCAAGCATCTTGCTTCGGTTCTCATACTGCCGGATTTTCTTCTGCGTGAGTTCCAGCTCGGCGTTGCATTCCTCGATGGTCTGCGGCGTTTTCTTCTTCGTCATGGGTGGTCGCTCCTTTCTTGATTTTGGGTAAAAGAAAAGCACAACCGATTTTTGTCGATTGCGCTTTGAGAGAGTATGAGCAAGTTTATTTTGATTTCTTTAACAATCGAATTTACTTCCTTTTTACTGCGCCACAGTGAACAGCGCAAAGAAATACCCTTTCTTCTCCATAAGCTCGTCGAAGCTGCCCGTCTCGTCGATGCGTCCGTCCTTCAGGACGAGGATGCCGTCATAGCGGCGGAGCAGGGATTCCTCCAGCGTATGCGTCACGATGATGCGGGTCATACCATGCAGGTCAAGAATATCGTTTGTGACCTGATGGGCCGTCTGTGCGTCCAGCGAAGCCGTTACCTCGTCAGCCAGAAGGACGGAGGATTTTTTCAGTAGGCTTCGGGCAATGGATATGCGCTGCTTTTCGCCGCCGGACAGCCCGCTGCCGCCCTCGCCGCAGAGATAGCCTTCTCCCCGTTCCGCAATCAGCCCCGTTAGATGGGCGTGGCGAATCGCCTCGTCAAGCTCCTGCTGTGGGAAACTGCGGAACATGGAAACATTATCCTTTATGGAGGCATTGAACACGAACACATTCTGCTGTACGGCTGAAATCGTTTCATACAGCGATTCCGGGGCGATGCTGCGAAGCTCCGTTCCGTCAAGCAAGATGCTTCCAGCATATTCCCTGCTCCCCGCCATCAACAGATGAAGCAGCGTTGATTTTCCGCTGCCGCTGCCACCCACAATAGCATAGGCTTTGCCGGCCTTAAACTCGGCGGAGATCTCGTGCAGCACATCCTTTTCTCCGTCATAGCTGAACGACACCTGTTCGAGACGAATGCCCTTCTCCAGCCGGGAAAGCGCCGCGCTGCCGCCAGAGGCGGGATTCTTTTCCAGTGCTGTCGCCAGCTTGCCGATCAGCCCCAGCGCCGCCTTGCGGCTTGCCAGCAGCCCCGGCAGCTCCGCGATGGGCTGAATCATAAAGTTCATCAGGTTTACGAAAATGATCACAACGCCGGGGGTCAACCCATAGCCGGACAGAGCGAGGTACGCTCCAATGAGAAACACGCCGAGCTGCGCAAAAATGCCCGTCACAGCGCCGATCATACCCACGAGGATCTTGATCCTCCGTTTGCTGAACTTATCTCCCTCCAAAGCCCGGTTGCTTTCGGCAAAGAGCTTATAGACCTCCTTCTCCGCCTTGAAGCTCTTAACGACCGAGAATCCGCTGAGGCAGTCGTGCAGCGCGGCGGTAAAGTCCTTGTTTCGCTCCGACACACGCTTTTCAGCTTCTTGCAGCTTGTTTCCCGTCAGAAGGGAAGCGACCAGCGGCAAAATCGTAATGCTGATGGCGATGGCGGTCATAACCGGGGAGTACCACAGCATCATGGCGAGCGCGCCGATGAATGTCACGGTTTTTGTGATCAGGGAAAGCTGTTGCGCAAGATAGTCCGCCTCTATGCTGCCTGCGTCGTTGGTCAGAGCCGAAAGATAGGCAGCCGTACTCTCGTCCCGAAAGGATGAAATGCTCTTTTCCGTGAGCTTCTGAAAGGCGAAATCTTTATACTGCCGCATGGCTCTCTCAATAAAGCGGGGCTGTGAAATATAGTCCAGCAGAAACGCCGCTACGCAAAGCAGCACAAACCCTCCGCTGATTTTTGCGAGCGTTCCGATGGCAAGCGCACCAGGAACACCGGATGCCGCATCGATAAGCTGCTGCATGATCCACGAAAGAATCAAATTGAGCGAGCCTGAAACCAATGCGCCGAAAACAGCGACGCAGAGAACAGGGATGTTCCGATGATAAAACTGCGCTGAGAGTTGCTTTTTCAGCGGTTTATTCTTCATGGTCATTTACCTCCCTCCACATAGTGGATAGTATATCGTCCCCGATGGCAGCAAGCGTGTTTTGAATGCCCATCATTGCCGTTGCGCCGATATTATCGTGTGCGCTGAAAGGTTTTATGTGGTCAACAAAGAGAATGGCCTCCGCTTTGTAGTCCGGCGCTGCATCAAAGCGTTTTGCAAGCTCTTTCGCATGGCACAGGGAATGACGGGCGGCGCAGCGGTCATCGGCTTTCACCTGCGTATAGGCAAGGCATACATGAAACACACTGTTTATCTTGTCGAGGAAGCTGTTCTTGTCCTCATTTCTCAACCCGGAAAGAACATGATCTCCCCAAAGCAGGATTGCCTGTGCCGAGTTGTAATCCTCTTGCTGAAAGAACACGTTTATGTAGCCCATAATGGTGCGTATGATGGCTGTGGTGTTTTTCAGCAGTGATTCAGACAGAAACGGCACAGCTTCATCCGGCCGCTTCCGGTTGGTCGCCAATATCAGGCCAATCACATCGCTGTACAGGCCGCCTGCATTGTGCGCCTTCAAAAGATTTACGGCTTTTTCGCCCTCGTCCAGCATCAGATATACATCTGCCATTTCCCCATAAATCGTAAGAACGCTGATCTGCGGGTCTGTGTTCTGCGGCAGCAACAGGCGCGATTGCTCCAAGAGTTCCAAGGCTCTCAGCAGCAAACTTTGATTTTGAAGCTCCACGCCGAACACACAATACAGCTCGGCACTTTCGTGAACGACATTGAAGTCGTGTGGGTATTTTTTTAGCGCTTTTTCCGCTTCCGCAAGCCCCTTTTGATTTTTTTCATGAAGATATTGTTTTAGCCTTTCCACGCTTGCCTGCAAGCGATTGTCCTTCATCTCATAGCCCAGCAGCACGTCCACCGACGTGTCAAAAAAGTCCGCCATGGCCATGATCATGGTTAATTCGGGCTGGGAGAGCTTTGCTTCCCATTTATAAACCGCGCCGACCGTTACGCCCAACACCTCCGCAAGCTGCTCCTGTGTAAGAGATCTCTGCTTTCGGAAAGCGCGAATATTTTCAGCGAGCTTTATTTCCATTCGTCTCACCCTTTCTGCCTTTATAAATTGATTATAGCAGAAAAATATGACGAAATGAACATACCGCCCATACGAATTTGATTTTAATTATTATACCATCGGTATGTGTTTGGCGTCGTATCATTCCTGCTGCCTCTGCCTATGAACACCGCTCTTTTTCGCCGCTTCGCTTGCCGCCTTGCGGCGTTCCTCGCTGTATGGTGCGGTCAGCCGAAAGGAGAACCGCCCCTTGCGGATTTCAAATTCCATGCAGCCCGTGTCCGGATCTGCGTCGGTCTGGCGGCACTCGCCGGGGTGAGCTGAGGCATAGGCGGTCAGCCTGTTCCTGAGGTCGGTGTTGTGGGTGCGGATATAGATGGTGGGTTCTTTCTCGTCAAAGTAGATTTCGGTGGTCTTTTCCTGCTTCGTAAGCCCTGTTCTCATGCAAGCTCCTTTCTGCGCCTCTGTTACGCAATAGGGGTGTTTTTCGGGTGTTTTCTCCGGCTCTTGACTTGGGGAAAACGGCGATTTTTCAATGGAAAACGCTCCGGCGATACATTCCTCGTCCGAAGCGTTCCCAGCGTCAAATATGCGATTTTTCCGGCTCTTGACCGTCAATCATAAATCAGCTCATGCTTGATGATTTCCTCGGCTCGGCTGCGGATGGAGTTCATGGACTGCACCCATAGCATCTGGTCGGACGCTTTCAGGGCTTCGTCCACGCCCTCGGCTTCCGCCATCTGCTCAATGATAAGACTGCATCTTTCCGTTGCCTGCTCGTTCAGATCGGCAAGGTAGGTGTGCAGCTTGCAGGAGAGAACGAGTTCGTTGTAAAAACCGGGACGGTACATCCGCAGGTAGGCTTGATGCAGCCTGCCCCAATGCCCGACAGGGCGTTTTTCCTCCGGCAGCTTCCAGTCCGGCACATAGTAATCGCCCACGAGAATGTAGTCGATGCCGTTTTCGTGGATTCTTGGCTTCAATTCCTTCATGCTGGTACTTCCTCCTGTCTTGCTTTCTTTTTGTGGTACTCGTCTCTGCGCTTGGCAAGGGTGGCTTCATATCGCCGGATGGCTTCGGGGTCTCCGGCTTCCGCATCGGCTTTCATTTTCTGATAGCATCTGACGGTAGCT
>SFEG01000022.1 GCA_004558025.1 Clostridiales bacterium
TCAGTTAATTTGAAGTAAAAGGTGCGCGGGATTTTTGGCCTGAAAACGCAGAAAACCGGCCTCGGTCTGGCTGTGATCGCCATTCCGAAGCCGGTTTTCTCTGGTTTTACAGTATTTTGGGCTGTTTTTGCCCTAAAAGCAAGAAAATTGCCTGATTTATCTGGTAGACAAATCAGGCAATTACTTTGGTGGGGGATGGTGGATTCGAACCACCGAAGGCATTGCCAGCAGATTTACAGTCTGTCCCCTTTGGCCACTCGGGAAATCCCCCAAATATACGATATAAAATTATTTTGTCGGTGGAGCTGGTGGACGGACTCGAACCCCCGACCTGCTGATTACAAATCAGCTGCTCTACCAACTGAGCTACACCAGCACGATACCGGCTCAAATATAATAGCAAACCGCATCGGGTTTGTCAACACAAATTTTAATTATTTTATTCAGGGAGAATACGAATGAAACTTATCGAACTTTCCGCGGAATATAACGAAAGCGCGCAAGCCCTTAAGTGCCGCATAGCGGAGCTGAGCAGGCAGCTTAACGACGAGCCCATGTGCGAGATCGACAGGCTTCGTCTGCGCCGCCGGATAGCCATACTTACGAGCATGATGCGCGATACGCTCGCCGTCTCGCGCTACCTTGAAAACTACTATGGATAAGGAGATAACATATATGCAGGATAGAAAGCTGAACATGTTTGCAAAGCAGGAGGAATACATGGCGCTGCGCCAGTACATAAAGCTCGTGTCCGAAGCGTCGGGCGGCACGGCCGGGGCTCTGCGCCGCGCGATAAATTCGCAGCTGACCCGCCGTCAGAAGCAGCTTATAAGCATGTACTACATCGAGCAGATGCCCATGCAGGATATCGCCGACGAGCTGGGGCTGCACATATCCAGCGTCAGCCGCACCATAAAGCGCGGCCGCGAGCGTCTGAAAAGCAGCCTTTCCTACGGCGGCAGGAATCTTATGGCGTCGTTAGAAGATTGTTAACTTTACACATTTAATATACTGTGATAAAATGGCGGCATGAAAAAGACAAAGAGAAAAAGCAAAGCACACGGTGGGATAAGGCCTGTGTATATAGTGATCCTCATAGCCGCGCTGCTGCTGGCAGCGTACGCCCTTGTGCAGATGCGCCAGCGTACCGAGCGGGAAGCCGATCCGCACTATGGCATGGTCGAGGTCTTCAACGGCGAAACATATGTGTGGATAACTCCGCAGGAGGGCGTTGCGCTCAACGATCTCGATAAGGAGGAATTTATAAGCGACCCGAGCGGCAACCTCACCTACACCGGGCACGAGTACAAGGCCAGCCGCGGCGTCGACGTTTCGTCGTATCAGGGCGATATAGACTGGCAGCAGGTCTATGACAGCGGCGTGCGCTTTGCTATAGTCCGCGCCGGAGGTATGTATTACGGAAACGGCGAGCTGTACACCGACGAAAATTTCATCAAAAATATCGAGGGCGCAAAGGCCGCGGGACTTCGCGTCGGCGCGTATTTCTTCTCGCAGGCGATAACGGCCGATGAGGCAAAAGCCGAGGCGAAGTTTGTGCTCGACCTTTTGGACGGCAGGGGGCTCGACCTGCCGGTGTTCTTCGACTGGGAGCGAATATCCGGCGACGATGCCCGCACCGACGGATTGGATAACGAAACGCTCACCGACTGCGCCGTCGCGTTTTGCGAGACGATAAAGGCCGCGGGCTACGAGCCCGGCGTCTACATATATAATGATACTGGCTATTACGGCTATGACCTTGCGCGGCTTGAGGATTATAAGTCTTGGTGCGTCGGCATCGGCAGCTATCCGTATTTTTATTATTACCACGATATGTGGCAGTACAGCTTCACCGGCCGCGTCCCCGGCATAAACGCCGACTGCGACCTGAATATGCTGTTTGAGAAGTGAAAATATAAAGACCGCCGACCGGATTTTCGAGCGGCGGCCTTTTCGCACTTATTCGCTTTAAAAAATTTTAAAGCGAATAAGTGGCACGATTAAAGAGAATAAATCTTGACAATAAACGATATAATATATATAATGATAAAGCACAGGAGGCGTTTTATATGAAGTTTTCCGATGAAAAGCGGCGCGCCATCGAAAGCTGCATCCTGGATAAAGTCGGCAGCGGAGCTTCCGACCTGTCGCAAACAGTGGCCGCTGCGTTTGATATCAACAGAAACACTGCCCACAAATATATAAACAAGCTTGTTGACGAGGGGGTCATAGAGCGCAGAAAACGCGGAGAGTACGCGCTTAAACGGAACGATTATTCGTATATCCTGCGGCGCTCCGAGGGCGAGCTCGAGAGTGATATCGAGGTGTTCAACAAATGTCTCAAGCCACATTTGACCGACTTACCGGCTAACGTCAGGCAGATATGGGAGTATACCTTCAGCGAGATGGTCAACAATGTTATAGACCACTCCGCTGCCGAGCGGCTGCAGGTAGTCGTTATGCAGAGCCGTGTTGAGATGGAGGTAATAATATACGATAACGGCATCGGGATATTTGAGAAGATCAAAGAGCATTTCGGCTTTTCGACGCTTGACGACGCGGTGTGCGAGCTGTTCAAGGGCAAGCTCACAACGGATGCGAAGAACCACTCCGGCGAGGGTATTTTCTTCAGCTCCAAAATGATGGATACGTTTTTGATCGTATCCGACGGCAAGGTATTCACGAACAACAAATATGATGACAGCGTGACAGCAAGCCTGACGGCAAACGAAGGAAAGGGCACGCTTGTAAGCATGACGCTGTCGAATAAGTCAAAGAAGAACTCGCAGGATATATTCGATGCATATTCGAATGTGGACGGGGGATTTACAAGAACGACGATACCGCTCAAGAATATATTTGAAGGCTCTCCGGTATCCCGCTCGCAGGCAAAGAGAATTTGCCATAGGCTCGAGAAATTCGAGGAGGTCATACTCGATTTCGATGCGATAGAGTGGATGGGGCAGGGCTTTGCCCACCAGGTATTCGTAGTGTTCCGCGGCGAGCATCCGAATATAAGCATTCTCCCGATAAACATGAACGAGAGCGTCACTAAAATGTACAATCATGTAATGTATGACGCGGAGGCGTGAGGGAGATAAAATTACAAAGAATAAACAGCAGCCTTCATCAATGATGAAAGCTGCTGTTTTTGGCACGCCGTAAGGGACAGAGCTTTTGCTGCGCAAAAGCTCGCGGGCTTGCAGCAAGCTGCTGCGCCCATCGGAGCTGAAAATATGCCGCCGGCATATTTTCTTAACGCTCCGACCCTCTCAGGGTTCGAATCCCTTACGTCAAATAAAAAAAGAAACAGCAGCCTTCATCAATGATGAAAGCTGCTGTTTTTGGCACGCCGTAAGGGATTCGAACCCCTGACCTTCTGGTCCGTAGCCAGACGCTCTATCCAGCTGAGCTAACGGCGCTTATTGCTTAGCGCCTTAGTATATTAGCACAGCCGGAGGGGAAATGCAAGCCTTTTTTAATTATTTTCGGCCGTATCGGCCAAAATAATTACATGCCGATGGAGCTCGACACCGCGTCGACTACCTCGCCCATTGTTTTGAGCGTCTTGCCGACGATGTTTTTCGGCGTCTTTTTGGCTCCGGACATTGTCATTCCGGCCAGAGAGCCGACCGCCACGCCTATACCCATGCCTACGAGAAAATTTGTCTTATGCATTGTTTACACCTCCGCAATATATTATGACCATTTTTATTTTGCTACACCGCTGTAATTTGTGCTATACTACACTCATTACTCCAGGAGAGGAGATTTTTTTATGAGTGTAAAGATTCTTGCCGTCGGCGACGTATGCGGCGAGCCGGGGCTGGATTATCTTACTAAAAATTTGCGCCGTCTGCGCAGCGAGCTTGATTTGAGCTTTGTTGTCGTAAACGGCGAAAACGCAAATGTCGTCGGCATAACGCCGCGCCAGGCGGACACTATTCTTCACGCCGGGGCGGATGTTATCACCCTCGGCAACCATACATGGACGCGCACCGAGCTGCGCCCGTATCTCGACGAGCGGCGCAAGATACTGCGTCCGGCAAACTGCGCGCCGCAGTGCCCGGGGCGCGGCATAGAAGTTTACAAAACGAGCTTCGGCGATGTGTGCGTCATGAACCTGATGGGGCACTTCACGCTGGACACGAACACGGATAACCCATTTGTCATTGCCGACGGCTATATGGAGGAGATACGCGAGAAGATCATCCTCGTCGATTTCCACGCCGAGGGCACGAGCGAAAAGCGAGCCATGGGCTTCCTGCTCGACGGCAAGGCCAGCGCCGTTTGGGGAACGCACACGCATGTGCAGACCTCGGATGCCTGCGTGCTGCCCAACGGAACGGGATATATAACAGATCTCGGCATGACGGGCGCTATAAACTCCGTCATCGGCATCGAGCCCGAGCAGTCGATCGGCAAATTCTTCGGCGACCCGCCGCGCAGATATGATTCCGCCAAGGGACCTGCGAAGCTCGAAGGCTGCATATTCACCATTGACCCCGAGACGGGCAAATGCTTGAGTGCGGAGGGAGTGAGATTCACATGAGCGAGCTTAAGATCCTGCACGCGGCGGATCTGCACCTTGACTCGCCGTTTGAGGGGCTGGGTGCGGGCAAGGCCGCGCAGCGCAGGGAGGAGCAGCGCAGGCTGCTTTACCGCATAGCGCAGCTGGCACAGACCGAGCGCGTCGATCTCGTCCTGCTGGCCGGTGACCTTCTGGATTCCGACAGCACCTATGCCGAAACGGCCGGGGCGCTTGCCGAGGCTCTCGGCGGCATATCCGTGCCCGTGTTCATATCTCCGGGCAACCACGATTTCTATTCGCCGCGCTCGCCGTATGCGCGCGTGAAGTTTTCCGAAAATGTGCACATTTTCAAAAGCTCAGAGCTTGAGTGCGTCGAGCTTCCGAGCTTGGGCGCGAGAGTCTGGGGCGCGGCCTTCTGCGATAAATATTCTCCTGCCATGCTTCACGGATTTTCCGCGGCAAAGAGCGGCGGAGTTAAGGATATAATGTGCATCCACGGCGAGGTTGCCGCAGCGTCAAATTATAATCCCATAACGGAGCTCGATATTGCGGCCTCGGGAATGGACTATATCGCCATGGGGCATATCCATAAGGAAAGCGGACTTAAAAAATCGGGAGCAACATATTATGCGTGGCCAGGCTGCCCGGAGGGGCGCGGCTTTGACGAAACGGGCGAGAAGCACGTTTACATCGTATCGCTCGGCTCATCGTGCAGCGTAAAGCCCATGTGCGTTGCTCAGCGAAGGTATGAGATATTAAATGTGGAGCTCACTGGCGGCGACGCTGTAAGCGATGTTCTGGCCGCTCTGCCGGAGAACACGGCAAGCGACGTTTACCGCATCATTCTGCGCGGCGAGGCGGCGGAGCCTCCGCAGCCCGGCGCTGTCGCGGCGGCGCTGGAGGATAAATTTTTCTCGCTTCAGGTGCGCGACGAGACCGTATTAAAGCGCGACGTGTGGGAGAGCGCGGGGGAGGATAACCTGCGCGGCCGCTTCCTTTCGCGGCTCAAGGCAGCTTTTGACGCGGCAAAGACCGACACAGAGCGCGAAAAAATAAGTCAGGCGGCGCGCTGGGGGCTTGCCGCTTTGGATAACCGTGAGGAGGTGGTGCGTCATGATAATTAAAAGGCTTGACGCTACCTTCGGAAAGCTCGAGGGCGAAAGCCTTGAGCTGCACGAGGGACTGAACGTCATCTCCTCCCCGAACGAGAGCGGCAAGAGCACCTGGTGCGCGTTTATCCGTGCCGTGCTCTACGGCGTTGACAGCTCAGAGAGGCAAAAAGCGGGCTTTTTGCCCGATAAAATGCGCTATGCTCCGTGGTCGGGCGAGCCGATGCAGGGCAGCATGCAGATAGAAAGTAATGGTCGCGATATAACGCTCGTGCGCACGACGAAGACAGCCTCCGCCCCAATGCGCGAGTTTTCCGCCGTGTATACGGGAACGAGCGTTCCGGTAGACGGGCTTACGGGCGCGAACGCGGGCGAGACGCTCACCGGCGTGAGCCGCGACGTTTTCCGCCGCAGCGCATTCGTCGAGCAGGGCAAGGTCGCGGTGACGCACAGCGCCGAGCTTGAAAAGCGCATCAGCGCCATCGTCTCCACCGGCGATGAGGATTGCTCCTACACCGAGGCAGACGAGCGTCTGCGCCAGTGGCAGCGCAAGCGCCGCTTCAACCGCTACGGCCGTCTGCCGGAGCTTGAGGACGAGCTTTCGCATAAAAAGCAGCTTCTGTCCGAGCTTGCGGACGCATCGCAGCAGCGAAAGGATATGTCCGCCGAGCTCGAGGCGGCCAAAAGAGAATGCGAAAAACTCGAGGCCGAGGTCACAGAGAGCCGCAAGATCGTCCGCAAGGAGGCGCTCAGCAGCCTGCAGGGCGTCAGAAGCGAGGTAAATGCCGCCGCCGAGCGGCACGATAAGGCCGCCGAGCGGCGAGATAGCTGCCGGGCGGCGCTGTGCGCCTGCGCGATAGGCGAGCGCAAGCCCGAGGAGGTCAAGGCCGAGGTCAAGGCAGATCTTGCCGAGGCGCTCAGCCTTAATGAAAAGTCCGAGCGCAAGGCATCTCCCGCTCTTGCGATAATACTCATGGTGCTGTGCGCAGCGCTCGTTGTTGCGGGATTTTTGCTCAAGGATTTTATGATCCATGCCTTTGCCGCGGCAGCAGCCGCGCTGGCTGTGGGCATTATTCTCTTCGTCCGCTCCTCGCGCCGCAGGGCGGAGGCCTATGAGGCCGCAAAGGCTCGGCGCAAAATACTCTCAAAATACCGAGCCGAGACCGAGGAGGATATCGCCTCGAGCCTTGATGAGTATCTTGAGCTTTATAAAAACTATGCCGAGGCGCAGCGAGCTGAGAAGGAGACCGCCGAGGTCCTCGCCGCGGTGCGTCGCCGTCAGGAGCAGGCCGAAAGCAGAACACTTACCCAGCTCGACTTCACCGGCGGCGATAATCAGGCCGCGCAGCTGAGCCGTCAGCTTGCAGAAGCACGCGCTAAATGCAGCCGCATTTCCGCCCTGATGGCCGAACACAGCGGCAGGCTCGCCGCGATGGGCGACCCTCTGGTGCTCGGTTCGGAGATCAGCCGAATGGAGAGCGAATACGCGGAAATTTCCGCCGAGTACGACGCGATAGCTCTGGCCGTCGACACACTGCGCAAGGCAAATGAGGATATCCAGAGCCGCTTTTCTCCGGCGCTGGGCAAGCTCGCTGCCGAGTATATGCAGTTTGTCACCGGCGGCAAATACGACGGCGTCATGCTCGACCGCGATTTTTCTGCAATGGTGCATGAAAACGGCAAAAACGTCCCGCGCGGCGCGGAATATCTGAGCGCAGGCACGCTCGATCTTATGTATCTTGCCGTGCGCCTTGCGGTGTGCTCGCTGGCACTGCCGGAGGATGCAAACTGTCCGCTGATAATAGACGATGCGCTTGTGAACTTCGATGCCGAGCGCAGAAAGCAGGCCATGACGCTGCTTGAAAAGATCGCGCAGGAGCGGCAGGTCATACTCTTCACATGCAGCTGAATATTAAAAGACCACTCTTCGTGAGTGGTCTTTTTCGTTGAAAAATGAGCTGTGTCGTGATATCATGAAAAACATGGAACAGTTAAAGAAAAACGAGATATTTGAAGCCGAGATCACGGCTTATAATTCCGAGGGCAGCGGTGTTGCGCGTATCCTCGGCAGGGCGGTGTTCGTGCCGCGCACGATAGTCGGCGAAAGGTGGCGCATCGTCATCGTCAAGGTCACGGCCTCGGCGGTGTACGGCCGCGCACTTGAGCCTGTAAAGCTCTCACCCGAGCGCAGAGAGCCCGAGTGCGAAAATTATCTGCGCTGCGGCGGCTGCGGCCTGCGGCACATGAGCTATGCCGAGGAGCTGCGCTTTAAAAAGCAGCGCGTGGACGACGCACTGAGGCACATCGCCCATCAGTCCGTGCAGGTTGAGCGCATCACCGGCAGCGATGAAACGGCGCACTATCGAAACAAGGGCATCTACGCCGTGCGCGAGGTCGAGGGCCGCGCCCGCAAGGGCTTTTTCGCGCCGCGCAGCCACGAGCTCGTGCCGGTCGGGCGCTGTCTTATACAGAGCGACATCGCCGATAAGGCGGCCGAGGCGGTCGTGCGTTTTATGAACGATAACGGCCTGCGAGCGTATGACGAGAAAACGCGCAGTGGTCTAGTTAAGCATGTGTATGTGCGAAAGGCGGTCAATACGCCCGACGCCGTCGCGGTCATAGTTGCCTCCGGCGGCTTCGGCGCGAGGACGCAGGCGCTTGTCGACTTTATGCGAAAGGCCTGCCCGGAGCTCACGGGCATCGTTTTAAATGTCAACAAAACGAGCGGCAACACAGTCCTTGCCGGGGATTTTCACACGCTGTGGGGCAGAGATTATATACGCGACAGCTTAGGCGGTATAGTCTATGAGCTCGCTCCGCAGGCCTTTTATCAGATAAACCCGCCCCAGGCCGAAAAGCTCTATAAAAAGGCCGTCGAGTACGCTTCGCCCGAGGGCAAAACGGTTCTGGACATGTACTGCGGCGCGGGCACGATAAGCCTGTTTCTTGCGAGAGCGGCAAAGCGCGTCATCGGCGCGGAGATAATCCCCGAGGCCGTTGAGAACGCGCGCGAAAACGCGCATCGCAACGGGATAGAGAATGCGGACTTTATCTGCGCCGACGCTTCCGAGGCGGCTGAGAAATTCCTGCGCGACGGTGTTCGCCCCGAGGCGATAGTCGTCGATCCGCCGCGCAAGGGCATGGATGAGGCCGCCGTGCGCGCCCTGTGCGGCATGGCGCCGGAGCGCATAGTGTACGTTTCCTGCAATCCCGCGACCCTCGCGCGCGACATATGCGTATTTAACGACTGCGGCTACGCCCTGCGCCGCGCCGAGGCCGTGGACATGTTCCCAAGAACGGCGCATGTTGAGACGGTCGCGCTGATGGAGAAAGTTGAGATGTATGAGTATGAGTAATTCAGAACAGCAGAAGGCTGCGAAGCGCTTTGCATAAATAAAAAGGAGACATTATGGGGTTATTTGATTTTCTAAAAAAGAGCACGGTATCAGCAAAGATAGAGAAACCGCTAACAACAGTTCCTTCGGTGCCTGTTGCAGAGGGAAAATATTATCAACCAAATGAATATTACACAGCCAAGTCTTATGAGGGGACGATATGTGAGCGCACAGTTGTAACTTTTGAAGAGAGAAAGAAAACATCTGTTCCATCAGAAAATGGACTATATGTTGCGGAGATTCTGCTTTTAGAATACTGTTCACAAGGAAAATACCCACATCCCACGAATGGGTATCCCGGCTTTTGGTGGTTCGAATATGGAATACGAGATGTGGGCGCTGCGTTAGAAAGCCTAAGAAAAAGAGGCTTTATTGAGTTCGGTTCAGCCCAAGACGCGCTAAAAGGCCTTACGGTAATTCAATTAAAAGAACTATTGCAAAAGAAGAGTCTTTCTACTACAGGGAAGAAGGCAGAGCTTATCGAAAAAACTGCACAAGCTTTTTCGGAAGAGGAGCTTGAGGCGGTTGGAGTAGAGAAAAAGTATGTGTTGACGGCTAAAGGTTTTGATGAATTGGAGAAGAATGCTTATGTTCCATATATGCATAAACACCCGAATAAAACTACAGAGGGAGACATACCGAGCAGAGAATTTAATGTATGGAGTATAAATCGATTGCTTGGAATGAGAAATACACCTGACTGGAAAAGTGTAGTGGACGCGCAGGAAAGATTGTTAAGCTCTGAAACAGAAAAAGAGAATAAGAAAAACATGGAGTGGGTAAAAGAATATGATCCTAGTGGCTACAAGGTAATAAGAACACAGGATCAGCAGATTAAAGCTGTTCAGAAAAGAGCCGAGGAATATTATGAAACAAAGGATATTAAATCCTACATAGAATTTTGGGAAAACTTATGGGAAACTGGAGGCCTAAAATTTGAAGGCTCAGGTTGGCACTTTGTGTTACCGGATTTATATATCAAAACAAAAGAGTATGCAAAAGCAAGGAAGTTTCTTGATTACTTGAAAAAGAAGAAGCCGTGCTATATAAATAAGGCTGATAAGTATATCCAGCGAATCGAAAAGCTGGAAGAAAGAGAGCGCAAAAAAGCGGGCAATATATAAAAGTGGGTGAGCCTATATTTGCATATTAATCAGCACTTATTAACATGATTCTAGAATAACCGTAAAAATAAAGCTTACGAAGCTTTATAAACAAATGATGGAGGTACAGATATGAACAAGAAGCTCAAGGTTCTCATTATAAACGGCTCGCCGCGCGTCGGCGGCAACACGTCCGTTGCGCTGCGCGAGATGGCCGATGTTTTCGCTGCCGAAGGCGTCGAGACCGAGATCGTGCAGATAGGCGCCGAGCCCGTGCGCGGCTGCATCGCCTGCGGCTATTGCTATGAACACGACAGGTGCGTGTTCGACGATGTCGTCAACACCATCGCACCGAAGTTCGAGGCCGCCGACGGCCTCGTTATTGCAAGCCCCGTGTATTTCGCAAATGCAAACGCGACTCTCGTCGCCTGCCTGGACAGGCTGTTTTACAGCACGGGCTTTGACAAGACCATGAAGGTCGGCGCAAGCGTCGTGTGTGCGCGCCGCGGCGGCTGCTCGGCGACGTTCGACGAGCTTAATAAGTATTTCACCATTTCCGGCATGCCCGTTGCGTCGAGCCAGTATTGGAACAGCATCCACGGCAGAGCAAAGGGCGAGGCCGAGCTCGACGGGGAGGGGAAGCAGACCATGCGCACTCTCGCGCGGAACATGACCTTCCTCATGAAGAGCATCGCCCTCGGCAAGGAAAAGTTCGGTCTCCCCGAAACGGAAGAACATGTAATGACAAACTTCATAAGATAAGAAAAATCAGCAGATGACGCATCATCTGCTGATTTTTAATCAAGGCCGGTATTTATTTTTCCTCAAGCTTTTTCAGCGCTTTTTTGAAGTTCACGGCGAATATGGCGATGGTGAAGAGAACGGCCAGACAGTCCGCGGCGGGCTCGGCGGCGTATACTGCGCTGACCTTGTCGGACAGAAGCTGCGGCATGATGTAGATAAGCGGCAGAAGCAGTACGAATTTGCGCATGACCGCGACGATTATCGAGCACAGCGCATAGCCTATCGAGACGAAGGTCATTTGGCATGCTATTTGGATGCCGAAAATGAACATCGCGCCGCAGTAGATGCGCAGTGCGTGCGCGGCAAAGTCGACAAGCCGTGCATCCGAGGCGAACATGCCCGCGAATATCTGCGGAAACAGCATGACCAGCGCCCAAAGCGTGACGGAATAGATAACGCAGACCTTCAGCAGCAGGCGGAAGCTTTCGCGCACACGCGCGGCGTTTTTCGCACCGAAGTTATAGCTCGTTATCGGCTGTGCACCCTGCGCAATGCCCTGAAGCGGCAGCATCGCAAATTGCATGACGCTCATCAGTATCGTCATTGCGCCAACCGCTATATCTCCGCCGTAGCGCAGCAGCGATGTGTTGAAGCACATTGAGATCACGCTCTCGCTGGCCTGCATGACAAACACCGAAAGTCCCAGCGCGATGCACGGCGGCATGAGCCGCAGACCGGGCAGCAGGGTGCTCTTTTTGAGCCGCAGTACGGTCTTTTCCCCGCGCAGAAACGACAGCACCCACACGCAGGACACCGCCTGCGAGATGACCGTTGCAACGGCCGCGCCCTTAACGCCCATATTGAGAGCAAAAATGAACACGGGGTCGAGCGCAATGTTCAAAACAGCGCCGATGAGCACGGTGTACATGCCCGTTTTCGCAAAGCCCTGCGCCGTTATGAAGGCGTTGAGGCCGAGCGTTATCTGCACGAAGATCGTGCCGAGGGCATATATGCGCATGTAGTCGGCAGCGTAGGCGATCGTGTTTTCGCTTGCGCCGAAAACGCAGAGCAGCTCCTTATTCCAAATGAGCATGACGGCGGTGAGAATGAGCGATATGATGATCTGCATCGTCAGACAGCCGCCGAGCGTTTTCTCCGCCGAGTCGTGATCGCCGCGGCCCATGAATATCGACGCGCGCGGAGCGCCGCCGGCCGCGACGAAGGCCGAGAAGGCGGAAACTATGAGTATCAGCGGCATACAGACGCCCAGCCCCGTCAGCGCAAGGCTGCCGACCTCGGGAATATGTCCGATGTAAATGCGGTCGACGATGTTATACAGCATGTTCACGAGCTGAGCTATGACTGTCGGCACGGCGAGCTTGGGCAGGAGCTTCCTTATGGGCTCTGTGCCGAGAAATGTTTTGTCGTCCTGCATGGTTATCCTTCTTTATAATTTAATGAAAGAATATTAGCACTCGCTGTGAGCTAAGTCAATTAAGACTTCATTTTGTGCACCCGACGTGATAATATAAGCGTATGTTAAACGACAAATTGCCCGAAAAATTAATATCAGCCCTCGGAACGGCGGCGCTATGCGCTGTGTTCGCCCTTTGGTGCGCAGTGAGCAATTACGGTGCGGCGGGCTATACGGCGGCTGTGCTCAGCGCTCTTTTGATGCTCGCCCTGTGCCTGTTGTTTGTGCCCCGATGGTGCGCCTTTTGGAGAAAAAGCGAGCCCGAGACGCTCGGCAAGGCCGACAGCGGCGAGTGCGCGCGCATTTTCGCGCTTATCATGATATGGGACGCTGCCATACTCGTCCTCGGTTTTGTTCTGAGAAAGCTGCTCGGCTATGACGAGAGCGCGGGCGAATATGTCCGCTTCTGGCTGTGCACCGACAGCCGGCATTACATGGACATCGCACGCGACTGGTACCTGTCCGACGGCGAGTGGGACAGACTGGTGCAGCTCGTGTTCCTGCCGGGCTATCCCGTTATCGTGCGGCTTTTTGCGTATCTCATCGGCAATGAGCTCGCCGCGGGGCTTTTTGTGTCCGCTCTGTGCTTTGCCGGCTCCGGCGTTATGCTCTATAAGCTCTTAAGCCTTGACTCGGACAGTGCTACGGCCTTGCGCGCAGTGAAGCTTTTTGCCCTGAGCCCGGCGGCATTTTTCTTCGCAGCTCCCATGAGCGAGAGCCTTTTTATCCTGTGCACGGTCTCCTGCCTGTATCTTCTGCGCCGCGGAAAGCTCATACCGGGCAGCCTTTTGGGCGCATACGGCGCGTTCACGCGCTCGCCGGGGCTATTGCTCATCGTGCCGATATTCTTCGAGCTTGTCCATAAACGCGCAAGACCGCGGGAGTATTTATCTCTCCTCATCGTGCCCCTCGGCTTTGCGGCATACTGCCTTGTAAACTACACGGTGTCGGGCGATGCGTTCAAATTCATGGAATATCAGAGAGTGCATTGGAACCAGCAGCTCGGCTGGTTTTTCAACACCGCCGCCTATCAGACGGAGAACGCCCTCGCCACGGCGGGGGATAACCCGGCGTTTTTCTTCGGCCTGTGGCTGCCGAACCTTCTGGCGCAGCTGACAGCTCTCGTTATAATGCTCCTCGCCGCGCGAAAAATACGCGCATCGTATACGGCGTATTTCATAGCCTATTTTGTCGTCACCGTGGGCGCGACCTGGCTTCTGAGCGCGCCGAGGTACCTTGCGGCTATGATATCGCTTCCCATAGCTCTCGCGGCCTTGAGCCCGAAAAAGCGCACGGAGCGGGCGCTCATCGCGCTGAGTTCAGCGGCATTTGCTGTGTATTTTGTTGTATTCCTGCTCCGATGGCAGGTTTGGTAAAAAAAATAGCGTAAATTTTTCTTGTAATTCGAAAAACGCTGTGGTATAGTAGATAGGCTAATATGTCAAAATCGAAAGGATCGAATATAAATGAACGCTCTTAAACTTATTCTCACCATCCTTCAGCTTCTGTCCGGCCTCGCAGTAACCGTCGTCGTTCTTCTTCAGAGCGGCAAGAGCGCGGGCCTTTCCGGCGCTATCGCCGGCGGCGCGGAGACCTTCCTGAGCAAGGGAAAGGCAAAATCACTCGACGCAAAGCTTGCAAAGGCCACCAAGTGGTTCGCGATAGTTTTCGTCGTCCTCACCCTCGTGCTGAACCTTATCTGACAGCGCGCAAATTTCAGAAAGCAAAGCGCAGTCGTTTTCGGCTGCGCTTTTTTTATTGCCATGAAAAGAAAAGTAGAGATAAAAGAAGTTTTTCGCGGCATAAAGGCCGCGTTTCCGTCCACTGTCCCGATTTTCTTCGGCTGGATATTCGTCGCGCTGACCTACGGCGTGTTGATGGAGGAACTCGGCTACGGGCCGCTGTGGACGATGATGTTTTCGCTCATATGCTTCTGCGGGGGCATGCAGATAGCGGCTGTGCCGATGATGGCCGCCGGCTTTGATCCCGTGCAGATGCTCATAATGAGCTATTTCGTCAATTTCCGACACACGTTTTACGGACTTGCGCTGCTTGAAAAATATAAGGATACGCAGCCGTTTAAGCCCTTCCTTATATATGCGCTGGCAGATGAGCCGTTTTCGCTCGCCGTATCGTCGGACGCTCCAGAGGGGATGGAGCGGCGGTATTTTTACTTCGGCCAGACCCTGCTCCTGTATGTCTATTGGGCGGGACTGACCGCGCTCGGCGGTCTGCTCGGCAGGATCATCACCTTTGACACCACGGGGCTCGACTTTGCACTCAATGCGCTGTTTATTGTCTTCTTCCTCCAGCAGTGGAAGGATAAGAATAACCGCCCGGCCTGCCTTATCGGCCTTGCCGTGACGCTCCTTTCGCGCATCGTTTTCGGGCCGGATATGTTCCTTATCCCGGCTCTTATCGGCATGCTCGCGATCTTCTGGTTGTGGAGGAATAAGCTGTGAAACTTACCGTTATCCAAACCCTTATCATCATCCTCGCCATAACTGTCGGCACGCAGATCTCGCGCTGGCTGCCGTTTCTGGCCTTTTCGGGCAAGAAGGAAACTCCGCCGTTTATAAAATATCTCGGCCGTGTGCTGCCGCCGGCGCTGATGGGGCTGCTGGTGGTCTATTGCTTTAAAAGCACGCCGATCTTCACCGGCTCGCACGGGCTTCCCGAGCTTATCGCGGCGCTTTTCGTCGTTTTGAGCTACGAGTGGAAGGAGAACCTGCTGCTGTCGGTCGGCGGAGGCACGGTCGTTTATATGCTGCTCGTGCAGTTCGTTTTTTAAAAGTTTACAAAATAGACAGGCCGCCGGGGCGTATCGGCGGCCTTGCTTTATTGCAAAGCGGAGCATAAAATGGTATAATGCCATTTAACATAACTAAGTATATCATCCGAAAGGAATAATTTTTATGTGCGGAATAGTTGGCTTCGTAGGAAGCGAGCAGGCAGCACCCATACTGCTTGACGGACTTGAGAGACTGGAATACCGCGGCTATGACTCGGCCGGTATCGCAGTTATATCCGACGACAAAAAGCTCAGAGTCAAAAAGTCCAAGGGTCGCCTTCAGGTGCTGAGGGATATGATCCAGGGCGGCAAGAGCATCGAGGGCAGCATCGGCATTGGACACACGCGCTGGGCAACGCACGGCGAGCCCAACGACATTAACGCCCACCCGCATCTGAGCGGCGACGGTAATATAGCCGTTGTTCACAACGGCATAATCGAAAACTACGTTGAGCTGCGCGATTTTCTTATCTCGCAGGGCTATACCTTCAAATCCGAGACCGATACCGAGGTCGTGACTCAGCTTATCGCATTTTACTATGCCGAGTGCGGCAACGCGCTCGAGGCCGTGTTCCGCGTACTGCGCCGCATAGAGGGTGCATACGCGCTGGGCATACTGTGCATCGACGAGCCTGAGCATTTTATCGCCGCGCGCAAGGATGCGCCGCTGCTCATCGGCTACGGTGAGGGCTGCAATTTCATCGCCAGCGACGTGACGGCGATAATAAAGCACACGCGCGACGTATCGTACATGGAAGACGGCGAAGTCGCCGTTATCTCCGCCGACAAGGTGCAGTTTTTTAACGCCATGGAGCAGCCCATCGAAAAGGAGCACCACACCATCGATTGGGACGTTTCCGCCGCGGAAAAGGGCGGCTATGCCCACTTCATGCTCAAGGAGATCATGGAGCAGCCCGAGGCTATCCGCAAAACGGCCTTCAGCCGCATCCGCGATAACCGCATCGTGTTCGAGGATCTCAAATTTACTGCCGAGCAGATAAAGGACGTAAGCCGCATATTCATAATCGCCTGCGGCTCGTCATATCATGTTGGTGTGGTGGGCAAGTATAATCTCGAGCGGCTCATGCGCAAGCCGGTCGAGGTCTGCCTCGCATCGGAATTCCGTTACTGCGACCCGCTTGTCGACGATAAGAGCCTTGTCATCGTCATCAGCCAGTCGGGCGAAACGCTCGACACGATGGCGGCGCTGCGCGAGGCAAAGGCAAGGGGCGCACACATTCTCTCGATAGTGAACGTCGTCGGCAGCTCCATCGCAAGAGAATCCGACGATGTGCTCTACACCTGGGCAGGACCCGAGATCGCCGTTGCGACTACGAAGGCGTACAGCACGCAGCTCGTTCTGCTGGATATGCTCGGCCTTTACTTTGCCGACGCTCTCGGCACGGTGAGCAAGGAGGAGTACGACGGGATAATTGAGGAGCTTCTGCGCCTGCCCGGCAAGATGGAGCAGATGCTCGAGGATATTGATGATATAAAGCATTTTGCCTCGAATTACTTTAACCACAATTCCGTGTTCTTCATCGGCCGCAACCTCGACTATGCCATGGGGCTCGAGGGCTCGCTCAAGCTCAAGGAGATATCCTATATCCACTCCGAGGCATACGCGTCGGGCGAGCTCAAGCACGGAACCATTTCCCTCATCGAGGACGGAACGCTCGTCATCGCCCTCGGTACATACGAGCCGCTTTTCGATAAGGCCATGAGCAACGTCGTCGAGGTCCAGGCGCGCGGCGCGGATGTGCTTGCGCTTACGACCGAGAACAATGTTGCGGAAATGAAAAAGACCGTGGAGAACGTCATATCCGTTCCCGAGACACACACGATACTTCAGCCTTCTCTGGGCGTTGTGCCGCTTCAGCTTTTCGCGTACTATGTTGCGCTGCTGCGCGGCTGCGATATCGATAAGCCCAGAAATCTTGCAAAGTCGGTGACTGTGGAATAATTGAAAAAGCTCATGATATTTTTTGCGTGCGTGGTCTGTAAGGCCACGCACTGCTTATTGCGCCTGTTTAATTACGGCGCGACCTCGCTCCCCGGAGCGCTGGCACTGAAGATATGCCCCGAGGTGCTCGGGTATGCCGCAAAAAATGTCGATATAATCGCCGTTACCGGAACAAACGGCAAAACTACATCCTCGCGCATAGTTGAGCGGGCACTGCAAAATGAAGGCAGGAGCGTGTGCGCCAACCGCTCGGGTGCAAACCTCATGCCCGGCATCACGGCAACGCTTATTCTGAACCTCCGGCTTTTCGGCGGCGTTAAATGCGAAAGCGCCGTTATCGAGTGCGACGAGGCCGCGTGCAGGCTCGTTCTCGGCAAAATGAAGCCGCGCGTGCTGCTCGTGACGAACCTTTTTCGCGATCAGCTCGACCGCTACGGCACGGTAACGAGAGCGCGCGACTGCATCGCCGAGGGGCTGCGCACAACGCCCGAGACGGTTGCCGCCATAAATGCCGACTGCCCCATGGCCGCGAGCATCGCGCGCCTGTGCAAAAACAGGATCGTTTATTACGGCCTTTCCGAGCACGGAAAGCACAGCGTCGGCAGCGGCGAGGACGATACCTGCCCCGTCTGCGGCCAAAGACTCGGCTACAAGGGCATAAGCTACGCAAGCCTCGGCGAATTTTCCTGCGCCTGCGGCTTTAAGCGAAAGCACCCGGAGTTTTTCGCGGGCTCCGTTCTGCCCGACGGAAGCTTTGTGCTTCATGCGCGGGAGGAAAAAACGCTGTGCGCTCCCGCACTGCCGGGGCTTTATAACGTCTATAACGCTGTCGGCGCCGCTGCCGCCGCGGTGACGGACGGTGCAGCGCTCAAAAATGCTTCGGACGCAGCGCGGAGCTTTGACTGCGGCTTCGGCAGGATGGAGAGCTTCCCGCTGGGGAAATGCGGCGCGAAGATGATACTTATAAAAAACACCGCTGCCGCCGATCAGACGATAGCCGAGGTCTGCCGAGAAAAGGACGATAAAACGCTCGTGCTTGCCGTAAACGACCGCATAGCCGACGGAACGGACATATCCTGGCTCGACGAGGCCGATTTCGGCATGCTCGCGCGGCGCGGCGGCGTTAAGCGCGCCTGCGTCTGCGGCGACCGCGCCGAGGATGCGAAAAAACGGCTCGAGCGCGAAAATATCCCCTGTCAATCGTACAAAAACTATGATAAACTGATAGCGTATTTGGCGGAGGAGGAAGACCCTGTCTTCATCCTGCCGACCTACACCGCCATGCTGGAGCTTCGGGCAAGGCTCGTGCGAAAGCTCGGCGGCAAAAACTTCTGGGAATAAACGAGGATAAACGAATGATACGTTTTTATAACGGCAGGGTGCTTGCCTTTGCGCCGGAGACCGAAATATGCGAGCGCGAGGTGTGGACGGACGGCGGCAGCATCTGCTATGTCGGCAAAACGCCCGATACTCTGCCGGAGTTTGAGCGGCAGATCGACCTTCGCGGCGACCTGCTCATACCGGGCTTTAAGAACGCGCACACGCACTCGGGTATGACATTTCTGCGCTCGCTGGCAGACGATATGCCGCTTGATAAATGGCTCAGCGAGCAGGTCTGGCCGAAGGAGGCGCGCCTGGGCCCCGATGGACTTTACGTCATGACGCGCCTGGCGATCATGGAATATCTCACGAGCGGCATAACGAGCTGCTTTGATATGTATTTTCACAACGACGCCTTTGTGCGTGCCTGTATCGACTCCGGCTTTCGCGCGGTGCTCTGCGGCGATATGAATAATTTCGACAGCGACTATACGCTGCTGGAGGATAAGTTCCTGCGCTATAACAAAACGCACGAACTCATTTCATATCGCCTCGGCTTTCACGCCGAGTACACGACGAGCCTTAAGCGTATGCAGTTTGTCGCGGACCTTGTGCATAAATACAAAGAGCCCATGTTCGTCCACTCCTCGGAGACCCGCGCGGAGGTGGACGGCTGCATCGAGCGCCACGGCGTGACGCCGACGGTGCTTTTTGATAAGCTCGGCATGTACGATTACGGCGGCGGTGCGTTCCACTGCGTGCATATGAGCGGGGAGGATATTGCGATATTCAAAAAACGCGGTCTGACGGCGGTGCTCAATCCCGCCTCAAACCTCAAGCTTGCAAGCGGCATAGCGCCCATTAAGCGCTTTCTCGACGAGGGCATAGCCCTTGCCATCGGCACCGACGGCGCGGGCTCGAATAATGCGCTGGACATGTTCCGCGAGATGTATCTCGTGAGCGTGCTTTCAAAATACCGCGAAAACGACGCCTCGGCAGTGGACGCAGCTAAGGTGCTCAAGGCCGCCTGCGTCGGCGGTGCGAGAGCCATGGGGCTCGATGCCTGCGACGGCATAGCGGCCGGCAAAAAGGCGGATCTTGCCGTCATTGACTTGAGCCGCCCGAACATGAGGCCAATAAACAACATAGCAAAAAACATCGTCTATGCCGGGAGCAAGGAAAATGTACGCCTTACGATGGTAAACGGCTGCATTCTGTACGAAAACGGCGAGTTTTTCATCGGCGAGGACGCAGAGAAAATTTACGGCGAAGCGGAAAAAATAATGGAGACTATAAAGCAGTGAGAGAAATAGACCTTCATGTTCATACGAATATCTCCGACGGCTCGGAATCGCCGGTGGAGACCGTGAGATACGCACACGAGCTCGGCCTGCGCGCCATTGCGATAACCGATCACGACAGCGTAAACGGCGTGGCCGAGGCTCAGCGTGCGGGAAAAGAATACGGCGTTGAGGTCGTCGCGGGCATGGAGCTCGGCTGCGGCTGGTACGGCAGGGAGGTGCATATGCTCGGATATGACCTGGACATACACTCGAAGAAGCTGCCCCCGGTGCTCGACTGGATCGTGCGCGACCGCGACGAGCGCAACAGAAAAATGGTGGACATGCTCGCGAAAGACGGCCTTTTCATCGATCTCGACGAGCTCCAGGCAAAGCACCCCGGATCGACGATCGGCAGGCCGCATTTTGCTCTGTGCATGGTCGAGGCAGGCGTTGCCGAAAGCGTCAAGGACGCGTTTGAGCGCTTCCTCGACCCCGGCTGCAAATATTACATCCGCCGCCACTTTTTAAGCGTCGAGGACGCAGCCGGGCTCATCCGCTCGGCAGGCGGTAAACCCGTCATCGCGCACCCGCGGCAGTATAAGCTTACGCCCGAGCGCTTTACGGAGCTCATGGAGCGCTCGCGCGCCTGCGGCGTCGCGGGGCTTGAGTGCTACTACTCAGGCTACGCACCCGAGGTCGTCGCCGAGTACCTCGCGGCCGCGGAGAAGTACGGTTTTTGTCCCACCGCAGGAAGTGACTGGCACGGCAAAAATAAGCCGCACATCCACCTCGGCAGCGGCATAAACGGTGAATTATCAGCGTCCTACGAGCTGCTTGAAAGATTAAGAAATTCATAAGAGGGCAATACGAAACACGGTCAAAATTCTAAAAATAAATTTTTTTCATAAAAAAGTTCGGAAAAAGTGAAATCCCCGAAATCCCCTATGATAAGATCGGCAAGGCCGCTGTTATTTGGCTGCTTCTCAAGATCATATTCTGATCTGAGCGCATAAAAAATCCCGTCCGTTTGGACGGGATTTTTTATGCTTATTAATTATTCGCCGAAGTCGAGGACGCGCAGCATGCGCACGAGGGTGAGCCTGTTGCGGATAGCGGCCGAGATGGGCAGCATCTCCTGCTCAAGCGCAGGGTCGATGCCGATGTGCTCGGGCAGATATTTTGCATTGCAGCCCTTGTAGAGCGCCTCCATCTCCTCAACGGAGGGGATCTCGTTTATCATAGCGCGGATCTCGTCCCAGTGGTCGACGATGTTCTGCGGATCGAAGGTCGCCAGAACGTCGTTTTCGTTCTCCTTGATTATGCCCGGGGCGAGCCTGTCG
>SFEG01000023.1 GCA_004558025.1 Clostridiales bacterium
TGGCCACCTCTGCTTCACCCAGGGAACGAATATCCTCCCAGGTGATTCCTTTCTCCTGCGCTCGCTGAACCGTTGATATAACGGTACTCCGGGCACAGCCGCAGCTCTCCGCAATGCGGGTGTTGTTGATCCCGAGGCTATGCAGCCGCAGGATCTCTTTGTAATTGGTCATGTGCAGACCTCCTATAATAGATTCGCATCTTACGATGCAACTCCATTATACAGAAGGTGTCGGAGAGGCGGAAAGGGTGTAGGATTTGAGCGGAAGGGGTGTCGGTCTTGCGCGGTCAAACTGTCGGTTCCATCCCGGCGCATTCAACGATCATCGTCGCGGGCGCACGGGACATGAAAAACCGCTCCTACGGAGTGTGCGCCGCCGTTGCTCTCGGCATGATGCTCGTGGGCGCAGTGGGCATGAACGCGGTCCCGGCGGAATACTTCGGCGTAGTCGAGCGCTTCAGCGTGTTCGCCGCAACCGGCTTTAACGCTTCTCTCGGCATACATCTTTACCTGGATAAATAGTTTGCCGATTCTTTGCCTTCGGCATTTAAAATAACACGATATATGAAAAGAGGAACAATTATGGATGCAATAGTTTATACATCGGAAACCGGCAGCACAAAAAGCTATGCCGAAATGTTATCGCGCTCTACCGGCCTGCCTGTATTCTCGCTCGTTGAAGCGAAGAAAAAGCTCTCGAGCGGCGCGAAGATCATCTATCTCGGCTGGATCATGGCAAGCAGCGTCAAGGGATACTCGGACGCTGCGCGGCGCTTTGACGTAAAGGCAGTGTGCGCCGTCGGCATGGGCAGGACCGGCACTCAGCTCAAGGAGGTCAGGGAAAAGAACAAGATCCCCGACAAAACGCCGCTGTTCACATTGCAGGGCGATTTTGACGTCAAAAAGCTGCACGGTGTTTACCGCGCGATGATGGGGGTCATGGTCAAGACCGTCGGCAAAGCCCTTGCCGATAAGCCCGACCGCACACCGGAAGAGGACGATATGCTCGACATGATGCTCACCGGCAGCCCGCGCGTAAAGGCCGAGAATCTTAAAAGCGTGCTTAAGTGGTACGAAGGCGAAAAAGCATGAAGCGCCGTGCACTTATAATCATAAGCTTGCTCGCGATAGTGCTTGCTCTCAGCGTGCTCGGAACGGTAACGATGGCGCTCGGCATAAGCCTGACGGTCATCGCCGACGTCATAATGAATTCGGGCGAGGCGCTCGTGAAGGCCGTGTCGGACAAGACAGGCAAGGCCTTCGGCAGCGTTAAGATCGCCTTTGACGCGTGCTGCGTCGCGCTTGCCGTCGCGCTGTCGTTTATCCTGTGCGGCGAGATACTCGAGGTTCGTGAGGGAACGCTCGTCGCCGCGCTTTTGATCGGCGTTTTCGTAAACCTCTTCGGACGCCTGTTTACCTCGTTTGGAAACGCGGAAAGTCCCGCGGTGTAATAGTGTAATGTAAAATGAAAATCCCGTCCGAAGGACGGGATTTTTGCAGTCTGTCGAAAAACCTATGCTGTCGAGATAATACTACCGCGCAGCAGGGGAGCTCGAGGGGGCAAAGGCCCCGCTCGAAATCGGATTATAGCCATCAAAAAAGTCTGATCTATCAGACTTTTTGACGAGCGTAGCGAGATTTTTCGTGAAAATTTATTTTCACAAAAAATGTGGCGTTTTTGTAGAGTGCAAAAAAGTCACAGACTTTTTTGAGACGCTGAAAAAATCCCGTCCGAAGGACAGGATTTTTCATATTTACGATTGCAGAAGCTTATCAAACGAGCCGATTATGTTGTCGCTTATGCTGCCGGTCAGAGCATTGTTGTAGTTGCAGATGAATGTTCCCGCGATGAGGATCATCATGCCCTCGGCCTCGCGAAAACCGACCTCGTCGCCGTAAATGCGCTTGAGGCACTGCTCCATTATCCGCCGCCACTCGGCAAATTCCTCTTTTATGAGCTCGGCCACGCGCTCGTTATAGTGCGCTAAGACATAGGTCTGCGTCGTTGCGTTAGGGCGCTGCTCGCCGACCTTCCCGCGGGCGACGTAGCTCATGAACGCGTTCATGTAGTCAGCGTTCGAGGCGTAGTCTTTTCGGTCATGCTCATGAAACCAGGCGACGCATTTTTCGCTCATATAGTCGCGTGTGTAGCGCACATAGCTTATGAGCAGCTCCTCCTTGCTGTCAAAGTAATTTAAGAGTTTTGCGTGGCTCATTTTCGCCTCGGCGGCGATATCGCGCAGCGATACGTTCGTGAGCGGCTTGCGGTCTATGCAGCGCTGAAACGCCATGAGTATGTCCATTCTGACGGCTTCTTTATCAACGATAAGGGGCATTTTGTCTCCTTTGCTGTTTACAATTCTGAGAGTTTGTGATAATATATTACCACTTGGTAAGCGAAAAATCCATAGGGGGAGAAGAAAAATGGCGGACGAGAGATCGACCATAAAAATTCATGTTCTTCACTGCGGAAGCATGCTCGTTTCAAAGTCTGTGCCGTACGGCGGCGGAGTGAACCTCAAAAACGCGCGGCGCGGCGTGTTCGACAGGGAAAGCAAGCGAGTCGAGCTTCCTGTCTCGGCGTATCTTATAGAGCATCCGAAGGGAAAGGTGCTCATCGACACGGGCTGGAGCAGGGAAATAAGCCCCGACGGCGTGTATGACGAGAAGGCGGCAAAAAGCCGGATGCCCGGCTACCTCGCTGCATTTTACCACCCCTGGGTCGAAAAAGGCAAGACCGTTGTCGAGCAATTGGCCGCAATGGGCATAGCTCCCGAGGATATCGATATTGTCGTTTTGACGCACCTTGACGCAGACCACGTCAGCGGTCTGCGCTCTGTGAAAAACGCACGGCGCATCCTGCTTCCGGAGGAAGAAGGATGGTGGACTATCCGCACGGTGTATAGGCTACGTCAGCCGGAGAGCATGCGAGCGGGCATACCAATCGAGCACTTCTGGTTCAAGGGCACGATGGACGGGCCGCTGTGGTGGTCGTACGACCTTTTCGGCGACGAGACGATAAAGCTCGTGTGTCTGCCCGGCCATACCGACGGGCAGGTTGGCGTAAAGATCAAAAACGGCAGAAAATTCGTCGTTCTGACCTCGGATGCCGCGTTTTCCGAACGCTCGTGGCGCGAGAAGATACTGCCCGGCTACGGCTTTAACGAAAAGGCCATGCTCAAATCCTTTGCCTGGATAGAGGAGCAGGCAAACGACCCCGACTGCGTCGCCGTCATCGCAAACCACGATCCCGACGTCAAGCCTCAGGTAATTGAGCTATAGATAATACGACGTGCTGACACAGGAGAAGCCCCGCGCTTGCCGGTACCCACACCAGCGAGCCGGGCACGCTCCTGCGGCCGGGGGGCGGAGCCTCGAATTGCTCGGCCTTCATCGCCTCCTCGGGCGAGAAAACAACATCGTGATGCTCGATACCGAGCTTGTGCAGCTCCCTGCGAACTACTCTTGCCAGCGGACAGCCGCCGGTTTTTTTTATGTCGCACAGCGTGAGCCTCTGCGCGTCGCACTTGTTGCCTGTGCCGAGGGCGGAGATTATGGGTATATTGCGCTCCTTTGCCTCGCGTATGAGGTCGACCTTGCAGGAAACAAGGTCGATGCAGTCGACGATGTAGTCGTAATCGGCGAAAAAGTCCTCGCGGCTCGCGGCCTCATAGCGGCCGACGATCGTGCGCACGTTGATATCGGGGTTTATATCCTCGATGCGGCGGCGCAGCACCTCGGCCTTGGGCATGTCAAGGGTCGAAGACAGGGCGCACAGCTGACGGTTTATGTTGCTCAGCCCCACGGTGTCCTGATCTATAAGCGTAAGATGCCCCACGCCGCTTCGCGCGAGCGCCTCGGCGCACCATGAGCCCACGCCGCCGAGACCGAACACGGCAACATGCGCGTTTTTAAGTCTTTCCATCGCCTCGGCTCCGAGGAGCATTTCGGCGCGTATCGTTCTTTCGTTCATTATGATATCTCCGATAAGTAAAGGCCGTTCCATTTCGGAACGGCCTTTGATGCTTTCTGAATCAGATGCCGACGTAACGTGCCGAGCCGGTGAAGGAGCCCTCATAGGCTGCGGTGACGTTGCTGAAAACATGCTCGTTCCACTCGCTGAGCACATCCTGCTTGAGGAGATTCTCGGCGATGTAGTCGCAGTAGTTCTGATCGCCGCTCTCCTCGGTGGGAGCCTGATTGTTGTCGCGCTTTGTGAACACGACTACATAGCTGCCGGTGCTGCCGTCGACGACGGTCGTGTCGCCGGAAACGCGGTCGGCACTCTTGAGCCACTCGGAAATGTCGGACTCGACGGAGGAGCCGGCAAGATCGGTCTGCTCCTTGATCTCGGCGTCAGCGACGGCGGCCTTTGCCGCGTCTGCGAGGGAGGCGCCGTCGTTTACCGCCTTGAGTATAGCCTCTGCGGTGGTGTGGGCTGCTGCCTTTGCCTCGTCGGTGGGCTCGGAGGCGTGATCGTGCGCATCCTCGCTCTCGTCCTCGGAGTGGACATGCTCCTCGACCTCGGCCGCTACGAGGTAGTAGCTGTAGGTGAACTTATCGTAGCTGTCCTTAACGGAATCGTACTTTGCGGCGAGCTCCTCGGCGGTGTAGGTCTCGGCGTCGGTGATGCCGGTCTGGACCTTTGCTGCGAGGGACTGGAGCTTCATGATATCGCGGGCAACGGACTCATTGCAGCCGCGGCCGTAGTTTGCGGCGAGGAACTTGCTGACGCTGCCGTAGTTATTGGTCTTTGCTGTCTCGGCGATGGAGTCTATGGTCTCGTCGATCTCCTTGAGATCGTCGTCGTCAAGCTTTATATCGTGCTGTCCGGCATATGCCTCATAGGCTGCCAGCTGAGTAAGCTGAGATTCGGTAGCATCGCGGAAATAATCATCCCAGGTGTAGCTTTCGTTCTCATCCGCGTCCTCGTTCGGATTCATGGAGCACTGCTGCTCGTCGAGAGGCTTGGAGGTGTCAAGTCCCAAAAGGGAGATGTAGTCGCCGTAGGTGTTCACAAGGCTGATGTACTGCATATGATATACATAGTTGCACTCTGCCACGGAAAAGCTGCGGTCGCCTGCGGAGATGGTCGTGCCGTCCTCGAGGGAGACCTCGGTGTTCTTCACCGTCAGACCGTCAAGCGATCTGTACAGCGCGCCGGAGTTGAGGTAGATGGCAAAGCCGAAGAAGACGACGATGGCAACGCCCACGATGATCCATCTGATCTTCTGCTTTTTCTGCTTGGCAGCTTCCTTCTGCGCATTGATGTCCTTGGCGTAGGAGCCCTCGCTGCGAGCGGTCTGCCTGTTTTTTCTTTCGGTTGATGCACTCATGTCTTATCTTCCTTTTTCAAAAAGTGATATTATGAAAATTGTAAATTTTCGAAGTGATTTATACATTATACCCCAAGCGGGCGATTGTTTCAATAGCAAAGTTGCGGCTTTGGCCGCATTGTGATACAATTACCGCGACAATAAACTTTATCACGAGGCAAAGCATTGAAAACTAAGGGCAAAAAACACAGAGGACGCGGCTGCCTGACGGCGCTTATCGTCGTTGCGCTCATCGCGGCATTCTGCGCATTTATAATAAAGGAGAGCAGAGACGAGCTTGAGATAAGCCGCTATGAGGTCGCATCGTCAAAGCTTTCGGAGAGCTTTGACGGCTTTACGATAGTGCAGCTTTCCGACCTGCACGGCGCTCAGTTCGGCGAAGACGGCACGGAGCTTGTCGATAAGGTCAGGGAGCTTGAGCCCGATATAATCGCGCTTACCGGCGACTTTGTCACCGACGAGGGCGACCTTGAGGCGGTGGAAAAGCTCGCGCCGCGCCTTACGGAGATCTGCCCCGTCTACTTTGTCAGCGGAAACCACGAGTTCGGCTCGGGTCTTGCGGCCGAGGTGCGGAACATTATGGAGTCTGCCGGCGTAAAATATCTCAGCAACGAATATCTGACGATAAGCCGCGGAGAGGACCACATCCTCCTCGGCGGGGTAGAGGATCCCAACGCCTACGCCGATATGCTCACGCCCGAGGAGCTTGCGCAGAAGATGAACGAAGCGTCTCCCTCGGCGTTCAAGATCCTGCTCGGGCACCGCAACTACTGGATGGAAAAGTACCCCGAGCTGCCCGTTGACCTTGTTTTATGCGGCCATGCGCACGGAGGCCTTGTCCGCATACCCGGCGCCGGCGGCCTTATCGGCACCGACCGGCACCTGTTCCCCGACTTTGTCGATGGCGAATTCAATAACGGCAATTACACAATGATCGTCTCGCGCGGCCTCGGAAATTCCGTGCCCATCCCGCGCATTTTCAACCGCCCCGAGATCGTCTGCGTCACGCTGAGAGCCGAGTAAAAATTATTTTAGATCAGACTGTCAAAAGACTCTGCTGCTGAAGAAAGATAACCGCGCAGCGGGGGAGTTTGAGGGGTAGCGAAGCGGCGGCGCGGGAGTGAATGACATGCCGGTGGCATGTCAGAGCCGTGCCGTGACCGAGCCGCAGCGAGAAAAGGCCCGCCTCAAGTTTGATTATATCCATCAAAAATGTCCGGTACGGACTTTTTGACGAGCACAGCGAGATTTTTCGTGAAAATTTATTTTTACAAAAAATGTGGCGTTACAGCATGTGAAAAAGTTCCCGACTTTTTTATATGCTGTCATGTTTCCATACCCTGCGGCATATACTGAAAGTATGCTGAAAAATGAGGTGATCCGATATGGGAACAGATATTGACGATATGATATTCGGAGATTACGATCCCGGTCCGAGCGACCGGTAAAAAACGGCCTGCATTGCAGGTCGTTTTTTATAATATGACCTTGAAAACTATGCTCCTGCCGTCGGCTGTCTCGGCGTTTATGCTCCCTCCGAGAGCCTGCGCCGTCGCCTTTGCAATGGCAAGGCCGATGCCCGTGCCGCCATCGTATTTGCGCGAGCTGTCGGCGCGGTAAAAGCGGTCAAAAAATCGGTCGATATCGCCGAGCGAATCCGGAGGGCAGGTGTTATATACCTCGATGATATTGTTCTTGTGCTGCGGGTATAGGCTAAGGCGTATCTCGCCGTTTTCGTCGGAGTATTTGAAAGCATTGTCGAGCAGAATGGATATGAGCTGCTGCACGGCGGCCATGTCGCCCTTCATCGCAAGCCCGGGGCTTATGCTTTGGCTGAAGCTTTTTCCCTGCGCCTTTGCGCGCATCGTGAAGGGCTCGGCTGCCTCCCACGCGGCGTCCGAGAGCGAAAACTCCGTCATATCCGGTAGCGGCACGCCCTCGTCAAGGCGCGAGAGCGTCACAAGATTTTTGACGAGCTTCGACATGCGCACGGTCTGCTTCTGAATGTTGTCGACCCACTCATTGTCGCCGTTTTCCATCTTCAGCACGTCCGCGCTCGTGGATATCGAGGTCAGCGGCGTCTTGAGCTCGTGCCCCGCGTCGGTGATAAACTGCTTTTGCAGCTCCATGTTGCGCACATACGGCGCGATGGCTTTCTTTGAAAACGCCGCTACCAGCGCAAAGCCGAGAAGAAGACTCGCCGCCGCGACCATGAGGGAAACCGTAAGCAGCGTTTTCATCGACTTCTGTTCGGGCGAGGCGTTTAGAAATATCACGGCGCTTGCCGCCGCACCGCTTTTGACACAATAGCGATAGTCGCCGTAATAGCCCTGCATATGTCCCGTCGAGAGCGCGTCGGAGGCGTAGTAAAGCGCCTGCTGCGCGGAAACGGTCGCAATATAATCGCTGAAAACGCGCAGCGCGTCGCCGTCGGAATCATACACCACGGCAAAGTAGCGCGTCATGTATTTTGTCTCCGGCGAGTCGCTTCCGAATATGTCCGGCAGAGTGAAGCTCGATGAGCCCGAGTACGGCTCCTGCCCGGTGGTCATAAGCGCGTCTATCGTATCGTCGAGCCTGTCCGTCGTTATAGTATAGTTCCACAGATTCACCGCGACCAGCAGCACGAGCGTAACAGCGCCCATTGCCGCCATCGCCGAGGCTATGAATCTGCGCCGCATTTTGCTCAGCATCACTTTTCCTCCAGCGCGTAGCCCGCGCCGCGAATGGTCTTTATCTCAACATCTGCGTCGAGCCCTCTGAGCTTCTTGCGCAGAAAGCCGATGTAGGTCCAGACAACGTCGGTCTCCGACTCGGTGTCGAGATCCCATACCTTCTGCATCAAAGCATCGGTCGAAAAAACGCGGCCGCGGTTCCGCATGAATAGCTCCATGAGCTGAAACTCCTTATTATTAAGGCGCACGCTCTGCGAGTTTGCCGACAGGGTGTACGAGCTTAAGTCGAGCGTCGTATCTCCGACACGGATAATGTCGGGCGCGTAGTTTCCGCTGCGGCGCGTCAGCGCGCGAACGCGCGAGATAAACTCGCCCATGGCAAAGGGCTTGGGCAGATAGTCGTCCGCTCCCGCGTCGAGCCCCGCGATGCGATCCTCGACCTCCGCCTTGGCCGTCAAAAACAGCACCGGCGCAGTAACGCCCTTTTCGCGCGCACGCTTTAGGACCTCGAGCCCGTCAAGACCCGGCATCATTATGTCGAGGACCACGGCGTCATAGCTTACAGATAACATATATTCAAGCGCGTCGAGGCCGTTATGCACCATGTCGACGGCGAAACGATTTTTTTCGAGAACGAGCTTTAAGGCCTTTGCGATCCCGACCTCGTCCTCTGCAATTAAAATGCGCATAATATCATCTCCGATACATAATAGTAATGTATTCAGCTGAAACGAACCTGAAATCATTTTATCAGCAGCGGAAGAAAAATCAATGCAAATTCATATTTTGCTAACAAATCTTTTTCAGCTCATTTCAGGTTCGCGGTTTATTCTCAACACAGTTCCACGAAATACACGGAATACACACACAGGTCACTGCCCACCGAGTGAAGAGGTCTTCACCAAAGCGGCAGACCAACAAAAAGCGCCGGGCCTCAACGCTTTGGCGATAGATATATAAGGAGGCAATATCATGGATAACATGGAAAACAAAAACGAAAACGCTCAGGAGCAGCAGAACGCTCCCGTTGACGGAGAATACAGCTTCTTCTACGGCCATAAGCCCAAGGAAGAGCAGAGCTCGACTCAGGACGAAGCGGTGAAGGCAGAGCCCGGGACGCCCAAGGCGGAGAAAAAGCCGTTCTGGAAAAAGCCCAGCGCTATGGTCGCGGGCGTGCTCGTTGCGGCGATGCTCGCAGGCTTCGGCGGCTCGGCAATAGGAAACGCCGTTTTCGGCGGATCTAATGGCGGCACGACCGTTTACGAGGGCAAGCGCCCGACAACGGTCATAAACACAGCGAGCATCGACACGAGCAAGCAGATGACTGCTGCCGAGGTGTACGCCGCAAACGTTAACTCCACCGTCGGCATAACCACCCAGGTCACAACAAACTACTGGGGCTACACCACTCAGTCGGCAGCGTCCGGCTCGGGCTTCATCTATTCCTCCGACGGATATATAATCACAAACTACCACGTCATCGAATCGGCAAGCTCCATAAAGGTCACGCTCTATGACGGCAAGAGCTACGATGCGCAGCTTGTCGGCTACGACGAGAGCAACGACGTCGCCGTTCTGAAGATCGACGCGAAGGATCTCACCCCCGTCACGATAGGCGACTCCGGTAACCTCAACGTCGGCGACTCGGTCATCGCCATCGGCAATCCTCTGGGTGAGCTGACCTTCTCGCTGACCTCCGGCGCGGTAAGTGCGCTTGACCGCGAGGTCACGATGTCCAACAACGTCACCATGGAGCTTATACAGACAGACTGCGCCATCAACTCCGGCAACTCCGGCGGTGCGCTGTTTAACCTCTACGGCGAGGTCATCGGCATAACCAATGCCAAGTACTCCGGCTCGTCCGTCTCGGGCGCGTCGATAGATAACATCGGCTTTGCCATCCCCATTAACTCCGTGCGCAGCATCGTTGACAGCATCATCGAAAAGGGCTACGTCGCAAAGCCCTACATCGGCGTAATGGTCGCCGACGTGAGCGACGAGGCAAAAAGCTACGGCACTCCCGCCGGCGCGGCCGTTGCCTCCGTCACTGAGGGAGGCCCCGCAGAGAAGGCAGGACTTCAGGCAAACGATATCATCACCGCCGTCAACGGCAAGGAGATAAGCGGAAAGAGCGACCTAAGCTCAATCATAGCCGACTGCGCGGCCGGAGATAAGCTCACCCTCAGCGTTTACCGCCAGGGACAGACCCTCACCGTCACGGTGACTGTCGGCGAGCAGACGACCTCGGCGCTTGCAAACCAGCAGCAGTCTCAACAGTCTCAACAGCAGCAGACCATGCCCGATATCTTCGGCTTCGGCGGCTGATGAAAAAGTTTTGAATATCAAAAAAACGGATGTTTTCTCGAACATCCGTTTTTTTATGCCGGCAGACATTTTTAATGCGATGGTCGGCATTTTCGATACCGGGCGGCCGCAATAGACGTATCGGTACTACGTCCGTGCGCCTCTAAAAAAACATTGACGCGGCGTGCGTTCGGGGAGTATAATGAACTTAACTTGTGAGTGGCTGCTCACGACACGATCCGATGGAGAACGGAAGAATGTACAAAAAGCTTGACGACAATGCAAAGCTCACGATACTCGAGACCGGCATCGACGAGTTTGCCGAGCGCGGTCTTGACAGAGCCAATATCAATACCATAGCAAAAAAAGCCGGCGTTTCGGTCGGCGTCATATATAAATATTTCGGGGATAAGGACGGCTTTTTCCTCGCCTGCGTGCGCCATTCGCTCGATCTTCTCGACGCGGTGCTCACGGAGACCGTTTCGCACGAGACGGACGTTGAAACGGGCATAAGAAGCATAGTCCGCGCCCTCATCGTCCACGCGAGGGAACATAAAAACCACAACGCGATGTATAACGAGATCACCTCCGGCGGCTGCAAAAAGTATGCAAAGGAGCTGGCGGGCGAGATCGAGGGCCGCACGGCGAGAGTGTATTCGCAGCTTCTGGAGAATGCCCGCGCGGCGGGCACGGTCGATCCGGAGCTCGACCCCGCGCTGTTCGCGTTTTTCCTCGATAATCTTTTCATGATGCTCCAGTTTTCCTACAGCTGCGATTACTACGCCGAGCGAATGAAAATTTTCTGCGGCGCGGATATTGCGGACGATACCGAAAAAGTCACGGAGTATTTCATACGCTTTGCGAAAAACGCGCTGAAAATAGGGAGATAAAAATTTAATAGAGAGAAAGTAGGGAGAAAGAAAAATGTTTGTTATCGCGTATGACATCGGAACGACGGGCATTAAGACCTGCCTTTTCGAGCTGGGCGAAACGCTCAGGCTCCTGTCGGGCGAGTACGAGGGCTACGGCCTGTACATCCTGCCCGACGGCGGCGCGGAGCAGGACGCCGACGAATGGTGGGAGGCCATGAGAAAAAGCACGCGCCGCCTTATCGAGAAAACCGGCATAGACCCGAAGAAGATCGAGGGCATATCCTTCTGCTCGCAGATGCAGGGGCTCGTGCTGGTCGACGATAAGGGAAACGCTCTGCGCCGCCCGATGAGCTACATGGATCAGCGCGCGGGAAAGGAATTTGCCGAGTGCCAGACCCACGGCATCACCGTATCGGGCGTGAACGTCTTCATGCTGCTCAAAAGCCTTATCAGGACGCGCGCAGCCTCCACGAGCGTAAAAGACCCCCTGTGGAAGTATAAATGGGTGCAGAAAAACGAGCCGGAGATCTTTAAAAGGATACACAAATGGCTCGACGTCAAGGAATATCTCATCTGCCGCTGCACGGGCAGATTTGTCATGACGCGCGACTCGGCCTATTCGACGTTTCTGTACGACAGCCGCCCCGGAAAGGGCTGCTGGAGCAGGGAGCTGTGCGATATGTACGGCGTTGAGTATTCCCACCTGCCGGAGCTTATCGAGTGCACCGACGTGGCAGGGCCGTTGAGCGAAAAGGCGGCCGTTGACCTCGGCCTTGCGCCAGGAACGCCCGTTTACGGCGGCGGCGGCGACGCAACGCTCATCGGCGTGGGAGCCGGCTGCACCGAGGTCGGCCAGACGCATATTTATTCCGGCACCTCCGGCTGGGTCGGCACGGTCATCGACAAGCAGGAGGTCGATATCGTCGCCATGATCGCCGGTATCGTCGGCGCGCAGGAGGGAAAATATAATTACTTTGCCGAGATGGAGACCGCCGGTAAGTGCTTCGAGTGGGTAAAGGAGCACCTTGTGCTCGATGAGATCGGCATTTATCTCAAGAAGATAAACGTCGCCGAGAGCGAGGAGACCATATACGAAAGCCTCTACGATTACATGACCGACACGATAGCGGCCATCCCGCCCGGAGCGGGCGGCGTTATATTCACGCCCTGGCTGCACGGCAACCGCTGCCCCTTTGAGGATCCCAAGGCGGCCGGTATGTTCTTTAATATTAAGCTCGACACCGGCAAGACCGAGATGCTGCGCGCGGTGCTCGAGGGTATCTGCTATCATTTGAGATGGATGCTCGAATGCGAGGATAAAAAGGTCAAAACGTCAGATACGCTGCGCTTTGTCGGCGGCGGCGCGCTGTCAAGGGTAACATGCCAGATACTTGCCGACGTGACGGGGCGCACGGTCGAAACCGTGGCCTCGACGAAGGACGTCGGCGCTGTCGGCGCTGCGATGCTCGTTGCCGTCGGAAGCGGACATATAAAGGATCTTTCCGCAGCGGGAGCGCTCATAAAGCCCGAGGGCAGATATGAGCCGAACGCCGATAACAAGGCACTGTACGACAGAAACTACGAGGTATTCAAAAATCTTTACGCGGCGAATAAGAAGAACTTTGCCGCACTTAATTAAGGAGGGCATGAGCGTGGAAGAAAGCATTGCAAGAGCGCTTATATGCGACACGGGCAGGGAGCTTCTGAAAACCGGCCTTGTCGCAAGAACATGGGGCAACGTAAGCTGCCGCCTTGACGAGAAGCACTTTCTCATAACCCCGAGCGGCCTTGACTATCTCAAGACGACACCGGAGGATATCGCCCGCGTCGAGCTCGGAACGATGGAGTGGGAGGGCAAACGCAAGCCTTCGAGCGAAAAGGGCGTTCACGCCGCGGCTTACGAGCTGTTCCCGGAGGTCGGCTTCGTTATCCACACGCATCAGAACTGCGCCTCGGCCATCGGCCTTGCGGGCTTTGATAGCATGGATATAACAGCTGCCGAGCGCGAGGCTCTCGGCGGCGTTGCAAAGGCAGAGTACGGCCTGCCCGGGATGAAAAAGCTCAAAAACGCAGTCCGTGCCGCGATGCAGACAGGGGCACACACCGTGTTCATGGTAAACCACGGCGTCGTCGTCTGCGGGAAGGACAAAAAGCAGGCTATGGAGCGCGTTCAGCTCCTCGAGGAGGTCTGCCGCCGCAATCTGCGCGTGAGCACAGCCGCGCCCAAGCGCCTTGCCGGGAAAAAGGCCTCGGCGCTCATGGATGCCGTCCGCGCGGAGATACCCACGGCCGAACTCTCCGGCGGAGACTATGCCGTCATGTGGGCGAACACGAAAAGAACGCTGCACGCTCAGCTCGACGATATGGCGCAGATGCTCGGTTCGCATGTAAACTGCGTCAAGGCAAGCCCGAAGAAGATAGTCAGGGCGCTGAAGGAGCGCGACGCGGTGTTCGTACAGGGACTCGGAGCTGTTGTCAAGGCCGACGATCCGGACGACCGCGAGGCGCTGCGGCTTCTGACCGAAAAGTCTGCACTGTGCGCTCTGCACACCTCGGGGATCGGCGCAAAGGTAAAGCTCGGCACAGTCGATACGGCGCTTATGCGCTTTGTGTATAAGAAAAAATATTCAAAGAGGAAGGGATGACGTATGAAGACGGAGAAAAAGAAAGAGACCGCGCGGGCTTTGAAATTCATTCTTTTTTCAGCCTCTGCCGGTATAATCGAAGTCCTGGCGATGACCCTGTGCGAGGAGGTCCTCAAGATCCCCGGGCACTGGGTGTGCTACACGATAGCGCTCGTGCTCAGCGTTCTGTGGAACTTCACCTTCAACAGAAAGTTCACATTCCAGAGCGCGGAAAACGTGCCCAAGGCGATGCTTCTGGTGTTCCTGTTCTATGTGCCGTTTGCGCCGTTTACGATATGGAACGAGCATTTCCTTGCCGATACGCACGGCTGGAACGAGTACGCCGTGCTCGCCATCAACATGGCGCTGAACCTTTCACTCGAATATCTGTGGGATAACTTCGTTGTCTACCGCAACAGCAAGGACACCAATGATATAGCCAAGAAAAAACAGGAAAAGGAGAACCGGACACATGAATAACTGTGCAATAAGCAGATGGGACGATCCCAATGAGATCAACGCAAAGCTCAAGGCGCTGACCAGCCAGCCCATTTGGGAGGTCACCGACGAGTATTACAAGGACGTCATCATGAAGTACTACGACGAAAAGTGCACCGCCTCCCGCGCGGTATACGAGGAGTCGCAGAAATACATCCCCGGCGGCGTTCAGCACAACCTTGCCTTCAATAAGCCCTTCCCCATGTGCATGGCAAAGGCCGAGGGCGCATACCTCTACGATAAGGACGGCAATAAATATATCGACTTCCTTCAGGCCGGCGGCCCGACCATCCTCGGCAGCAACTACCCCGTCATCCGCGAGAAGGTCATAGAGCTTCTTAACGAGTGCGGCCCCGTAACGGGTCTGCTGCACGAGTCCGAGATGCTCATCGCGCGCGAGATCAATAAGCACATGCCCAATGTTGAGATGTTCCGCATGCTCGGCTCGGGCACCGAGGCTGTCATGGCCTCCCTGCGTATCGCCCGCATCGCCACCGGAAACAAGCGCATCATCAAGATCGGCGGCGCTTACCACGGCTGGTCCGATCAGATGGTCTACGGCCTGAAGATCCCCGGCAGCCGCGCACTGCTCGAGTCGCACGGCATTCCCCACGGCGCATACAGCACGACCGATGAGGTGCGCCCGAACGATCTTGATATGCTCGAGCGTATGCTCAAGCGCAATAAGCTCCTCGGCGGCACCGCGGCCGTTATCCTCGAGCCTGTCGGCCCCGAGAGCGGCACACGCCCCGTCGCGCATGACTACAACAAGGGCGTGCGCGCACTGTGCGATCAGTACGGCGCACTGATGATATTCGACGAGGTCGTCACCGGATTCCGCGTCGCCCTTTCCGGCGCGCAGGGCTACTTCGACGTAGTTCCCGACCTGACCATATTCGGCAAGATCGTCGCGGGCGGATATCCCTCAGCGGGAGGTGTCGGCGGCAAGAGAGAGTATGCTCAGCTCATGGCCGCGGGTCTTGCCACCGGCAAGCACAGAGCGTATGTCGGCGGAACGCTGGCAGCTAACCCCCTGTCCTGCCTGGCTGGCTACACCGCAATTCAGGAGATCGAGCGCACCAACGCCTGCGAGATCGCCGGCAAGATGGGCGACAGACTCTGCGACGGACTCAAGGAGCTCATCGACCGCTACGGTCTGCCCTTCGTTGCTTACAACCAGGGCTCTATCGTCCACCTCGAGTGCACCGGCGCAATGAGCTTCGACTTCTCGTCGATGTCCTTTGCAAAGTCCGCGATCGGCCTGCTGCGCAACAAGGACATGATGTATGTCCGCAAGGACTCCATGGAGCGCATGGGCGCAGCTTACATGGCAAACGGCATCGTAACGCTCGCAGGCAGCCGCCTGTACACCTCGCTGGCCGACACGCCCGAGATCATCGACGAAGCCCTCAACCGCTTCGAGGAGGTCTTCAAGCACGTCAAAAAGACCGATAAGGGTCTCGTAAAGGGCCTTTTGAAGTAAAAATAAGCGCAATTTGCCCACCGTGCAGAAGCACGGTGGGCTTTTCTTGACTTTGCTGTATTAACAGGGTATATTTAGAGAAGCATGTCAAAATAGAGAGAGCGAAAGGTTACAATAATGGAGAAGAATGAACACAAGCGCGACGGTTTTCGCAGCCGCAGCGGATTTATAATCGCCTGCATCGGCTCGGCCGTCGGCATGGGAAACATATGGCGTTTCCCGATGCTGGTCTCGACCTGGGGAGGACTTACCTTCCTGCTGCCGTACTTTATATTCGTCATCCTCATCGCGTCAACGGGCGTCATCGAGGAGTTTGCCCTCGGCCGCGCGGGCGGCGCGGGCCCCATGGGCTCGTTCGGCAAGTGCACCGAGCTCAGATACGGCAGGCGCAGGATAGGCGAACGCATAGGCTACATACCCATCCTCGGCTCGCTTGCGATGGCCATAGGCTACACCTGCGTCATGGGCTGGATATTCAAATATACCTTCATGGCCTTTTCGGGCGATATGTTCGCAATGGGTCAGGATATGGACACGATCGTCGGAACCTTCAACTCGACGGCAAGCTCCTGGGGCGCAAACGTCTGGATAATCATCGCCATCGTCGTGAGCTTTGCAATCATGTCCTTCGGCATCGCCGGCGGCATCGAGAGAGCCAACAAGGTCATGATGCCGGTGCTGTTTGTGCTGTTTCTGGCGCTGGGCGTGTACATCTTCACGCTCGACGGCTCGTCGGACGGATATAAATACATCCTCACCATAAACCCCAGGGGTCTTGCCGATCCCAAGCTGTGGATATATGCCTTCGGTCAGGCCTTCTTCTCGTTGTCCGTCGCAGGTAACGGCAGCGTTATCTACGGCTCGTATCTGAGTAAGGAAGAATGCATCCCGTCGTCTGCGCGCAATGTCGCCATTTTCGATACGCTCGCGGCACTTTTGGCGGCATTCGTTATCATCCCGGCCATGGCAACCGGCGGCGCACAGCCCGACTCCGGCGGCCCCGGACTTATGTTCATCTTCCTCGTAAACGTCATAAACGGCATGGTCGGCGGACGCATCGTGGGCATAGTGTTCTTCGTGTGCGTCACCTTCGCCGGAATAAGCTCGATAATAAACCTCTACGAAGCTCCCGTCGCGTTTTTGCAGGAGAAGTTTAAGCTTAAGCGCGTGCCCGCGACGGCGGTCATCCACGTCATCGGCTGCGCGGTAGCCCTGTGCATACAGGCCATCGTCTCGCAATGGATGGATGTCGTGTCGATCTATATCTGCCCGCTCGGCGCACTTTTGGCGGCGATCATGTTCTTCTGGGTCGGCGGCAAAAAATTCGCGCTCGAGGCGGTCAACCTCGGTGCGCGCAAGCCCCTCGGCAAATGGTTCTATCCCCTCGGCAAATACGTCTACTGCGCCTGTGCGCTCCTGGCTCTCGTCACCGGAGCAGCCCTCGGCGGCATAGGCTGACAGATTTGAATATGAAAACTCCCGCCCATCGGGCGGGAGTTTTTGAGTCACGTCAGCTCGCTGCGGCTGTCGAGCAGGCATTTTATGAACTTCCTGCTCGCCAAAGACAGCGATTTTTTATCCTTGACCACTATGCTCATCGTGCGTATTATCGGCGGCTCGATGGGAACGGCGGCCACATTATAGCTTGTTTTGTTCAGCACGAGCTCTGTCAGTATCGAAATGCCTAACCCTTGCTCAACCATGGACAGAATGGAGTAGTCGTCATGCGCGCGAAGTCTTATTTCGGGCTCAAAGCCTTCTGCGCGGAAGGCCTCGAGCGGCTCACTGCTTTCCAGCCGGAGTTGTTCCTCCATCACTGCACGGAAATGTGCCTCATGCTTCATCCACGTTCATTTTATTCTTCAGGGCTGTATTCCAATATGTCACCCGGCTGACATTGCAGCACGTCACATATCGCAGCCAATGTAGAAAACCGGATGGCGCTGATATGCCCGTTCTTCATCTTGGAAAGGTTCACATTTGCAACGCCGACTTTCTCCGACAACTCATTCAGGCTCATTTTCCGGTCCGCCATTACGCGGTCCAGCCTTAAAACAATATGTCCCATTGTCCGCCCCCTTACAGCGTTTCATCCGATTCTTTTTGGAGCTGAACCCCGTATTTGAATACAGTCACCAAACACATTGTTACGGCGAAAGCAATTAAGACGCCCCACTGAATGCTGATCCCGGTGTCTCTTCCGGCAGACAGGAAAGCGGTAGACAGCGTTTCACCAATGGTGGCAAACAGCGCAACGGGAAGAAGAGAAAAACCGAATGCTCTCATCTTTGTCACAAGTTCTTCGCAGAACGGAGATTCACACTTTGAAAGCACCGCAAACAGTCTTTTCAGCATAAACAGAGCTGCGGCAGCAGAAGCAGCAAACAAAGTCGCGAAGATAAGGACTGACACCAAATTCGCCGAACGGTACTCAGCAGGCGATGACGTGGCTTCGATCACCTTTGTGTTTTCTTCGGAATGAATTTTGGCGGAAGAAAATGACTGGTTGAAAAATGAGAGTTCCATATTGAAATCCTGATCTTCAGGAGGAATAATCTTATTATTTCCACCGCTCAGCATTGCCTCGGGGCTTACGTCCCCCGCATAAGAAAAACCATCTGCAAGAATGTCCCACAGGGAATCGAAATTCTTTTCGTTGATCCTGAATTCGGCATGATTGGTAACGCGAACTGTTAGCGCATCCTTTGGAAGCGTAGACACAAAAATTGTAGCTACACAGCTCGCTGCAGCCGCTAAGATTGCTATGACCATTAAGACGGTCATTGCAATCTTGCCCACTTTACCGAACTTGTGGAAGTTTGAAAGAGTTTTAGAATTCATAAGAACGCCTCCTACGCAAAACATAAATTATTTAACGTTTATCGTTATGTTTGCAGTATATACCGATACATATGCTTTGTCAAGAGATTTTTAATGTTTATCGTTAATTATTTTATGTTATCTTGAGACAAAAGCGAGTCATATTAGCTATCGATATATTTTATTCCGCATAGCCACAAGCTGCCTGTCCTCGTTCTGATCTTTGATTGATACACGGATATAGCCGTAAGCAGGTCCTGCGATATTACCTCACCTCCCGGCGCTTCTGCCAGACTAAATCATAGCCCAGCACATCGGCCAGCTCCACGGCCTCAGTGTACCGCAGGGAGCCGAGCTTCCGATGGGCATATTGTGCGAGATCGAGCTCGTTGCCTATTTGGGTGAATGACAGGAAAGGAGTGCTTTCAGATGAAACAGTATACAGTAGATGCTTTTACGGATAAGGTCTTTGCCGGAAATCCCGCTGCCGTGTGCGTCATGGATGAGTGGATATCCTACGGGCTTATGCAGAAGATAGCCATAGAAAACAATCTTTCCGAGACGGCTTTTGCTGTCAGGGAAGGCGAAAATTACCGTCTGCGCTGGTTCACACCGGGCGGCGAGGTCGAGCTGTACTGCCGGGATAAGGGAGGCGCACCGAAATAAGCGGCAAGGCAGCGCTGTTTGCGCAGTCGGAGATATATTTCTAAGAAAAATTCCCGTCCGTCGGACGGGAATTTTTTATTTAAACAAATACTCGCTCGCCTCGACAGCGGGGAGCAGGGAGGCTGTGTCGACGAGCTCTGCGATGCTCGACGCCGAGACCGGCTCGCAGTCGACGAGCGGGTTTACGCCGCCGTTGAATGCTCCGCTCATGACGCTCGGCTTATCCACGGGCAGTATCCTGCGCCCGCCCTCGCAGATGAAATACAGACGGAAGTCCACGTCGTGGCCGCTCGTCGCGTGCAGGGCAAGCTGCCCGAGAAGCGGATACATCTGCTCAAACATCTCGGCCTGCGTGACCTCGAGAAGTCTGACCTCTCCGGCTGTCTCCGGCTGCCGCCCTATCCATTTTTTGATTATCCTCATTGCGCTCTCTCCCATGTTTTTCTTTGAGCGTAGCACCGATACGGTCAAATTGTCAATAATATATTAAAATATTTCTCATACCATTTACAGAGGTGATGGTATGAGAATTTATATTGTAAAGCGCGGCGACAGCCTGTATTCGATAGCGAGGGCAAACGGCGTGACGGTGCGGGAGCTGGCAGAGCTAAATGAGCTCAAAGACCCCGCACGGCTGAGTGTCGGGCAGGCGATAGTCATCCCCGACGGGTCGCGGCCTGCATCCGAAATTGAGGTAAACGGCTACGCTTACCCGAACATAAGCGTGCAGCAGCTCGACGCCGTTCTGCCGCAGCTGACATATCTGTGCCCGTTTTCGTGGCATATAGACGAAACGGGCGGGATAACACCCATAGAGGATGAAAAAATGATAAGCGCCGCGTGGGAGCAAAGCTGTGCGCCGCTTCTGACGCTCACAAATCTCGGCGCAAACGGCGGCTTTTCAAGCGATATCGCCCACAGCATATTCACGGATACGGCCGCGCAGGATACGCTCGTGCAGAATACGCTCTACGCGCTCAGAAGCCGCGGCTGTTACGGCGTGAACCTCAACATCGAGTATGTCCAGCCCTATGACCGCGAGGGCTACAACGCATTTTTAAAGCGCATGTCCGAGACGCTGCACGCAAACGGCTATATGCTCTCGAGCGCCATAGCGCCCAAAACATCGGACGATCAGTACGGCGTGCTGTACACGGCGCACGACTACGCCGTCCACGGGCAGTATTGCGACAGGGTCGTCATCATGACCTACGAGTGGGGCTATACATACTCCGCGCCGCGCGCGATATCGCCGGTGAACGAAATGAGGAAGGTTATAGATTACGCTGTGACGAAAATGCCGCCGTCGAAGATACTGCTGGGCTTTTCAAACTACGGCTATGACTGGAAGCTTCCCTGGAAGCAGGGGCAGGCGGCGCACGTCATATCCAACGCCGCGGCGGCAGATCTGGCAGCGTCCGTTTATGCACAGATAAAATTCGACGAGACTGCGCAGGCGCCGTTTTTTAACTACACAGACCCGGCCGGCGCGCGGCACGAGGTGTGGTTCGAAGATGCGCGCAGCGTCCGCGCACGGCTCGCGCTTGTGCGCGAATACGGCCTTGCGGGGATAAGCATATGGACAGTGAATATGCGCAATCGAGCGGGCTTTGCGGTGCTCGAGAGCGAATTTTCGACGGAAAAGATAGTGTGAAATGCAAAAAAGCGACGGACACAAACCGTGTCCGTCGCTTTGCATATTTTGATTATCCGAGGCGCTCGGAGATGACCTGCGCGACCTTTACGCCGGAGGCCGCCGCCTGAGCGAGGCCGCGGGTGATGCCCGCACCGTCGCCGATGGCAAAGAAGTTTGAAAACTTCGTTTCAAGCTCGCCGGAGAGCTCAAGACGGGAGGAGTAGAACTTGACCTCAGCGCCGTACAGGAGCGTGTCGTAGTTTGCCGTGCCCGGAGCGATCTTGTCCAGAGCGTAGATCATCTCGATGATATCGTCAAGCTGTCTCTTCGGAAGAGCAAGGCTCAGATCGCCGGGGACCGCCGCCGTGAGCGTCGGGCGGGTGTACGACTGCGCGAGACGGTGCTCGTTCGTGCGAACGCCCTTTACGAGGTCGCCGAAGCGCTGCACCAGAACGCCGCCGGAGAGCATGTTGCTGAGCGAAGCGATGTGCTTGCCGTAGCGGTAGGGCTGATCGAAGGGCTCTGTGAAGCGGTTGGACACCAGAAGTGCGAAGTTTGTGTTCTCGCTGCGCAGAGCGGGATCGGAGTACGAGTGGCCGTTAACGGTGTTTATTCCCTCGACGTTTTCGGCGACGACGTGGCCGTAGGGGTTCATGCAGAAGGTGCGCACCTTGTCACCGTACTGCTTGGTGCGATAGATGAGCTTGGATTCATAAACAACGTCGGTGATGTGCTCAAAAACAGTGGCCGGGAGCTCGACGCGAACGCCGACGTCGACCTGATTGTTTATGAGCTTGACGCCCAATTTGCGGCACTGCTCGGAGAACCACTCAGCGCCGCTTCTGCCGGGCGCTACGATGAGGTAGCGGCACTTTATGTCCTCGCCCTTTTTGAGCGAAAGCGAGTAGCCCTCGCCGTCGCGGTCTATGCCGCAGACCTCGGTGCGGAAGCGGTACTCTATGACCTTGCGCAGATCCTCGTACATGTTCTGAAGGATGCGCAGATTGTTCTCGGTTCCGAGATGCTTGACCTTCGCCTGAAGCAGGTGCAGGTCGTATTTGAGTGCCTCGCGCTCGAGCGCTCTCGCCTCGGGCGTATCGGTCGAAAAGGTCTTGTCCGTCGCGCCGTATTTCATGTTGACGGTGTCAACGTAGTTTATAAGGCTCATGACCTCATCGTCGTCCATGAAATCGGTCAACCAGCCGCCGAATTGGGTCGTGAAGTTATATTTGCCGTCGGAAAATGCGCCAGCACCGCCGAAGCCGCACATCGTGTCGCACACGCTGCAATGGATGCACTCCTTGACCTTGCCCGCGACGATGGGGCAGTGTCTTGAATATATGTCTCCGCCCTGATCGAGCACGCAGATCTTAAGCTCCGGATGGCGGGCTATAAGCTCATAGCCTGCGAAGATACCGGCCGTGCCGCAGCCGATAATTGCAACATCGTATGTATTACTCATTATAATTGCCCCTTTACTATAGTATAGGCCGGAACAGCCCTGCGTATTATACGGATTTATCGTGGCATAGTAATTAATAAATTGTAAATTTTCCGAGAAGTTTACGGAGTTACTGGACACTTGCGCGAAGGTTTGTATTGCCAATAACTTGACGGGATTTTAAAATACCTATAAAATATAAAGAAAATATAAATTTTAAGATGTTGAGATGGTGAGAACATGTCAAACAACCCGATAAAGAGAGACATAGGCAAGCAGATACGCGACGAGGCATTTTCGATCCCGAATATGCTCAGCTATTTCCGCCTGCTGCTGATACCGCTGTTTATAGTGCTTTATGTGCACGAGGATTTCACGGAGGCGCTCATTACGCTCGCTGTCAGCGGCCTGAGCGATATCCTCGACGGACGCATAGCGCGAAAGTACAATATGGTGACCGACCTCGGCAAGGTGCTCGACCCCGTGGCCGACAAGCTCACGCAGTGCGCGATGATGTTCTGCGTTGCCATGCGATATCCCGCGATGTGGTGGCTTCTGGGGCTGCATGTCGTTAAGGAGATCGTCATGCTCGGTATGGGCTGGTATGTCCTTAAAAAGACCGACACGGTAAACAGCGCGATATGGGTCGGCAAGCTCTGCACGGGCGTTATATACGCCGTCATGATGCTGCACGTTATCATGCCGTATCTGCCGCAGTCTGTGTCCGTCGGCTGCACGGTCGTCTGCGCGGGACTAATCGTCCTGAGTCTTATAGTTTACACGGCAAGATATGTGAAGATTCTCGGAGGGAAGAAATGAGCTTACTGTATGCGGTGATCTATATAGCCGTTCTCGGCATACTTTCGCATTTTATCGGCCAGGCGCTGCCGAGAGCGTGGTTTTCGGCAGAAAAATTCCCGTACCGCGCGGCGAAATGGGAAAACGGCGGCAAGGCCTATGAAAAGCTCGGCATAAAGCGCTGGAAGGATGTTCTGCCCGATATGAGCCGCATCATGCCGGACATGGTCAAGAAGAAAATGACCAAGCAGAACCGCGAGCAGGGCATGGACGTCCTCATTGCAGAGACCTGCGTTGCCGAGTGCGTGCATATTTGGCTGATCGTTCTGTCGCTGGGCATATTCCTGTTCTGGCGCGGCGGCTGGGCGGTTGTTTTCTGGCTTGTGTATAACATTCTGGGCAATGTTCCGTTTATACTTATACAGAGATACAACAGACCAAGGCTCGTGCTGCTCGAGCAGCGCAGAAAGAGGAGGGCTGCAAAACAGTGAAGGTACTTATATTAAGCTGCAATACCGGCGGCGGGCACAACAGCGCCGCCTCCGCGATATGCGCGTATTTTGAAAAAATGAACTGCGAGTGCGATATCGTAAACGCGCTCGACTTTCTGCCGAAGGCGCGCGCCGAGTTCATAAGCCGCGGCCATGAGCTTGCGTATAAATACACCCCGCGCCTTTACGGCGTGGGCTACCGCATAAGCGAGCTGACGCCGCAGAGCAGGCTCTATGAGCAGAACGCAAAGGGCGCCGATGAGCTGTGCAGGGTGCTGTTTTCCGGCAGCTACGACGTCGTTATAAGCGTGCACATTTTTGCCGCGATGATGATGACGGAGCTTAGGATAAACCGCGAGATAAACATACCGAGCTTTTTCGTCGCGACCGATTACACATGCAGCCCCGGCGTATCGGAGATCGTTGCGGATAAATACTTTATCCCGCACGAGAAGCTGCGCGAGGAGTTTGTGAGCCAGGGTATCCCAGCAAACAAGATCGTCGCCTCGGGCATCCCCGTGCGCGAGGAGTTCTGCCGCAGAAGCGACAAAAAGGCCGCGCGCCGCGCCCTCGGCATGAGCGAGGAGGGCAGGGTGTTGCTTTTGTGCTGCGGAAGCATGGGCTGCGGTCCGATACGCAGCATAGCCCTGCGCATCGGCGAGATCATGGACGAAAACGACAGTCTTGTCATCGTCTGCGGCAGCAACCGCCAGCTTGAAAAGGATCTTCAATTTCTCGCCGGCGACGTTATACGCATAAAGATCTGCGGCTTCACCGACAAGATGAGCCTGTACATGGACGCGGCCGACCTCATCATCACAAAGGCCGGCGGTCTGAGTACGACGGAGGCTGTCATGAAGCGCCTGCCGATACTGTTTATCGACGCCGTTCCCGGCTGCGAGAGCCGCAATATAGAGTTCATGACCAACAACGCCTATGCACTTGAGGCCGACACTGCTTCCGGCATGGCGCACCTTGTCGAGACATGCCTGAGCGGCGCGGTCGACCCCATGGAGATGGTGCGCCATAGGGAAAGCGACTTCCCCTTTGAGGCAGCAAAGACCATATACGACACCGTATGCGCCGAGTACCGACGCTTTGACGCATCCCGCTCGGATAACAAGGCCGAGCCCGAGACGGCCCCCTCGCGCAGCATGCCCGCCGAGGGAAAGAGCATGATGCTCATAATAAACCCCGTCGCCGGCAAGGGCGAGATGATGCGAAACATTGCCGAGGTCACCGGCACATTCATGGACGCGGGCTACCGTGTGAGCTTTTACCCGACGCGCGGCCGCGGCGATGCGGCAGAGTACGTCAAGGCCTACGGTAAGGGCTTTGACATGATCTGCTGCTCCGGCGGCGACGGAACGCTCAACGAGACGATATCCGGCATGATAGATGCCGGGCTCGATATCCCCATCGGATACATGCCCGCCGGAAGCACGAACGATTTTGCCGAGTTTCACGGCATAAGCTGCGACGTCACAAAAACGGCAAAAAAGATAATCTCCGGCAAGGAGCACCGCATTGATGTCGGCAGGCTGGGCGGCAAGTATTTCATAAACGCCGCCGACTTCGGCGCATTCACCTGGCTGCCGTATACCACGCCGCAGAGACTGAAGAACAAAATGGGCTTTTACGCCTATGTCCTCGACGGCATAAAGGATCTTGCAAAGCTTCAGAGCGAGCATCTGCGCGTTACGATAAACGGGCAGACGCAGGAGGGCGAGTTCATCTTCGGCGTCGTAGCCTCGTCAAGCGCGCTGGCCGGAGCGCTCGACTTCTTCGGGCAGAAGGTCGTCGCCGACGACGGCCTGTTCGAGGTGCTGCTCATCCGCCGCCCCAACTCGCCGGCGGAGCTTCAGTCGACGATCGCCGCTCTGCGTGAGCAGAACCTCAATAATGAGCTCATCTCCTTCTGCCGCACGGATAAGATAGAGATCGAGTGCATGAAAAAGCTCGCCTGGGCGCTCGACGGAGAAAAGTGCGTAGGCGGAAGCCGCCATGCGCTCGAGATGCTGCCGCGCCGCGTGAGGATAGTTTACTGATGACGCGTTTTGAAGATATAAGGCTCATAGCGCTCGATCTTGACGATACGACGCTGCGCTCGGACGGAAGCCTTTCGGGCGAAACCTGCGCGGCCATCGAAGCGGCTATAGACGCGGGGCTCGAGATCGTCATCGCCTCGGGCAGGTCGCTGCACTCGCTGCCGAAGGCTGTCGTGCGGATACCCGGCATACGCTATGCCATAACCTCAAACGGAGCCGCCGTCGCAAGCCTTGAGAACGGTGAGCGCCTCGTGAGCCTCAGCCTGCACCCGGACACGGTGCATGAGCTCATCGCCGTTTTCGGCGATGAGCTTCTTGAATGCTTTGTAGACGGACAGGCCTACTGCGACGCAGGATACATTGCAGACCCCGTGCGCTTCGGCTGCTCCGAGGCGTATGTTGACTATGTAAAAACAACGCGTCTGCCGGTTGAGGATATGAAGCGCTTTATTCTCGATAATGCCGCGCGGCTCGACAGTGTGGACGTTCTGTGTGAAAACGTCCGTCACAGAGCAGAGCTTTGGGAAAAGGCACTCGCGCTCCCCGGAGCGTATATAACAAGCTCCTCGCCGCGGCTTATCGAGATATCCGACGCCGAGGCGGGAAAGGGCGCATCGCTCAGGCGGCTGTGCGATATCCTCAAGATTCCGGCAAGTGCCGTTGCCGCCTTCGGCAACGGCGATAACGACGCCGACATGCTCGCCTTTGCGGGACTCGGTGTCGCAATGAAGAACGCTACCGCCGCGTGCATAGCTTCGGCCGACCTTGTGTGCGGCTCAAACGATGAGCACGGTGTTGCGCAAATGCTATATAAAATAATAGGAGATAAAGAAAAGCAGTGATCAGAGAAGCAAGACCCATTGACCTTAGCGAAATAGCAAAAATCTATGACAACATCCATGCCGCGGAGGAGAGCGGCAAAATGACGACCGGCTGGATAAGCGGCGTTTATCCCACGCGCGAGACTGCAGCAGAAGCCATCCGCCGCCGCGATATGTTCGTTCTTGAGGAGGACGGATGCATAAAAGCCGCGGCCATAATAAACAAGACCCAGGTCGACGCGTACGAGGGCGCAAAGTGGAGCTTTGCAGCCGACGATAACGAGGTGTGCGTTCTGCACACTCTGGTGGTAGACCCCCAATATGCCGGTCAGGGAATAGGCAAAAGATTTGTCGCATTTTACGAAAAATACGCCCTGTCGCGCCGCTGCGCGGTGCTGAGGATCGACACGAACGCGATAAATGTAGCCGCCCGCTCAATGTACGCAAAGCTCGGCTACCGCGAGGCGGATATCGCCCCCTGCGTTTTTAACGGCATCCCGAATGTTGATTTAGTTCTGCTTGAGAAAAAGCTGAAATAAAAAAGAGAGGCATTGCCTCTCTTTTTTATTTGATTATCGTGCTTATTACAGGCTTGCCCTCGCGGTCGAGCAGGGGAGTCAGGCCGCCGGCGTAGCCGGAGTAGTGGTAGAGATAATTTACGCCCGTCTCTTTATCGACCCAGACCTCCATTACGTCGAGTGCGCCCTGGGCATAGACCTTTTCAAAGCGTTTTTCGGACATTTCATTTATTCCTTTCCTTATACATTTTTGCTGCCCTGCTCATGGGGATGAGCGCGAGCGCCGTGACGATGGCGGCGGCAATGAACAGCTCGTTTACGGGCAGATAGCCCTCGGCTATGCTGCTTATATCGTAGCCCATTTCGCCCGCACGCTGTGCGGTGACGAAGATGAGGTTTCCGTTATCGACGACCTGATATACCTTTTCGCCGAAGGCGCGGCAGATGGGGTCGGCAAGCAGCGGACCTGCTATCATCGGGAAAAATACGAAGAACATGATCCTTATGCCCTCGAACTGGCCGCGGTGCTCCTCGGGATACAGGCGCTTCATCCAGACGGTCATGGCCTGCATGAAAACGACGTAGCCAATGCCGACGAGGATTATGCCGACAAAGCAGGGCCAGTTGGCCGCAAAGTTCAGGGCGTTTTCCGTGTCGAACGTGCCCTGGATGCTGCCGACGACAAAGTACACGAACAGGCAGCCGAGTATGCTCAGTATAGTTGCAAACGCGGCGACGGCGGGCACCTTTTTGTTGTTTATGACCTTTATAAACGGAATGGATATCGCAACGGCGATGAGCAGAGGAATGCCGAGGATGAGGCTGGGGTCGTTAAAGCCGAGGGTGTAGTTCATCCAGTTCATGATGTGGATGAAATAGCAGTTATAGCCTATGAAGAATATGCACAGGGTAAGAAATACGAGCGCGAGCTCCTTATTGGCGATAAAACGCTTGAAATTAAACGTCGAGCCGAACTGATGCCAGAAGCTGCCGTCTTTTACGGGCTTGAGCGTGGGCGCGTCCTTGAGCAGGAAAAACGACGCTATGCCGATGAGAATGGTAACGCCGCCGGCTATGGAGAAGAAAATGATGTAGCCTGCCTGCGGGTTTGCCTCGGTTGCAAGACCCGTTACGAACATGCCGCCGACGAGCGTTCCGACAAGGGTGCCGATAACGGGCAGCGTCGCCGCGACAGCGCCGATCTGACCGGAGTTTGAGTCGTCCATCATGTCGGCATACCAGGCGTTGTAGCCCGCGTCGTTTGCCATCGAGCCGAAAAAGCTCATTATAGTGTCGGCCGCGACTATGGTCACGCCGACGAGCATGACGTCGTTATAAATGCTGTCGCGCAGATAGTGCGTCAGGCCGAAGGCGATCGTGAAAATTCCCCACAGGACAGAGCCCCAGGTGATGAGCTTCTTGCGCGAGCCGATGCGGTCGGAAAGCGTTCCGAAAAACAGCGCCGAGAACGTCGTCGCCGTCGCTGAGCAGATGGTCATTGCCGTTACAACACCCAGCTGCGCGCCGAAGTCGGAATACAGAAAGTTTGCAAACCAGTTGTTTTCGATGACCCAGGCTATCTGCGCGGAAAATCCGATGACCAGCAGCAGAGTCCAGTTGAGCGCGCCGATGCCTTTTTTCTCGACGCCTCGTGTTTTACCCATTTATTCTTCCTCCTATAAGATCCCTTACAAGGGCTTCGTACTCATCCTTTGCGCACATGTAGCTTGCCGCGTGCCCCGCTCCGGGCACGAGCAGCAGCCGCTTGGGGCTCCTGCACGCGTTAAATATCTCAAGCGCCATGTCCTTTGGAACATAGCGGTCGCAGTCGCCGCAGATGTACACAAGCGGAACGTTCGCAACGCTCACGCTGCGCACCGAGCTTGCCTCCTTGAAGCCGTAGCCGGCCTTGAGGAGATTTACATACTCGAAAACATCGACAAACATCGTCGGCAGATGATAAAGCTTACCGACAAGATTGCGGAAAACCGTGTTGAGATCGGAATATCCGCAGTCGGCGATAACGCCGCGCACGTTTTTGTTAAGCTCAAGATCCATGCTCTGAAGAATGCTCGCCGCGCCCATGGACATGCCGTGCAGATAAATATCGTTATCCGGGAAGAGCTCGGCAGCCTTATCCGTCCATTTTACAACGTCGTATCTGTCCAGCGCACCGAAGCCTATGTAAGTTCCGTCGCTTTTTCCATGTGCGCGCATGTGGACATAAATGAGGTCGTGGCCGAGAGATTTATAAAAATCGTACATCGCCGCGAAATCGCAGGCGGGCTCGGACTTGTAGCCGTGGAAGAACATGACGGTCTTGCCCGTGCCCGAGCCGCGCAGAAGGTCTGCGCGAAGTGTGAGCCCGTCGTCCGTGTCGATCTGTATCTCCTCAAACGGCAGCTCGCGGAAGGGGGCAAAGTACGGGATGTTGTGCGCCCAGAGGGCGTTTCCCGTGGGCTCAAGAAGATCGGACGATCTCGCCCCGGTCTCCGGCGTCGGGAAATTATCCTGCCGCAGAATGAGAACGCGGACAAATTTGAGCCCCACGGCGTAAAAAAGCGCCAGGACGGCGCAGATAACTATTAAAACTATCAAAACGGCTTTCATAATATCACCGTATTTATTTTATTACATTTTTATTAAAATTGGAATAGGCAATATTGAAGAATGAAAAATTATATACTATAATTACAGCGTCATTCTTAAGATAAAAGGGAGCAACAGTGTGGAAAAGTCAAAGGTATATTTCATCAGAGATATAAGCCCCGAAAATGTTATAAAAGCATATGAAGCGCTCGGCATTGAGCTCAAGGGCAATGTCGCCGTGAAGCTGCACAGCGGCGAGCCGGGAAACCAGAACTTCCTGCGCCCGGACTTCATGAAGCCCGCCGTAGAGCATGTCGGCGGAACGATAGTGGAATGCAATACCGCCTATGACGGCGGCCGCGATACGACCGAGCATCACAAAAAGACCATGCAGCTGCACGGCTGGGTCGAGATCGCCGACGTCGATATTATGGACGCCGAGGGCGAGATGACCATCCCCGTTTCCGGCGGCAAGCATCTTGACGTAAACTACGTCGGCAAAACTTTCCCGGAGTATGACTCCATGCTCGTCCTGTCGCACTTCAAGGGTCACCCGATGGGCGGCTTCGGCGGCGCACTCAAGAATATCTCCATCGGCCTTGCCTCGCGCTACGGCAAGATGTATATCCACGGCGTCAGGGAAGTAGAAAACTTCTGGAATGCCGATCACGACAGCTTCCTTGAGTGCATGGCCGACGCGGCAAAGAGCATCGTCGATCACTTCGAAGGCAACATGGCCTTCGTGAATATAATGAAGAACATGTCCGTCGACTGCGACTGCTGCGCAGTGGCCGCCGACCCCAAGATCGGCGATATCGGCATTCTCTCCTCGCTCGACCCCGTCGCGCTCGATCAGGCCTGCCTTGACCTCGTCTACGCAAGCGACGATCCCGATAAGGGCGATCTTATAGAGCGCATCGAGTCGCTCAACGGTGTGCACACCATTGAGGCTGCCGCCGAGATCGGCGTCGGCAGCCGCGAATACGAGCTCATCGAGCTATGAAAAAGCTCGTTTTAGGCATCCTCGCACACGTCGATGCCGGAAAAACGACCCTGTCCGAGGCGCTGCTGTATACCTGCGGCAGCATCAGAAAGCTCGGCAGGGTCGACCACCGCAACACGGCGCTCGATACGCATCAGATCGAGCGTGAGCACGGAATAACAGTGTTTTCAAAACAGGCGCAGCTCCGTACGGAAAATATGGAGCTGTGCCTTCTTGACACGCCCGGACATGCAGATCTGACAGCCGAGACCGAGCGCGTGCTCGACGTTCTCGATTATGCACTGCTCGTCATATCCGGAACCGACGGTGTTCAGGCGCACACGGAGACTCTGTGGCATCTGCTCGAGCGGCACAGGGTGCCGACGATCATTTTCGCAACGAAAATGGATCTTACGGCAAGCGACAGGGAAAAGATACTCGGCGATCTGCGAGCACGGCTTTCGGAAAACTGCTTTGACCTTTCCGATAAGTCGCAGGAGACGCGCGAGAGCATCGCCATGTGCGACGAGGCGCTTCTGGAGAAAGTAGCTTCCGGCGGAGATATCGAGGATTCGGATCTCACGCACCTTATCGCCGGGCGAAAACTTTTCCCCGTGCTCTACGGCTCGGGGCTCAAATTAGAGGGCGTGTCGGAGCTTGTCGAATTTATCGAAAACTATACCGTGAGCCCCGTTTATACCGAAGAGTTCGGCGCGAGGGTATATAAGATAATGCGCGATGCACGCGGACGCAGACTCAGCTGCATGAAGATAACGGGCGGCGTACTGCGTAACCGCGACAGCGTGGACGGACAGACGGTCACTGAGCTGAGAGTCTATTCCGGTGCAAATTATGAAGCCGTGCAGGAGGCGTGTGCGGGCAGCATCGTCGCCGTCCAGGGCTTGGACGATACCTATGCCGGTCAGGGACTCGGCTTTGAAAATGACGGCATGCAGCCGGAGACCGAGGCCGTCATGAGCTACACCGTCGAGCTGCCGAAGGGCGCGGACGCCTGGGCCTCATATAAGCAGCTCAAGCAGCTTGAGGACGAGGACCCCCAGCTTCACATAGAGTGGAACGAGCGCCTGCGCGAGATAAGCGTGCGCATAATGGGCAGGGTGCAGACCGAGGTGCTCACAGAGCTCATCCGCGAGCGCTTCGATCTTGAGGTATCCATCGCCTCCGGCGGCATAGCGTATAAGGAAACGATAGCCGCGCCCGTGCACGGCATCGGGCATTTTGAGCCGCTGCGCCACTATGCCGAGGTGCACCTTCTCATAGAACCAAATGAGCGCGGCTCGGGTCTGAGCTTTGAAAGCCGCTGCCCGACCGATGAGCTCTGCAGCAACTGGCAGAGCCTTATCATGACGAATCTTGCAGAGAAAACGCATCTCGGCGTTCTGACCGGCTCGCCGCTGACGGATGTTAAGATAAGCCTCATCGCGGGGCGGGCTCACCTCAAGCACACCGAGGGCGGCGATTTCCGCGAGGCGGTGTACCGCGCGGTGCGTCAGGGGCTTATGAAGGCCGAAAGCGTGCTGCTCGAGCCCTGGTACGAGTTCAGGCTCGAGGTTCCGCCAGAGCAGATAGGCCGTGCCATCTCCGACGTTCGTGCCATGAGCGGCAAATTCGACACCGAGGGCAGCAGCGTCATCACCGGCCTTGCGCCCGTTTCGGAAATGAACGGCTACGCGGACGTTCTCGCGTCCTACACCTCGGGAAAGGGCAGGCTCAGCTGCCGCGCGGGCGGCTACTACCCCTGCCACAACGAAAAGCAGGTCATCGAGGCTATAGGTTACGACCCGGAGGCGGATGTCGAAAATACGCCAGACTCCGTTTTCTGCTCGCACGGAGCGGGAACGGTCATAAAGTGGAATGAGGTCGGGCGCTTTGCGCACCTTGATCCCACGATCGGCGATAAAGCGCCGGAGGAGGTACAGCGGCCGCGGTATTTTTCCATCGACGATAAGGAGCTCGAGGCGATAATGGAGCGTGAGTTCGGCCCCGTGCGCCGCAGGATGTACACAAAGGCGCAGACGCAGCCGAGCGCACAGTACGAGATAGCGCCGTCAAAGCGGGAATACGTCATCGTCGACGGCTATAACTTCATTTTCGGAACGCCGGAATATAAGGAGCTGGCCGCGGCCTCGCTCTCGCTTGCGCGCGAGCGCCTGTCGGACGTTCTGCGCAGCTACAGAGCTATGCGCGACTGCGAGCTTGTGCTCGTTTTCGACGGCTACCGTGTCGCGGGAAATGTCGGTGAGCGAGAAACGCATGGCATACGCACGGTGTACACTAAGGAAAACGAGACTGCCGATATGTACATCGAAAAGCTTGCAAACGATATCGGCAAAAACTATTCCGTCAAGGTCGTAACCAACGACTCGCTCATTCGCCTGTCTGCCATGCGCTCGGGCGTTCTGCGCATGTCGGTCAAGGAGTTTTCCGACGAGCTTGACGGGGTGATGAAAAGGATCATGGAGTACATTGATGGAAAACGATGAGCTTATCCGCCGCGCGGAGGATCTGTGCCGCCGCTGCGAAAAAACGGCGAGCGTCACGCACACGGCGTTTCTGACTCCCGCCGAGCAGTTCGCGCTCGAAAAATGGGCGAAAACGGCGCCCGACTGCAATATGCTCCTTACCGGCGGCACGGAGGAAAACGAGCGCCGCGCCGCGTTCTTTTTGCCGTTTTGCATGGAAAAGGAGAGCTTCGATGCCTCGGAATACATAAGCGCCCTGCGCGCAAGGGCGCACTTCGCTTCTCCCACGCACCGCGACTATATGGGCGCTATACTCGGCCTTGGCATAAAGCGCGAGTGGCTCGGCGATATCTGGGTAAACGGCGAGGAGGCGGTCATATTCGTCATGCAGACTGTCGAGCGCCACATTGCCGACGGGCTTGAGAAGGTCGGAAGATACGGCGTTAAGCTGCAAAGGGCGGATCTAAATGAGCTCACGCCGCCCGAACGAAAGGTAAAGCGCGTTTCGTTTTCGGTAAAGAGCATGCGCTTTGACGCGGTGCTCGCCGGGATGTTCGGCTTATCGCGCACGGCGGCCGCGTCGCACATCGCCGCGGGCGAGGCGAGCCTTAACTATTCCGAGTGCCTTAAAAATGACGCCCTCGTCTCGCCGGGAGATATCATCTCGCTTCGCGGCTGCGGCAAGGGCGCAGTGTCGGAGCTCGGCGGCCTCAGCCGCAAGGGCAGGCTCTTCGTCGAGGCGGAAATTTATAAATAAATCTATAATGGCAGAGTGAAGAACTCTGCCATTATAAATATTTTATATAATTCGTAAAAATATTTATATAAAACTCTTGACAAATTAAAAAGACGAGAGTATATTAAAATCACAAAGGAAAAATAACTGGGGTCGGATCGAGAGATGCGGCCCATTGGCTGTGAATGAAGAGAGGCAATTATGAAAAAGACACTATATAGCTTGATGCTTTCCGACGAAGTGGTCGCCGAGGTGGACAGACTTGCCCACCGGCTCGGAACGAACCGCTCAAACCTTATAAATCAGATACTTGCCGAGCATGTCAATCTCGTAACGCCCGAGAGAAGGATAAACGACGTGTTCTCGGCCATCGAGCAGCTTCTGACCCCGTCGCGCGAGCTCGTGCCCTTCGTGTCGCCCAATGCGCTGACGATGTCGCTGAAGTCCTCGCTTGAGTATAAATACCGTCCGACGGTCAAATATGAGGTCGAGCTTTACCGCGGCGACAGCGACAGTCTCGGCGAGCTGACGGTCATTTTCCGCACGCAGTCGGCTGCGCTCATCCGCTCGATGACGGAGTTCTTCCGCATCTGGAAGCGCATAGAGGATGCGCACCTGCGCCCGGTTATGGAGTCCGAGCCTCCGAAATACGCCCTGTACGACGGCAAATTCATCCGCTCGATCTCCGTTCCCTCGCGCGACTGCTCCTCCGACGAGCTTGCTAAGGTGCTGTCGGAATACATCAAGCTTTTCGACACCATGATGAAGGGCTACCTCGGCGGACGGCTCGACGCCCGCGATATCGAAGCCTGCTACTTCTCTCAGCTCAGGAGAGCAGATATTCTTATCTGACTAATTAATTAATTTTGCAAAGAAGGTGTTTTTATGAATGCACAGAACTTCACCCAAAAGACACTTGAAATGATCCAGACCGCCAAATCCATGGCGATGGAAAACAACAATCAGTATATAAGCCCGGAGCATCTGCTGTACGCCCTCGTCGATCAGGACGGCGGACTTATCCCGTCGCTGCTGGGCAAAATGGGCGTTGACTGCAACGCGATGCTCTCGGAGCTCGACACGGCGATAGAGGGCATGCCCAAGGTCTCCGGCGACTATGATATCTACCTTTCGCGTGAGGCAGAGCGCGTCATGAACGCGGCCGAAAAATCGGCAAAGAGCCTGGGCGATGAGTATTTGTCCGTCGAGCACGTCATGATCGGCATTTTCGCCTCGCCCACACCCGCGATAAAGCGCATTTTCGATAACCACGGCATCACAAAGGCCAAATTCACCGAGGAGCTCGGCAAGGTCAAAAAGGGCCCCGTCACCGGCGATAACCCCGAAAACAGCTACGATGCGCTCAAAAAATACGGCACTGACCTCGTCGAGCGTGCGCGCAGCAATAAGCTCGACCCCGTCATCGGCCGTGATACCGAGATAAGAAACGTCATCCGCATCCTCTCGCGTAAGACGAAAAATAACCCCGTGCTCATAGGTGAACCGGGCGTCGGCAAGACCGCCATAGCCGAGGGACTTGCCCAGCGTATCGTCCGCGGCGACGTGCCGGAGGGACTTAAAAACAAGACCATTTTCTCGCTGGATATGGGCGCGCTGATAGCCGGCGCAAAGTACCGCGGCGAATTCGAGGAGCGCCTGAAGGCCGTACTCGAGGAGATAAAGCAGTCCGACGGACAGATCATCCTGTTTATAGACGAGCTGCACACCATCGTCGGCGCGGGCAAGACCGAGGGCAGCATGGACGCAGGCAACCTCTTAAAGCCAATGCTCGCGCGCGGCGAGCTGCACTGCATCGGCGCAACGACCCTTGACGAGTACCGCAAGTACATTGAAAAGGATGCGGCGCTCGAAAGACGATTCCAGCCCGTGCAGGTCGACGAGCCGACCGTTGAGGACACCATTTCCATCCTCCGCGGCCTCAAGGAGCGCTATGAGGTCTATCACGGCGTACGCATCCACGATAACGCACTCGTTGCCGCGGCGACGCTTTCAAACCGTTATATAACCGACCGTTTCCTGCCCGATAAGGCCATCGACCTTGTTGATGAGGCCTGCGCGCTCATTCGCACGGAGATCGACTCCATGCCCGCGGAGCTTGACGATATGCGCCGCAAGATAATGCAGCTTGAGATCGAGGAGACCGCGCTTAGAAAAGAGACCGATAAGCTTTCGCAGGACAGGCTTGCAAAGCTCACCGAGGAGCTTGCAAACCTCAAGGATGAATTCAACGAGCAGAAATCCCGCTGGGAGGCCGAAAAGGGCAGCGTCGACGAGGTCAAAAAGCTCAAGAGCCGGATCGAGCAGATGAACGCCGACATCGAAAACGCGCAGCTTCGCTACGAGTATGAGACGGCTGCAAGGCTCAAATATTCCGATCTGCCCGCGCTTGAAAAGAAGCTCGAGGAGGCCGAAAAGCTCAGCGAGGAGCGTAAGGCCAGCAGCATGGTGCACGATACCGTCACCGAGGAGGAAATAGCGGGCATCGTCGCAAAGTGGACGGGCATCCCCGTCTCGAAGCTGCTCGAGGGCGAGCGCGAGAAGCTTCTGAACCTCGATAAGGTGCTGCATAAGTCCGTCATCGGCCAGGACGAGGCCGTTCAGAAGGTCACAGAGGCCATCTGGCGCTCGCGTGCAGGCATAGGCGACCCGAACAGGCCGATAGGCTCGTTCATGTTCCTCGGCCCCACGGGCGTCGGCAAAACGGAGCTTGCAAAGGCTCTGGCAAGATGCCTGTTCGACGATGAGCACAACATGGTCAGGATCGATATGACCGAATACATGGAGAAGTTCTCCGTCTCCAGGCTCATCGGCGCGCCTCCCGGATACGTCGGCTACGACGAGGGCGGCCAGCTCACCGAGGCCGTTCGCAGAAAACCGTACTCGGTCGTGCTGTTTGACGAGATCGAAAAGGCGCACCCGGATGTCTTCAACATCCTGCTTCAGATCCTCGACGACGGCCGCGTGACCGATTCCCAGGGCCGCACGGTCGACTTCAAGAACACCATTATCATCATGACCTCGAACCTCGGCAGTCAGTTCCTGCTCGACGGCATAAACGATAAGGGTGAGATCGAGGAGAGCGCAAGGCAGCAGGTCATGGCCGCGCTGCATCAGCAGTTCAGGCCGGAGTTCCTAAACCGCCTTGACGAGATAATCTGCTTCAAGCCTCTGACCAAGACAGAGCTTGACGGCATTATCGATATCCTCACCTCCGCTCTCAGGCAGCGCCTTGAGGATAAGAGCCTCGGCCTTGAGATAACGGATGCTGCAAAGCAGCTCATCATCGACCGCGGCTTTGATCCTGTGTTCGGCGCGCGTCCTCTGAAGAGATATCTCCAGAGCACCGTCGAAACGCTCATTGCCCGTGCGATCCTCGCAGGCGATATGCCCGCAGGCCACGTCATCAAGGTCGACGTGCGCGACGGCGAGCTCGTGTGCGAATAATAAATACTAAAACTCCCGCTCAGTCGAGCGGGAGTTTTTTGCGCTTGCAGACAATAATAATTGCGCCGAGGAGAGCGTCAATGATCATAACCGCGGCCAGGGCAAGCCAATCGATGCCGATAAGGCCTAAAAAACCGTAGGCGGCGACGAGAGTGCTTTTTTCAATCCAAGCACTGTGACGGTCGACAGCCGTAAGTACGGCAGTAGCGGCCAGACAGACGGCACACAGTACCGCCCAGTGAATGACCGTAAGGCCTTTCGTCCTGAGCGCGATGAACGCAGCGGCCGCGAACAAAACAAGCGCCAAGCCGAAGCGCAGAAGCAGCGCGGGCAGATAATTATCCTTAAACTCGGCATTATTCTCGCTCTGCGTGTAGAAATTGAGCTTGAACCCGAGCGTATCTGCTACGGTGTCGCCGAGTTTCTGCGTTTTTTCCTCCGTCGTGTTCAGAACGATGAGATCCATCAGAGCGTTGACGTGAAAATCAATGCCCGCGTTTTCGATAAATTCCTCGTTTATCGGCACGAGAACAGAAAAGTTGAGGTAGCTCTTCCAGTTGAGAGAATAGAAATTGGAGCGGCAGGCGTTTTGCTTTAATACACCGGTCACCCTGTAGGTGACGGGGTGGCCCAAAGCAGGGTCGGTGACGGATATCTCCGAGCCCAAAGGATAAGCCTTGCTCAGCCCGGCGCCGACAACGACGGGGATATCTTTATCTAAATCGTTATTAAAACAGGGAATCGAGCCCTGCGCAAGCTCAAAAGGCAGCAGTGCGCAGTATTCTTCGCTCATATAGTCGAGCGCGACCTCCATATCGCAGTCTGGCAGCTCTGTGATGTATCCGTCGGAGTAAACGGCGCAGTCAAAGCTGCTTTGAATGTAATCGAAGGTTTTCTGCATGTCCGCATTTGTGATGGATGCAAGATCGGGCTCGGACTCGGGATCGAGGTTTGCAATGTAGGTTCCGCTGCGCTCGAGCGGCCGCATTTCCTCATAGCCTTGGATCGTCGACAGCAGCGAACGAATGCCGGTGAAAGCGATATAGTTCGCCGCGAAAAGCAGCAAAACGATACATAGACAGCTTATTGTTCTTTTTACATTCATGGTTTAATTCTTATTTCGAGTCAGCACCGCGCCGACGATGGAAGCTATGAGAACGAGCGGAGAGGCTCTTACGAACACATACTCAAATACATGAAACGCCGCTCCGAAAACTGCGGTCTCGGGGTCTGCGTAGTCCCAGCCGAGATAGGGGCTTCCCATTGATGCGAGCAGCGCGAAAATTATGAGAGTTATAGTGCCAAGGGCGATAAAAAGCCAGTGGAAGACCTTCCACCGCGATTCTCTGCGCTGCGCGAGCTGCAAATTTATAGTTTCGAGCTTTTCCGATATCGCCTTGAGATCGTCGGCCTGCGGCTTAATTATAGTCTCGCCCAGCAGAGTGCTCACCGGGGTTTCGAGCGTCTCGGAAAGTGCGATTAGCATATCGGCATCGGGCACCGACAGGCCCGTTTCCCTTAGTTAAAGATATTGTTGGGTATCTCAAGATGTGTCATTCGATTTTGCCGATAAAGCGGTAGAAGATTTCCACTTCCTGTTCCC
>SFEG01000024.1 GCA_004558025.1 Clostridiales bacterium
GGTGCAGGGGCACAACAGCGCCGTATTTTGACGATATGGACGATATCGCCGAACGCTGGGCGCGAGACCCTGAGACGGGCAAGACATACACCGTGCCGGACAGCATGACCTATAAGCAGTGGGCAGCAAAGCAAAAAGGGCTTGCTAAAAGCGTTAAACCGCTTGAAAAATCTACGGAAAGTGGTATAATCAAAACAGTAAACATTGGCCGAAGTGTAGGCGCATCGGCAAAGAATTATCCAGTCAAGCTGGTTGAAAGCAAGCAACATGTTAAACTGGCCGAAGGTCAGCAGATAAAGGGAAAAGTTTTTGCCGGAAAAGGCACCAAAGTTGCCATTAAAGATAGGTTTCGCTTAGAAGCAGACTACAAAATTGCTGTTGACAAATGGCAAAAAGTCAGCGGAAATGCATATATAATTCTAAAAGGCAAAAAGCAAAAAGCAGAATTACATTGGTATGAAGCGGACGGCGAAATTTTCGAGATGAAAGCAAAGAGGTATATAGATGAAAGTTAAATACAAAAGGCGTTCATCGGTATCATTAACTGAAAATAAAATATATGAAGTTCTCAGTGTTGAAAAAGGCTGGTATAGGCTTGTTGACGATACCGATGAAGATTACCTTTTTTCACCCGATGATTTTGAAATCGTAGAAAACTAACCTAAAAATTAATAGAATTAAAGCATCATGCATAATTAGCACGGTGCTTTTTTCATGCCAAAAAGGAGACAGCAGAGTGATAATTAACATCTTAGGTGCCAATTGGGCGATCATCGAAAGCAACGAAGCAGATGACGATCGTCTGCGCGATTGCGACGGCTGTTGCGACTGGACAACGCGCGAGATCGTGGTTTAATACGGCCTGTGTGCGCCTGTGAGTGCCCGGCGGCATTTTGATACACCGAAATATCCTGGAAACGAAGCGGATCATACGTCGATACATGCGGTGTATTTGACATTGGTGCGGACGCAAAAAGCTCCTGCAAGCATAGCTTACAGGAGCTTTTTATGTTTGTGTTTAAAATTTACAGGACACTGGTCAGCTGCATGTAGCGATGAACTATTGCCGCCATTTGGCCGCGGGTCGTCGCATCGACAGGACCGAAGTTACCGTTGGGATAGCCGGTGATAACGCCGATTGAATTTGCCCACTGAACTGCGCTGCGCGCCCAGGAGCTGATCACGGAGGAATCTCCGAAGATGAGCGAACCGCTGACTGCGGGTGAGCCTGCGTAGCGGTAGAGCATCGTTACGATCTCCTGACGGGTTATTGCGGCACCGGGAGCAAATGTCGTTGCGCTTGTGCCCTTTGTTACTCCAGTGTTGTACGCCCAAACAATGGCGTTATATGCCCAGCTGTAGTTGCTGGCGCCGATGTCGGTAAACGGAGGCGTTGCCAGGCCTTCAACGGACGGGGAGCCCTCAAGGCGATACAGAACGGTGACGAACATTGCGCGGGTCATGCTGCTTTCGGGAGCAAACTTCGTGTCGGAGACACCGTTCATGATGTCATGCTGCCAAACGTACTTGATATTGCCGTAGTACCAGGAGGTCTTGGCTACGTCGACGAAGGGGAAGGGAATCTCGTCGCCGCAGTTTGCGCAGACCTTGTATACATAGTTGTGACCGGTTGCGGGGATGACCTCGGACTTGCTGATGATCTCGCCGCATTCGCTGCAATGGCTTCCCTCTGTGCAGCCGTCCTTGTTGCAGGTAGCCGCAACTGCCGGGGTGTCGACGACCTTGGTGTGCTCATGATTGTTAACTGTCAGCTTTGCCTCGTCGGTGACGAACAGGGTGATGTCCTTGAGACCGTTTATGTTGTATATCATGCAGGCGAAGGTCCTGCCGCTATCGTCCACAGTAGTCTTTGCAATGGTAAGAGTTTCGGTGGTGCTCAGGGCTGCCTTTTTGAGAGCTGCCATAAGCTTCATTGCAAGCTCCAGCTTGCTGCCGGAGAGGTCGATGCCGCCGAGGTCAATGCTCTTGATGGTGTTGGGCTCGAGCCACAGGTACTTATATGTGCCCGCGGTGTTTACCTTGACGCTGAACACTGCGTCCTTGCCCTCGTCGACGGTCACGTCCTTGGGGCCGGTAACGTCAAGCTCGCTGCCTATGAGACCGGCGATGACCTTGAGCAGAGTGTAAGGATCGAGACCCTTTGTGATCTCGCCGATGTCGATGCCGCCGTCGATGAGTGCCTTGATGATCTCGGCAAGCTTTTCGGAATCGAGCTTCTCGAGAATGGAGGCTATGGTGTCGTTATCGCCGGCAAGACCCTTGATTATCTCAAGGAGCTCATCCTTGTCAAGACCGTTTACGAGGTCGCCGATGTCAACATCGCCGTCGATGAGCCCTTTGATTATCTCAATAAGCTTTTCGGTGGGTATGCTGCCGATATCGATATCACCGCCGCCGAGCTGATTGATGATGGAGGCGATTATTGCGGATATCTCATCATCGGAGAGGTCGGGAAGAAGGGTGCCGATATCCTTGCCGCTAATGAGACCCTCTATGATCGCAACGAGCTTATCCATTGGGATATTTTCGATTATGCTGCTGTCGCCGCCGATGGAAGCGATGACCGCGGAGATTATAGTTGCGAGGTCGGCGCCTTCGCCGAGAGAGGGGATGAGATCTTTGAGGTCGTTGATATCAATAGAACCATCTTTTATAAGCTTATTGATCACATCGGCAAGCTTATCCTTGTCAAGCTTGCCGAGTATTTCACCGATGCTGCCGGTGTCGCCGCTGGTGATCGTCTCTATGATCGCAGCGATCGCGTTTGCATCAAGCTCGGGGAGATTGATGCTGCCGTCCTCACCAACGAGGCCTCTGATAGAGGCAACGATATTATCAATACCTTTCTCGTCGATAATGCCGGCTATGTCGGGATTGACTTCAGCAATTGCTTCGATTATTGCTTTAATCTGCTCATCGGTCAAACCGCCGATGATATCACTGATATCGATATTTCCGTCGTTAGTGATGACCTGCTTTATAACATTAACGAGCTTCTTCTTATCGACCTGTTCGAGCTGTTTGAGAATAGCATTTACGGCGTCGCTGTTTGCGCCGAGCCGATTGATGATGGAGGCGATCTGAGCGGTGTTGAGACCACCAAGAATCTCTCCAAGGTCGCCGGAAGCGTTGCTGCCGATAATAGCTTCGATCTCATCTATTATCGCCTGAATGTCTATGCCCTGACCGAACGAGGTATCAATCCCGGTATCGGCAGTGCCGGTCTCCTCGGCAATGGCGTAAATGGGCAGCATCGTGAACACGAGCGCCAGAACCATTACCAAGCTGATAATGCGTTTTTTCATTATGTTCCTCCTTGCTCCATTGACAGAAGTCACGGTGTCAATATGTCAACAAATATTATACAGAATTATTACAGTACTTGCAACGGTATTCATACAAAAAGTTTAAAAACAGCAAAATAACCAGTTACATAAGATAATAATTGTGCATAATTTGTGTTCTCATAACGATTATACAATTATGGTCTTGTCGTTTTCCGACGAAACTCGGGCGGAACGTCGTATAGTGTTTCGTGCTCGCTTATCGCAACCTCGCGCAGATCGAAGCTGCCGCCCGTGAGGCACCATTCATAGGCAGCGCCGATGGCGATGCGGATGCCGAGAGCGACTATGTCCTCGGGCTTGTTTTTGTTGCGAATGAGCCCCTGACGCTGACAGCTTGCTATGAGCAGGGCAAACCACTCGTTGAAGGAATTATACACCTCGAAAAGTCCCACCGGCTTTTGCAGCTCAAGCGAGAGCAGCGTACCCGTGAGCTCCGGGCCAAAGTCCATGGCGAGGCTGAGATAGCGGTCGTACAGCGCCCATATGCGGTCAAGGTCATTCTCCGCGCTCAAAAACTCGGTGACCATCGACTGCTGATCGCCCTTTAAACTGCGCATGACGTGCGTTATTATCTCGTCCTTGCCGGAAAAAATGCTGTAAAACGACGAGCGGGGGACCTTCGCCGCGCGGCAGATATCGCTGACGGAAACGCCGGCATAGCCCTGCGTTTTGAAAAGCTCAAGGGCGGCCGCGACTATGGCATCGGTGTTTTTTGAGCTTAAAATTGACATTTGTTCACCTCTCATACATGTGTCCAATTTTGTTATACACATTAACATAAAGCGTCGCGATTGTCAAACAAATGTCGCTTTCAGTTGTCAGAAATGCCCGCTGTGAATTGGAGAAAACATAGAATTATCAAGGCTTTCTTGACTTTAAGTGCATTGTGATTTTATTATCTTAATAGAATTACAAAAGAACAAATTTTTAGCGATAAAAGGAGAGAAGGATAATGAGCTACGAAATGCTGCTGTCGCCGATGAAGATCGGCACGATGACAGTGAAAAACCGCACGGTCATGACCGCCGCGGAGTTCAGCCTCGGTCAGACCGAGAAGCTGATGGACTATTACGAGGAACGCGCCATAGGCGGCGTCGGCATGATAACGCCGGGCATATGCCGCGTAAACGATATGGGTGCGGCTTCGACCTTCACGCAGCTTTCCATGAGCCACGATTACCACATCGCGCCCATGCACGAGTTCGCCGAGCGCATACACCGTCACGGCGCAAAGCTCTGCATCCAGCTGCACCACCCCGGGCGTCAGGGCTATTCGAGCTCGACAAACTCGCTGCCGATGCTCATCCCCATCGTGAAGCGCTTCCCCAAGGTGCTCGATACGCTGTTTAAGTGCACGCCGTTCTTGCTCGGTATGGAGGAAAAGGGCATCATTTGGTCTGTGCAGGCACCGTCGAAGTGCGAGCTTGCAAACCACGGCGCGATGCGCGTTCACGCCATGAGCCGCCGCGAGGTCAAAAACCTGATTAACGATTACATAGCAGCTGCCGAGAGGTGCAAAAAGGCCGGGGTCGACGCTGTTGAGCTGCACGGCGGCCACGGCTATATGATCCAGCAGTTTTTGTCGCCTAACACGAATAAGCGCACAGACGAGTACGGCGGCAGCTTTGAAAACCGCATAAGATTCGTCGCCGAGATAATCGACGGCATTCGTGACCGCTGCGGCAAGGATTACCCGCTTATCGTGCGCCTGACCGCCGACGAAATGTACGACCGCATCGGCTTCCCCGGCAAGGGCTACGATCTTGAGATGGGAAAGCATATCGCAATGCGCCTTGAGGAGCTCGGCGTCGACGCGATAAACGTCACCAGCGCCTGCTACGATGCGTATAACTACTGGCTCGAGCCGACGAGCTTTGAACCGGGCTGGAGAAAATATCTCGCAAAGGAGATAAAAAGCGTTGTAAACATCCCCGTTATCGCCGCGAACGTCATCCGCACGCCCGAGCAGGCAGAGCGCCAGCTTCAGGAGGGCTATCAGGATTTTGTCGCCTCCGCGAGAACGTTCATCTGCGATCCGCACTGGGTCAAAAAAGCCGCCGAGGGCCGGGAAAATGAGATACGTCGCTGCATCGGCTGCCTCAACTGCATCCGCTCGTTCATGACGGGCGCGAAGGTCGGCAAGCAGGGCGAGTGCGCCCTGAACATGTCCGTCGGCAGGGAAAAGGCGTATTTTAATCAGCCGCGCGACGGAGAGAGCAGAAGGATAACGGTCATCGGAGCGGGACCCGCCGGACTTACCGCCGCGCAGACGCTCGCTCGCCGCGGCTTTGACGTGACCGTCTATGAAAAGGCTGAAAAGCCGGGCGGCCAGGTCATATCCGCTTCGTCCTGTCATCTTAAGGATAAGCTCTACTGGTGCATCGAGGATCTCATGACCAATTCCAAAAAGGACGGCGCGAAGATCGAACTCCGTACGGAAAAGAGCGCACTGGAGATAGCCGATGAAAAGCCCTTTGCCGTTGTTGTCGCAACCGGCGGCGCGCCGCTGCGCCCGAAGTCCATTCCCGGTATCGACGGCGAAAATGTCTGCCTTGCGACGGATATCATAAACGGCGAAAAGAAAATAGAAAACAAGCGCGTCGTGGTCGTAGGTTCGGGCATAACCGGCCTTGAGGTCACGGAGTTTTTGAACGATACCGGCTGTGAGGTCACAGTCATCGAAATGGCTTCCGAGATAGCGCCGGGCGCGTGGTTCCAGCTCGTCGACGATGAGCTGGAGCGCATAAAGCCCTTCGGTACGAAGTTCATGGTTTCGACAAAGCTCACCGGCATTGAGGACGGCAGAGTCCTCACCGAGGATGCCAAAACCGGTGCGAAGAGCAGCATCCCCGCGGACGCGGTTGTTCTCTCGCTCGGCGTAAGGCCGGTGAACGGACTGCTCGGAGAGCTTAAGGAGCTCGGCGTGAACGCCGTAACGGTCGGCGACGCGAGCGCGAGCGGCACAATAGCCGACGCGTGCCACAGCGCGTTTGACGCGGCAATGAATATTAAATAAGGAGAAGCTGACATGATTGAAAATAAAAAGATTGTACTTACCGGCGCGTCGAGCGGAATAGGCCTTGAGGTGCTCAAAATATTGGCCAAGGGCAAGGGCAATATCATCCTCGCCGTATCTCGCCATGCGAAGGAGCGCCTTTTTGATTTCGGACCGAATGTCATCCCCGTGAACATTGATTGCAGCACCAAAGAGGGCATAGATAAGCTCTTCACTGTTGCCGAGGCCGCCTTCGGCAAGATAGATATCTTCTACGCGAACGCGGGATTTCCTTACTATGAGGCATATGACTACGCCGATTGGGACAGGGTAAAGAAGATGTTCGATACCAACACCCTTTCGCCGATATATACATATTCAAAATATGTTCAGCACTTAAACGGCAGGGAAGGCCACCTTGCGTTCACCATAAGCGCAATAGGCCAGATGGCAATGCCGGGATACGCGATATACAGCGCGTCGAAGTTCGGACTTGAGGGCTTCCAGCAGGCGATACGCCTCGAAAAACCGGACAATATGAAGTTTACCTGCCTCTACCCCGTGGCGACTGACACGAATTTCTTCAAGGTCGCGGCCGACGGAGTTCAGTTTGAAAAGCCCTTTCCGGTGCAGCGCCCCACGACGGTCGCGAAAAAGATGGTGCGCGGCATAGAAAAGGGCAAAAAGAGCGTTTCGCCCTGCCCGCTGTTTGCCATCGGCAAGGCACTGATGACCGTGTTCCCCTTCGTCCGCTCAATATATTGGAAGCTTGAGCTCAAGAAGCTCAAAAGATTCCTCAGGAAAATAAGAAAATAAGAGATAAGACGCCGCAGGTTATGGAATCATAACCTGCGGCGTTATCATAGCATACAAAACAAAGTATTAGAAATAGCGGCGGCCCTGTGTTAAGGTTTTATCAGATCAAAGATACAGGGAGGTAAAAACCATGAGCACAGAGAACAGATACACTTCGCGCAAGGTCGAGATAGAGGGCATAACCATTTATGACAGCGACGCGCGTTTCCGCCGCAATTTCCTGAAAAAGCACCTTAAAAACACCGTCGATGTCGTGCGCTTTTCGTATATGATGGGAAAGCTGGCCGTAAAGCCCGTGATCGGGCCGCTTATCCGCAAGGCGCTCGAGTGGCACTATCGCTACATACACACAAATTCAGTCGTCGTGCCCATCGATGTGGCTAAGGAGATAATCAAAAACACGACGGATATCGCCGTTTCGCCCTGCGTGTGCCGCTCGGTCAGGGGAAACTGTGACCATCCTCTCAACACCTGCTTCGGCCTGAATTTCTACGGGCAAATGAAAAAGAAAGCCGGAGAGCGTCCTGTGAGCATCGAGGAGTGCCTCAAGGTTGCGGACATGTGCCACGAGCGGGGACTCATCTCCGTCGTCGAATCCTGCGTGCAGCCGTATCAGGACAACCTCTGCTTCTGCTGCGCCTGCTGCTGCATGCCGCTGACGCTCAAAACGCAGTATCACGTTCCGTTTGTGAACTATAATGGCCCGTATCTTCCGAAGTTTGAGGAGGATAAGTGCTCCCGCTGCGGTAAGTGTGTCAAGGCATGTCCCGTCGGAGCGATGAGCTTTGACGAAAACGGCAGGCGTAGGCTCGACCTCGATAAGTGCCTCGGCTGAGGCCTGTGTGAAAGCTCATGCCCGGATAAGCTCGGCAAAATGGTCTACACCGAGTCGCGCGCCGTCAAGGTCTCCGAGCCGAGCAGATTGCGCGTGTTCCTTTCCTGCCTTTGGGTGTATATCGTGTTCATGCCCGGCGTTTGGTTTTATAAGCTCTTCATTGGCTCAAAGCAGGAGCTTATGAAATCCCCCGGCAGAGAGCGTTATTATTAAATAAAAATCGTCTTTAAAGGTGTGCTCGGCGGTCTCGGCTATGCATACATGCCCAATATCGTGACGCTGGACGCGTCCGTCGGAAAGCTCTATCGCGATATAAACGTCGACGAATACGGCGAGGTCGCACTGTGCTGGAATAAAAGCGCGGACGATCACCCCGAGACTGCGGAGTTTGCAGCATTTGTCGGCGCATTTTTCGCAGAGCTCAACGAAAAAATCAAGTAAATGAAAAAGCTCAGGTCATTTGACCTGAGCTTTTTTGCATATCTCGCTGCCGAAGCGCACGGGGTGCTCTTTGCCGCGCAGAGTGTCGTCAAAGACCTCCTGCGGAAGATCGAGCACGCCTTCCTTAAACAGCAGAACTATTGTCGAGCCGCCGAAGCGGAACAGCCCCTTTTCCTCTCCGCGGTGAATGACGCCCGCCTGACGGTAGTTTTCTATCTTGCCGACGAGGCATGCGCCAACCTCGATCTGAACTACGGGACCGAAATTTTCGGTGTACAGAACGCAGTATTCGCGCGTGTTCTGAATGAACACGGGCCTTTTGCGCACAACGATCGGCTGCACGGGGTGATATCGCCCCTGAATGTGCCGGTTGCTGCTTTTGAAGCCGTCGTCGATGTAGCAGTAGCGATGGTAATTCTCGACGCCGAGGCGCAGTACAAGACATGTACCGTTCATGTAATCTTCGGCAACGTCAGCGCCGCCGACGAGATCATCGACGTTGTACCAGCTGTTTTTTATCGCAAACTCCGAGTCAGCGCTTATTTTATATGCCGACATATATCCGTCGCAGGGGGATATGAGCGTGCCGGGATCCATATTCACCGGGCGAGCTCCGTCCTTGACCTGACGGGTGAAAAAGTCGTTGAAGCAGCGATAATCCTGCTTGACATAGTCGCTCATGTCAAGAGCATTGGCGCGGATGAAGCCGTCGATGCGCCGTACAGAACACCTTGTGTCCATATATGCGCCGACCACGGCGGTAAGTATCGGGTTTGTCATGATGCGGCGTGCCGGCCAGCCGAGATGCTTGAAATAGCAGCAGGTAAGGCCGATAGCCATTTTCTTAGAGGTCATGTTTCTTCACCGTTTTCATTTTAATAAGTACGCACAGCAACAGTATGCCGCAGAACAGGATGGTCGAATAGAAGCTCATGCCGCGGCTTAAAAGCTCGACGCTCACAGGATCGTGCACGAGCTGCTTGAAGCCGCTGAGCAGGATATAATCGGCAACGCCGACAGCGCCGGGGATCGGCACGGCGTTCGAGCCCAAAACCGCGAGCGCCTGCACAGAGAAAGCCTTGAACGCGCAGACGGCCTTTCCGCCGACCGCGAGAAATACGCAGACCGAGACCAGGATGACCGACAGCCTCTGTGCAAGATTGCACAGGAAGACCTTTATGAGAAGTCCCGTTTCGCGCCGCAAAAGCGCACCGCACTCCTTATACTGCTTTATCATTGCGATAAGCTTTTCGTACTGCTTGTCGTAGCCTTTATAAATATGCAGCTTGCAGAGCAGCCTAAGCCCCCAGCGACAGACATTCAGTATGAGCCTGTCACTAAAAATGCACATCAAAAACAGCGCGATAAACGCTATCTGAACGATGACACCGAAAGCTATAAACAGCTTGGGTGCAAGACCCATGCGCATAAATATGCCCGGATAGACCATGCAGCACACGACGCTTATGAGCAGTATGGCGACCGTGTACATAACAAGATTTAAAAGCAGTGCGATGGCCGATACCGCCGCCGGAACTCCGTTTTTCATCATCAGTATGAGTGCTGCCGGCTGGCCGCCGGAGGCCGACGGCGTTATCGCGGAAAAGAAAATGTCCGTCGCCGAAAATACTATGCCCTTTCCGGCAGAAAAGCCATGCCCGAAAAAGCGGCAGGTGCATTGCAGGCCGAGTCCTTCAAAATAAATGAAGCCGAAGGCACACACGGCGGCAAGGAGCATCCACATGGGCTCCGCACCCTTTAAAAAGCACAGAAAACGTCCACACGAAAAGCCTTTCGAGCAGGACGTGACTATTTTTATTGTTATTGCCGATATAACGACCAGAAGCGCCATCCACAGCAAATTGTTTTTCAGGTTGTTTTTCATAAGCCTCTCGTCAGCTTGAACTGTGTGGTTTTGATTAGCACAGTTAGTATACACGCATGATATATATTTGTCAACGCTTTTACATATAAGCGTTGACAAAAAGAAGTGGGGGGTAATATAATTCTCCTATTAAAGCGCTTTTAAGCGCCGCAGCACGAAAGGCGGATCTGTTTATGAAAAATGTTATAGAAATGTTTGGCTCGATGGTGTTTAACGACTGTGTCATGCAGGCGCGGCTCCCCAAGCAGGCATATAAGCAGGTCCAACGCTCAATAAAGCTCGGCGAGCGGCTTGACGGCGATACGGCCGAGGTCGTGGCAAACGCCATGAAGGACTGGGCGCTTGAAAAGGGCGCAACTCACTTTACCCACTGGTTCCAGCCGATGACCGGCATCACCGCCGAAAAGCACGACAGCTTCATCTCCCCAAGCGATAACGGCAGAATAATTATGGAGTTTTCCGGCAAGGAGCTCATTCAGGGCGAGCCGGACGCATCGAGCTTCCCCACCGGCGGACTGCGCGCGACCTTTGAAGCGCGCGGCTACACGGCATGGGATCCGACCTCGTATGCATTTATAAAGGATAATGTCCTGTGTATCCCGACGGCGTTCTGCTCCTACGGCGGCGAGGCGCTGGATAAGAAAACGCCGCTTCTGCGCTCAATGGAAGCGATAAATCGTCAGGGGCTGCGCGTTTTAAGGCTTTTCGGCAACACTGACGTCACTGCCGTAAAGACCACCGTCGGCCCGGAGCAGGAGTATTTTCTCATAGATAAAAGCGTTTATGAAAAACGCAAGGATATAATGTACACCGGCAGAACACTCTTCGGTGCTCAGCCGCCCAAGGGACAGGAGCTTGACGACCACTATTACGGAACTATAAAGCCGCGCGTTGCGGCGTTCATGGAGGAGCTCGACGAGGAGCTCTGGAAGCTCGGCGTTCTGGCGAAGACCGAGCACAACGAGGTCGCCCCCGCGCAGCACGAGCTTGCGCCGATATACACTACGACCAATATCGCAGCCGACCACAATCAGATAACCATGGAGCTCATGCAGAAGCTTGCGCGAAAGTACGATATGGTCTGCCTGCTGCACGAAAAGCCCTTTGCCGGCGTGAACGGCTCTGGCAAGCACAATAACTGGTCGATGACGACAGACACGGGATTAAATCTTCTTGAGCCGGGCGAAACTCCGTATGAGAACGCACAGTTTCTGCTGATGCTGTGCGCCGTTTTGCAGGCAGTCGATGATTATCAGGACATGCTGCGCATATCCGTTGCCAGCGCCGCGAACGACCACCGCCTCGGCGCTGCCGAAGCGCCCCCGGCGATCATCTCCGTGTTCCTCGGCGAGGAGCTTGAGGAGATACTCAAGGCTATTGAAAACGACACGCCCTACGGCGGCAAGGAAAAGGAGCAGATAAAGGTCGGCGTCCACGTTCTGCCGAAATTCGCGCGCGACGCGACCGATCGCAACCGTACCTCGCCCTTTGCCTTCACGGGCAATAAGTTCGAGTTCCGCATGCTCGGCTCGTCTACCTCCATCTCAGGAGCGAATGTGGTGCTCAATACCGCGGTGGCAGAGTCACTGCGCAAATATGCCGACATTCTTGAAAATGCGGACAATTTTGAAACGAGCCTGCACGAGCTTATCCGCAGTGTTATAAAAAAGCACAAGCGCATCATCTTCAACGGCAACGGCTACGGCGACGAATGGCTGAAGGAGGCCGCCTCGCGCGGACTTAAAAACTTCCGCACGACGGTAGACTGCGTGCCGTACTACCTCGATATAAAGAATGTCGATCTCTTTGCGCGCCACAGGGTCTATTCCGAGATCGAGCTCGCCGCGCGATACAAGATGAAGCTCGATAACTACTGCAAGGTCATCCGCATTGAGGCACAGACCATGCAGGAGATGGTCTGGCAGGATATCCTGCCGGCCGCAAGCGCTTACTCAAAGCAGCTTTCCGACACCGCGCTTTCCAAGGCACAGCTCGGGATAGACAACAGCTTCGAAAAGGAGCAGGCGGCAAAGATAAGCGCGCTTATCAGCGAAACGGTAACGAATGTGAAGGCGCTTGCCGCGGCGGCCGCGAGCGCCGACGAATACTCGGATAATTATACGAGAGCGTCGGTGTTCCGCGATAAGGTGCTCCCGGCTCAGGAGGCGCTAAGACAGAGCGTCGACGAGCTTGAAATGAACACCGCAAAGCAATTCTGGCCGTATCCGACCTACGGAGACATTCTGTTCAGTGTTCAGTAAAAAAGGGGAGAGTGCATTGGATATCAGCAAAAAAACCGTAAAACGAATACTTCTCATAATAACCTTCACGGTCGTCTTGATATGGGCGGTGTATAACCACAAGATGCTGTTTAAGTACATCGGCGAGCTGTATGCGCTCTTTTCGCCCTTTGTCATCGGCCTGTGCATTGCCTATGTCGTCAATGTCATCATGCGCCCGATAGAGCGGATGTGGCTGAAGGTGCTCAGCAAGTGCAAGGGCAAGTGGGTCGAAAAGCTCAAGCGCCCGATATGCCTGCTTTTGAGCATACTGCTCATTATCGGCATAATTCTCGCGGTCGTATTCCTCATCATCCCCGAGCTGAGTGATTCGATATCCTCGCTTGTCAGCATGATCCCGTCTTATGCCGCCGAGGTCGAAAGCTGGTGGGAAGCGCTGTCTGAGCGTTTGGTCAAATACGGCGTTGACCTGCCGCAGTTTGACTTTAACACCGATAAGCTCATTGAATTCCTCAAGGACGGCGGCACGGCTGTGATTAATACGACCCTGTCGGCAACGACGTCCATCGTAACGGCGGTCATTAACTTCGTTCTCGCCCTCGCGTTTTCAATTTACGTTCTCGCGCAGAAGGAGACGCTCAAGCGCCAGTCGAAGAAGGTGCTGGCAAGGCTGATGAAGCCCGAGAAGATGCAGAAGCTTCTCGATATGCTCGACCTGATAAACCGCACGTTCACGAATTTCATAACCGGCCAGCTCACGGAGGCAGTGATAATAGGCATCCTGTGCTTTATCGGTATGTCTATCTTCCGTATGCCCTACGCTCCGGCGATATCCGTGCTCGTCGGCTTCACGGCGCTCATCCCCGTGTTCGGCGCGTTTATCGGAACGGCCATCGGCGCGTTCCTGATACTGCTGGTAAAACCCATCCAGGCAGTGTGGTTTGTTGTGTTCATCATTGTCCTTCAGCAGTTTGAGGGCAATCTCATCTATCCCAAGGTCGTCGGCAAATCCGTCGGACTTCCGGGCATATGGGTGCTCGTTGCCGTAACGATCGGCGGCAATGCCATGGGCGTTGTGGGCATGCTCATAAGCGTTCCGCTTTGCTCGGTGCTGTATGTTATCGCGCGAAACGCCGTAAACGGCAGACCGCTTGCCGAGAGACAGGATTAGAAAAACAAAAATCCCGTATCGCTCGATACGGGATTTTTCGTATGTAAGTTTACTTCTCTTCCTCGGTCTGCTGCGCCTGAAGACGCTCGACCTCGGCCTTGAGCTCGGCATTCTGAGCCTTGAGCTCATCAAGCTTTTTGTTCACCGGTGTGAGCTGACGCTTGAGCTCTCCGGCGACGATGCCCTTATAGAAGGTATAACGTCCGGTGAGGCTCATGACCGACAGCGCGGCAGCCGCACCGCCCGCGACAATGCCGACCTTTTTGATATCGACCTTGCGCATAAGGCGCATGACATTGCGCTTATTGAGCTTGCCGGGCTGCAGAAGCTCCAGGGGACTTATATCCTCGGGCTGAGCCTCGACGACGACGGTGTTCTTTGAATGTTTTTTCATAAAAACCACTCCCCAAAAAGTCTTTGACTGTATTATAGCACAATGCCCGCTTTTTTCAAGAGTGGCCTATTGAATCTGCGCTTTGCGTGTGGCATAATAAAAAAATAAAATTGAAAGGCGCATCAAAATGGAAAGATTCATAGCAAAAAGATTCCGTTCCTTCGGCGGCGGGCTGAGCCTTGATACCGCGGCGCTGGCAAGGTATACGGATCTTATAGACCTCAGCATCGGCGATACGGATATCGTGACCGACGAAAGGATCATAGACGCCGCGTTCCGCGACGCGAAGGCGGGATACACGCACTACGGTGATCCGCACGGCGACCCCGAGCTCATCGATACCTGCTGCCGCGCGTGGGAGGAGGATTTCGCGCAGCATATTGAGCCCGAGCGGGTGCTCGTCACGGCCTCGAGCTGCCTGGGCATGTCGCTCGTGATGCTCGCTATCCTCGATCCCGGCGATGAGGTGCTTGTTTTCTCGCCGTATTTTTCGATGTATAAGGAGCAGATAGAGCTCGCAGGCGGCGTATGCGTCGAGGTGCCGACCTACGCGGATGAGGGCTTTGAAATAGAAAAAGAGCGCCTTGAGGCCGCGATAAGCGAGCGCACAAAGGCGATGATATTCAATAATCCCACAAATCCCACGGCGATGGCCTACGGGAAAGATACGATGCAGCTGCTCGCCGATACCGCTGCAGCACACGATCTCCTCATCGTTGCCGATGAGATATACACGTCCTACATGTTTTCCGAGCCCTTTATGCCCATGCGCACATTGCCCGGAGCCGCCGGGAGGACAGTAACGCTAAACAGCTTTTCGAAAAACTACCTCATGACCGGCTGGCGAGTCGGCGCGGTCATAGCCGAGCCTGAGCTTATAAGCACTATGCAGCGGATAAACGGTGCGCTTATCTACACAGCCCCGTCCATATCCCAGCGCGCGGCGATACAGGCGCTGCACGACAGGAAAAGCATCAGGGAGCGATATATAAAAGAATACCGCGAGCGCGTTCTCTATGCCGCCGAGCGGATAAGGAGTATACCCTATTTTGAGATTTGCGAGCCGCGCGGAACGTTTTATCTCTTTCCTTCGATAAGACGCACGGGTCTCGGCTCCGCGCAGTTCTGCGCAGAGCTGCTTAATAAAGCACATATTCTCGCAGCCGACGGCGCGGCCTTCGGCGAAACCGGCGAGGGACATATCCGCATAGCCTGCACCGTCGGCACAGATAAGCTGCGCGAAGCCTTCAACAGAATGGAAAAACTGAAATTTTAGGAAAGCTGCCCTGTGGAAAACCACAGGGCAGTAAAACTATTCACAGTGTGCCGAGATAATCGGTCATGGCATTGAGTCCGCCGATCAGCTCCTCTTTCGAGCAGGCGTAGCCGAGGCGGAAGCTGTGCGGCTGCTCGAAGCAGTCGCCGGGTGTGACGAACGCGCCGGTCTGGTTATACATGTCAAGGCAGAAGTCGTAGGAGGGGATATCGAGATCGTAATATACCAGCGCGGTCGTTCCGGCCTGCGGCTTAACGTAATGCACCTGCGGCGTTTCCTGCACCCATTTATCGAGTATGGCGAGGTTTTCGCGCACTATGGCCTTGTTGCGAGCAAGGATATTGCCGCTTCCGGAAAGCGCGAGAGCGGCGACGGCTTCGTCGAGCATGCCGCAGCTTACAAGATTATAGTCCCTGTGCGACAGGAAGGCCTTGACGGCTTCCTTGTCGTGCGTCGCTATCCAGCCGAGGCGGATGCCCGCAAGCGAGAACACCTTGGACATGCTGCTGACGGAGATGCCCTTATCGTAAAGATCAACTATCGATTCGCTCCACTCGTCGTCCTGCGTCAGATGGCGGTAGACCTCGTCGCACATGACGTAGGCACCCACGCTTTTTGCGATCTCGACTATCTGCATGAGCATCTCCTTCGACATCAGCGCACCCGTGGGGTTATTGGGGTTATTTATGCAGATCATCTTCGTTCCCGGAACGGCGAGCGCCTTGAGCTCATCAAGATCGGGCAGGAACCCGTTGCTCTCGCTCAGATGAAGAAGCTTAAGATCCGCGCCGAAGGATTCGGGTATGGAGTACAGCTGCTGATAGGTCGGCATGATGCTGATAACGCGGTTGCCGGGGTCGATGAGCGAGTAGAAAACGTGGTGGTTTGCGCCCGACGCGCCGTGGGTCGTGACGATCTCGTCCGGCTGCAGAGTCTTATACAGCTTGCAGATGCCGCTTTTGAACTCAGGAAGACCTTCAATATGTCCGTAGGTCAGGCGCTGTGCGGCAAGGCCGTTAAGAAATGCGGCCTTATCCACACCCGTTATATTAAAAAGCTCGTCAAGCGATACCGAGTTAACGCAGGTTTCGGCTATGTTGTACCTTGCGCCCGTTTCATAGGCGTTCATCCATTCTTCAACTTCAAAAGGCTTGATCTTCATTGTTATACCTCCTAAAAAACAATAAAACGCCCGAGGCTCTTCCTTATAACGTGTTCCCACGCCGTACCTACGGAAAAGTCCCGTGCGCCTGTGATCCCTCACCCGGTGGTAAGGGCAGCGAATATTATATTGACAATATGGATTAAAACACATTATCTGCGCTTTGTCAACACAAATATTGCATATTTATTCGCACACGGCGAAAAAACACAGCGGCTTTGATGCAAAGCCGCCGCAATTCGTGGTGCGGGTAACAGGGGTCGAACCTGCACGCCGTAAGCACGAGAACCTAAATCTCGCATGTCTGCCAATTCCATCATACCCGCAAATGTTCGCTTGACATTTGCAATAATAGCACACTACTTATTTTTTTGTCAATCACATAAAAATGAGTGTTGACTATTGGAAACGAAGTAATTAAAATAAGCTCGTTGTGTTCATATATTTTATATTTTATATTAGAGAAGGTCATCATATGATCGCTGCAATAGTCAACGCTTTGGGCATCCTTATCGGCGGAACTGCGGAACGCTGCTCAGAACAAAAATAAATCACAAGCTGGTCGACTGCCTCATGACCGTGATGGGACTCGTCGTTGTTTCGGTCGGCGTGCAGGGTATGGTCGGCTCGTCAAACACCATGTGCATCGTCCTGTGCCTGGCAATAGGCGCGGTAATCGGACAGGCTCTGAAGATAGATGATTTCATAGACGGCATGGGCTTCAGAGTTGCCAAGCTGTTTGAGAGCAATAAGTATGCAGAGGGCCGCTTTGCTGACGGAGTTATAAGCGCGTCGGTAATGTTCACGGTCGGAGCAATGGCGATAATGGGCTCGCTCGATGCCGGCCTGCGAGGAAGCTACAGCGTTCTGTACACAAAAACGGTCATCGACGGAGTAGCCGCCGCGGCAATGTAGGCCGCAATGGGCATCGGCGTTGCTCTGTCGCTCGTCCCGGTGCTTATTTGGGAAGGCCTTCTCATTTTGCTCGCGGGCGCGCTCTCGCCATTTCTCAGCACAGAGGTCATAACGGAGATGAGCGCGGTGGGCGGTGCGATATTCATCGGAATGGGACTTAACATGATCGGAGTTACCGATCGCAAGGTCAATGTTCCGAATCTGCTCCCGGCGATCATGCTGCCGATAATTTATGTGCCGCTGGCCTCATGGATAGGAGGGATTGTCTGATGAAAAACAAATATGTAGTAAGCGTCATTCTTGCCGGATCGCTGTGGGGCTTCATGGGATTTTTCCGACGCACGCTCGATACGATGGGCGTATCGGCGATAAGCTGCATCGCGGTAAGATGTGTTTTCGCTGCCGTGCTGTTCGGCATCGTCCTTCTCATAAGCGACCGCAAGGCGTTTAAGATACGCCTGAAGGATGCGTGGATATTCCTCGGAAGCGGCATCGTTTCGCTGCTCATCTTCGGCGTGTGCTATTTTAAAGCCATGGACTATATGAGCCTTTCGGCAGCGGCGATACTGCTGTATACGGCGCCGTGCTTCGTTATCCTGTTTTCTGCGCTGCTGTTTAAGGAAAAGCTCACGGGTCAGAAGCTTATTGCCATGGTGCTCGCCTTTGCCGGCTGCTGTCTCGTCTCGGGCATCGGCGGGGGAGGAGCAAAGATAACGCCCATCGGACTGGCGCTCGGCCTTACCGCCGGGGTGTGCTATGCGCTATACAGCATCTTCGGCCGCTTTGCGCTAAACCGCGGATACTCGAGCCTGACGATAAACTTTTACTCCTGCCTGCTCGCCGCCGTCGGTGCGACGATAGTCGGCGGAACGGAGTATCTCGATATCATAACGCAGACCGCGCCGAATTTCGGCTTTGCCTTTGCGACGGGGCTCGTGACCTGCTTCCTGCCGTATCTTTTCTATACTCACGGCCTTGAGGGGCTTGAAAACGGCAAGGCATCCATAATGGCCTCGGTCGAGCCGGTCGTCGCTACGATAGTGGGCGTTGTGATCTATAAAGAGGCGCTCACGCCGATGAGCGCGGCGGGAATAGTCCTCGTGCTGTCTGCCATTGTTCTCCTGAATGTAAGGCTCGGAAAAAAGCAGCATAATTGAAAAGCCAAGGTCATTTGACCTTGGCTTTTTTTCAGGATCAAACGCTCGCCGCCCATGCGGCGAGGTCTGCCTTGGAAGCACTTTTTCTGAACACCTTGCCTTCAACGAGCTTTGCTCCGCCGCAGCTCGGCTTGAGAACCGAATTAGTCTTGCCCATGCCGCTGCCGCCGGAGGTCGCAAAGGGGATGACGGTCTTGCCGTCAAGCTCGCAGGCTTCGAGGAAGGTGTTTATTATCCTCGGTGCAACGTACCACCAGATCGGGAAGCCGACGTATATCCTGTCATAAGCGCCGACATCAGGCATTTTTGCTATTGCGGGGCGCGAGGCGGGATCGTTCATCTCGATCGTAGAACGCGCTTTCTTGTCCATCCAGTTGAGATCGCCGCTCTTGTACGGGATCTAGGGAACTATCTAAAACAGGTCACCGTCCAAAGCTTCGGCGAGCGTCTGCGCTAAGACCTTTGTTGCGCCGGTGGGGGAAAAGTATGCGACCAGGTTTTTGCTCATGATCATCACTCCTTAAAAGATTTTATATCTATATTGTATACCATAAGTCAAGAAAATGCACAGTGCCGTTCGGCACTGTGCATTTTGAATTTTTGCTTACTTGTACATCTCGATGAGACGCTGCAGATGCTCGTAGCGAGCCTTTGCATTCTCCTCGTTGCGCTCGAACAGGTTCTCTGCGCGGTCAGGGAACTCACGGGTCAGACGGTTGTAGCGAGCTTCGTTCATGAGGAACTCACGGTAGCCGCCTGCGGGAGCCTTGGAGTCGAGGGTGAACTTACCGGTCTCTGCCGCGGGATTGTAGCGGAAGAGGTTCCAGTAGCCGCACTCGACAGCCTTCTTCATCTCGGACTGGCAGTTGGTCATGCCGCCCTTGATCGAATGCATCTCGCAGGGAGAGTAGGCGATGATGATCGACGGGCCGGGGTAAGCTTCCGCTTCCTTGATGGCCTTGAGAGTCTGGATCATGTTTGCGCCCATTGCGATCTGAGCAACGTAAACATAGCCGTAAGTCATCGCGATCTCGGCCAGGGACTTGGACTTTATCTCCTTGCCCGCTGCCGCAAACTGCGCGACCTGACCGATGTTGGATGCCTTGGATGCCTGGCCGCCGGTGTTCGAGTAGACCTCG